>CANFWH010000076.1 GCA_947450645.1 Comamonadaceae bacterium | reverse complement strand
CGCGAGATTTCAACCACGCAGGCCTACTTTCGCTTCCTCACGCAACTGCTGCGCGACCAAGCGCTCGGTCCACGCGTCGTGCCTATCTTGGTGGACGAGGCGCGTACCTTTGGTATGGAAGGCTTGTTCCGTCAAATCGGTATTTACAACCCCGCAGGTCAAAACTACACCCCAGTTGATAAAGAGCAGGTGATGTATTACCGCGAAGACAAAGCGGGTCAAATTCTGCAAGAAGGTATTAATGAAGCAGGCGGCATGAGCTCTTGGATTGCCGCAGCCACCAGCTATTCCACTAGCAACCGCATCATGGTGCCGTTCTATGTGTACTACTCCATGTTTGGTTTCCAGCGTATTGGTGACTTGGCTTGGGCGGCTGGCGACATGCAAGCCCGTGGCTTTTTGCTGGGCGGCACCTCAGGACGCACGACGCTGAATGGCGAAGGCTTACAGCACGAAGACGGTCACAGCCACATCATGGCCAACACCATCCCGAACTGCTTGTCGTATGACCCGACATTTGCGCACGAAGTCGGCGTCATCTTGCATCATGGTCTCAAGCGCATGGTCGAGAAGCAAGATAACGTGTACTACTACATCACCCTACTCAATGAAAACTACGCCATGCCTGGACTCACTCCTGGCACGGAAGAGCAAATCATCAAAGGCATGTATTTGTGCAAACCCAGCACGGCCAAAAAAGCAGTGCACACCGTGCAGTTGCTTGGTTCTGGTACGATTTTGCGCGAGTCAATTGCCGCCCAAGATTTATTGGAAAAAGATTGGGGCATTGGTGCCAACGTCTGGAGCGCACCAAGCTTTAACGAGCTGACCCGTGACGGCCAAGACATCGAGCGCTACAACTTGCTGCACCCAACGCAGGCGCCTAAGACCGCGTTCGTTACAAGCCAATTACAGCCCTATCAAGGCCCCGTGATTGCATCGACCGACTACATGAAAGCTTATGCCGAGCAGATTCGTCCCTTCATTCCAAAAGGTCGCACGTACAAAGTGCTAGGCACGGATGGCTTTGGTCGCTCAGACTTCCGCTCTAAGCTTCGCGAACATTTCGAGGTGAATCGCCACTACATCGTGGTTGCCGCACTCAAAGCTTTGAGCGAAGAGGGCGCTGTGCCAGTGGCCAAAGTAGCCGAAGCCATTGCCAAGTACGGTATCAAGGCTGACAAAATCAATCCGCTCTACGCCTAAAAACGACGAACTATTCAAGAACACATTAGAGGAGATAACAACATGGCGAATATACAAATTTTGGTTCCCGATATTGGCGATTTCGATGAAGTTACTGTGATCGAATTGCTTGTCAAAGTTGGCGACACAGTTAAGGTAGAGCAGTCACTTATTACCGTTGAATCCGATAAAGCGTCGATGGAAATACCGTCCTCGCATGCGGGGGTGGTGGCTTCTTTGAAGGTCAAGCTGGGCGATAAAGTGAAGATGGGTTCTCTTGTTGCTGAAGTTGAGGGGGCTGCAGGTGCTGCTCCGCAAGCCACACCAGCTGTGGCTTCTACGAGTGCCGTTTCTGCCGCGCCAGCAACCCCTTTGTCCGCTCAAGCGGACATTTCCCCTACTGCGCAGGGGCAATCGAATACCGCCTCCACTGATCGCCCCTATGCAATAGGGGAGACGTCAGCGAAGCTGATAGAGGGGTCTGTTTCAGCACCACCGCACTCCCCATCGGAACAAACCTCTCAACTTGCATCGCTACCGAATGCCTCACCGTCTGTCCGCAAATACGCGCGTGAGCTAGGTGTGCCGCTGGCTGAAGTTAAAGGTTCTGGTGCGAATGGTCGTATCACTGAGGAAGACGTGCAAGCCTTTACGCAAGCCGTGATGGGTGGCTCTAAGCAGACTGCCGCGCAAGCCGCATCTAGCAAGGGCTCTGGGGCAGGTGGCTCTGGAGGCGGTGCTGGACTTGACCTGCTGCCATGGCCTAAGGTTGACTTTGCCAAATTTGGCCCTGTCGAGCGCAAAGACCTCTCTCGCATCAAGAAAATTAGCGGCGCAAACTTGCATCGCAATTGGGTGATGATTCCTCACGTCACCAATAACGACGAAGCTGACATTACCGATTTGGAAGCGCTGCGCGTCACCCTGAATGCCGAGCACGCCAAGGCGGGTGTCAAGTTCACCATGCTGGCGTTCATCATCAAAGCCGTTGTGGCTGCGCTCAAAAAATTCCCTGAGTTCAATGCGTCGCTTGATGGCGATCAACTCGTCTACAAGCAATATGTGCACGTGGGCTTTGCAGCCGATACGCCAAACGGTTTGGTCGTTCCCGTGATTCGAGATGCAGACAAAAAAGGCTTGATCGACATTGCTAAAGAGATGACCGAACTCTCGCTTAAAGCACGCGAGGGCAAACTCAAACCAGCCGAAATGACAGGCGGTTGCTTCAGTATCTCCAGCCTTGGCGGTATTGGCGGCACTAACTTCACGCCCATCATCAACGCGCCTGAGCTTGCCATTTTGGGTGTCAGTAAATCGAAGATGCAACCCGTGTGGGACGGCAAGGCCTTTGTGCCGCGCCTCATCATGCCGCTGTCGCTGTCCTACGACCACCGCGTGATTGATGGCGCGTCGGCTGCGCGTTTCAATGCGTTCCTCTCAAACGTGCTGGCGGACTTCCGCCGCGTGGCGCTGTAAGGCTCGCATGACCACAGTTGTCGTTGTCAAAAAAGCGGGGCACGTCGCGGTTGCGTCTGATAGCCTCGTCACGTTTGGCGACACCAAGCTGGCGCACCGCTTTGAAGACAACAGCAAAATCTTCACGGTTAAAGCGGTCGGCGGGGAAAGCTTTGTGGCGGCAGCGGGAACAGTCGCGCACTTTCCCGCACTGCGCAAAGCCTTGCTGGATCTGCCCTCCGAGGACTTAAAGCTGCACAGCAAGGACGAAGTCTATGACACGTTTTTGAAGCTGCACACCGTCCTTAAAGACAAGTTCTTTTTGCAAACCAAAGAAGACGACAACGATCCGTATGAGTCCATGCAGTTCTCGGTGT
>CANFWH010000075.1 GCA_947450645.1 Comamonadaceae bacterium | reverse complement strand
GGCAAGCTTTGGATGAAAGCATTTGCAGCACGAGCCAGAGTGCGCACATCGTAATTAGCTTCCTTATTTAACTCAGCCTTGATGCGCCAGACCTCCTGCAAGATAGGGTCGACAATTTTGGCGATAGGGTTTGATGGCGTGTTCATTACAAAATCTCCAATAAATCTTCTGGGGTAGCAAGCAAGGGGACATGACAGCCCCATTCGTTTAAACGCAATTGCAACTTGAATTTTTGTTGAGGGCCGACCATATGCGTAAAGTTCCAAGTGGCAATGTAGTCTAATTTTTCAGTCGATGCCAACGCAATATGCGTCGCGTCTTCGGGTTCGGTAAGGGGCACAAGCCCTTCGCGCATCAACCGCTCGGCTAACTCAATCGCTTCATCTGTCACTATGAGGCATTCCAACCCAGCGCATGCTTCAATTCTCTTTTGGGCGGCATTCGTATCACCACGGGAAACCTCGCGCATCACCAGAGTCGAAATCACTGGGTCAAATGCCGAATGACACAAGTCCCACCACTGCCGAGTGAACTCTTGCCGCGTGACAGACGTGAAGTCGCGGCTAGGACGCGATGTCAAATAACCAATGACTGAGGTCTCGATGTAGATGCGGGGTTTCATATCAGTGATTTTAGGTCGTACCGCCTCCTATAAACATAGGATACCCAAGCCCTAGCTTCTAGGAAATAATGGCGGCATCTTCAAAAAGGATTCGCTATGCAAACCCAAAACCTCCGACACATTGCTACCGCATTTATTTGTGCGATGGCACTTAGCTTCGCGTTTGGGTTGGTTGCTACGCCTGCGAGAGCGCAGCAAGCAGATCTAAACCTTAAGCAACTCAGCGCTGAGGAAGAAGCAAAACTGCGCGCGATCATTACAGAGCCAACTCGTAAGGATGCGCGAACAAACCAAATTCAGATTCAAATTGACGAAAAACTGGGGGCCGCTAGGCAATTGGGAGATTGGCCATTGATTTTTGCCACATACAAAGAAGCAGTTGAATTGCTGCCAGACCCGCAATACAAAAATGATTTTGCAATGCGACTACGCGAGAGGGGTGATTTAGAGCAAAGCGGTTATTGGTTAGAGCAAGCCGTTAATTCAAGCAATGGTTTGTCTCGTGGGTTTTATGGTTCAAATTTGGCGCTGCACTATTATTTAACTAATCAAGACGAAGCAGCAAGAACGGCGATTACAAAAGCGCAAAGCTATTTAGGTGGTAACTGGACAAATAATGGAGCTCAAATTTCGGCGGCGCGAGGTCAAGCAATGCTTTACGCTACCAAATCCTCTTTAGAAGAGCGTAAGGGTAAATTTAATCTGGCTGTCAATGAAGCCATTGAAGCAGAAAAAGAAGCCCGCAAAGCAACTCGCCTTTTGAATGCCGCACCAGGAAGCTTGACGTACGTTAATACTTATCAAACGCTGGTGGGTATTACGTCTAGAAAGATACAAGCACTAGTCGCCGCGCGAAGAATGAATGATGCTGAAAATGCGATGAGCGATTTGCTACGCATATTTCAAGAAAAGAACATTTCATTGACGGAGCAAATTACAGCATACCAATTAGCAACGCGTTTACGCTACGAGCAGCGTGAATTTGCACAAGCAGAAGCTTTCCTATCGCGCACAACTGAAATCTTTAAAAAGTTAAATTACGAAGCTACTGACCCAAGAGCAGCTCAATCAAGGCGAGTGCTGTCCAATGTATTCATAGCCACACACCGCTACACAGAAGCCCTCTCCGAGTTCAACAAACTAGATGCCATCGCAGGCGACGACGAAAAGCTCAAAGCGCGAGTTCGCTATCCTCTAGACCGCGCTGTGGTCTACCTCTACAACAACAAAGCGCTGGAAGCCTCGCCGCTATTGGCTTCCAGCGCTGATGCTTCTGCAAAGCAGTACGGAAGCGGCCTAGCGGGTAGGCAGCATTTCTTCACTGCGCAAGCCTCTGGACTACAAGGTGTGGCGCTGTGGCGCGTAGGAACTGCGGCATCTAAAGCGCAGGCCTACCCACTCTTGCAGGCCGCCGTGCGCGACATCATGGCTCCTGAGAACGTGGACTACTTAGAGAACGTCGGCATCCGCAAAGAGCTGCGCGAAATGATTTTTAGCACCTACATTGAAGCGGCTGCACAAACCAGTCCTGCGGACGCGCTTGCTGCACTCGGCATAGCCGATTGGCTACGCGGTGGCCTCGTACAAGAGGCTTTAGGTGACGCCGCCGTTCGTGCCGCTGCGTCTAACGACGCACTCTCTAATCTTGTACGTCAAGACCAAGACGCGCGTAACGAAATCAAAGGCTTGCGCAGTTATTTATCGGGGGAAGCAGGCAACACAGCATCCCCTCTCCCGCAAGTAGCAGCGCAGATGCGCGAGCGCATCGCTCTGCTTGAAAAAACCCGTTCTGAAGTCCAAGTCAAGATCAAAGCCGCCTTCCCTGATTACGAACGCCTCGTTCGTCCCCTACCTCCTGCTACCGCCGACATTCAAGCAAGGCTTAAAGCAGATGAGACGCTTCTTGTTCTCCAACCCACCGATGACGCAACTTATGTGTGGGCGATCTCCAAAGACGGCGCGGGTAGCTTCTACCGAGCCAGAGTTACAAACGCCCAGCTAGCCGCATTAGTCAAACGCCTGCGCTCCAGTCTAGACGTAGCGGGCATTGACCCCAGTCGCCGCCCTGTGTTTGACCACGCTGCCGCCCAAGAGCTCTACGCCAAGCTGCTAAGCCCCGTCCAACAAGGGCTGGCGGGCAAGACTAGTTTGATTGTTGCGGCTGGTGGTGTGCTGGGGCAGATTCCGTTTGGGGTGTTGCAAACACAGCCTTTCGACAAGCTCAAGGCGAACGGTGACGCGCCTTGGCTCATCAAACAAGCCGCCATCACGCATGTGCCCAGCGTGGCTGCTTGGCTGTCGATGCGAGCGCTGCCTCATCATGAAGCGGCCCAGCCCATGCTGGCTTGGGGTGATCCGCTGTTCAATCTGGCAATGGCAAGCACCAACGCCGCCAAAGGCGAAGTGCGCAAAGTGGTGCTGACCCGCGCGAGCACCGC
>CANFWH010000074.1 GCA_947450645.1 Comamonadaceae bacterium | reverse complement strand
GGAATATGGGCGAATGGCGCGAATTTGTACGCCTTAACAAACGTACACACTTTGATCAAGCGGTGCTATGGATTACTTTTGCACTCACTGTGGAGGTCAATTTGCTAGTCGCACTAGCGGTGAGTTTGGTCTTGGTTTTGTTACACGCTGGGTGGCTATACGCCAAACGAAAAAGCTAGCAAGGTAAGCTAAGTGCTTGCAGTGGCTTTCCCGTTTGCGGATTAAAAATCACGAGGTTGATATGCCTTGGATGCGCCGCATCTTTTGGAATCGCTTGCAACACCAATTTGCTGTTGCCAGTGTGATCGCCCGCGCTTTGATATTGCCGCACCACGAAGTCGTGTTTTAAAAACTCGCCAGAGTTCTCTCCTGCTTTAACTTTGCTACTGTAGCCATCCTCCGTGACCGTCCAATAGGCGCTCCAGGCCATACTGGTTGTGGCTTGCACCTGTGCCGAAAATACGCCGCCCATCTCCTGTTTGAGTGAAATGGCAACCGCCGCAGTCTCTTGTTCGGCGTTCCAGCGATTCCAGTTTCTGAGGTCGCGGCCGTTGCCCACCACTTGCGGCGTGTAGATTTGGCCTGAGTTTTGCCAAGCCGAAACTTGCCGCTGCCGAGCCGTGTGCGCAGGCGTGGCGAAGCGATCCGTCCAGCCAATGTAGTCCCAGTAGTTGACGTGGAAGGCTTGTACCACGGGGGCTGGCGCATTTGGATTGGCGCTGCTCGCATCTTTCAACGTGGAAAGCCATTTGTCCGCGGGTGGGCACGAACTACATCCCTCGGAGGTGTAGAGCTCAATGACAGGTGTGATTTTGTCGCTTGACTTGGCGCTGCATGTTTGCGCAATAACGGTTGAGATGGCACTTGTGCAGGCCAAGCACCATATGGCTTGCAGACCGATTACGGCTTGTCTTGATAGTGAAATTGACATGGCGAACTCCTGATGTGATGTCAATGAGTCGTGTCAGGTTGCGGGTTCTTACACGCCAAAGCTAAAAATCGCGGGTAGTTTACTAGTTAGCAACGAATCGGCAACCTCTTTTTGGATACGCCAATCTTTGACTAGTAAGCTCACAGTTTTTGCGCTTGGTAAGTTAAGACCTACGCTGCAAGCCAAGCGGGATATGGGCTGCAGCGTGGCGATCATGTCGGCAAGCAAGGCAGCATTGCGATACGGGGTCTCTATAAAAATTTGCGTTTGACCGCTGGTAAGTGCTAATTTTTCTAGCTGCTGTATGCGGATTTTTCTTGCAGCCGACTCTTGCGGCAAGTAACCATTGAACGCGAAATTTTGACCATTGAGTCCGCTTGCTGCTAGAGCGAGTAGTAGCGAAATAGGCCCGACCAACGGTACGACGTCTAGTCCGAGTGCGTGTGCAGCGCGGACGATGGAGGATCCTGGATCGGCAATAGCGGGCATACCCGCCTCGCTCATCAAGCCAATATCAATGCCTTGCAAAGCCACATCCAGTAAGGCTCGCAGGGCGGCGTTGTTGTCTTGCGCGGCTTTGTGGTCGCCGTGTTTATGGGCTTCGCGTGGCAGCTCGGTGATCGTCATGTCTTGCAGCGTGCAGATGAGCGGATGGTGCTCTGCGATGCGTTTTAAAACGGCGCGTGTGCTCTTGGCGTTTTCGCAAATCCAATGTTTGATTTGCGATGCGGCTTGCAGTGTGCCGCTTGGGATGGCGTCTGTGATGAGCGTTTGCTGATCGTCCGTGCAGCCAAAATCTAGCGGGGCGGGGACGAGGTAGAGTTTGCCTTTGGCCGCGCTGCTCATAAGATTTTGATGCCTGCAGCAGCAATCATTTTGGTGGTGCGAATGAGCGGCAAACCCACGAGCGCCGTAGGATCGTCGCTGTCGATGCGCTCGAGTAGTGCGATGCCGAGACCTTCGCTTTTGGCACTGCCCGCGCAGTCGTAAGGCTCTTCAGCGATGAGATAGGCGGTGATTTCTTCGTCGGTTAAATCACGAAAGACCACGCGCACGGCGGCGATATCAACTTGCTCAAAACCCGTTGCGTGGCAGACTACTGCCAGTGCGGTTTGGAAGATGACGGTTTGCCCGCGCATGGCTTTAAGCTGATTTGTGGCGCGTTCAAAGTTGCCAGGCTTGCCAAGCGACTCGCCGTTTAAATCAGCGACTTGATCGGAGCCAATCACAATAGCATCTGGTCGCAAAGCCGCTACAGCCTTGGCTTTAGCGAGGGCAAGGCGTAGCGCGAGCGCGCGTGGAGACTCGCTTGCTAACGGGGTTTCATCGACGTCTGGCGAGACGCAATCAAAGGGAATGCGAAGGCGGGAGAGAAGTTCTTTGCGGTACTTGGAAGTCGAACCGAGTATGAGTGGGCGACTTTGCGTGGGGGTGGGTGGATTGGTCATGCCGAGATTTTCTTACACTTGGACGATATTGAAGGACGGAATATGAAACATATTGACTCGGTAAGATTTTGCAAAGAAGCGCAGCAGTTGGCAGGAATCCTTGCACCAGTGGACTTGCCTCGCTTGGCTGCCGAGGTGTTACCAGCTTCAAACTTCAAAGTCGAATGGCGGGCCGAGGGTGAGAGTCCTGATGCGCTCGTGTTGTCGCTTCAATCAAAAGTGCAAATGAAATGTCAACGTTGTTTGAATACGATAGACGAGCACATTGATGTGAGTTATCGCTTTCAGTTCGTCAAAGATGAACAAGCGGCGCAGGCCTATGACGAAGAAAACGACGAGGCCGATGCGCTGGTGCATTCGCGCCAGTTTGATTTACAAGAATTGATTGAAGATGAAATGCTGATGGCGTTGCCGCTGGTAAGTTTGCACGAAGCGTGCCCAGACGTAGGTGCGGCAGCATTTTTGCCCGTTGATGCAAAGCCAAACCCCTTTGCATTACTAAAAAATCTTAAAACCGTGGCATAATTGCGGGTTCGCCGTGGAGAGGTGGCCGAGTGGTTAATGGCAGCAGACTGTAAATCTGCCCTCTTACGAGTACGCTGGTTCGAATCCAGCCCTCTCCACCAGTGATTGAATTGATTGTGCGGGTATGTTTGCGCGGGGTTCGTATAGTGGTAATACCTTAGCCTTCCAAGCTAAAGCGAGGAGT
>CANFWH010000073.1 GCA_947450645.1 Comamonadaceae bacterium | reverse complement strand
TCCACCGATATTTTGGAAGTGTGGTTTGACTCGGGCACGACGCACACCACGGTGCTCAAGCATTCGCATGCTGGCAGCGGACACGACACGGGCCCCGAAGCCGATCTGTACCTAGAAGGCCACGACCAGCACCGCGGTTGGTTCCATTCATCACTGCTCACTGCCTGTGCCTTGTATGGCCGCGCACCGTACCGCGGCCTCTTGACGCACGGCTTCACGGTCGATAGCAAGGGCATCAAAATGAGCAAGTCGCTTAAAAACGGCATCGAGCCGCAAGTGACGTGGGACAAGCTGGGCGCAGAAATCATCCGCTTGTGGGTGGCATCAAGTGACTACTCGGGCGACATTGCAGGCGACGACAAAATTTTGGCACGTGTGGTGGACACCTATCGCCGCATCCGCAATACGCTCAAATTCTTGATGGCGAATACGTCTGATTTTGATGCAGCTAAGGATGCTGTACCGTTTGATGAAATGTTAGAAATCGACCGCTACGCCTTATCCCGTGCGGCTTTGCTCCAGAGCGACATCCTCGCGCACTACAAGGTGTACGAGTTCCACCCTGTCGTCTCCAAGCTGCAAATTTATTGCTCCGAAGATTTGGGCAGCTTCTATCTCGACATTTTGAAAGACCGCCTGTACACCACGAAGGCGAATTCCAAAGAGCGCCGCAGCGCCCAAACCGCGCTGTATCACATCACGCAAGCGCTGCTACGCTTGATGGCGCCGTTTCTCAGCTTCACAGCTGAAGAAGCTTGGAAGGTTGTGGGTTCGTCTGAATCCATTTTTATGGAGACGTATTGGGAACTTCCGCTATCAGCTTTCGTACCACCGCTATCCAAAAAGATATCCGACGGCAAAGACAGTTTGAATGAGTTAAAAGCCGATATCTCAAAAATGAAATTTGTGAACAACTGGGAACGCATTCGAGAAATTCGAGATTTAGTCAATAAAAAAATTGAAACTCTACGTGCCGATGGAAAAGTAGGCTCTTCTTTGCAAGCCAATATTCACCTAACGCTGGACAATGATGCATACGAAGTGCTGCACAGCCTAGGCAACGACATCAAATTCGTCTTCATCACATCTAAGGTGACATTGGTTAAAGGCGATGCACTAGCAATTTCTGTCTCTCCATCTGAAGACACCAAATGCGAGCGCTGCTGGCATTACGTTGCGGATGTTGGCAGCAATGCCGAGCACCCAACGATTTGCGGACGCTGCGTGAGCAATTTATTTGGCGCTGGTGAAGTGAGAAGTTTTGCTTAATTAAAGGGCTGAAATATGAAATCACTCCATTCCATCATTATTTTTATAGCACTTGTGGCGACGAAAATTGCCTATGGAGGTGTTGCTGAAGGACACAAGGCATTTAAGGAAGGTGACTACGTTACAGCCTTTATTGAATTCAAATCAGCAGCAGAGCTAGGCGATGTTGCTGGACAAACAAATTTAGCAACGCTGTACCGTGATGGGCGAGGCACCTCAAAAAATGCACCGTTAGCTGTTAAGTGGTTTTCAATGGCTGCCACTCAAGGGTATGCGCCAGCACAAGCTAATTTAGGCTCAATGTATGTAGATGGTCTTGGTGTACCGCAAAACTATCAAGAAGGATTGAAATGGCTGAGATTAGCGGCCGACCAAGGATATCCTACCGCTCAAAGGAATTTAGGCGTTATGTATGCCAATGGAATTGGTGTGCCGATAAACGATCAAGAAGCAGTTAAGTGGTTTCGGTTGGCAGCTGATCAAGGTTATGCGTTTGCACAAGGTAATTTAGGAGAAATGTATAAGACGGGAAGAGGTGTTGCGCTTGATACAAAAATCGCTGCCTATTGGCATCGATTGGCTGCAGATCAAGGCTATGCATCATCACAAAACGAACTAGCTTTTTTGCTAACCTACGGATCTTTATTTGACTTAAAACAAGATTTATTAGAAGCGAAAAAGTTATATCAATTGTCTGCTGAACAAGGGAACACTTTGGGGCAATTTAGTCTTGGACTGGCCTATCAATACGGATGGGGAACGTCCATCAATCTAGATGAGGCAATTAAATGGTTTCGTAAGTCTGCAGAAGCAGGTTATGCAGACTCACAAATGAAACTAGGGGAGTTTTATCTCAAAGGAGAAAACGTAGTACAAAGTGAGGCAGAAGCGATAAAGTGGTATCAACTTTCAGCCAACCAAAACAATGTAGTCTCGCAATTTGCGCTTGGTGATATTTTTCGAGCCAAAGTGGGTTCATACTACCTTACCGAAGATGGCACTATCCGAAACGGTACATCACAAAGCAGCGTCATTCTCGCAAAGAACCTAAAAGATGCGGTGTTTTGGTTTCAAAAGGCTGCAAAGACTGGATATCCAGATGCGCAAGTCGAGCTAGGAATTCTTTATATGAAAGGCTGGGGCAGTAATCCAGAAGAAAAAAGAGATTACTCACAAGCTGCTGATTTGTACAAAAAAGCCGCAATTCAAGGCAGCAATTCTGGACAGTTTCTATTAGCCAGAATGTATGAAGCAGGTCAAGGTGTTCCAAAAAATATTCGAGAAGCCATAAAGTGGCATCGCTTAGCAGCCGACAAAAATGCTCGTGGCTCTTTGAGCAGTTTAGGAGCGTTTTATGCTGATGGGCAAGGCGTACCCAAAGTCCCTATTGCTGCTTACGCTCTGTACAACGTGAGTGCGGCATCTGGCGATAAAGCAGCAGAAGAAAGTCGTGATTTATTAGCAAAGTCAATGAGTATGCTCGACATACAAACTGCACAAAATTTGTCAAGCGAAATGGTTCAACCAAACAACATCTTGAAATCTCTAGATGCCTATGTAGCCAAAGTCAAAAAATAAACTAAATCATGGCATTTAATAAATCCTCTCGGAGCCCTTTATGGATGTGGCTTTGCATTGCACTCATCGTCGTTATCTTCGATCAATTTACCAAGGTGCTTATTGTCAGTGCGTTCACCATTGGCGACTTCACGCGCGTCACCTTTTTTTTTAACGTCGTGCGGGTTCACAACACGGGCGCTGCGTTTAGCTTTTTAGCAGGTGCCGATGGTTGGCAGCGCTGGTTCTTTACGGGTATCGCTGGGTTTGCTGCCATTGTGATCGTGTGGTTGCTCCGCTCTGCGGGATCGCAGC
>CANFWH010000072.1 GCA_947450645.1 Comamonadaceae bacterium | reverse complement strand
GATAAGGCTTCCCCCTGTGCCGAATTGAAGGATCACGCCAAAGCATTGACTACAGCGTTGCTCAAAATTGATGCTGCGACGAAGGCGGCGTGGAGCACGGGTAAGCCATCCGAGGCACTTGCCAATGCCGTGCCATACATGCAAGCTTTTGGGCACGTGGTGCTGGCGTGGATTTGGCTCGATGTCGCTATCACCTGCAATGGTAAAACAGACGATGCCAGCATTGGTCGCTTGGGTGCGATGCAATTCTTTTTTAACTACGAGCTTCCTAAAATTGATGCTTGGCTGAACGTTGTCAGTTCACGCGATAACACCTGCGCCGCCCTTCCAGAAAACGCTTTTTAAATTTTTAATTGGAGTAACCCGATGACAACAAGAACGATTCAACAACTCTTCGATCTCACAGGAAAAACAGCGCTAGTCACAGGCGGCTCACGCGGGCTTGGGCTTCAAATGGCACAAAGCCTTGGTGAAGCGGGCGCAAAAATTGTGCTCTCATCTCGCAAAGCCAGCGACCTCGAAGAAGCTGTCGCCACGCTTAAAGCGCAAGGCATTGACGCGAGTTTTATTGCGGCTGATTGCGCTGCCGAGGCAGACATCACAAGGCTTGCAGACGAATCGATTGCGCGCCTTGGCCACATCGACATCTTGGTCAACAACGCAGGCGCAGCGTGGGGCGCTCCAGCTGAAGATCACCCGATTGAGGCGTGGGATAAGGTGATGAATCTGAATATTCGCGGCTACTTCATTCTCAGTCAGCAAATTGCCAAGAAGTCCATGATTGCCCGCAAGTCGGGATCGATCATCAACCTCGCCTCTATCGCAGGCCTTGGCGGCAACCCCGCTGGGCACAACACGATTGCCTACAACACCAGCAAGGGTGCGGTCATTAACTTCACCAAAACCCTGGCCGCAGAATGGGGCAAGTACAACATCCGCGTGAACGCCGTGTGCCCAGGATTCTTCCCTAGCAAAATGACCTACGGCACGCTCAAAGCCTTGGGCGAAGAGAACCTAAAGGCCAACGCACCGCTTCACCGCTTGGGCGACGACGAAGACCTCAAAGGCTTGACCTTGCTCTACGCCTCCAACGCAGGCAAGCACATTACGGGACAGTGGATGGCGGTGGATGGCGGCGTGTCGATTGTGACGGGCGGTTAAAACCATGTCCTTAGATTCGTTTGCTGCCAAAGGTTTTGGCGTAGAAATCCCCTTCGTCAATCTGCTGGGATTCGATCTCACCAGATTTGAAAACGGTGAGTCCACCATTCTCTACACGCCCAAGCCTGAGCACGCTAATTCGTTCGCCGTTGCGCATGGTGGCGTGGTGATGACACTTTTAGATGTGACGATGGCCACCGCAGCGCGTAGCGTCTCGCCCGACACAGGTGTGGTCACTATCGAAATGAAAACCACCTTTATGCGGCCAAGCCCTCTGGGACTCCTTACCGCCAAAGGCAAACTCATTCACCGCACTGCCACGATGGCGTTCACCGAAGCGTCCATTTATGACGAAGCGGGCAAAGTGTGCGCGTCCAGCACAGGCACATTCAAATATGTGAAGCGTTTACTACCCGCTCGCGCTGCGTCGCAAATTTCGACAGACTAATTTTTAACAGGAGATCCACATGCCACTCAATCAACAAATCGTTTTAGATAACCGCCCCGTGGGCGATGCCGTTGCTAGCAACTTCAAGCTCATCTCTGCGCCAACGCCAGAGCTCAAAGACGGCGAAGTGCTGGTGAAGCATCACTACCTGAGCCTTGACCCCTACATGCGCGGGCGCATGAACGACAGCAAGAGCTACGCGGCAGCGCAGGCGCTGGGCGAGGTGATGATTGGCGGCACAGTCGGCGAAGTCGTTGCGACTAAGAGCGCGAAGTACGCCGTGGGCGACAAGGTCGTTGGTATGGGCGGCTGGCAAGAGTACAGCGTGGCGTCCGACTCCGTGGTTGGCATGATTCGCAAGGTGGATAGCACGCACATTCCGCTCTCCGCTTACCTTGGCGCGGTTGGCATGCCTGGCGTGACCGCATGGTATGGGTTGGTAAAAATCTGTAATCCAAAAGCTGGTGAGACCGTTTGCGTGACCGCTGCTTCTGGCGCGGTGGGTAGCGCCGTGGGCGTACTCGCCAAGGCGCGTGGTTGCCGTGTGGTGGGCATTGCGGGCGGCAAGGATAAATGCGATTACGTGGTGAATGAACTTGGCTTTGATGCCTGCATCGACTACAAAGAACACGCGGATGGCAAGGCGCTGAATAAGGCACTCAAAGAAGCTGCTCCAAACGGCATCGATTGCTACTTTGAAAACGTTGGCGGCTGGATTATGGACACGGTATTACTCCGCATGAACGCCTTCGGTCGTATGGCCATTTGCGGCATGATTGCAGGCTACAACGGCGCACCGCTTCCGCTTGCAAACCCAGCGCTCATCTTGATTAATCGTTTGAAAGTAGAAGGCTTCATCGTCAGCGAGCACATGGAAGTCTGGCCTGAAGCTTTGAAGGAACTTGGCACCTTAGTCGCGACCAAAAAATTGAATGCGCGTGAGTCGATTGCACAGGGAATTGCATCTGCACCAGAAGCATTCTTGGGTCTGCTCAAAGGTAAAAACTTTGGTAAGCAACTCGTGAAGCTGGCGTAACCATCATCAGGAGCACGAGATGTCTGACCTCATTCTTCACCACTATCCCAACTCGCCATTTGCAGAAAAAATCCGCTTGGTTTGTGGCTTAAAAAACCTCGCTTGGTCGTCTTGTGATGTCTCGCCAATCATGCCCAAGCCCGAGCTACAAGCATTAACGGGTGGCTATCGCCGCGTACCCGTGCTGCAAATGGGCGCAGATGTGTATTGCGATACTCTTTTAATTTGCGAAATGCTTGAATCACTAAATCCTGCGCCAAGCCTTTATCCACAAGGGCTTACAGGCCTTGCACGCACGTTGGCGCAGTGGGCGGATGGCACGTTGTTTCCTACTGCAATGGCGTACAACTTTTCACCCGCAGGTGGTGCGGAGTTTGCGCGGTTGAATCCTGACTTAGATTTGCGTGCCTTTGGTGCTGATCGCGCCGCGATGCGCGGTGGTGCGCCGCGTATGTTGCCAGGCGATGCCACTGCAGCCTACAAATCGTATTTGCGCCGCATTGCAACGATGCTGGAGTCGTCTAACTTTGTGCTGGGCGATAAAGTTTCAGTTGCGGATTTCGCTTGCTATCACCCACTGTGGTTCACGCGCCGCTTGCCAGGAGTAGCTGATATTCTGGCAACGAATTCTGCCATCTTGCCGTGGATGGATAGAGTCGCTGCACTCGGACATGGCAAGCGAAATGGTGTGGAATTATCACGCGCTGAATCTCTCAAAATTGCCCTGGAAGCCACACCAGATATGGCCTCCACGAGTGCCAGTTTTCAAGATGAGCACGGAATTCCACTTGGCACTGAGGTGGTAATCCCCCCGCAAATTAATAACAGTTAAAAGTAGAGACTTCAAAGCCCACTGGGCAGAAAGAGTTTTTACCAATGAAGACGAGTAAATTTAGCGACAGCCAAATCATGACGATCTTGAAACAAGGCGAGT
>CANFWH010000071.1 GCA_947450645.1 Comamonadaceae bacterium | reverse complement strand
GGACGGGACTCGAACCCGCGACCCCCGGCGTGACAGGCCGGTATTCTAACCAACTGAACTACCACTCCGCATTAAGTGGCGACCCTACGGGGATTCGAACCCCGGTACTCACCGTGAAAGGGTGATGTCCTAGGCCTCTAGACGATAGGGTCTAAATCTTTCCATAAATTTTGCGAGGCTAGACAACAAAATTTACGCTTGGTGGAGGTAAGCGGAATCGAACCGCTGACCTCTTGCATGCCATGCAAGCGCTCTACCAACTGAGCTATACCCCCACGGTTCTGAACTCCATCTAAGAACTCAGCCAAGCCCTAAATTATAGCGTGAAAATCTGGGTGTCACAAGCCAAAGTGACGTTGTTTGATTTATTGTGGTTCGATTTTTGCGTCGCGAATTGCTTTTGCCCACTTGAGCGTCTCTTTGCGATTGCGCTCAGCGAGCGCAGCGGGTGTGCCAGGATCGATAGCAAAACCGAGTGAGGCAAATTTATCTTGAATCTCTTTGCTATTGGCCGCGGCGTTGATCGCGTGATTGAGTTTGGTGACGATATCGGCTGGCGTGCCAGCGGGTGCAAACATAGCAAAGTAGGCAATCAGTTCGTAGTCTTTGATGCCGAGTGCTTCGTTGACCGTGGGCACTTCAGGTATGGCGGCAGAGCGTTTGGTTGATGTGATCGCAAGCCCGCGAATCTTGCCCGCTTTGACTTGTGGGAGCGTCACAGCCAAGTCGGCGCTAAACATCATCACTTGTCCGCCTAGTAAATCAGTCATGGCTGCGGGGCCGCTTTTGTAGGGCACAGGCGTCATCTTGATGCCTGCCATCGATGCCAATACTTCGGACGACACTTGCTGCGAGGTGCTGGCATAAGCGAAGGTCACGTATTCAGGTTTGGCTTTCGCCATATCGACAAACTCACGCAATGTCTTGGCAGGCACGTTGTTATTGACGGCGATGATGAGCGGCACCGACCCCAAATAACCCAGTGGTGCAAAAGCAGTATCTTGGTCATAGGGCAAGGATTTCATCAAGCTTTTGAGCGCGGCGTTGGTGCTGTTCGTGCCAATCAAGATGGTGTAGCCATCGTTAGCTGATTTGGCCACTGCGTCCGCGCCCAGCATGCCGTTCACGCCCGCCTTGTTGTCCACCACGATAGGCTGCCCTAGCGTCTGCGCCATGTGCGCCGCAAAGGCACGGCCGATCTGATCTGTGGCGCTACCAGCCGCAAAAGGCACGATGGCTTTGATCGGTTTTGTGGGATAGGTTTGGGCTGAGGCACTGATTGCCAAAGCTAAAGCCGCAAGCGCGAAAAATGACTTCATGACCAATTCCTTTTAGACGTTATTGAGTCGCTCTAGTATCGTTTCTTTATCAAACAGCGCCAGCATGGCATCCACTGCAGGCGTTTGTGCTTTGCCTGCTACTAGCATGCGCACGGGCATGGCGAGCAGTGGCATTTTGAGCCCTGTCTCGGCGAGTGTTTCTTTGATGGCAGCCGCAATGCCCGCCTTGTCCCAAGCCATGTCGGATAAGGCTTGCAGCTTGATTAGGAGTAACGCAATGGCTGGCTTTGTCGCCTCGGTAACGTGCTGTGCGTATTCCGCTTTGTAGCTGTCGGTGCTGCGATCTGGTTCGGCATAAAAGACGCTTGACCAATCAGCCAGCGCTACGGTGGTTTCGCAGCGGTCTTTGAAGAGGGAACAGATGTTGCTGAGTGACACTAGGGCAGGCTCAGTGCGAACGGGCGTAGGTGTGATGCTGCGCTTGGCAAGCTGCTCTGCCACAAGCCCCGCCAGTCGTGCGTTGTCGGCTTGCTTCATGTACTGCGCATTCATCCACAGGAGCTTGGCAGGATCCCACTGCGCCGGGCTTTTGGACAGATGCGTGCCATCAAACCAGCTCACCATTTGCTCGGAGGTAAAGAGCTCTTCGTCGCCGTGACTCCAACCCAAACGCGCCAGATAGTTGAGCATGGCTTCGGGCAGATAGCCGTTGTCTTCGTAAGCCGTGACGCTGACTGCGCCGCGTCGTTTCGACAACTTCTGTCCATCGTCACCCAAAATCACGGGGCAATGCCCAAACTGCGGCAGGGGCGCACCGAGTGCGTTAAAAATATTGATTTGCCAAGGCGTGTTGTTGATGTGCTCGTCGCCGCGAAGCACGTGGCTGATTTGCATATCCCAGTCGTCCACCACCACAGCGAAGTTGTAGGTCGGGATGCCATCCGTTCGCTGGATGATGAGGTCATCAATCTCACGGTTGTTGATGGTGATTTCGCCCTTGACGAGGTCGTTCCAAGTCACGTCACCTTCGGCTGGATTTTTGAAGCGCACCACGAACGGTAGCGGCTTGCCCGTATCGTCGCAAGGCACGGCTGGTAAGGGTTTGCCAGCTTCTGGTCGCCAGCGGTTGTCGTAAAGCGGCTTTTCGCCGCGTGCCTTTTTGGCTTCGCGCACCACGTCGAGCTCGGCGGGCGTGCTGTAGCAACGGTACGCCCGACCGTTGGCAATTAGTTGATCGATGACCGCTTGATAGCGATCCAGGCGCTGCATTTGGTAGATCGGGCCTTCGTCGTAATCAAGTCCTAGCCATTTCATGGAAGCTAAGATTTGATCGACTGAATCTTGCGTGGAACGCGCCACATCGGTGTCTTCAATCCGCAGCACAAACTTCCCACCATGATGCTTCGCAAAAGCCCATGAATAAAGGGCTGTACGGGCTGTGCCTAGGTGCAGAAAACCCGTAGGCGAGGGCGCAATACGAGTGCGGATCACGAAAGAACTTTTGCGATGGAATTGCAAACGTAGTCGATGTTTTTAGTGTTGAGTGCGGCCACGCAAATACGGCCAGAATCTAAACCATACACGCCAAACTCGTTGCGCAGACGCTGCATCTGAGTCGCAGTCAAACCCGAGTAACTAAACATACCGATTTGTTTGGCGATGAAGCTCATGTCTTGCTTCACGCCCGCAGTTTTGAGTTTTTCAACCATCGCGGTGCGCATGGTTTTGATGCGGGTGCGCATCTCGGCCAGTTCCGCTTCCCACATGGCGCGGAGCTCGGGCGTGGTGAGCACTGTTGCAACCACTGTGCCGCCGTGCGTGGGCGGATTCGAGTAGTTGGTACGGATCACGATTTTGAGCTGCGAAAGCACATTCGCGCATTCCGCCTTGTCGGTACAAACGACGGACAGTGCGCCTACGCGTTCACCATAAAAGCTGAAGCTTTTGCTAAACGATGTCGAGACGAAGAAGTTGAGTCCCGAAGCCACAAACTTTGCAATCACAGCGCCGTCTTCTTTGATGCCATTACCAAAACCTTGGTAGGCCATATCCAAAAAGGCGACCAGGCCCTTGGCTTTGACGACTGCAATCACTTCGTCCCACTGCGCGGCAGTGATGTCGTAACCCGTTGGGTTGTGGCAGCAAGCGTGCAGCACAACGACCGTGCCTGCATCTGCGGCATTCAAGCTGGCAAGCATGCCAGCAAAGTTGACACCACCCACATGACGCAGGGCTTCGTCGTAATAGGCATAGGTGTTCACATCAAAGCCTGCGGCGGTAAAGAGCGCGCGGTGGTTTTCCCAACTAGGGTCGCTAATTAAAAGTTTGGCTGATGGATTGAGGCGGCGCCAAAAGTCCGCGCCAATCTTGAGTCCGCCCGTGCCGCCAATGCCTTGCACGGTTGCCACGCGGTTCGAGACCAGCGGCTCAGAGCCTTCGCCAAACACGAGATGCTGCACGGCTTTGTCGTATGCAGCGATGCCATCCATCGGCAAATAGTTGCGTGGCTTAGGTGTTCCGACCATCATTTTTTCGACGGCTTGCACGCAATTTAAAAGTGGCAGCTTGCCGTTGTCGTCAAAGTAAACGCCGACGCACAGATTGGCCTTATTAGGGTTAGTGTCTGTGGAGAATTGATCGTTGAGGCCAAAAACAGGGTCTTTGGCGGCCATTTGGACGGCGGAAAAAAGAGACATTGTCAAATCCTAGATTGCAAAAAGGATTTGATTTTAACGGACTAGGG
>CANFWH010000070.1 GCA_947450645.1 Comamonadaceae bacterium | reverse complement strand
CAATGATCCATGTCCCTGTTTTTCGGCAGTGATCGAGAATTTTTTGCTGCTCGCTACGTGTCAAAGTCCAGCCCGTAGGGTTGTTTGGCGCGTTGACTAACAAGAGCTTCGTCGAAGGCGTAATCGCCTCGCAGAGCTTATGGATATTGAGTTTCCATTCGCCGCCCTCGGCATAAAGCGGTACAGCTTTGACGCGTCCGCCCATGATGATCGCTTGCTGCGGCAGATTTGGCCAAATCGGCGTGACGCAGACCACTTCATCGCCCGCATCGACCAGCATTTGCGTTGCCAGCATCAGGCCGCTCACGCCGCCTGAGGTGATGGCAATGCGCGAAGCCCTGATGGGATTGGCCTCAGAGCCATTAAATTTTGAACTATGAAGGCGCGCCATATACGCCGCGACCGATTCACGCAACTCCGCTAGACCCAAGTTTGCAGCGTAAAAAGTCTCACCCGCATTGACCGAGGCAATCGCCGCTGCGCGAACCGCAGGATGCGTGACTTCATCACTCTCTCCAAACCAAAACTTGAGTATGTCTGGCTTGTCGATGGCGCTATTAACAACTTCGCGAATTTGCGAGCCTGCGAGGTTTTGAATAATGGTTCTCATGCTGGAATCTTAATCGCCATAATCCCCCACATGAATACCATCACCCTCTACGGCATTCCCAATTGCGACACCGTTAAAAAAGCTCGCGCTTACCTCACTGAGCAAAAAATCGACTATGTTTTTCATGATTTCAAAAAGCAAGGCGTGCCCGCAGCCCTTATGGATATTGGCCTAGCGCAGATCGGCTGGGAGCGACTACTGAACCGCAAAGGCACAACATGGCGCAAGTTGGACGCGGCTACGCAGGCCTCCGTCGTGGATGCAGCCACCGCTAAAGCCGTCATGCTTGCCAATCCAAGCACCATCAAACGCCCTGTCATCTTGTGGACAGCGGTTCGGGTTACCGTGGGGTTCACGCCCTCCGAATGGGCGTAGCATGATGCGACTACTTTAGGAGTTCCTGTGTTCAAAACATTCACTATTTTTGCAGCCGCGCTACTTGCCAGCTCAATCGTTGCCGCGCAAACCGCGCCGCCTGCTAGCCCCACCGTTCGCCTTCGCGGCACGATTGAAAAGCTAGAACCTGGCTTTGTCACCATCAAAGAGCGACGCGGCGAGACCATCAAGCTAATCATGGCCGAGAACACGCCCATGAACGAGGTCTACCCCATCAAATTAGAGGATATCAAAGCAGGCGGCTACGTGGGCACGGCTGCCGTGCCAGGGCCAAACGGCACGCTGGATGCAGTTGAAGTCCACGTCTTTATGGAGTCGCAGCGCGGCACTGGCGAAGGCCATAACCCTTGGGACCTGCTACCTGAAAGCACAATGACCAATGCCACCGTGGCCGATCTAGCCGTCGCTCCAAATGGTCGCACTTTGACGCTGAAATACAAAGGCGGTGAGAAAGTCGTCAATGTCAAAGAAGGCGCACCCGTGGTGACTTATCGTCCAGCCGAAAAAAGTCTGCTGATGGTCGGCGCAAAGGTGCTCATCATTGCCCAAGAAAAAGACGGCAAACCCACCGCTCTACGCATGACGATTGGGCGCGATGGTTTTGCGCCGCCGATGTGACCTAGAAAGTAATTTATAAGTTACAATTTCGTAAATGATCGAACTCATACGTTATCAACAAGACGATGGCAAGTGCCCTATTGGTGACTGGCTGCAAAGTATGAAAGATAAACGAGCGAGAGCACAAATCGAAATACGGCTGCAACGATTGAGTGCTGGTAATTTTGGTCAATACCGATCCTTACGCGCAGGTGTGATGGAGCTAAAGGTAGATGTGGGACCTGGCTACCGCGTGTATTGCGCAAAGCACGGCGACACTTTGGTTGTCTTGCTATGCGGAGGCGATAAAAGTACGCAAGATAACGATATCGAGCGCGCCATTGACTATTGGAAACATTGGAAGCAAAGGAATAAAACAAAATGAATGCAACCTACAACAACTCCATTTCACATCGCGCGGCCACTATTGACGAGCTAAAAAGCGATCCAGAGTTTGCGGCTGCCTACCTCCAAGCGGCACTGCAAGAAATGGACGAACCAGACGGCTATGCCGCAGCCATGCTGGCTTTGCGTGATATTGCGCAAGCGCGTGGCGGACTAGCCACGGTTGCCAGCGTAGCGGGGATACAGCGCGAAAGCCTATACCGTGCGCTTTCCCCCAAAGGCAACCCGACACTCAAGACTCTGCAAGCGATTTTTAAAGCCGTTGGCATGCGTATGACGGTTGAACCGCGCATCGCTTACGCTTGATTGCTGCATTTATCATCCTATAAACATAGGATGTCCAAGCCCTAGCTTCTAGGAAATAATGGAGACATCTTCAAAAGGATTCGCCATGCAAACTCAAAACATCCGACACGTCGCTAACGCATTTATTTGTGCGTTGGCGCTTAGTTTGGCGTTTGGGTTGGTTGGTGCACCCGTTAAAGCACAGAACGCGGCAGGGGAGACCTTCAGCTTTAAGCAACTAACCACAGAAGAGCGTGCCAAACTGCAAGCCATTATTGCCGAGCCAGTACCCAAAGATATCAATGAGATTCTTTTAGATGAGCTGCTATACAAAAGAGTTGCCACTGCAAAAATGCTAGGTGATGAGCCAACTCTATTGGCCGTTTTGAAAGAGGCTGCATTAAGGTCTAAGCTACTTCAATTCAAAGTTCAATTAACCGAAACATTGATACGACAAGATAATTTAGAGCAAGCGCTGCAAGCGCGACTAGACGTCATCAAAACTTCTAATGGTCCAGGTATCGTGCTGCAAACGTCACAGTTGGCATTGGACTATTACCGTCTCAACCGCGATGCAGAAGCCATAGCGACATTAGAAAAAGCGCAAACACTGTTACGACAAGCACCTGTGCCCAGAACTAACGTACTTCGTGCATGGCATCTGCGAGCAAAATCAACTATCGAGATCACAAAAGCCCTGCTAGCTATGCGCGAAGGTAAACAAGAATTGGCCTTAACTTCAGCACAACAATCTGAGATGATTTCTAGGCAAGAGATTGAAAATTTAAAAAATGAAGATGAGTATTCCAGACTAAACGCTTTTCAAACCTTGACGCGGAATTTGGGTGTTCGCATCAACATTCTTAACGCGCTGCATAGACCCGAACTTGAAACCGTGATGCGTGACTATTTACGTTTGTTTCAGGACAAGACGACACCTCCCACCCTGTACGCACAAGCCTTAGGGTCTGTAGGGCAAGTGCGCTTCGAGCAAAAAGAGTTTGTTCAATCGCTTGCTTTGCAACGCCAAAGCTTTAACAAACACCTGCAACTTAATCTTACAGAAATTGCACCGCTTCTAACCGATCTACGACGCGACATCTCACTTACCCTCCTCGGCCAACATCGCTACGCCGAAGCCTTAGCCGAATTCAACAAACTAGATGCGCTAGCTGGCAACGACGAAAAGCTCAAAGAGCGCGTGCGCTACCCATTCGACCGTGCCGTGGTCTATCTCCACAACAACAAAGCCCTAGAAGCCATACCCCTATTGGCCTCCAGCACTGATGCTTTCGCAAAGCAATACGGGATTGGCCTAACGGGCAGGCAGCATTTCTTTACTGCACAATCTTCTGGCCTGCAAGGCTTAGCGCTATGGCGCGTAGGAACGTCTGCATCTAAAGCACAGGCGTACCCACTGCTGCAAGCCGCCGTGCGCGACATCATGGCTCCCGAAAACTCAGACTACCTAGAAAACGTCGGCATCCGCAAAGAACTGCGCGAAATGATTTTTAGCACCTACATCGAAGCAGCCGCGCAAACTAGCCCAGCCGATGCGCTTGCCGCCCTTGGCATAGCGGACTGGCTACGCGGTGGTCTTGTGCAAGAAGCGCTGGGCGACGCCGCTGTGCGTGCGGCGGCATCCAACGCGTCCTTGTCCGATCTGGTGCGGCAAGACCAAGACGCAAGAAACGAGATCAAAGGTTTGCGCAATTTCTTATCGGGAGAAACTGGCGCTACCAGCTCGCCTCTGCCGCAAATTGCAGCACAAATGCGCGAACGCATTGCCTTGCTTGAGAAAACTCGTGCCGATGTGCAAGTGAAGATCAAAGCTGCCTTCCCCGATTACGAAAGACTGGTTCGTCCTCTCCCACCGTCAATTGCCGACATTCAAACCAAACTCAAAACAGACGAAGCACTGGTGGTACTGCAACCCACCCTCGATGCCACGTATGTGTGGGCAATTTCAAAAGACAGCACAGGAAGTTTTAAACGAGTCAACATGACGACGGCACAAATATCAGCACTGGTAAAGCGCCT
>CANFWH010000069.1 GCA_947450645.1 Comamonadaceae bacterium | reverse complement strand
TGGGTGAAACGGGCAATCTCTACGCGCAGCAATACCAAGTAGGTTGACTAGGGTTAGCGAAAGCTGATCCACTGTGCCCAGCAGCAACGTCAACGGGTAGGTAGCACCGAGCCAAGCGGCGACGCTTGGCCAAGAGGAATGGCGGTCACACTGCTTGCATGCAAGCAGCGCACAAAATCCAGCGTATCGGTGGGCTTTACACTATTAGCTATGTTTAAAAACGTCTTGCTCATTGGCAAACCACCCACCGCCTCTGGCGCGCCTGCTGCGGGCTCGCGTGAAGCATTGCTAGATGTCTCGCAGGCCTTATCCCGTATGGGCTGCAGCGTGGTCACGACTAGCATTGATGCACTGCAATCTGGCCAAGTCGATTTAGCCGTGGCCGTTGGCGGCGACGGCACGATGCTGGCGGCGGCGCGACAACTGGCGACGCTGGACGTTCCCGTGATTGGCATTAACCAAGGTCGCCTTGGGTTTATCACCGACATCGCACTCGATAACTTCGAGCACACTCTCGCGCCCATGTTGCGCGGAGAATTTATGACCGAACAGCGTCATCTGTTGCACGGCGAGGTGCTACGCGCCAATAAGTCAGTCTTTTGTGCCATTGCCATGAACGACGTGGTGGTGAACCGCGGCGCGACCGAGGGCATGGTGGAGATTTCCATCTCGGTGGATGGCAAATTTGTCGCCAAACAACGCGCCGATGGTTTGATTGTGGCCACGCCCACAGGCTCGACGGCGTATGCCTTGTCTGCTGGCGGATCGCTGCTCCACCCGAGTCTTGCTGGCTGGATTTTGGTGCCAATTGCGCCGCACAATTTATCCAACCGCCCCATCGTGCTGCCCGATAGCGGCGAGATCGTGATTGAAATTTTGTCTGACCGCGATGCTAGCGTGAACTTTGATATGCAGTCGCTTTCCAAGCTAGAGCCTGGCGATCGCATCGTGGTCAAGCGCGCCCAGCACGCGGCACAGTTTTTGCATCCTGTTGGCTGGAATTATTTTGACTCCTTACGCCACAAACTGCATTGGAATGAAAGCTAGCCTAGGCATTGACGAGATATGGCGATACAACGACTCATCCTGCGCGACTTCATCATTGTTCGCGCCTTAGAGCTTGATTTGGCAAGCGGCTTTACGGCTCTCACGGGCGAGACGGGCGCTGGTAAATCCATCTTGATTGACGCGATCCAAATGGGCTTAGGCGAGCGAGCCAACGCAGGCGTGGTGCGCGAAGGTGCAAGCAAAGCCGACATCGCCATCGAGTTTGACCGCACGCCCGCCGTGGATGCGTGGCTTGCCGAATCAGGTTTTGAAACTGAAGATCACTTGCTGATTCGCCGCACCGTTGACACGGCTGGCAAAAGCCGTGCGTGGATTAACGGCAGCGCCGCCACAGCCGCTCAACTGCGCGAGCTAGCCGATCACTTGGTAGACATTCACGGCCAGCATGCATGGGCGATGCTGACTCGGCCTGATGCCGTTCGTGAGCTATTAGATGCTTACGCACAACTTGACAAAAAACCACTCGCGCTTGCATGGGAAAACTGGCGTGCAGCCCACGCCCAGCTTGGCCTAGCCAAGAGCAGCGCCGCGACACAAACGCAAGAACGCGAGCGCTTGCAGTGGCAAATTAGCGAAGTCGAAAAACTTGCGCCACTTGCCGATGAGTGGGCGGAACTTAACACCGAGCACGCACGTTTATCGAACGCACAAAGCTTGATTGATGCCGCCACAGAAGCCATTACCGCGCTTGATGGTGGCGAGAGCGATATACGCGACCATGCGCGAGGCCGCATCCACTCAGCCTTGCAAGCCTTACAAGCGCAAAGCCACGTCGAAAAAGGCTTCCAGAGCATTTGCGATGAGCTCACTAGTAGCCTCGCACAAGTCGAAGACGCTGCGCACAGCTTGCAAACATACTTACGCAAAATCGATTTAGACCCCGCACGGCTCACGCAATTAGACGCACGCATGGTCGATTGGCTATCGCTTGCGCGTCGCTTCAAATCTACGCCCGATGAACTCCACACGGTGCTGCAAGGCTGGCGCGAATCGCTTGCCAAATTGGATGCGATGAGTGATCTTGACGCATTAGAAAAGGCAGAGCGCACGGCCTATGCAGCGTTTGAAACTGCCGCAAAACTTGTCTCGAAAAAACGCTCGGAAGCCTCGCCCCGCTTGGGTTTTGCCATTACCGCTGCCATGCAAGAGCTTGGCATGAAGGGCGGAAAGTTTGATGTGCTTCTGACCAAATTAGATGCGCCCGCCTCGCATGGTTTGGAGTCAGCCGAGTTCTTAGTCGCAGGTCACGCGGGCACCACGCCTAAGCCTGTGGGTAAGGTCGCATCAGGCGGCGAGCTCTCGCGGATTGCGCTGGCGATTGCGGTCACCACCTCCAAGCTGGGCAATGCACCGACTTTGATTTTTGACGAAGTTGATGCGGGCATTGGCGGCGCAACCGCGCAAACAGTTGGCAAGCTGATGCAGCAATTGGGCGTAGATCGTCAGGTGCTGGCGGTCACGCATTTGCCACAAGTCGCAAGCCAAGCGCATCAGCACGGCGTGGTGAGTAAATTGGCACTGGGCGAAGCCACTATTGGCGTGCCTTCCAGCCAGATTACGATGGTGACGGGCGATGATCGTATTGCCGAAATCGCACGTATGCTGGGCGGGGAAATCGTGACCTCTACGGCGCGCACACATGCCGCAGAAATGCTGGAGGCGACATGAGCGCTTCAGAAATTGTTTTTATCACAGGCATGTCGGGCTCGGGGAAATCGGTCGCACTTCGCGCTTTAGAAGACGCTGGTTTTTATTGTGTCGATAACCTGCCACCCGAGTTGGTTTTAGCTTTTATTGATTTGCAAATTGCCTCAGAGACCACATCCAGTATGGCTTCGCGCATTGCCATTGCCGTCGATGTACGCAGTGCTAAATCACTCCCCGTCTTTCCATCTGTCCTTACGGGTTTGCAATCGCGCGGCGTTGCCTACAAGCTTTTATTTTTGGATGCCAGCGACGAGACGCTCGTACACCGCTATTCCGAAACGCGGCGCTTGCATCCGCTGTCCAGTGCACCCAGCAGCGACAGGCGGCTTGCCATTCAAGAAGCCATCGCGCTAGAGCGCGAACTACTCACCGAGATTCGCACCCGCGCCCACATCATCGAGACAGGCTTTATCCGCAGCATGCAACTACAAAGCATCGTGAAAGATTTGGTGGATGGCACTAAGCAGTCAAGCTCGCTAACCGTGGTGTTTGAATCATTCGCCTTCAAGCGCGGCGTGCCGCTGGATGCAGACTACGTGTTCGATGTGCGCATGCTGCCAAACCCACATTACGAGCCGCAGCTCAAAGCACTCACGGGGCGCGATCAACCCGTGATGGACTATTTGCTAGCCAGCCCCGAAGTGCTGGACATGCAAACCCAAATCGCGCAGTTCGTCAAAAATTGGCTGCCCGCCTTGCAGCAAGATCACCGCGCCTACGTCACCGTCGCCATTGGCTGCACGGGTGGCCAGCATCGGTCGGTGTATTTGGTGGAGCAGCTCGCCAAAGCGTTTAAGCAAGATTGGCCAGTGCTGGTGAGGCATCGGGAACTTGGTTAAGTTCCCTTCAATAAGCCATCAATCAACCGTAAACCCCTGCCCCTTACCGCGCCCTAAATAACGTACCAATTCTGGCAAAGCCGCATCCAGCGTGGCTTTGAGCGTATGCGGCGGGTTAATGATACACATGCCGCTGGCGCTGAGGCCTCGGCTCACGTTGCCGGTGCGGTGCGCCGCGAATGTGCCAACGGCGTCCATATCGAGTCCAGTTCCGCCCACATTGAGCGTCGCGTGCAAAAACGGTTTGCCGGCTTGGCTGGCAAGTGTCCGAAGGCGGCGCGGCAAGCCGTGCGCTTCTTGCCTTGGAATGATTGGATACCACACGGCGTAGCAACCTGTGGCAAAGCGCTTGAGACCATCTTGAATGGCGAGTTCGACTTTTTGGTAATCGCTTTTGATCTCGTAACTCGGATCAATCAGCACCAAGGCGCGGCGCGAACCCGTGGCAGATTTAGGCGGCGGCAGCAAGGCCTTGAGTGATTCGAACCCATCTTCGCGCTTAACCATCACTTGGCGATTCACGCGCAGCTGCTCTACGTTACCTTCTAAAAATCGATAGTCATTCGGATGCATTTCAAACAGGCGCAGACGATCGTCATAACGCAATAACTTTTGCGTAATAAACGGCGAGCCGGGATAGACCTTGGTGTCTTGCGAGAGCGTATTGCCTGAGTTGAACTGCGCAATCAAAGCGCGGTAGGCATTGATAGTCTCGTCCTCAGTTTTTTGTTTGAGCAAGCGCAAAATGCCCTCGTCCGCTTCGCCCGATTGGTTGGCATAGTCGCCGTCTAAGCGGTACAGACCCGCACCCGCATGGGTGTCGATCACCGTGAGGGGGGTGTCTTTTTGCGTGAGATGTTGGAGGAGCGCAATCAAAGTAATGTGTTTGAGCACATCTGCGTGATTACCCGCATGGAAGCCGTGTCGGTATGAAAACATCTTTATATTTTAGTCGTGCTATAGTTGGCATCTTATTTAATGCCTATTTAGAAGTTTATTAAAGGATCTTTTATGGATGCTAT
>CANFWH010000068.1 GCA_947450645.1 Comamonadaceae bacterium | reverse complement strand
TTGGTCGGTGTGAAAGGATTCGAACCTTCGACCCCTTGCACCCCATGCAAGTGCGCTACCAGGCTGCGCCACACACCGAAGCTTTTGATTATAGCTTTTGCTTCAGTAAAAACCTTAGGCTTTGCCCTTCAAAATCTTTTGAATCGCTTGCAATTCTTCGCGCAACCAATCGGGTGAGTCCATGTCCACGGGCAAACTCTCGTCGCTGGCCATTGCCATTGCTGCAGCACCACCCAAGTGATTTCTAGCACCGCTAATGGTGAAGCCTTCGTCATATAGCAGCTCGCGAATACGGCGGATCATCAGCACCTCATGATGCTGGTAATAGCGGCGATTGCCGCGGCGTTTCATGGGCCTGAGCTGCGTGAACTCTTGCTCCCAATAGCGCAGCACATGCGGCTTGACCATGCACAACTCAGCGACCTCGCCAATCGCAAAATAGCGCTTGGCAGGAATCAACGGCAGTACAACTTTGTCGATACTCATACAGCAATATGAAATTTAAAGCAGTTGTTCTTTAAGCTTCGGACTGGCATGGAAGGTCACCACGCGGCGAGCATCAATTTTCGTCGCTTCGCCTGTACGTGGATTACGTCCAGGGCGCTCGGTTTTGTGGCGCACCATGAAGTTGCCAAAGCCAGAAATTTTGACATCATCACCCGTCACCAAACTCTCCAACATCAAGTCGTATACCGCTTCCACGATCTCTTTGGATTCGCGTTTTGAGAGACCTATACCTGCGTACAAATTCTCAGCTAGTTCAGCCTTAGTCAGTGCAGGGTTTTCTAATGTGTCAAGCGCAAGAGGCATGTGATTTAAGTTTTTGAGTTTGTTCACTATTATCACCGCAAGCATTACCGCAGTCTTGCGCCCAGTTTTGCTATTAGCGATGCCAGAGTTGCCGTCATAACGGCTTCAATTTGCCCGTCAG
Organism: Comamonadaceae bacterium; assembly: GCA_947450645.1. Taxonomy (GTDB): domain Bacteria; phylum Pseudomonadota; class Gammaproteobacteria; order Burkholderiales; family Burkholderiaceae_C; genus JASGCK01. The sequence continues at coordinate 3,962 of CANFWH010000068.1, read as the reverse complement.
TCAGCGTCGCGTCTGCGTCGCCAAGCGTGAAGCGCACAGCCAGACTTTTCTCGTCAGCAGTCATAGAGGTGTCGCCAACTTTGGCACGGTACACGTCAAAAAGCGCAGCGCTTTTGACGAGAGATTGCTTCGCGTCAGCCACGGCATCCATCAGCTGAGCATGCGTCACCGATTCTTTGACCACGACGGCCAAATCCCGCTGCACAAACGGCACTTTGGGCACGGCTTCCAGCTTGGGTAACCGGCGCGTCGTGACGGCAGCCAAATCGAGTTCGAACAGCACGGGGGCGCTCGTCAGACCATACGACTGCTTCCACTTGGGATGCAGCTCGCCGATAAAGCCAATCGCTTGCTCATTCAGGTGCACGCTGGCGCTGCGTCCCGGATGCAGCGCTGGATGCACAACTGGCTTGAACACCAGCGTTTGCGGTGCAAACAGCGCCTCAACGTCAGCGCGCACATCAAAAAAGTCAACGCTGGTGGCGCGCGTTGCCCAATTGGACGGCTGTGCATCGCCGCTGGCGAGTCCCGCCACGCGCAAGGGCTGATGCAGACCTTTGACCGTGCTGTCGCTATCCACGGCGGACTCATCGCGTAAAAACACACGCCCGAGTTCAAACACACGTACATCACTGGCTTTACGGTCTTGGTTGTATTTCATGACCGCAAGCAACGAGCCCAGTAAGCTGGAGCGCATCACATTCATCTGGCTAGCAATGGGGTTGGTCAATCGCACGGGATTCGTATTCGCGGCAAGCTCCGCCTCCCACTGCTCGGGCACAAAGCTAAAGTTAATCGTCTCTTGATAACCCAAAGCCGCTAGCTGACGGCGCACCGCAAAGTTAGATCGTTTCGTCTCCAACCTGAGCTTGGGCGATGTGGGCGCGAGCGGCTTGGTGGTTGCCAAGTTGTCGTAGCCCATGGTGCGCACGACTTCTTCGATCAAGTCTTCTTCAATCTGTAAATCGAAGCGGTACGCGGGCGGCGTGACCACTAACTTGTCCGCATCATTTGCATCGTCTGTCACCTGCAAGCCCAAGCTGGATAAGGCATTGCGGCAGTCATCCTTGGTCAGCGGCATGCCGATGACCTTGGCGGCACGCGATGCCCGCAAAGCCACGTCCCGTATGGCTGGCACGTTGGATTGATGGTCGTCTAAAGCACCTACCGTCGTTGCACCTGTGCCGCAAATGGCGACGACAAGCTCAGTGATGCGCTCGATATGTTCTAGCGTCGTGCTTGGGTCCACACCGCGCTCAAAACGGTGTCCAGCATCGGTGGAGAAATTAAAACGACGCGAGCGCCCTGCAATCGCGCTTGGATACCAAAACGCCGCTTCGATGTAGATGTTTTGTGTGGACGCGCTCACAGCGGTGGCGTCGCCGCCCATGATGCCCGCCAGCGATTCGACGGCTTGGTCGTCGGCAATCACACCAACCTTCGCGCCAAACTTCTCTTCTAACGTGACGGTGTTGCCATTCAATAATTTGAGGCTCTCGCCATCCCGAGCCCATCGAACAGAGAGGCCGCCGTGGATTTTGTCCAAATCAAAAATGTGCGATGGACGACCGAATTCAAACATCACGTAGTTCGAAATGTCCACCAGCGCGTTCACACTGCGCTGGCCGCAACGAGCCAGCTTATCCACCATCCACTGCGGTGTTTTTGCACCAAAGTCCACACCACGCACGATACGGCCTGAAAAGCGTCCGCAGAGTTCGGGCGCTTCAATCTTGACCGGCACGACATCCGTGAAATCGACTTTGGTAGTTGAAAATTTTGGTACAGCAAGCGGTGCGCCTGTAATCGCAGCGACCTCTCGCGCCACGCCGTACACCGAGAGGCAATGCGCCAAGTTAGGCGTGAGTTTGAGCGTGAGAAGCGTATCGTCAAGGGTCAAATGTTCGCGGATGCTTTGACCTACGACAGCTTCGGGAGCCAATTCCAGCAAGCCTTGCGCGGCATCAGCACCTTCAGCAATACCCAGTTCTTTGGATGAGCACAGCATGCCTTGGCTCTCAACCCCGCGCAATTGCCCGAGCTTGATTTTGAAGGGTTTGCCATCTTTTGAATCGGCGCTTGGCGGCAACTCTGCGCCAACTAAAGCACAAGGAATCTTGATGCCGACACGCGCATTCGGTGCGCCACAAACAATATTCAAAAGTGCCACTTGGCCAACATCAACTTGGCAGACGCGCAAGCGATCGGCATTGGGGTGCTGCTCGCACGCTTTAATTTCGCCCACGACAACGTGGCTAAATGCGGGAGCGACAGCGGTGAGCTCTTCGACCTCTAAACCCGCCATGGTGAGCTTGTCGGCTAATTCTTGTGTGGTGAGCGCGGGGTTGCAAAATTCGCGCAACCAGCTTTCTGGGAATTGCATGTTTGATTCCTCTATTAATTATTGAAACTGTAGTTATTGGAATTGGGACAAAAAGCGAAGATCGCCATCAAAGAAGAGGCGCAAATCGTTCACGCCGTAGCGCAGCATCGTGAGCCTATCCATCCCCATACCAAAGGCAAAACCGATGTACGCTTCAGGGTCTAAGCCCATATTGCGCACCACGTTCGGATGCACTTGGCCTGAGCCTGCGACTTCTAACCAGCGCCCCGCCAGTGGTCCTGTGGCGAACTGGATGTCAATCTCGGCGCTAGGCTCAGTAAACGGGAAGAAGCTGGGGCGGAATCTGAGGACGAGGTCGTCGCTCTCGAAGAAGGTTTTGCAAAAGTCGGTGAAGACGACTTTTAAATCTTTGAAGCTCACGTTCTCACCAATCCACAAGCCTTCGCACTGGTGGAACATGGGGGAATGCGTGGCGTCGCTATCAACGCGGTAGGTACGGCCTGGTGCGATGACCCTTATCTCGGGCATAGGCTGGGAAGCCTTATCCGTATTGGCTTTCCAAGCCTTCACATGCGCGGTGGCATGACGAATCTGCATCGGACTGGTGTGCGTACGCAAGAGCGGGGGCGTATCGGTCGGCTTGCCGTCCAGCGGATCGACATAAAACGTGTCGTGCATGGAACGCGCGGGATGGTCTTCAGGTGTGTTCAAAGCCGTAAAGTTGAACCAATCGTTTTCAATTTCGGGGCCATCGGCCACATCGAAACCCATGGAGCCAAAAATGCCTTCAATACGCTCTTGCGTCAACATGACGGGATGCAAACCACCGCCCGCGCGTGCACGGCCAGGCAGGCTCACGTCTAACGCTTCCGTTGCTAACTGCGCGTTCATGGCGGCATCCGCCAGTGCATCGCGGCGCCGATTCAAGGCGGCTTCTACCGCTTGCTTGGTCACGTTGATTTGCGCGCCCAATTGTTTTTTTTCTTCAATGGACAGCGCAGCCATGCCCTTCATCAGCTCGGTGATGCGGCCTGTTTTACCTAAGTACTGCGCTTTGGCATTTTCCAAATCGGCAGGCGTAGAGCAAGCCGCAAAAGCTGCGGATGCACTGTCAACAATGGCTTGGAGGTCACTCATAGAAGCGGCTACTTTGTATTCAAAAATAAATTAAAAAAGGGTCGAAGTTTTATGCAAACTTCAACCCTCTTGAACCAACCAGCGAAAAACGGGCTTGCTATTAGTTTAAGCGAGCGCCGCTTTCACTTGGGCAACGATCGCTGCAAAACCTGCTTCGTCGCTCACAGCCAATTGAGCCAACACTTTGCGGTCAATTTGGATGTTGGCTTTTTTCAGGCCATTGGCGAATTGGCTGTAGGTGATTCCAAGGCCACGGGCTGCCGCGTTGATACGGGCAATCCATAGTGCGCGGAACACACGCTTTTTAGCACGGCGGTCGCGGTAGGCATATTGCCCCGCTTTCATTACCGCTTCTTTGGCGACGCGGTAGACGTTACCACGGCGGCCACGGAAGCCTTTTGCTAGTTTTAAAACTTTTTTGTGACGGGCTCTTGCCGTTACACCACGTTTAACTCGAGACATGTTTGTTTACTCCTGCGTT
>CANFWH010000067.1 GCA_947450645.1 Comamonadaceae bacterium | reverse complement strand
TTTGATAAGCGCGATGCCAACGTTGCCAAGATGGCAATCACACTGCAAGCCAATCCAAGCCCGATGAACTTCCACAGTGCTTTGAACGTGATCAAAAACACGATCAAAGCCAACCCGGACGCGATCTTGGTGAACGAAGGCGCGAACACACTCGACTTCACGCGTTCCATCGTTGACATGTACAAGCCGCGCAAGCGTCTTGATGTGGGCACGTGGGGCATCATGGGCATTGGCATGGGCTTTTCCGTGGCAGCGGCCGTCACAACGGGTCACCCCGTGATTGCCGTTGAAGGCGATAGCGCGTTTGGCTTTAGCGGCATGGAACTCGAGACGATTTGCCGCTACAACCTGCCTGTGTGCGTGGTGGTGTTTAACAACAACGGCATCTACAAAGGGACGGATCAAAACCAAAGCGGCGGCAAGGGCGCTGGCGGTAAAGACGTTGCGCCTACGGTGTTTGTGAAGAACGCTCGCTATGACCTCATGATGCAAGCCTTTGGTGGCGACGGCATGACAGCGAACACGCCAGCAGAGCTAGAGAAGGCCTTGAATGCTGCCGTGGCTTCGGGTCGTCCAACCTTGATTAACGCTGTGATTGACGAGACCGCTGGCACAGAGAGCGGACGCATCACCAGCTTGAACCCAACAGCTGGCAAGAAATAATTTAACTTTTCATTTTTCATTACTAGGAGCATTTCATGGATAAGCCATTAGCAGGTATCAAAATTATTGACTTCACGCACGTGCAAGCAGGCCCAGCCGCTACGCAGATGTTGGCGTGGTTTGGCGCGGACGTGATCAAGGTCGAGCGTCCAGGTTCTGGCGACGTGACGCGTGGTCAATTACGTGACATCGAAGGCGCGGATGCGCTGTACTTCACGATGTTGAACTCCAACAAGCGCGGCTTGACCTTGGACACCAAGCAAGCGGCCGGTAAAGAAGTGCTGGAGCGCTTGATCAAAGAATCTGACGTGATGGTCGAAAACTTTGGCCCTGGCGCGCTAGACCGCATGGGCTTTACATGGGAGCACATTCAGTCTCTGAATCCAGGCATGATTTTGGCGTCGGTCAAAGGCTTCTCTGATGGTCACCACTACGAAGACCTGAAGGTCTATGAAAACGTCGCCCAGTGCGCTGGCGGTGCTGCATCCACCACAGGTTACTGGAAAGGCGAGAACTCTGGTCCAACTATTTCTTCCGCGGCGCTGGGTGACTCCAACACAGGTATGCACCTCGCTATCGGTATTTTGACGGCCTACATTGGCAAGCAAAAAACAGGCAAAGGCCAAAAAGTGGCTGTGTCCATGCAAGACGCTGTGCTGAACTTGTGCCGCGTCAAAATGCGCGACCAGTTGCGTTTGGACAAAGTGGGTTACTTGGAAGAGTACCCACAGTATCCGCACGAAATGGAAGCGTTCAAAGACGGCGTTGTCCCGCGTGGTGCCAATGCTGGCGGCGGCGGACAGCCAGGCTGGATTTTGAAGTGCAAGGGCTGGGAGACTGACCCAAATGCCTACATCTATTTCACCGTTCAAGGCCACGCTTGGGGTCCCATTTGCGACGCACTTGGCAGGCCTGAGTGGAAAGATGACCCGGCGTACAACACACCACGTGGCCGTCAACCGCACATCATGGACATCTTCGCAACCATCGAAGCATTCATTGCAGACAAGACGAAGTTTGAAGCGGTCGACATCTTCCGCAAGTTCGACATTCCTTGCGCACCTGTGCTGTCGATGAAAGAACTCTTGCACGACAAATCGCTGCGCGCTAGCGGTTCGGTGGTCGATGTGCCGCACCCAGTGCGCGGTTCGTACACAACGATTGGCAGCCCAATCAAGTTCAGCGGCTTCAAGCCGGATGTCACTGCGTCGCCACTTTTGGGTGAGCACTCCGATGTTGTGCTGGCAGAGCTGGGTTACTCAGCGGCTGACATTGCAGCGATGCACGCATCGAAGGCCGTGTAAGCAAACTAGCTGCGAATCAAAACAAACCGTTCGGTCTGAGACAATCTCGGATCGGGCGGTTTTTTTATGCCTCTTTTTTTAAGATTTTTATGACTCAAAATTTTGATCACCAACAGCTCGTCGAGAGCGCCGCCGATGCCATCATGGCTTGTGATGCGGCGGGCAAGATCACGCTTTGGAACGCGGCATCCACGCGCATGTTTGGCTTCACCGAGGCTGAGGCGATGGGGCAGTCGCTAGACATCATCATCCCGCAAAGACAGCAAGCACGGCATTGGGAGGGCTACCACGTCACCATGGCTAGCGGCATCACCAAGTACGGCGCGTCCGTGCTGCGCGTGCCAGCGGTGCATAAAGATGGACATACGCTGTCGATTGCGTTCACAGTCTCGCTCATGCACGATGCGCAAGGGAAGGTTTCTGCCATCGTTGCCATCGTACGGGACGAGTCAGTTAAATTTGCAGAGGAACGGGCACTGCGCAAGCGCATTACCGAGCTAGAAATTGACTTGGGTCAAAAATAGCCAAATTAAACTCTAATGTCTTATATAAGACATTAGAGTTTGCAATACAATTGCGGCATGATTACCCGCAAAAACTACAACATCCTGATTTTGGGAGCTTCTTATGGCTCGTTGCTTGGCATTAAATTCTTGGCGGCTGGTCACAATGTCACGATGACATGCCGCACGACAACGGCGGCTTTGATCAACGAGCAGGGTATTCGTGTTCGTTTGCCTATTAAAGGTCGCAAAGACATTGGTGCGAGCGGCTTGCTTGAAGTTCCTTCACACGATCTTGTGGGCAAACTCAACGCTTGCACGCCGCAATTAGTGGGCGATCTTGGCCGATTTGATTTAGTCGTTTTGGCGATGCAAGAGCCGCAGTACCAGCAAAAGGGCATTCGAGAGTTGATGAAGTGCATTGCAGAGTCGAAGCTGCCGTGTATGCCAATCATGAATATGCCGCCGCTGCCGTATTTGGCAAGACTCAAAGCGAATAATCCCGCACTCAACATCGATAGCTGCCGCGCAGCCTATACCGATCCTGCAATTTGGGATGCGTTTGATCCCGCGTTGATGACGCTGTCAAGCCCTGACCCACAAGCGTTTCGGCCAGTAGATGAGCCTGTGAACGTGCTGCAAGTGGCGTTGCCAACTAACTTTAAGGTGGCACAGTTTGAGTCGCCTGTTCACACGCAAATGCTTCGCGATTTGGAGGCGGATATAGACGCTGTTCGGTTGCAAGTGGGCAGCGAGAGCGTTGAATTGCCCGTCAAGCTCAAGGTGTTTGATTCGCTCTTTGTTCCGCTTGCCAAATGGAGCATGCTACTCACAGGCAATTACCGCTGCATTCAGGCAGATGGCATGCGGCCGATTCGCGACGCCATTTTGCAAGATCTGCCTGCCTCGCAAGACGTTTACGAGTGGACTCTGAAGCTTTGCGTGGCTTTGGGTGCGTCACCTGATGATTTGGTTTCGTTTAAAAAATACGCAGAGGCCGCGGATGGGCTAGCCAAGCCGTCTTCGGCTGCTCGCGCCTTGGCGGCAGGCGCTATCAATATTGAGCGCGTGGATTTGATTGTGCAGGCATTAGCGGCGCAGCTTGGCATGTCTCACCCCAGCGTTGATCGAACGGTTGCTTTGGTGAATGGCTGGCTGGCAAAAAACCGAAGTGCAGCGACCTGATGGCACGATAATTAGCATCTATATTTTGGAGTTTTCATGAGCCCTACATCTACGCAGGCGTTATCTGGCGTTCGCATCCTCGATTTCACACATGTTCAATCAGGCCCCACTTGCACACAGCTTTTGGCGTGGTTTGGTGCAGACGTAATTAAGCTGGAGCGAGCCGGTGAGGGCGATGCCACACGTGGTCAATTGCGCGACGTGGCTGATGCAGATAGCCTGTACTTCACCATGCTAAACCATAACAAACGCTCTATTACGGTGAACACAAAAAACCCAGCAGGTAAAGAGGTGGTTGAAAAACTCATCCAAACTTGCGATGTATTAGTTGAAAATTTCGCGCCAGGAGCATTGGATCGCATGGGCTTTACATGGGAGCGTATTCAAGAGCTAAATCCGCGCATGGTGATGGCCTCAATCAAAGGTTTTGGCCCAGGCCCTTATGAGGACTGCAAGGTCTACGAAAACGTGGCGCAGTGCGCGGGTGGTGCAGCATCGACTACTGGTTTTGATGATGGCCCGCCCATGGTGACGGGCGCGCAAATTGGTGATTCGGGCTCGGGCTTGCATTTGGCTCTTGGCATCGTCACGGCACTCTTTCAGCGCACGACGACGGGCAAAGGTCAGCGCGTGTCGGTCGCTATGCAAGATGGTGTTTTAAATCTTTGCCGCGTCAAATTGCGTGACCAGCAGCGCCTTGAGCGCAAAGGCGTCATGGAGGAGTATCCGCAGTACCCTGATGGTGAGTTTGGAGAAGCTGTTCCGCGTGCAGGTAATGCGTCTGGCGGAGGGCAGCCCGGCTCGATTCTGAAGTGCAAGGGATGGGAGACTGACCCGAACGCCTACATTTATTTCATCACGCAAGGACCTGTGTGGGGCGCGATTTGCGACGTGATTGGTAAGCCACTTTGGAAGACGGATGAGGCTTACGCAACACCTAAAGCGCGTCTTTTGCACCTCAAGCATATTTTCTCCACCATTGAGCAATGGACGATGACGAAAACGAAGTTTGAGGCGATGGATATTTTGAATAAATACGATATTCCGTGCGGCCCCATTTTGTCGATGAAAGAAATTGCCGCAGACCAATCGTTGTATGAAACTGGCACGTTAGTCAAGGTCGATCATCCTGTGCGTGGCGAATACATCACGGTTGGTAATCCGATCAAGTTATCCGATAGCGCCACGGTCGTGACGCGTTCGCCGCTGCTGGGAGAGCACACGGATGAGGTGCTGTCGCAATTGGGCTACGGCTTTGAGCAGTTGGCCGCGCTGCGTGCTGAAAAAGTGATTTAAGTCGTTTTCTCGAGTGCTGCAAGTTCTGCCAAGGTATTGGCATTCGCAAAAGCCAGTGGGTCATCCGTTGGCTCATCAAAATTAACCATCACGGTTTTATGCAGCGCTGTCCAAGAGTCTATTTTTCTTCGTCCGCTTTGCATAAAGCTTTGAAGACTGGGCAATAGCTCGCGTTTCAGTAAACAAAATACGGGTTGTGTCCAACCTCCTTGTGCAGCCATTGCAATATCAAAACCGCCCTCGTGTAGGCCATATCCCATATGGCTTGCGAGCCGATTCGTTAGATCGGTTGGAAAACGCGGCGA
>CANFWH010000066.1 GCA_947450645.1 Comamonadaceae bacterium | reverse complement strand
TGCCAAGCTGGCTGCTGCTGGTAAGACATTCAACTAATTCAAAAGGAATAAATCATGACATCAGCAGTAATTGTTTCTACCGCACGCACCCCTTTGGCAAAAAGCTGGAAGGGCGCTTTCAACATGACGCACGGCGCGACCCTTGGCGGTCACGCTGTCGAGCACGCCGTGAAGCGCGCTGGCATTGATGCCAACGACATCGAAGACGTGCTGATGGGCTGTGCTAACCCCGAGGGCGCAACAGGCGCAAACATTGCCCGCCAAATCGTGCTTCGCGCGGGTTTGCCAATCACCGTATCGGGCGCTACGGTCAATCGTTTTTGCTCGTCAGGTTTGCAAACCATTGCGATGGTTTCGCAGCGCATCATTGCAGGTGAGGGCGACGTGTATGTGGCAGGCGGCGTGGAGAGCATTTCTTGCGTACAGCAAGAAATGAACAAGCACATGCTGGCTGATTCGTGGCTCGCTAAAAACAAGCCGACCATTTACTGGAACATGCTGCAAACGGCTGAGCAAGTGGCCAAGCGTTACAACATAGGCCGTGAAGTCATGGACGAATACGGCGCACGCAGCCAACAGCGCGCCGTTGCGGCGCTTGCAGCAGGACTGTTTAACGAAGAAATTGCACCGATTACCGTGACGATGGGCGTGGCCGATAAGGTGATGGGTCTTCGTACCAAAGAAGTGACGGTGGGTGCTGACGAAGGCATCCGTGACGGCACAACCAAAGAAGGCATCGCAGGTTTGCGCTCCGCGCTGCCAGGCGGTTTGATTTCCGCAGGCAATGCTAGTCAGTTCTCGGACGGCGGCGGCGCGTGTGTGGTCACTAGCGAAAAATACGCTGAGCAAAAAGGTTTGAAGCCGCTCGGTCGCTTCTTGGGCTTTGCTGTCGCAGGTTTAGAGCCAGACGAAATGGGTATCGGCCCTGTGTACGCGATTCCAAAGGTGCTAAAAAAACTCGGCCTCAAAGTCAGTGATATCGACTTGTGGGAATTGAACGAAGCCTTCGCGGTGCAAGTGATTTATTGCCGCGACAAGCTGGGCATTCCTGATGACCGCTTAAACGTCAACGGCGGTGCGATTGCTGTCGGTCACCCCTACGGCGTGAGCGGCCAACGCCTCACAGGCCACGCGCTGATTGAAGGCAAACGCCGCGGCGCCAAGCGCGTGTGCGTGACGATGTGCATTGGTGGCGGCATGGGGGCGGCGGGTATTTTCGAAGTACTGTAAAACATCTCCCTATGAATGACTCTGTAATAACCGCTTTATGTGAGTTAGTGTGCGACACATCCTTGGGTAAATCAGATACCATGTCCGGTGTAAGCATTGGTGAGGCTTTACAAAGTCAAGCCGCAGAGGCATTAGCAGGCTTTACTAAAAGTGAATACCCGCCAAAAGTTGTGGCTTTATGTGCTAGACAATTGCTAGAAATGTTTGGAACTTCGCTTCTTAGTCGGATCGATCCTTTAAGGGTGTCTGCTCTGCAAACTTTGCAAAGTTCGGGGCACTATGACTCCCATCGCAGAAATAAATTAACGATACAGTGGAGTGGGGATATATTGCCTAAGGACGATGGAGGCGATGTTTCAATATCCTATATTAAAGATGTGGAGCCAGAAAAACTAAATCGAGCATTATTTTCAAATCTAACTGACAAGATTTTATGGCGACCCAGCTTACAAAAAATTCAAGCTTATATTGGGGACAAACAAACTCTGAGCATATGGGAGGAAGAGTTTATAGATGCTGACGCTGAAACATTTGTAAAAAAATATTCTCCTCAGCTAAATAATTGCTACTCATATTTGTCCAAAGGAATTCATTCAGACTGGGTAGATAGGCCTGTTGAATCTTATCAAATGAGCGAAGTTAAAACTCAGATTGGTGTGGCGTTAAAAATTATTACATATTTTTCAGCAGCCATCTCCTGTGCCACTCTTGTGAGAAAAAATATTGACATTCCAACAATTGCGACATATTTTTCATGTATCGAAAATGAGTTCAAGGATTACTAATATGAATGTCAATGATGATGAGCGAAATCTATTTTTAGCTGCTGAAGAGTGCCCTGCAAATGAGTTTTCAAAAAATCATTGGTTTGCTGCGCATGATGAACGCTTAATTAAGGCGTTAATGGCTCATGGCCCTGTTCTTATTCGTGGGGGTCGTGGTGCTGGGAAAAGTGCGCTAATGATTGAGGCTTCTAGGAGGTTACAAAGCTCAGAGTATGCGTTTGCGTTCTATGTTAGCTTAAGATATTTACCATTGTTGGAAACAACAGGTAAAGAATACATCAAACACTTTGTCGAATTAACTTCAAAGGAAATATCAAAAGCCTTGCCACCCGTTCTAAATTTCAACATTCAAGACTCAATTGAGGATTTAAAAGTTGCATTGATCGATTTGTCTTTGAAAACAAATAAACGCATTGTGTTGTTGTTTGATGATGCTGCACATATTGGACGTGAAGCATCTTTGGATGAATTTTTTGATATGTTTCGCATGATTTCATCTGCTGAAATTAGCTGTAAAGCGTCAATATATCCCGGAGTAACAAGATTTGGGAATAGATTTGATGTCTATAACGATGCGACAGTTTTGGATATAACAAAAGATGAGCGCGCTGAAAATTTCAATGATTTCTTCTTTGAAGTTGTTAAGTTACGAAATGAAAATTTAGCAGAACAATTTAGTCAATATAAAAATCTCACTGCCATAGAAGTGTCAGGGTTTTTAGGGCGTACTGTTTTAGGGAACATGAGAGCCTTTATTTTGGCGCTCAATAGACTAGATGTTCAAGGAAAATACGAGGGAATCACCTCTCTAAGGACGTTGTTGATGTCACTTTCGAGTGATTACTTCTGGCCTTTGCTGGAGGAGGTGACGCCAAAACTTGGGATGTACGAACCATTAGCGGATGTTGGAGTAAAAATTGCTGAGCAATTATTTGCGTTTGCTGGTGAAGCAAAGATACCGTCAATAGTCATAAAAAGAGAAATATGCCAGTCAATAGCTAAACCGCTCGAGATTTTAGAGTACGTGGGATTCATAGCAAAGCGTGAAGCATCACGATCTCTACGAAGTGGTGGACGTGGTCCACGGTATAGATTAAATTTAGCAATGCTGCTTGAAAATAGTCCCACGAAAATGTTGTCGAATGAGCTTGTGGAAAGTTGGTTAAAAGATCATTTAGAGGTTGTTGATATTGGATTAACCAATAATCCAATCAATGTAGTTGTTCCTGAGCTAGACATAGGGCATTCGTTGTCTATATTTACAGTAACAGTTGATAAGCTATTGCAGTCGAATGCCTACCCTTATGGTCTAACCCTCGATAAAGTAACGCGACTTCAAGGGGCAAATATAAATACGGTAGGTGAGTTGGTTCGGGTAGACAACGCAGCCTTAGATGCAATTCCTGGAATTGGTGATGTATGGGTTAAGCGTATCAAAAACGTAGTTATGCAAGCAGTCTGGATGTAAGTAAGAGGATTTTTATGCCGACCGTACTTCGTCTCCTTGGTTTCCGCTTTCACTTCTACTCAGACGAGGGTAATGAGCCTCCTCACATTCATGTTGATATTGGTGATGGCGCGTGTAAGTTCTGGTTGAGTCCAGTCAGGCTTGCCAGTCAGCAAAAAATGAGTACGAGTGAATTGCGTAAAGCGGAACGGCTCGTGTTTGAAAATCAATCTTTGTTTTTGGAGAAATTCTATGAATACCACGGCAGATGATGTCTCGAATGTTGCGACAAGGGCATGGGCTGAGCACGACATGGTTTTTATTGAGCTGATTGACGGTCGTCAAATCGGCTTTCCTGCGCATCGCTTTAAATTGCTTGCTACTGCAACGGATGCAGATCTATCGCAAGTTAAATTACGTGCCTCGGGCACAGCGCTTCGTTGGGACAATTTGGATGAAGATTTAACGGTGAAAGGCATTGTGGAAGGACGGTTTCAATTGCCGCTGCGCGAATACGCATAACTAAGAGGTTATTGCTATGTCGCTGCGTACCACTCTTGATTTCCTTCTCTACGACTGGCTAAACGCCGACTCACTGAGTCGGCGTTCGCGCTTTTCGGATCATTCGCGCGAAACGTTTGATGCGGTGCTGGACACCTGCGAGCGGATTGCTCGCGAGAAGTACGCGCCTTTTAATCGCTTAGTTGATACAGAGGAGCCGCGTACCGAAATGGGCGCGGACGGTGCGCTGCGGGTGATTCTGCCCAAGGCCACGCATGACGCACGGGCGGCTTATGCCGAGTCGGGCATGTTGGCAGCGGCGCAAGACTACGAGCAAGGCGGCATGCAATTGCCCTATACGGTTGAGGCGGCATCGAATACATTTTTTGGTTGCGCCAGCATCAGCATTGGCTCTAATTTGCTGTCGGTTGGCAACGCAAACTGCATCCGTACGCACGGCACACCCGTGCAAGCGGAAGTGTTTGCTGCCAATGAATTTAATGGGCGCTGGGCGGGCACGATGTGCTTGTCTGAGCCACAAGCGGGCTCGTCGCTATCCGACATTACGACGCGTGCCATTCCAGATATTGGCACTGCGCCAGCCCTTACTGGGCAAGGCTTTGCAGACGATCCGCTAGGGCCGCGCTATCGCATCACGGGTAACAAAATGTGGATTAGCTCGGGCGAGCACGACATGACCGAGAACATCGTGCATTTGGTGTTGGCGAAGATTCCAGATAGCGAAGGCAAGCTGGTGGCAGGCACACGTGGCATTTCGCTTTTTATCGTCCCTAAAAAGATGGTGAACGCAAAGGGCGAGCTCACAGGCGAGCGCAACGACGTGGTGCTAGCTGGGCTGAATCACAAGCTTGGGTGGCGCGGCACGACGAATACGCTGCTTAATTTTGGCGAAGGCGCATTCAAGCCTGATGGCGGAGCGGGCGCAGGCGCAGGGGCGATTGGTTATTTGGTCGGCAAGCCAGGCGAAGGTCTGCGCTGCATGTTCCACATGATGAACGAAGCCCGCATTGGCATTGGCATGGCGGCGACCATGCTGGGCTTGGCGGGCTATTACGCATCGCTGGATTACGCCAAGAATCGTCCGCAAGGTAGGCCAATCGGGGGTGCAGGAAAAGACGCATCGCAGCCGCAAGTGCGATTGATTGAACACGCTGACATCAAGCGGATGCTGCTCGCGCAAAAATCGTACGGCGAGGGCGCACTGGCGCTGGCGCTTTACTGCGCAAGGCTTGTCGATGAAATGCACACGGCAGAGGCGGATGCGGCAAACGAAGCGCGGCTGCTTTTAGAAGTGCTGACACCGATTGTGAAGAGCTGGCCGTCCGAGTGGTGCTTGGAAGCCAATAGTTTGGCGATTCAAATCCACGGCGGCTATGGCTATACGCGTGATTTCCCAGTCGAGCAATACTGGCGCGACAACCGCCTCAACATGATCCACGAAGGCACGCATGGCATTCAAGCGATGGACCTCTTGGGGCGCAAGGTGCTGATGGAAGAGGGCAAAGGTTTGCAATTGCTGGCAACTCGCCTGCAGGCCACGGTGGATAAGGCTTCCCCCTGTGCCGAATTGAAGGATCACGCCAAAGCATTGACTACAGCGTTGCTCAAAATTGATGCTGCGACGAAGGCGGCGTGGAGCACGGGTAAGCCATCCGAGGCACTTGCCAATGCCGTGCC
>CANFWH010000065.1 GCA_947450645.1 Comamonadaceae bacterium | reverse complement strand
TCTACTTTTTTACCGTCGAGTTCGAATTCAATCATGCTCATAGTTCAGATCTCAATCGTTTTGCGGCACAAGACAAGTCTTGTGCGTGATGTGGTGCTCGAACTCCGAGCGGAAATGTTTGATGAAGGCGCGCATCGGCATGGCGGCGGCATCACCTAGTGCGCAGATGGTGCGGCCTTGGATGTTGTCGGCTACCGAGTTCAGCAAATCTAAATCTTCTGGCCTGCCTTCGCCGTGCTCGATGCGATTGATCACGCGCCACAGCCAACCTGTTCCTTCGCGGCAAGGCGTGCATTGACCGCAAGACTCGTGCATGTAGAAGTAGGAGAGTCGTAGCATTGACTTGACCATACAGCGGGTGTCGTCCATGACGATGACCGCGCCCGAACCCAACATCGAGCCTGCCTTGGCGATGCTGTCGTAGTCCATGTCCGTTGCCATCATGATGTCGGCAGGCAACACAGGCATGGACGAGCCGCCTGGAATCACGGCTTTGAGCGTACGACCCTTATCGGCATCGCGAATGCCGCCTGCGAGTTCTAGTAACTTGGAAAACGGCGTGCCCATCGGGATTTCGTAATTGCCGGGACGCGCCACATCGCCGCTGATCGAAAAAATCTTCGTGCCACCATTATTGGGCTTGCCGCATTCCAAATATGCCTCTCCACCGTTGCGAATAATCCACGGCACAGCCGCGAAGGTTTCGGTGTTATTAATCGTGGTGGGCTTGCCGTACAAACCAAAGCTGGCTGGGAATGGCGGTTTAAAGCGCGGCTGCCCTTTTTTGCCCTCGAGTGATTCGAGTAGCGCGGTTTCTTCGCCGCAGATGTAAGCGCCGAAGCCGTGGAAGGCGTGAAGCTGGAAATTCAGTCCACTGCCCAAGATGTTGTCGCCCAAATAGCCCGCTGCACGAGCTTCTTCTAGTGCCGCTTCAAAGCGGTCGTAGGTTGCAAAAATTTCACCGTGGATGTAGTTGTAACCAACCGACGCGCCAATAGAGAAGCCCGCAATGATCATGCCTTCGATCACGATGTGAGGGTTGTATTGCAAGATGTCACGATCTTTGCAGGTGCCCGGCTCGCCTTCGTCCGAATTGCAAACAATGTACTTTTGACCTGGGAAGGTCTTGGGCATAAAGCTCCACTTGAGACCTGTCGGGAAGCCCGCACCGCCGCGTCCGCGCAGGGCGGATTCTTTCAGTGTGGCAATGACTTGATCTTGAGTCAGTGGCTCCGATCCGCTACCGTCCTTGCCCAAAATTTTCTTTAAAGCCGCATAACCGCCGCGAGCTTCGTAGTCTTTGAGCGACCAGTTTTTGCCATCCAGTCCCGCCATGATTTGCGGGTTGATGTGGCGACCGTGGAAGGATGTCTCAACGCCTGTCGCAGCAAATTGCGAGAGGAAATTTGCTGCGCTTGGGCTCGTGTTCATAGTGCTCATTTCGCTGCCTCAGCTTTCAAACCGTCCAAAAGCGCATCCAGCTTCGCATTCGTCATTAGGCTGCACATATCACGGTCGTTGACGAGCATCACAGGCGCATCGGCGCACGCACCCAAACACTCGCTAGGCTGTACCGTAAACACGCCGTCAGCTGTTGTGCCGTAAGGCTGCACACCGAGTTTGCTACAGACGTAATCCAATGCTTTTTGACCACCGCCATGCGCACCCAATTGGCAAGGCAAATTGGTACAGACGTTCAGCTTGAACTTGCCCACTGGCCCTTGGTTGTACATGTTGTAGAAGGTTGTGACTTCGTGCACGGCAATCACAGGCATGCCCAAGTAAGCGCCAATTTCGGCCTCAGATTCAGGCGAGACAAAGCCAAGTTCTTGCTGGGCAATGGCAAGGCATGCCATTACAGCCGATTGCTTTTGGTCTGCGGGGTATTTAGCGACTTCTTTAGCGAAGCGGTCTAGAGTTTTTTGTTCAAACATTTTTATTGAATGCCTTTAAGGTCATACGAATCCACTTTAAACAAACGATGCCCCACCATGTCAACACCAGCGCGGGATTGTTCTAGGATGATGTAGCCAATCAGTGGCTCGACATCTTTGCCTTCAGCGTCTGGCGGCAGGAACATCACTTCGTTGTAAATCACAGGGAAGCCGTCCATTTGAATTCTGACGGGGCCAAAGCGACGTGAGAGTTTTTTAGAGCCGTCCGCAAACGTGCAGAAACTTGGTTCTAACTCCTCCATGTCACCCAGCTTGTTTTGATACGAATCGGGCAACAAGAGCGCAGACGCACCCGTATCCACCAGTGCATTTAGCGAGACTTTGCAGTCGCTATGCACAGGGTTAGAGATGGTGATGTGAGAAACGATGCGTCCCATAGCTTTACCTATCAATCTCACCAAACACAATGTCCATCGTGCCAATAATGGCGACGGCATCGGCAATCATGTGGCCGCGTGCCATTTCGTCGAGGCCAGCAAGATGGGCAAAGCCTGGGGCGCGGATTTTGAGGCGGTACGGTTTGTTTGCACCGTCGCTCACCATGTAAATGCCGAACTCGCCTTTCGGATGCTCAGTGCCGACGTAGGCTTCGCCTTCGGGGACACAAAAACCTTCTGTGAAGAGTTTGAAATGGTGGATGAGTTCCTCCATATTCGACTTCATCGATTCGCGATCGGGTGCGGCGACTTTGTGGTTGTCGGTAATCACAGGGCCGGGGTTGGCTTTGAGCCAAGCCACGCACTGCTGGATGATGCGATTCGATTGCGCCATCTCTTCCATGCGAACGAGGTAACGGTCGTAGCTGTCGCCTGTAACGCCTACGGGAATATCAAAATCCATCTTGGCGTACACGTCATACGGTTGCTTTTTACGCAAATCCCACGCTACGCCTGAGCCGCGCAGCATGGCGCCCGTAAAGCCCATATTGAGTGCACGTTCTGGCGTGACCACGCCAATGCCGACGGTGCGCTGTTTCCAAATGCGGTTGTCGGTGAGCAGGGTGTGGTATTCGTCCAAGCACTTGGGGAAGCGATTGGTGAAGTCTTCAATGAAGTCGAGTACCGAGCCTTGGCGGTTTTCGTTGAGCTTGGCGAGTGCCTTGGCATTCTTAATCTTGCTAACCTTGTACTGCGGCATTTGGTCGGGCAAATCGCGGTACACGCCGCCTGGACGGAAGTAGGCCGCATGCATACGCGCACCCGATACCGCTTCGTAAATGTCAAATAAGTCTTCGCGTTCGCGGAAGGCATAAAGCATGATCGCCATCGCGCCGCAATCGAGCCCGTGGCAACCGACCCACAAGAGGTGATTCAAGATACGGGTGATTTCGGCAAACATCACGCGGATGTACTGAGCACGCTCGGGCACTTGGATGCCCATCATTTTTTCAATCGCCAAGCAATACGCATGCTCGTTGCACATCATGGAGACGTAATCGAGGCGGTCCATATAGGGCAGGGACTGCATGTAGGTCTTGCTTTCGGCTAGCTTTTCAGTAGCGCGGTGCAAAAGCCCGATATGCGGATCGGCACGTTGGATTACTTCGCCGTCCAACTCTAAGACCAATCGCAACACGCCATGTGCAGCAGGATGCTGAGGGCCAAAATTGAGGGTGTAGTTTTTAATTTCAGCCATTTTTATTTCACCTCGGCTGTTGGCGCGGCGATAGGCGCGGGCTGCACATTGAGCACTGAGCCCTTGATGCCGCCGTAATTGGTTTCGCGGATGATGCGCGGCGTGATTTCACGTGGCTCAATCGAGACGGGCTGATAGACCACGCGGCGAGCCACTTCGTCGTAGCGCATTTCCACGTGACCGCTAGTCGGGAAATCTTTGCGGAACGGATGACCAATAAAGCCATAGTCCGTCAAGATGCGGCGCAGGTCGTTGTGACCATCAAACACGATGCCAAACAAATCGAAAGCTTCGCGCTCGAACCAATTGGCGCTAGACCAAATGCTGGTCAGCGACGGCACGATGGGCATGTCGTCATCCGCTGCAAATACTTTCAAACGCACGCGTTGATTGAGGCTGACGGATAGCAGATGCGAAACCACGCAATAGCGTGCGCCTTCATAAGCGCCTTCTTTGTAATCGGAGTAATCGACACCGCACACGTCAATCAGTTGTTCAAACTGACAAGCGGCATCGTCTTTGAGTGTTTGTGCAACGGCAAGATAATTTTGTGGCGAAACGGTGATATTGAGTTCGCCAACTTCGCTATTCGTCGCGCCAAAGCTATCGAGTTCGATGCTCTTTGCTTTGCCGCCAAGGGCACTGGCGATGTGGGATTTGAGGGCTTCTAGTTTTGCAAGAGACATCGTTTAAGCCCTCGCAATCGTGTGGGTGCGGCGCACTTTTTGCTGCAATTGGATGATGCCGTAAAGGAGCGCTTCGGCGGTTGGCGGGCATCCTGGTACATACACATCGACTGGCACGATACGGTCACAGCCGCGAACCACCGAATAGCTGTAGTGGTAGTAGCCACCGCCATTGGCGCAAGACCCCATCGAGATCACCCAACGCGGCTCGGACATTTGGTCATAGACTTTGCGCAGGGCCGGTGCCATCTTGTTGCACAGCGTGCCCGCCACAATCATCACGTCCGACTGACGTGGACTAGGACGAAAGACAACGCCAAAGCGATCTAAGTCGTAGCGTGCGCAACCCGCATGAATCATTTCGACCGCGCAGCAAGCGAGCCCAAACGTCATCGGCCACATTGAACCTGTTTTTGCCCAGTTCACGATCGAGTCGTAACTCGTCGTGGCAAAGCCTTCTTTAAAAACGCCTTCAATCATTTTTATTCCTTATTCCCACATGATGCTTGCGTCATTCCCAATCCAGTGCCCCTTTTTTCCACATGTAAGCAAAGCCCACAACCACGATAGTCAAGAACGTCAAAACTTCAATAAAACCAATTAAACCGAGTTCCTTGAGCGCTGCAGCCCAAGGAAATAGGAACGCAATCTCTAAGTCAAAAAGAATAAATAAGATAGCGACTAAGTAGTAGCGCACATCGAACTTCATGCGGGCATCTTCGAAGGCTTCGAAGCCGCATTCAAAAGCAGAATTTTTTGCCGCATCGGGGCGATTGGGGCCTAGGATGTAGCCCAAAACTTGAGGAATCACACCAACCGCGGTGCCTACCATAATGAACAATAAAACGGGAAGATATTGGTCTAATTGCATGAGGGCAAGGCTATGTATTTGTGTGATGGTGCCGTCGGCGAGACTCGAACTCGCACAGCTTTCGCCACTACCCCCTCAAGATAGCGTGTCTACCAATTTCACCACGACGGCATTAAAAACTACGTATCCAAATCACTAGAGGATTGTGCGATTTGGACAGCTTATGAGTTTAACCTGAAAAAGGGTAAACCCGCTATGTGCGCAGCACTTATTTAGTAGGAATTTGCGCTGAACCCGTTGCCGCCGAAGCCGCAGGTGCTGGCACCACCGCCGCCGATGCAGTCGAGGCGGGAGCCGATGAGGTCGGCACTGCACTCTCAAGCACGCTGCCCGTTGCTGCTGGCTTGAGGTTACCGAAATAAGCCAGCGTGAGCGTACAGACAAAAAACACGGCAGCCAAAGCGCCTGTCGTACGCGACATGAAGCTTGCGCCGCCCGATGCGCCAAACAGTGAGCCCGAAGAGCCAGAGCCAAAGGCTGCGCCCATATCAGCGCCTTTTCCTTGTTGGATCAAAATCAGGCCAATCATGACGATGGCTGCCAACATTTGAATGGCTAAAACGATATTTAAGAGTGCGCCCATTTTTATTTTCCTGAGAGAGTAATTTGAAGTTAGATGTTATTTTGCTGCGGCAATGATGCTTAAAAAGTCAGCCGCTTTGAGTGCAGCGCCACCGATTAAACCGCCGTCGATATCAGCCATGGCAAGCAGTGATGCTGCGTTAGCTGCATTCATGCTGCCACCGTACAAAATCTGAACGCGCTCGGCCGCCACAGGGCT
>CANFWH010000064.1 GCA_947450645.1 Comamonadaceae bacterium | reverse complement strand
TACTACAATGAGAGTCGACCCCACAGCGCATTGGGCTGGCAGGCACCAGCAGAATTCGCTGCAAAGGCGGGGCTTAAGCCCCGCCTTTGCAGCACACTAGAGCCAGAAAACTCTACTTTAGGTCGCTCTTAATATTGGGGGAGGGTCAACTAGCCACTGCAATCATTTTTATTTTTACTACCTAAAGGAGACTCTCATGACAGTTGCTTACTGGTGCGTCCTCATCGCTATCGTGATGCCTTATGTTTTGTTTGGTATTTTTAACGCCAACATTGGCAAGGGCCGCGACAACAACAATCCGCGCGATTGGAAGGCTGAGCTGCTAAATCCTGTCGCTAAATATGCGCACAGTGCGCATCTCAATACTTTTGAGAGCAATACGGGATTCATCGCTGCGGTCATCATCTCTCACCTCGCACATGCGTCACAAAACAATATCAATATGCTGGCTGTCGCCTACATCGTCGCTCGTGTTTTGTATGCTTATTTCTATCTGACAGGCAAAGGTGGCCTGCGCTCCGCGTTTTGGGGACTTGGCTTCGTCTGCACATTAGGCTTGTTTGCTATTTCGGCGTAACTAAAAATTAATCACAGATTCACACACCATGTCAAACATCACGATCAACGATTTTGAAGCGCTTGGCATTGATGGCAAGCCCGTCAAACTCTCTCAGTACACGGGCAAGGTGATGCTGATCGTCAACACCGCCAGCGCGTGCGGATTCACGCCGCAGTTTGGTGGGCTGGAGAAACTGTGGGAGACGTACCAAGCGCAAGGCCTTGTGGTGCTTGGCTTCTCGAGCAACGAGTTCGGCGGTCAAGACCCTGGCGGCAGCAACGCTGAGATTGCGTCGTTTTGCCAAATGAACTTTGGAGCATCGTTCCCGATGATGTCAAAAATTAAAGTGAATGGTTCAGAGGCGCATCCGCTGTACAAGTGGCTCACCAAAGAAGCGCCAGGGCTTTTGGGTAGTCAATCCATCAAGTGGAATTTCACCAAGTTTTTGGTGGGCCGCGATGGCCAAGTCATCAAGCGCTATGCGCCGCTGGACAAGCCAGAGAGCTTGACGGCTGATATTGAGCGGGCGCTTGCCAACTAAAAAAATGAAAAAATTTCTCGCATTCCTCATCGTCGCTTTTTCGATCTCTTGCTTCGCAGGCAATGAGGAGGTGGGCGTTGTCTTGCTGCATGGCAAATGGGCTAAGTCAACCGCAGGATTAGCACCGCTTGCGCGTGAGCTTGAATCGCGCGGCTTCAAGGTCGTGACACCGCTGATGCCTTGGTCGGATGGCCGTGAATACGATGTGGACTATCCGACGGCTCTGACAGAAATAGATGCTGCTGTTAAAGCCTTGAAAGACAAAGGCGCCAAGCGCATTGTGGTGGGCGGTCAAAGTTTGGGGGCGAATGGCGCTATCGCTTATGCAGGATCGGGACGCGAGCTCGATGGCGTCATCCTGATGGCACCTGGCCATGAGCCAAACCTCGGCGGATTTAAGCAAACCGTCGCAAGCAGTGTCAGCAAAGCCAAACAACTGATTGCCGATGGTAAGGGCGATGAAAAAACTGATTTTGACGATAGCAATCAAGGCCGTAACAAAAAGATTTGGACAACATCCAAGAACTATCTTTCCTATTTTGATCCTGAGGGCTTGGGGGTAATGCCAAAATCTGCTCGCGCTATCAAAAAACCGATTCCAATGCTGATCGTGATGGGAAGCCAAGACAACCTCTCTCGCCTTGGCGAAGCTTATATTTTTAACAAAGCACCTAAGCATCCCAAGAGCGCTTACGTCACCATCGATAGCGATCACTTCAGTACCCAAACGTTGGCTATTCCTGAAGTCGTGAAATGGCTGGAAGCGTTATGAATCTCCCTTATCCCTTTTGGTCAGATTTAACGACCAAGCAATTTGCTGAACTAGCCGCTAGGCCAGACGTAGCAAGGCTTGTAGCAGTGCTACCTGTCGCCGCAACTGAGCAACATGGGCCGCATCTGCCGCTCAATGTGGACAGCATCTTGGTAGATGGCGTGATTAAGGCGGCGCTGCCGCACATGGGCGCAACACCCGCGCTCTTTCTACCCACGCAAAAAATTTCTCTCAGCACCGAGCACATGGGCTTTGCGGGCACGCTCACACTATCGCCGCAGACGGTGATGGCACTGTGGATGGAAATTGGCGCGTCGGTGGCCCGTAGCGGCATCAAAAAACTGGTACTGCTGAATTCGCACGGCGGCAACGTGGGACTCATGGATGTGGTGGCACGCGAGCTGCGCACCGCACACGGCCTGATCGTTTATCACACCAGTTGGTACAACTTGCCGTTAGTGGATAGCAGTACTGGCGAAGATTTAAATACGTTGTTTAGCCCGCACGAGCACCGCTTTGGCGTACACGCGGGCGAGATTGAAACGTCCATGATGCTGGCGCTGCGACCTGAGTTGGTGGATATGCACCTCGCTGAAAATTTTCAGTCTACGTCCGAAGATCGCGCTAAAAAATATCCTGTTTTGGGTAACGGCAAAAGCGCAAAACTGGGCTGGCAAATGCAAGATTACAACGCCAAAGGTGCTGCGGGAAATGCCGCAGAGGCCACAGCGGATAAGGGCTTGCGGGTCATCAATGCTGCTGGCAAAGCTCTAGCAACGTTGCTTGCAGAGGTGAGTGATTTGCCGCTAGAGACAATTAAACCTAGGCTTTAGCCTTCGCTTCCCAAACAACCGACCGCATCGCCAAGGAGCGCATGTCGTAGGTGTCGTTAAAAAATCTCACCGAATCGCCCTTATCTGATGCGCCTGCAGCGTGAAGGATGGGCAAATAGTGGTCGTAGCTTGGGTGCGCTAGTTTTGCCACCGCACCTAAATCTTGAAAGTTGGCGAGTCCCGCCACATCGCCAGTCTCGATTTTGTTTTTGACAAACTCATCGAATTGGATGTTCCAGTCATAAGGCTCGCCCTGCCCCATCATGCGCAGGTTGTGGACCACGTTGCCGCTGCCCACGACGAGTACGCCGTGATCGCGCAAGTAGCGCAGCTTTTGCCCCATTTCAAAATGCTTAGTCGGGTGTGCGTGCCAATCGAGACTGAGTTGAACGGTGGGAATATCCGCATCAGGAAACATTGGTTTTAAAACACCCCACGAGCCGTGGTCTAAGCCCCATTCAGCGTGGTCTAGCGCCGCCCCTATCTGGGAGGCTATATCCCGCGCAGCCTCTGGGGCACCTGGCGCTGGGTATTGCTGATCGAACAATTCTTGCGGAAAACCACCAAAATCATGAATCGTTTTTGGCTTTTCCATCGCCGTGAGGAACCAGCCCTTGGTGAGCCAATGCGCTGAAATGCACAAAATGAGCTGTGGCGTTGGGTAGCGAGCCAGCAAATCCTTGCCAAGCGCCTGCCAGCTACGCCTGTAATCATTGTCCAAAATGACGTTCATAGGGCTGCCATGTCCCAAAAATAGGACGGGCATACGAGGTGAAGGTTTTAATGTGGTTAAGTTCATAAAAGGGTCAGTTTTCGCTAGAATAGACGTGTTATATTGCAGTGCAGCATTTATTTTCAAGCCCTCTGCTTGAAATGGCCGCTAGATAAATTTTAAGGATCTCCATGTTGTACCAACTCTACGAAGCACAGCGCAGTTTTATGGAGCCGTTTGCTGAGTTTGCGCAAACCACAGCCAAGCTCCTCTCAAACCCTACTACGCCGATTGCCGCACCTTACGCCAGCAATCCTTTTGTCGATCAGTTTACCCAGCCTCTGACGCAGCGCCTATCGGCTGGTTACGATTTAATGTACCGCCTTGGCAAGGACTACGTCAAGCCTACGTTTGGGATCCAAAGTGTAGAAGTCAATGGCTCCGATGTCGCGGTGTTTGAAAGCGTCGCCGTCAACAAACCATTTTGTGAGCTGCGCCATTTCAAGCGCCTGACCGACAACGCCAAGATGCTGGGCACGCTACAAAAGCAGCCCGTGGTGCTGATTGTGGCGCCGCTCTCGGGACACTATGCAACGCTCTTGCGCGACACCGTGCGCACCATGCTGGCAGATCACAACGTCTACATCACCGACTGGAGAAATGCGCGCATCGTCCCGTTGTCCGAAGGTGCATTTCATTTAGACGATTACGTGCATTACGTGGAAGATTTCATTCGTCACTTGCAAGCTGAGCATGGCAATTGCCACGTGGTCAGCGTGTGCCAACCGACAGTGCCCGTGCTGGCAGCCGTGTCCCTCATGGCCTCGCGCGGCGAGACCACGCCTCTGACCATGACCATGATGGGCGGCCCGATTGACGGCACGAAAACGCCAACAGCCGTGAACAATCTCGCCACCAAAAACGGCTTCGATTGGTTTGAGCGCAACCTGATTTACACCGTCCCTAGCAACTTCCCAGGCGCGGGTCGCCGCGTCTATCCTGGCTTTTTGCAGCACACGGGCTTTGTTGCCATGAATGCAGATCGACATAAAAAGAGCCACTACGACTACTTCACCGATTTGATTAAAGGCGACGACGAAAGTGTTGAAGCGCACCGCAAGTTCTATGACGAGTACAACGCCGTGCTGGACATGGACGCGGATTACTACCTTGAGACCATCAAAATCGTCTTCCAAGATTTCGCACTCGTCAATGGCACGTGGGATGTGAAGAACGCCAAGGGCAAGCTTGAGCGCGTGAAACCGCAAGACATCAAAACCACGGCACTGCTCACCGTTGAGGGCGAGCTGGACGACATTGCAGGCATCGGGCAAACCGAAGCAGCGCATGGTTTGTGCACAGGCATTGCTAAAGCAAAGCACGAGCACTACGAAGTCAAAGGCGCAGGACATTACGGCATCTTTAGCGGCAGCCGTTGGCGCGACAAGGTGTATCCAGAGGTTAAAGCGCTGATTGCTAAATACCAGAAGTGGCCACGGGCGTAGCGCCTAAAATTGGGAAATGAAATCGATTCACCCCAACCTTCAAATGGTCGCGACGCATTTAAATGCGTCGGTGGGTGAAACGCTCAAGCCAGAGCACCTGATCACGGCGCTGCAAACAGGCTCCATTCGGACTGTGCCTGCGGCCGCGGGAAGCCTGATCAGTTATTTGTTTGTTGAAACCAAGCCCGAGCAAATCATGGGCTGCGCATTTGAAGCCAAAGCATCCGTGCAGAATATTCAATCGCTCTATACTGAGTCGCTCAATCACAACCTGCCATGCGTCCCCAATTGGGAGCGGGCTGTGGCAGCTTGGCTGTGACAACGCAAGCCGATATCACCCAGCACTACGAATCGGGTTCGTGGCGGCGCTTGGTGCAATTGGCAAGTCAAATGGTGAAGGACGCAGAGGATCATGCCAAGTCAACACTTGACGCTCATCTTGGTGGCGGCACTCGGCTCATGCTGGCACTACAGCATCGAATTAGTCACGACGTAGAGCTCTTCATTCGCGATCCGCAGTGGCTGGGTTATCTCACACCCCGCCTCAATGATCGTTTTGAACATTTGATTGATGCGTATGAAGAAGGCTCTAGTAGCCTAAAGCTGCGCCTGCCAGAAGGCGAAATTGATTTCATCGTCAGCATGGATTTATTAGACTTACCCCCAGAGACTTCGCACGACTGCGAGTTCAAGTTAGAGCCAGTAGCCGAAGTTCTAGCAAAAAAACTCTTTTACCGTGGTTGGTCACTCACGCCACGTGATCTGTTTGATTGGTGGTCGATTGGGCACAGCATTGAAGCGGCGCACATCCCTAGACTGGCAATGGCCAAGCTGCTCAAGCAAAAATCTCCCGCTATCCACAGTGTTTTAGAGCAAATCAAAAACTCCCCGCAAATTCATGCCAACTGGGGGCGGATACTGGCCCCAAACAAGCCTGCGCTGTCACTTGCCGCCGACTGGGCTCAAACTCAGCTTGCGGAATATCAAAGCCTACTCGCGTGACGCTGGCAATTCAAATCCTCGCTGCGCTGCCGCAAACGCAGTGCACCCGCTGTGGCTACCCCGATTGCGCGGGCTACGCCGTTGCCATTGCCGCTGGCGATACCCAGATTAACCAATGCCCTCCTGGAGGCGCTGAAGGTGTTGCAAGACTCGCCAAAATCACGGGCAAGGCCATCCTGCCACTAAACCCTAAAAACGGCTTAGAAACCCCTAGATTTGTGGCGTGGATTGACGAAGACTGGTGCATCGGTTGCACGCTGTGCATCAAGGTCTGCCCCGTCGATGCCATCATTGGCGGCAACAAGAAAATGCACACGGTAATTGAGTCTGATTGCACGGGCTGCGAGCTGTGCATTCCCGTGTGCCCGCTCGATTGCATTCAGCTAGAGAACGTCTCAGGAACTAAAACAGGATGGGATGCATGGCCAGAGGCCTTATCAGATAAGGCCTTGCAGGCCTATGACGCTCGTAAGGTACGACTGGAGCGGCTTGCGGGGATTGAGACGGCTCGGCTCGATCAGTTGTAAAAAAGCCCCGTTGTCATTGACAGCGAGGCTTGATTTTGTCTTGGTCGGTGTGAAAGGATTCGAACCTTCGACCCCTTGCACCCCATGCAAGTGCGCTACCAGGCTGCGCCACACACCGAAGCTTTTGATTATAGCTTT
>CANFWH010000063.1 GCA_947450645.1 Comamonadaceae bacterium | reverse complement strand
GGTCGGCTTCAGGGCCTGGAGCGCCTGTGCGACTGTCGATTTCGTGTCCTGCGCTCACGCCGTTGACCGCATGTGAATGCTTCAAAACCGTGGTGTGCGTCGTGCCCGAGTCAAACCACACTTCCAAAATATCGGTGGATTTGAAGTAGCGCTCGGCATCCGCTGCGCCGATGATGGACTCAGGCGATGCCGCGCTCCATGCTTCGATGCCACCCGCTTCAATCATGCTGGCTGCGGTATCCAAAATTGCGGGCGTGTTGGGATGGAGCGCACCTGTGTCCTTGTGCAGAAACAGCGCCAAAGGCACGCCCCATGCGCGTTGGCGGCTAATGCACCAGTCGGGGCGGCCTGCAATCATGTCGCGCAAACGAGTACGTCCGTTCTCGGGATAAAACTGAATGGCGTTTGGGTCGCCTTGCTCGCCAATGGCTTTGAGTGCGATTTCGCGCAAGCTCTCGGCTGGAGCATCAACAGCGAACACGCCAGTGGTCTGCTCAGTCGCATGATCCATGCGGATAAACCACTGCGCCGCAGCGCGGTAAATCACGGGCGATTTGTGACGCCAGCAATGCGGATAGCTGTGTTCAATGGTTTTAGTTGCCATCAAACGTCCAGCGGCGTCTAGCGCGGCAATCACGTTTGGCACGGCCTTCCAAATGTGCTGTCCCGCAAAGAGAGGAAAGTCCGCCGCATACGCACCGTTGCCTTGCACAGGATTCAAAATTTCTTTATACGGTAAGCCGTTTTTGACGCAAGAGTTAAAGTCTTCTACGCCGTAAGCGGGTGCGCTATGAACCACGCCTGTACCGTCCGCGTCGCCCACATAGTCGGCCACGTAAACGGGCGAGAGACGGGCATATCCAGCGTCGGCATCAAACAGCGGATGCTTGAAATTGATTTTTTCTAAGGCCGCACCTTTGCAAGTCCCAACCAGCGTGCCCTCCAAGCCGAAGCGCTCCAAGCAGTCCGCTACACGTGCCTTGGCGAGCAGCAGTAGTCCCTTGTTGGTCTGTACTAAGTCGTAATCGAGTTCAGGGTGAATATTGAGCGCTTGGTTGGCTGGAATCGTCCATGCAGTCGTTGTCCAAATCACCGCGAAAGCCTTGTCGGATAAGGCTTGCAGGCCAAATGCGGTAGCTAATTTCTCAGGCTCGGCACATTCAAACGCCACATCCAGTGTTTGTGATTTTTTATCTTGGTACTCAATTTCGAACTCAGCCAGCGACGAGCCGCAATCAAAGCACCAGTACACGGGCTTTTGCCCACGGTACACAAAGCCACGCTCCATCACGCGCTTAAACGCTCGCAGCTCTTCGGCTTCGTTTTTAAAGTCCATTGTCTTGTACGGATGATCCCATTCGCCCAGCACGCCAAGGCGCTTGAAGTCGGCCATCTGCGCGGCAATTTGCTCAGTAGCAAATGCGCGGCCTTTGGCTTGCATATCGGCGCGTGCCAAGTTGCGGCCATGTAGTTTTTCAATTGCGTTTTCAATTGGCAAGCCGTGGCAATCCCAGCCTGGGATGTAGGCCGCGTCATAGCCATCCAACTGACGCGCCTTTACGATCATGTCTTTCAAAATTTTGTTAACCGCGTGTCCCATGTGGATTTGCCCATTGGCGTAGGGCGGGCCGTCGTGCAGGATAAATTTGCCTTTGGCGCAGTTATGGCGGGCAGCACGTAGTTTTTTGTAAATACCTTTGTCCTCCCACTCCTTAGTCCACGCGGCTTCGCGCTTGGGCAGGTCGCCGCGCATCGGGAAGGGCGTATCGGGCAGGTTGAGCGTGGAGCGGTAGTCGGTAGTCATGTGTTTTTCTGGAAATATTCTTTTGCCAAGGCGATGTCGCTAGAGATGCCAGCCTTGAGCGATTCCAGCCCATCGTAGGCCAGCTCGTCGTGCAGTTTGCGCAGCAATTCAACGTGGACGATTTTACCGTAGCCACCCTCGCGTCCCAGAGCAGCAGGCCAGTCTATGCAATAGGTTTCTAAGAGGACACGCCCACCGTTCACATCCGACGGATCGAGGGCAGGGCGAGTCCCAAAATTAGCAACGCCGCGCAAAGGCTTATCTGATAAGCCTTCCACGAGTACCACAAAAATGCCAGCGGCGGCGGGATGCTGATGCTTGAACGCAATATTGAGCGTGGGCACATTTAGCGTGCGTCCCAGCTTTGCGCCGTGGATGACGTGTCCGCTAATCGAATAGGTGCGACCTAGCAGCGCAGCGGCATCGCCGAGTCGTCCGTCGTTCAAAGCTTTGCGCACTAAGCTGCTGGAAACCCTTATCCCATTTGACTCTACAGATGGCATGGCTGCGAGGCCATAGCCCGCTTGGCCTGCAAGGGAGGAGAGTAGTGAAAAATCACCCGCACGCTTAGCGCCAAATTTGAAATCGTCACCAATGAGCAAGAACTTTGTTTGCAAGCTGCCGACCAAAATATCCATCACAAACGACTCAGGGCTCATGCTGGCTACCTGCTTGTTGAATGGCAGGATGACTAGGTTATCGATCCCGCAAGCCTTGATGGCTGTGGCTTTGTCGCGCAGCGTGCTAATACGCTTAGGCGCGGTGCTGGGCGAAAAATATTCACGAGGATGTGGTGCAAACGTCATCACGCAGGTGGCGAGGCCGCGTGCATCCGCTTCTTTTTTAAGCTCGCGCAGCATCGCTTGATGTCCCAAATGGACACCGTCAAAGTTGCCAATCGTCAAGGCGCAAGGCTGGAGGAGGGCGCTGTGGGGCAAGCCGCGAAAAATATGCATAACTGTTGATTATCCCCAATGAAAAGATGTCGCAGTAATGAGGTACATTCGAGGGGTTTAGCAAGTTTCGATGTGTATTCCCTCTATGACTTGATGTTTGAAGGAGCGACGCGTGAAAGTTTTGAAGCTATCGGGCGGTGGATTGCCGCAATCTTGGATTAGCCTAGAGCAAGCGGTGCTGCACTATGCGGCGGATGAAGTGCGATGGGAGACTGGGGCAGCTATTGCAACGTATCGGGGTGGGACGAACGCTATCTCGGGCATTCAATCCTCCATCACGATTAGCTCCATCATTGGTACCAAGGGCGTGCCAAAAATCAATCCGTTTAGCGCGAAGCCTGGCATCACCAATAGCAAACTATTTATGCGCGACCGCAATTTGTGCGCGTACTGCGGCGATCAATTTTTGACCGAACTACTCACTCGCGAGCACATCATTCCTTATGGTCAAAAAGGCCAAGACGTATGGATGAATGTGGTGACGGCTTGCAAAAGCTGTAACCATCGCAAGAGCAACCGCACACCCGAGCAAGCTCACATGCCGCTGCTCTACACGCCTTACGTACCTAGTCTTTGGGAAGATTTCATTTTGCGGAACCGCAAAATTTTGGCGGATCAAATGGAATTTTTAATGGCGCATTTGCCTAAGAATTCACGTTTGCATGGCTAACCAGTTGCAGACCTTTTAAAACATCGCGCACCATGTGCGCACGGTCTGGCGCTTTTTCAATCGCCTTTTCAATCCGTAGTTTGTCATTGCCCGCCAGTTTGATGTGTTTGTTACGCTGAATCAAATGGATGATGCTTTGCGGGTCAACGGGCGCATTGGGTTTGAAGGTGATGATGATGACCCCTGGCGCAGCGTCAATTTTGTGTACGCCGTAGGGTTCGCACAACACACGCAGGCGGTGCGTGTCGATGAGTGCTTGGGCTTGATCGGGTAGCTTGCCAAAGCGATCGACTAGCTCTTCTAGCAAGCTGCTGACCGCATCGTTGTTTTTGGCGGTAGCTAGCTTTTTGTAGAACGACAAGCGCAGATGCACATCGCCGCAATAGTTTTTTGGCAAGAGCGCTGGCGTATGCAAATTGATTTCGGTCGTGGCGTGCAGCGGGCGCATGAGGTCGGGCTCTTTGCCCGCCTTGAGCGCCCGCACGGCCTCAGCCAGCATTTCGTTGTAAAGCTGAAAGCCGACTTCGAGCATGTTGCCGCTTTGGTTGTCGCCCAGCACTTCGCCTGCGCCGCGGATCTCAAGGTCGTGCATCGCTAAATAGAAACCTGAGCCGAGTTCTTCCATGCCTTGAATCGCGTCTAAGCGTTGCTGGGCTTGCTTTGTGAGCGATTGAATATCGGGAACTAACAAGTACGCATAGGCTTGGTGGTGACTACGCCCGACGCGTCCGCGCAGTTGGTGCAGCTGCGCGAGGCCAAACTTATCGGCGTGGCTCATCACGATGGTGTTGGCGGTGGGCACGTCGATGCCCGTTTCGATGATGGTGGAGCACAAAAGCACATTGAAGCGTTGCGCCACAAAGTCGCGCATCACACGCTCCAGTTCGCGCTCGGGCATTTGGCCGTGAGCGATTTGGATACGGGCTTCGGGCAATAGCTCTGTCAGCTGCGTGAGGCGGTTTTCCATCGTCGCCACATCGTTGTGTAAAAAGTAGCATTGGCCGCCGCGTTTGATTTCTCGCAAAAGCGCTTCGCGCATCACGCTTTTATCTTCACTGCGCACAAAAGTTTTGATGGCGAGGCGGCGCTGCGGTGCAGTCGCAATCACCGATAAATCGCGCATCCCTTCTAGCGCCATGCCCAGTGTGCGCGGGATCGGCGTGGCGGTAAGCGTCAGCACATCCACTTCGGCGCGTAGCGATTTCATCGCCTCCTTGTGACGCACGCCGAAGCGGTGCTCTTCGTCAATGATGAGGAGTCCAAGGTCTTTGAAATGTGTGTCTTTGGACAAGAGCTTGTGCGTACCCACCACGATATCCAGCGTGCCATCCGCAATGCCTTTTTGCGCCGCTGTGATTTCTTTAGCGGTGCGAAAGCGCGACATCTCGGCAATACGAATCGGCCACTTGGCAAAACGATCAGTCAGCGTTTGAAAGTGCTGTTCGGCAAGCAGCGTGGTGGGTGCGAGGATGGCGACCTGCTTGCCGCCCAGCACCGCGATAAACGCGGCGCGAAGGGCCACTTCGGTCTTGCCAAACCCCACATCGCCGCAGACGAGCCTGTCCATAGGGCGCGGCGAGATCATGTCTTGCACCACGGCGTGAATCGCGGCCTTTTGATCGGGCGTTTCTTCAAAGCCAAAATCATTGGCAAAGATTTCGTAGTCGTGCGGCGAGAAGCGAAACGCAAAGCCTTCGCGTGCAGCGCGGCGTGCGTAGATGTTGAGTAGCTCTGCGGCGCTATCGCGCACCTGCTGAGCCGCTTTACGCTTGGCTTTGTTCCATTGGTCGGAGCCGAGACGATGCAGCGGTGCTTCGTCAGGGCTGACGCCTGTGTAGCGACTAATTAAGTGGAGCGCGGCAACGGGCACGTAGAGCACCGCTTCGTTCGCGTACTCCAAGTGCAAAAACTCCTGCTTGTTGTTTTCGTCATCTTGGTCGGTCGTCGCTTGTCCAAGATCAAGATGCACGAGCCCTCGATAACGTCCGATGCCGTGAGAGGCGTGCACCACGGGGTCGCCAATGTTCAGCTCGGCAAGATCTTTGATGAGTGCGTCTAAGTCGGTCGTTTTTTCTTGCCCACGCTTACCGCGTCGCTGTGTGGGGCTGGAGGCGAAGAGTTCGGTTTCGGTGACGAAATCGATGTTGGCCTCATTCCAAGCAAAGCCCGCATAAAGCGATGCCGTGGCGATGCCGACTTTCTCATCGCTTGTTTGGAACTCTTCAAGCGACTCAAAACCCACAGGCGATATATGCGAAGCACGCAGGAAATCTAACAGCGATTCTTGCCGGCCTTTGCTCTCAGCCAGCAGCAGCACACGATGCGGACTAGAGATCAAATGCGCTTTGAGATTTGCTAAAGGCTCATCCGCCGCGCGATTGGCAGCGAGCGATGGAAGTGCTCCAGGACTGTCGCCTTTTAGTGCCAGCGCCGCATATTTCTTAGTCTCTTGATAAAACGCATCTGTGGGTAAAAACAAATGCTCAGGCGCCAGTGCAGGGCGATCAGGGTCATTGCGAAGAATTCGATATCGATCGGTTGTGTCTTTCCAAAATTGCTGCAGTGGCGCCTCTAGATCGCCATGTAGCACCAAGGTTGCCGACTCACCCAAATAATCAAATACCGTCGCGGTGTTTTCAAAAAACAGCGGCAGGTAGTACTCAATGCCCGCCGTCGCAATGCCATTGCCCATTTCTTTGTAGATGCGGCTCTTGGTCGGGTCGCCTTCCAAGAGTTCGCGCCAACGGTTGCGGAACATGCCGCGTGCAGCTTCGTCCAGCGGGAACTCGCGCCCAGGCAGGAGACGTAGTTCGGGCACGGGATACAGCGAGCGCTGCGAATCAGGATCAAAACTGCGGATGGAGTCGATCACATCATCAAACAAATCCACGCGGTACGGCATCACTGAACCCATAGGGAAGAGGTCAATCAAACCGCCGCGCACGGCGTATTCACCGGGGCTCACGACTTGCGCCACGTGGTTGTAGCCCGCGAGCGTGAGCTGCGCTTTGAGTTTGGCTTCTTCAAGCTGCTGCTTGGCTTTGAAGTGAAACGTGTAGCCCGCCAAAAATGAGGGCGGCGCCAAGCGATAGAGCGCCGTGGTAGCCGGGATGATGACCACATCAGCCTCGCCATTTTTAATGCGCCAAAGCGTTGCGAGGCGCTCCGAAATCAAATCTTGGTGCGGCGAAAAGCTGTCGTAGGGCAGGGTCTCCCAATCGGGGAACAAGGTGCAGCGCAAATCGGGCGCGAAGAACGGCATCTCCACCATCAAACGCTGCGCGTCAGCCGCGTCAGCGCACACGATAGCCGTGATTTTGTGCTCTGCTTTGTCTCGAATCGC
>CANFWH010000062.1 GCA_947450645.1 Comamonadaceae bacterium | reverse complement strand
GGCCGCTAGGGCAATATCCACGGGCTTTTGCGAAGGGTCGGATGGAAACCATTCAGCGCCTGCTTGTGCTGTGACGGTTTTTAATTGTTCGATGGCGGCAGGGCGATACACGTCGCCGCTGACGGTGAGTACTTTCTTTTTGCGCTTCTCGATTAAGTGTTTGGCGAGCTTGGCGGTGGTGGTGGTTTTACCTGCGCCTTGTAAGCCCGCCATCAAGATCACGGCGGGTGGTTGCGCGTGGAGGTTGATGTCGGCGATGCCTAGGCCCATCGTCGCAATTAATTCTTGATTGACCACGCCGACTAAAGCTTGGCCTGGGGTGAGTGAGCCAATGACTTCTTGCCCTAGCGCTTTTTCTTTGATGCGCGCCACGAAGTCGCGTACTACGGGCAGCGCTACGTCGGCCTCGAGCAGCGCCATCCGCACTTCGCGCAGCATGTCGGCGACGTTGGATTCGGTAATACGCGCTTCGCCGCGCAGGCGTTTGGTGAGAGCGGAAAGTTTGTCGGAAAGTAGGGATGCCATAGAGCGAGAAGGGAGATTTTTAAACTAAACTGTGAGCATGATTTTGCTTAGCATTCTACTGATCGCTTTCTTTGCTGCTGGCTTATGGTTGGCGCTTTCCCATCTGGGTATGGCGGCTGATTCGCCTTGGCTTTTGGCGCACATTAGCAGTGCGATTGCGGCTTATGCCATGTTTGCCGCCGCAGTTGTTTGTGCTTGGTTGTTTACGCAGACGGAGCGTCGTTTGCGCGGTCAATTAGGTGACGCGCCGCGCATACCTTTGCTCACGCTGGAGCATTGGATGTTTCTTTTCGTGTACGCAGGCTTTACGCTGCTCACACTGAGTTTGGTGCTGGGTGGTGTGGCGGGCGGCGCTGGATTTTTATTCAAACTTCAGCATAAAACCATTTTTGCGGCACTCGCGTGGTTGTGCTTTGCCCTGCTCGTGGTGGGGCGTGTCCACTTAGGCTGGCGTGGTGCAAAGGCCGTACGCATGGTGCATTTTGGCAGTGCGTTTTTGCTCTTGGCTTATGTGGGGACGCACTTTGTCTTGCAGGTCGTTTTGAATCGAGGCGCGGCTTAACGCGAGCGGTCATCATGGTGTCTAAATACTTGCTCATCCTCGTCATTTTGATGGCGGCAATTTTTATTTGGCGCGGCAATCGTAGGGTGGCCGCGAAGGAGCGTCAGGCAAAGGAGCAACGCACGAAAGTGATTGATATGCAGCCTTGCCGTTGGTGCGCAGTGCATATTCCAACAACCGAGGCTGTGCAAGGCAAGCATGGTAGTTATTGCTCGGTGGCACACCTGCATAAAGCCGAGCCTTAAATGGACGCGTTGTGGGATCGGGGCTGGTATCGTTTTGCAAGGCGATTAGAGTCTCCCAATTTCGGCGCTAGACCAGTAGGCGCGTTGGTCGATTTGGTGGTGATTCATTCCATCAGTCTGCCTCCTGGGCAGTATGGTGGCGGGCATATTCAGCAGCTATTTACCAATCAACTTGATTGGGATGCGCATCCGTACTTTGACACGATTCGCGATCAAAAAGTATCCGCACATTTTTTGATTGAAAGAAGGGGTGCGCTCTGGCAATTTGTGAGCTGCAATGACAGAGCGTGGCATGCAGGGCAATCCAGTTACACCAACAAGCTTGGCGAGACGAAAAATAATTGCAATGATTTTTCGATTGGCATCGAGTTAGAGGGTGTGCCAGGTGAAACTTTTACGGATGCCCAATATGAAAGCCTTGCGAGCTTAAATGCGGCGCTAAGCCAAGCCTACAAAGCGATTGATTTTGTCGGGCACGAGCACATTGCGCCAGGCCGCAAAGATGATCCAGGATCTGGCTTCGATTGGACTCGTTTAAAGCGTGAGCTTGGATAATTTTTATAGATAAAGCTAGGGTAAATACGGAGGCTGCTGTACACTAGGGATAGTGTTTTTTTGCCCGAATCGCGTATTATTCGCCCATATCTAGTGTTTATCCTTATTCCTACTCATCATGACAAGTCACACCATTCAAGCTTACGCTCCTAACCCATCAGATACTGATTCGGGTGGTGTTTCAACACATTCGACAGCGCGGCAAACCGCGTGGTCGGGTTATCAAATTTTGCGCCGTAATGGTTCAGTTGTGCCATTCGAACCAAGCAAAATTGCTGTCGCCATGATGAAGGCATTTTTGGCGGTACACGGTACGCAAGGCGCGGCGTCGGCAAGCGTGCGCGAGACAGTGGATGCTTTGACCGAGAACATCATTAAAGCGTTGATGCGTTCACGTCCAGGCGGTGGTACGTTTCATATCGAAGATATTCAAGATCAAGTTGAGCTGGGCTTGATGCGCGGTGGGCATCACGAAATTGCTCGCTCGTATGTGTTGTACCGTGAGCGCCGCACACAAGAGCGCGCCGCAAAAAAAGAGATGGCGCCACCATCCGCTGAGCCTACGATGTTCGTGACGAACAATGGTGAGCGTGTGGCTTTGGATTTGGTGGGTCTCACTACACTCATCAACACGTCGTGTGAAGATTTGAGTGCTGATGTAAGACCCGATCCAATTTTGGCCTCGACCTTACGCAATTTGTACGATGGTATGCCTATTGATGAAGTCTACAAAGCGGCCATCATGGCGGCGCGTACCTTGATTGAAAAAGAGCCAGACTACACCTACGTCACATCTCGTTTGCTCTTGCATACGATGCGTAAGGAAATTTTGAGCGAAGAGGTTTTGCAGTCCAGTATGGGCGAACGGTATCCCGCTTACTTCCCTGAGTTTATTCAGCGTGGTGTCGATAACGACTTGTTAGATGAGCGCATGCTGCATTTTGATTTGCAAAAACTGGGTGCTGCTTTGAAGCCTGAGCGCGATATGCGTTTTGACTACCTCGGGCTGCAAACGTTGTATGACCGCTATTTCTTGCATGTACGCAAAACACGTATCGAGTTGCCGCAAGCTTTCTTTATGCGTGTGGCGATGGGGCTTTCCCTCAATGAAATCGACCGTGAAACTCGTGCCATTGAGTTCTATGAAGTGCTCTCGACATTTAACTTTATGTCGAGCACACCTACACTCTTTAATAGCGGAACGCAGCGCTCGCAACTCTCTAGCTGCTACCTCAGCACCGTGCCTGATGATTTGGATGGGATTTACGAGCTCATCAAAGAGAACGCGCTGCTCTCTAAATTTGCAGGTGGTCTCGGTAACGACTGGACACGCGTTCGCGCGCTCGGCTCACACATCAAAGGTACGAATGGCGAGAGCCAAGGCGTGGTGCCATTTCTGAAAGTCGTCAATGACACGGCTGTTGCCGTTAACCAAGGCGGTAAACGCAAGGGCGCCGTTTGCACCTACCTTGAGTCGTGGCATTTGGATATTGAAGAGTTCTTGGAGTTGCGCAAAAATACAGGCGACGATCGCCGCCGCACGCATGACATGAATACCGCAAACTGGATTCCAGATTTGTTTATGAAGCGCGTGATGGAAAAAGGAACGTGGACGCTGTTCTCGCCTTCTGATGCACCAGATTTGCACGATAAGTACGGCATCGATTTTGAAAAATCGTATGTGGCTTATGAAGCGCAGGCGGCTAGCGGCAAGATCAGCCCAACGCGTACGTTGCAAGCCACCGATATGTGGCGCAAGATGCTGACGATGTTGTTTGAAACAGGGCATCCTTGGATCACGTTTAAAGACGTTTGTAACATCCGCTCGCCGCAGCAACATGTGGGCGTGGTGCACTCCAGCAATTTGTGCACGGAGATCACGCTCAATACCAGCGACACCGAGACCGCCGTTTGCAATTTGGGCTCAGTCAATTTGGTGCAGCACATTAAAACCAACGCGGATGGCTCGAAGACGCTCGATCACGACAAACTCAAGCGCACGATTGGCACGGCCATGCGTATGCTGGACAACGTGATTGATATTAATTACTACGCCGTTAAAAAAGCGCGTGACTCCAACATGCGTCATCGCCCCGTAGGTCTTGGCTTGATGGGTTTTCAAGACAGCTTATATGAAATGCGCATGTCGTATGCCTCTAACGATGCGGTGCAATTTGCCGACGAGTCGATGGAGGCGATTTGCTATTTTGCGTATAGCGCTTCCAGCGACTTAGCAAAAGAACGCGGTCGCTACGCCAGCTACAAAGGATCGCTGTGGGATAAGGGCATCTTGCCGATTGATAGTTTAGATATGCTGGAAAAAGAACGCGGCACAAACTATTTAGAAGTTGATCGCTCTAGCAAATTAGACTGGACGACGCTCCGCGCCAAAATCGCCGAGCACGGCATGCGCAACTCCAACTGCGTGGCGATTGCGCCAACAGCAACGATCTCCAACATCATCGGTGTAGATGCATCGATTGAGCCGAGCTTTGGTAACTTATCTGTCAAGTCCAACTTGTCGGGCGAATTCACCATCATTAATAGTTACCTGGTGCGCGACCTCAAGCGCCTTGGGCTGTGGGACGATGTGATGGTCATGGATTTAAAACATTTTGATGGATCACTGCGTCCTATCGATCGCGTGCCCGCTGATTTGAAAGCACTGTATGCAACGGCGTTTGAAGTTGAACCAGTGTGGTTGATTGAAGCGGGCTCGCGTCGTCAAAAATGGATCGATCAAGCGCAGTCACTCAATATTTATATGGCCGGTGCGTCAGGTAAAAAATTAGATGATACGTACAAGCTGGCTTGGATTCGTGGACTTAAGACGACTTATTATTTGCGCACAGTTGGTGCGACGCATGCTGAAAAATCAACGGGACGTGCAGGACAAATGAACTCGGTGAGTTCTGGCCCATCAGCATCAGCATCTACTCTGCAGACTACGTCGGGTAAGGCTTCCACGGGTGCCGGGCCCTCTGCTTTGATGGCCGCAGCGCTTGCTTCACAAGCAGAGTTGTCTGTGTCCCCTGCAACCGATATTAAGTTTTGTGCGATTGATGATCCAGGCTGTGAAGCTTGTCAATAAAACACAACAAACGAAAACAAAAATGCGCGCATGTCACAAAAAAATACGAAATCATTTTGCATTTGCGTACATTGCATTTATCATCCGCTGAACGGAAATTAATATGTTAACTTGGGACGAAGAAATTACATCTACACCTGCAGCTTCACTAGCACCCTCGCCAAACGCTACCGCGCTTGGTCTGCAAACTGCCCCCGTTTTTTCTGACGAAGTTTTTCAAACGCCTAATTCACCTCCCGTGGTCAAATTGTCTGCAGCCACACCCGCTCATCACCGTGTTAAAGCATCTGATAAGCGAATCATTAATGGACAAACTGACGTTAATCAACTCGTTCCGTTTAAATACAAATGGGCGTGGGAAAAATATCTAGCCACTTGCGCAAATCATTGGATGCCGCAAGAAGTGAACATGACGCGCGACATTGCGCTTTGGAAAGATCCCAATGGCTTGACCGACGATGAGCGTCGTTTAGTCAAGCGTAATTTAGGATTTTTTGTGACGGCTGATTCGTTGGCAGCTAACAATATTGTTCTAGGAACGTATCGTCACATCACCGCACCCGAGTGCCGTCAGTTCCTGCTACGTCAAGCTTTTGAAGAAGCGATTCACACACACGCTTATCAATACATTACAGAATCGCTCGGACTAGATGAAGCAGAAATCTTTAATGCCTATAACGAAGTGCAATCGATTCGCGACAAGGATCAGTTTTTGATTCCATTCATTGAAGCGATCTCTGATCCCAACTTCAAAACAGGAACAACTGCAAACGATCAAACCTTGCTTAAATCCTTGATTGTGTTTGCTTGCTTAATGGAAGGTTTGTTCTTCTATGTTGGCTTTACGCAAATCTTGGCCTTGGGTCGTCAAAACAAGATGACAGGTGCTGCCGAACAATACCAATACATTTTGCGTGACGAGTCGATGCACTGCAATTTTGGTATTGATCTGATTAATCAATTGAAGTTGGAGAACCCGCATTTGTGGACTCCTGAGTTCAAGGCCGAAATTAATGCTCTGTTTATGAAGGCGGTTGAGCTCGAATATCGCTACGCAGAAGACACGATGCCACGTGGTGTACTTGGCTTAAATGCTTCGATGTTTAAAGGCTATTTGCGTTACATCGCTAATCGCCGCGCCGTGCAAATTGGTTTAGAGGCATTATTTCCTGATGAAGAAAATCCATTTCCTTGGATGAGTGAAATGATTGATCTTAAAAAAGAGCGCAACTTTTTCGAAACCCGCGTGATTGAATATCAATCGGGCGGCGCTTTGTCTTGGGACTAATGTTTCAAATAGCACACGATATGTTTTTAAGAATTGCAAAACCTCAACCCATCATCATGCCTTGTGCGCAGATGTTGGCTGTGGCTTGCACCCCTGTTCAAGCCGCTGAGAGCGAGTCTCTCAACGGCTTGAATCGTTTGCGCCAAATCTCCCATGTGGACGCGAGCGAATCTTCAATTGAAAAAATCTAGGAGAGAAAAAATGGCAACTGCAAAAAAACCAGCAGCTAAAAAAGCTGCACCAGCGAAGAAAGCTGCACCTGCAAAAAAAGTAGCGGCAAAAAAGCCGGCGGCTAAAAAGGCAGCCCCAGCTAAAAAAGCACCTGCAAAAAAAGTAGCGGCAAAAAAGCCAGCGGCTAAAAAAGTAGCGGCGAAAAAGCCAGCAGCCAAAAAAGCTGCAGCTAAGAAGCCTGCTGCTAAAAAAGCTGCAGCTAAGAAGCCTGCTGCTAAAAAAGCTGCAGCTAAGAAGCCTGCTGCTAAAAAAGCTGCAGCCAAGAAGCCTGCTGCTAAAAAAGCAGCTCCAGCGAAGAAAGCAGCGGCTAAGCCAGCAGCAAAAAAGCCAGTCGCTAAGCCTGTAGCTAAAACGACCATCAGCCCACAAGCTGCCT
>CANFWH010000061.1 GCA_947450645.1 Comamonadaceae bacterium | reverse complement strand
ATGCGCGCCTAGGGCGAATTCAGCCTTATTTTGACCGCGCTGGCCTGCCCATCTTGGGCATTTTTATTGCCACACTTTTGGTATCGCTCACCGAACCCGCTATACCCGCCCTGCTACAGCCCTTGCTGGATAAGGGTTTCACGAGTAATGGCTTATCGCTGTGGAAAGTGCCCGCCTCCATTATGGGTTTGTTTGCCCTGCGCGGTTTGGCAGGATTTTTAGCACAATATTTTTTAGCCGTGCTATCCAACAACGCCATGCTCAAACTGCGCACGGCTTTATTTGCCAAGATGCAGCGCATTCGCGTCAATGAACTGGCCAAAACAACGTCGAGTAGTCTGTCCAACACCATCGTGCACGAAATTCAAAATGGCACGACCCAGCTCGTCAACAGCTTGCTATCTATTTTGAAAGACAGTCTCACCCTGATCGCGCTGCTGGCCTACTTGCTATATCTCAATTGGCAACTCACGCTCATTGTCTTCACCATCTTTCCTGGCGTTATCGCCATCATGAAGTACTTCTCTAAGCGACTGGGTCGCATTGCTAAAACTGTACAAAAAACAACCGACGATTTAGCCTATGTCGTCGAAGAAAACGTACTCGCACAGCGCATGGTACGCCTGCATCACGCACAAGCGATGCAAACAGTGCGCTTTGAAATTTTGAGCGCTGCGCTTCGCCGCCTAAGCATCAAAGGCATCATGGGTGGATCGGCTATGACACCACTCACGCAAATGCTCGCGGCCACTGCGCTCTCGGCGGTGATCTGCATTGCGCTTTGGCAAAACAACGCTGGCAACAACATTACCGTGGGTGGCTTTGCTGCTTTCATCATGGCCATGCTGATGCTGGTTGCACCCATCAAACATCTATCGGAAGCCGCAGCGCCATTGGTTCGCGGCCTTGCGGCGATTGAGCGTGGACTCGACTTTGTCGATGCGCAGGTAGACGAAACTTCAGGTAAGCTGCCTGCCCCAATCGATGCAGTAACGGCCTTGGCACTTCGCTTTGCAGGCGTGAAGCTTCGCTACCTAGATGCCAACGGCTGGGCACTCGGCGGCATTACGCTAAACATTAAGGCAGGACAAAAAATTGCGCTAGTTGGCACATCAGGTTCAGGCAAAACCAGCCTCATCAATTTGCTGCCACGCTTTTTAGAGCCCACCGAAGGCGCGATCTTTTTAAATGGACAAGCCATACACGACTGGGATCTCACCGCGCTTCGCAAACAATTCGCTTATGTCAGCCAAGACGTCGTAATGTTTAACGACACGCTGGCCGCTAATGTGGCGCTTGGCGACCCCAACCCTTCGACAGGCCTTATTCGGCAAGCCTTGCAAGCCGCTCACCTTGCAGAACTTGTCAGCACTTTGCCGCAAGGCATCCATACGCTCGTGGGACACAACGCCGCGCAGTTATCGGGCGGGCAGCGTCAACGTCTGGCTATTGCACGCGCTATTTATAAAAATGCACCCATCCTGCTGCTCGATGAAGCCACGTCTGCACTCGACAACGAATCTGAGCGTGCCGTGCAGCAAGCCTTAGATGCCTTGATGCAAGGACGCACCACGCTGGTGGTTGCACATCGGCTCTCGACCGTGCAAAGCGCGGACTGCATTGTGGTGATGTCTCACGGCCTCATCACAGAAATGGGTTCGCACGAAGCGCTGCTCGCGCAAGGCGGCCACTATGCTCGGCTCTACCAAATGGGGTTATCCGATTGATGTACCGCCCCGACATTGATGGCCTTCGCGCCGTTGCCGTTTTAGCTGTTCTTATTTTTCACGCCTTCCCCAGCCTATTGCCTGGCGGATTTGTGGGTGTCGATATCTTTTTTGTCATCTCGGGCTATCTCATTACCTCGATCTTGCTCGGGCAATTAGAAGCAAACCAATTTTCGCTTGGCCATTTTTATGCGCAGCGCATCAAGCGCATTTTTCCTGCACTCATCACTGTACTGATTTTTTGTTTATGGGTGGGATGGATTGCGCTCACCTCTGGCGAATACAAGCAACTGGGGCGCTATACCGCAGGTGGCGCGGTTTTTTTAAACAACTTTTTGTTTTGGCGCGACGCGGGTTATTTCGATAGCGAAGCCGCAACCAAACCCTTGCTCCATCTGTGGTCGCTGGCCATTGAAGAGCAGTTCTATTTGCTGTGGCCACTCATGCTATGGCTGTGCCACAAGCTAACTCGCACACCACGCTCCAAAGCAATTTTGATTGGCTGGGTGCTCTTCGCTTCACTGTGGTTTAGCGACTCACTCGCGAAGCATGACGTGACCGCTGATTTTTATTCGCCTCTCACGCGAGCATGGGAATTGGCGGTGGGTGCACTGCTCGCGTATCGGCAGCAATATCCATCACATCAATGGCGATTGCTATCACATTCACCGCGCACAAGCCATCTTCTAGCCGCAACAGGACTCATACTGCTCATCCTCTCATTCGTACTCATCGATCAAAACCGAGCCTTCCCAGGTCTATGGGCTTTACTGCCAACACTGGGAGCAGCTTGTTTCATTGCAGCAGGCATGAGCTCAAAGCTGAATCAATACGTACTCGGGAGTCGCCCGCTGGTGTGGGTCGGGCTGATTAGCTATCCACTGTATTTGTGGCATTGGCCGCTACTGACTTTTGCGCGAATTTTTGAAGGACAGACACCGTCCAGTACGGTGCGTGCGGCTTTGCTCGTCGCTAGTTTTTTCTTAGCATTTTTAACCTATCAATTAATTGAGCGCAAGGTACGCTTTCCTGCAAGCCACGCCAGCCGTGACCCGCGTAAGAGCCGCATCGTCAGCGTACTTTGTTTTTTAATGGTTGTCGTATTTGCATTTGGCTATGCCATCACACGCCACGACGGATTTCCTTGGCGACACAATGACAAACTAGGCGCTGATTCGCACACCATTGTGCTGGGCGCTGACCGTAATTTATTGCGTCACGCGTGTGGCCTGCCGCCCGCGCAAGCCACATCGTTTGAATGGTGCCTCAGTCAAAACAAAAATGTAGCGTCGCAGTTTGCAGTGATTGGCGATAGCAAAGCGGAAGCCTTGTACTACGGGCTTGCGCGGGAGTCTGATGCCAATCAAAATTGGCTATTGATGGGAACCTTCCCAGCTTTTAGTTTGGATAAAACCAGCACCTCCAACATACTCGAACAAGCCTTGCAGCGTTTAGAGGCTGACTCGAATATCCAAGTGGTCGTGCTCGCCAATAGCTTTAGACATATTTTTTCAACCGACAAAGAAACCAGATTTATCAACAAATCCTATAGCGCGGCTGAGATAGAGCAGTTGGCTGTGAATCAAAATGAAGTCGTCAGCAGGCTGCAGAGCTCTGGCAAACACGTGGTGTTCTTTATCGACAACCCTACCCTGCCCGATCCCACCAGTTGCATTCAAGGCGAGATGACAAGCCTGCCTGTGCTACGCCATTTGCTAACGCGCAAGGCCAATCCCTACTGCCAAATTCGCTATACCGATCATCTGGCTGGTACAGCGGCGTATCAGCAATTCATTCGAGAGCTGCAACGCATCAATCCCAAGCTCATGGTATTTAATCCTTTGCCTCTGCTATGCGATACGGCAAACAATGTTTGTACGTATTTTGAAAACAAAAATTTTCTGTACGGCTATGGCGATCACATCTCCGACTACGCCAATTCCAAAATCG
Organism: Comamonadaceae bacterium; assembly: GCA_947450645.1. Taxonomy (GTDB): domain Bacteria; phylum Pseudomonadota; class Gammaproteobacteria; order Burkholderiales; family Burkholderiaceae_C; genus JASGCK01. Next base: position 3,775 of record CANFWH010000061.1, on the reverse strand, counting down.
CGAAGCAACTACTGCCCTTGATTCGTAACTTGGACAAGCTATAGCGGACGTGGCCTAGCGGCCAATAATGCGGCAAAGATCAGCAATATAAATTCACCCATCCCCGCGCCAAAAAGTGGGCAATTCATCATGCTCATTAAAAACGTAATGGCCAGTGCGACTTGCAAAGCTTGCCTTGCCCTAGTCTCAAGCTCGAGCGAATCAAGGTACAGCGCGACAAAAAAACCGAGCATTAAAGCCAGGCCAACGAGTCCGCCATCGACCGCCCAAAGCAAAAATTGCTGATGCGGATTGCTGGGTGGATTAACCTTATCGCCACCATTATTTTTAATGTAATTGATGCGCCAACTGCCCACACCGTGTCCGAGCAAAGGTTTATCCTGCATGGCCTGCAGCGATTTAGCCCAGTAATCTAGTCGTTGCCCTTGCGACGTATCGATGTTGCCCGCTTGGTATTGCAACACATCACGCTTGATCTCCAACATGCGTGATTGAAACCGTGTGGATAGCAGTCCTAATCCTACAGCCAAAATGAGTGGTAGCAACACAACGATAGGGCGTAATCTTTTTGGTAATTGCCAAAAAATTGCCAACGAAATAGCAAGCAACATAACCAAATAACCCGTCCGCCCCGTCATGACAAAAAAAACATTAGCAATCGTGAATGTCAATGCGGTCACTAGGATGCGCTTGCGCCAAAGGACGGGGATTTCATCCCGCAAGAACCACACCAAAACGAGCATCAAGGTGCTCATCACAGGCTGCTCTAACGTGCTCGTAAACACCACGCCAAGGCTGGCCTCTTGTATGTTTTGCGCAAACGGTAGCGGTACGCCCAGCCACAAAAGCCATGAGCAGCACACCACAAAAAATTGACTGAAAGCTAATGCCGCTAAAACTTTTAAAGCATCACGCCTAGTCTCGATTAAAAAATAAACAGCGGGCAACACGAACAACCTTGCGTGCCGTCCTAGATTCACCATACGCTCGTTCTCGGGTGCTTCGGTCCAAAGCAGCGAGATCGTTAACCAAGCCATGGCAAGAGCAATAGCTGTAAACGTGAGATAAGGACTGCGCACCCAGCGCAGCGTCCCAGCTCGCCATAGACAAACCAGCTTAGCAATGATCGCAAGCACAATCAGCAATTTTGAGATTGACACCAAAGCCACGCCCATACTGACCGACACGGCGAGGCAATACAGCGCAGCCATGCTGAATGCATGCGTAGGGTATTCACGCACCGAGTGTGATTTAGCGGTCATTAGCTGTTGCATGTTTATCTTGAAGTCTGCGAAATTCGGTCACGATATCTGCTGCATCATAGGGCGCGACAAGCCTTACGCACCACGGCACATCATGGTACGAAGTCACTTCGGGATAGGTAAAGAGCACCAGCGTCGGCGTGTGCTGCGCCACAGCCATGTGATAAGGGCCTGAGTCGGTTGAAATAAAAAAATCAATCGCATCTATCACACCTGTGAGACCGCTAATCGACACCTGCCCTGACCAGTCGATGAGATGATTGGTATCACCCCATTGGCGCGCGTAAGCAGCGATAAACGCTTGGTTGATATCTCGCTCAAACGCCGCCCCCGTGAGTACAAGGGTAAATGGCGTCTGCGCGTGAATGCGCCCAAGCGCATCGGCCAGCACATCTAAGTTAGGGCGTTTATGCAGCGCATCAGGCGTACCGCAGCCGATGTTGAGCCCCATCAGCAGCTCTTTAGAAGCTAAACCGCTCTCGTGCAAGCCTTGCTGGACATGGCTTGTAGGTCGATTTTCTTTTCGATGCTCTGCGAGATGTTTTTTCAATTTCTCTTTTGCCTGCACCCCCTCTGGTTGCAGTTGGAGTTCAATCGCCTGTCCTTCGCGCCGAAGCCCCAGCGCGGCCAATGCCACGTAATCTCGCTCGGTGTAATCCATTGGTAGCGCGAGTCCATGCCCGCGTGCATAGTCCACTACGGGTGGTGCGACTTTGTCATAAAAAAATGATCGGCCCAAAAAACTCGCTATGCCCACAGCCCTTGCCCCACTTGCCTTCGCGCAGGTATGGGTCACGACGCTGGTGCGCAAACCTGAAGCTTCAAAGTCAATGATGAGATCAGGTTTTACTTCAGTGCAAACAGTTTTTGCCGCATCTAATACTTGCTTGAGTGCGATATTTTTTGCACCTAGCTCGTGCGGTGAACCGCTTTTGATCGCGATGAAATGAGCACTTGCTAGCAAGTGATGATGCTTCATGAGATCTTCGGTCGCGTAGCCTTGCTGCTTAGTCAAAAAAAGCAAATGCAGTTTGGCCTCTGGCCATTTATTTTTAAGCGTTCGCCAAGCAGCCGAACTGCGAAGCAGATCGCCAACGCCCACGCTGTGAGCCTTGATCATTAATATATTCAACGCACACAGTCCGCAAAATAACGCGTGATGCCGTCCGCGCCTTTTTCTTCAACCAAGCCGTGGATGTCCGTTTCAAAACCTGGGCATTCACGGTTGAACTCACGCGCAAATTTAAGGTAATCCACAATCTTTTTATTGAACACCTCACCAGGAATGAGTAACGGAATGCCTGGCGGATACGGCGTGACAAGGCCTACGGTGATGCGGCCTTCCAGCTTGTCAATCTCTACGCGCTCAGTTTTGCGATGCGCAATATAGGCATAGGCATCACTTGGCGTCATGGCCGGCGTTAAATCGCTTTGGTACACATCGGTTGTGAGACGCGCAATGTCGTGCTTTGCATATAAGGTATGAACGTACTGACTCAAATCCTTCAATCCCATGCGCTCGTATTTGGGGTGCGCCTTACAAAACTCAGGCAGGATGCGCCACATAGGCTGATTACGGTCATAGTCATCTTTAAACTGCTGCAAGGCCGTGAGCAGCGTGTTCCAGCGCCCTTTAGTGATGCCAATCGTGAACATGATGAAAAAGCTGTAAAGCCCTGTCTTCTCGACAATCACGCCGTGCTCGGCCAAGAACTTGGTCACGATGCTTGCGGGAATTCCTGTGGGTGCAAACTTGCCATTTAAGTCGAGCCCTGGCGTCACGATGGTCGATTTAATCGGATCGAGCATGTTGAAACCGTCGGCAATTTTGCCAAAGCCATGCCAGTTGTGCGCTCTGTTATCACCCGTTTTAGCGCTACGCTGCTCGCCCTTCAAAATCCAATCGTCGGCCCTGCCAATGCCCTCTTCGCCCTCGCCTTCTTTCGCCAGCTTATCGGGACCCCAAACCTTAAACCACCAGTCTTTGCCATACTCGGCATCGACCTTGCGCATAGCACGTCTAAAGTCTAGCGCTTCGGTGATGGACTCTTCCACCAAAGCGGTGCCGCCAGGCGCTTCCATCATGGCCGCAGCCACGTCGCAGCTGGCAATGATGGCGTACTGGGGACTTGTGCTGGTGTGCATCAAATACGCTTCGTTAAATAGATGTCTGTCCAGCTTGCGATTTTGCGAGTCTTGCACCAGCACATGACTGGCTTGGCTTATACCTGCCAAAAGTTTGTGTGTGGACTGCGTCGCAAAAGTCAAGGCTTCTTTGGGACGCGTACGGTTTTTTCCCATCGAGTGATAAGTACTATAAAAATTATGGAAAGCCGCGTGCGGTAACCAAGCTTCATCAAAATGCAGCGTGTCTACATAGCCATCCAATAAGTCCTTGATCGTCTCGGTGTTGTAGAGCACGCCGTCGTAGGTTGACTGCGTGACCGTCATCACGCGGGGCTTTACCTTTTTAGGGTCAACGTGCTTGAGAAGTGGGTTAGCGGCAATCTTTT
>CANFWH010000060.1 GCA_947450645.1 Comamonadaceae bacterium | reverse complement strand
TCGTGAGCGCACTCGGGGCAAATAAGTAAGCCTGCATCTTCGTAGGCAAATTCAGAGCCGCATTTAGGGCAATTGGGAATCGTAGTCATGCTTCATTTTACTTTGCCAACTTTGCCCACGCTCTACTCTTTTCGCCGCTGCCCCTATGCCATGCGAGCCCGCATGGCGCTTGGCTCGGCGGGCATTGCGTGCGAAACGGTTGAAGTCTCGCTGCGCGCCAAACCATCTGAGTTACTCGCCATTTCACCCAAAGGAACCGTGCCCGTGATGCAGTTAATGGACGGCACGGTACTAGAGCAAAGCCTAGACATCATGCGCTGGGCGCTTGCGCAAAATGACCCCGAGGGGTGGCTGACGGCCGCCGATGAGAACGAAATGAAGCGTGTGATTGCGCAGTGCGATGATGTGTTTAAGCCGCTGCTTGATCGCTACAAATACGCCAATCGCCACCCAGAGCTTTTGATGGAACAACACCGATCTCTTGCAATGGATGCTCTGCAGGCCATGTGGAATGATGCTTCCCAGCCATGTACTTCGGAAAGCCCCTATCTATTTGGCCTACAGGCCAGTATGGTTGATGTAGCGCTATTTCCCTTCGTTCGGCAGTTTGCGGCTGTTGACAGCGTTTGGTTTGCTGCCCAGCCGCTGCCGCGTTTACAAGCATGGTTGGCTACTTGGTTGGCATCTGATTTGTTTACCGCAATAATGAAGAAATGACAGTCTCAATCGTTCGCCCTCCTGCTCTTGCCAACGCTTTTTATGCGGGCGATCCAAGCACACTTATGCGGGAGGTGGACGCGCACCTGCACGAGGCGCAAACGCTGCTCGGAGCGCAACTTCCTGCTCAATTGGCATGTCCAAAAATATTAATCGTCCCTCACGCAGGCCACGTCTATTCTGGCTTGGCGGCTAGTGTGGGTTATGCACGCATCGCGCCGCATGTCGAAAAAATCAAACGTATCGTCATGCTCTGCCCTGCGCATCGCGAGTATTTTTCAGGTGTTGCTTTGCCTGACGTTTTAGCCTTTGCCACACCGCTGGGAACGATGGCAGTGGATGCGCTTGGTGCGGCGGCTATTGCCGAATTGCCTTTCGTTGGCAACTACGCCAAGGCGCACGAGCAGGAGCACGCACTCGAAGTTCATCTGCCATTTTTGCAGCGTTTATGGAAGGATGCGCCAGTCGATTTGCAGCCGACGATTCTGCCGATGGTGGTGGGCGACGTCACAGCCGATCAGGTCGCTGTGCTCATCGACCGCCTCTGGGGCAACGCGCAAACACTGATTTTAATTAGCACCGATCTGTCGCATTTTCAAACTTACAAAGCAGCCAAAGCCACGGATGGCATGACTTGCGAGAAGGTTCGCGAGTTGCACACCGACATTACACATGCGCAGGCTTGCGGTGCAACACCGCTGAACGCTGCGCTGATGCACGCGAAAAATCGGCAATTGCACATCGAGCAATTGGCGTATTGCAACTCGGGCGATACCGCTGGCAACTCGCCCGAGGGACGCGAGCGCGTGGTGGGTTACGCGAGCTTTGCTTTGTACGAAAATATGGCTAGCGCCGAAAACGGCACTCGTGCAAGCCAAGCACCATATGGCTTGCAGGCCGATCAAGGCGTAGCGCTCGCGCAACTTGCACGTGCCGCGCTGCATCATGCAACGGGCGCATCTGCCATGCCAACGCCTGCGCAAGAGCCGTGGTTGGAGACGGCTGGCGCGTGCTTTGTGACGCTGTCTAAAAACGGAGCTTTGCGTGGTTGCATTGGCAGTTTGATCGCGCATCGCAGCTTGATGGATGACGTGATTCATAACGCACAGGCCGCCGCGCTGCATGACCATCGCTTTTCGCCTGTCACAAAAGACGAGGCGCCTAGTCTCAGTGTCGAGGTCTCTGTGCTCACAAGCCCCGTGCCACTTAGCTTTGCAAACGAAGCGCATGCGCTGTGGCAATTGCAACCGCTGGTTGACGGCGTGATTTTTTCAGTCAACATGAATGGGCAGAGTTATCGCAGTACATTCTTGCCGCAGGTGTGGGGACAGATGGCGGACGCAGAGCAGTTCATGGCGCAGCTCAAAATGAAGGCAGGGTTGCCTGCTGATTTTTGGTCAAACGCGGTGCAATTGCAGACGTATCGTGTGCAAGAATTTCACGAAGCTAAATTATGAGCGATTACCTTGCCAATTGGTGGCATGCCATGCCAGACGGGCGGTTGCAGTGCGATCTGTGCCCGCGTGAATGCAATTTAAACGAAGGACAACGCGGCCTGTGCTTCGTGCGCGAGCGGCGCGGTAACAACATCATTTTGGACACATGGGGGCGCTCGTCGGGCTTTTGTTTAGACCCGATTGAAAAGAAGCCCCTTAACCACTTCTACCCAGGCTCTAGTGTTTTGAGTTTTGGTACGGCGGGCTGTAATCTTGCTTGCAAGTTTTGCCAAAACTGGGACATCTCGAAGAGCCGTGACACCGACAAAATTGGTCAGCGCGTGAGCCCTGAACAAATTGCAATGGGCTGCTTGGAGCTAAAAACGCCTGCGATTGCCTTTACCTACAACGACCCTGTGATTTTTGCGGAGTACGCCATGGACGTAGCGGACGCGTGCCACACGAGCGGCATTCGTACCGTGGCGGTGACAGCGGGCTATATAAACAAAGCGCCACGCAATGCCTTATTCGCCAAGATGGACGCAGCGAATGTGGATTTGAAAGCGTTTACGCAAAGCTTTTACGCAAGCACTTGTGCGGGCGATTTGCAAACGGTGCTCGATACGCTGGTCTACATCAAACATCGCACGAATTGCTGGTTAGAAATCACCACGCTTTTGATCCCCGACGCAAATGATTCGGAGGCTGAAATCACAGCACTCTCGCAATGGGTCATGCGTGAGCTCGGACCCGATGTGCCGTTGCACTTCTCGGCCTTTCATCCCGATTACAAGATGCTGGATAAGCCTGCCACGCCGCCCGAGACCTTGATCCGTGCTCGCCGCATGGCGATGGAGCAAGGGCTGCGTTATGTGTACACGGGCAATGTGCACGATGCAGCAGGCGGCACGACGCATTGCCCAAGCTGCCAGCATCCCGTCATCCAGCGCGACTGGTATCACATCGAAAGTTATACGCTCAAACATGGCAATCAATGCCCAAATTGCAGTCACCCCATCGCAGGACATTTTGAATCGCTAAGCGGCGAGTTCGTACAATTCGGTAGGCAACGAATTCCGATTCAATTTAACCAACCTGCCATCGCTACAACATGACTATGAACCGTAAATCTTTTTTGACCACCCTAGCCTCTTCTTTTTCTTTTTTATCCCTTGGAGCATTTATGACCACCGACGCTAACGCCGCTGCACCTATCACCGAAACCCTGCCATCGGGCGTGAAGATTACCCACACCGTTGTGGGCACGGGCCCTAGCCCAACGGCGGCAGATACCGTCAAAGTGCACTACCGTGGCACGCTAGTGGATGGCACAGAATTTGACAGCTCATACAAGCGTAACGCGCCAATTTCATTTCCACTGCGCGGCGTGATTCCAGCTTGGACGCAAGGCGTGCAAAAAATGAAAATTGGCGGTAAAGCGACGTTGACTTGTCCGCCAGAAACAGCCTACGGCGCGCGCGGCGTGCCAGGCGTGATTCCACCGAACTCGACGCTCATTTTTGATATTGAATTGTTGGCAATCGAAAAATAAACGCAAGCCAAAATTGCCATGTATCAACCGCCGCAATTTATTACTAAAGACTCGGCTCATGCGCTTGAGTTGATACGCACGTATCCGTTTGCGTCGCTCATTAGCAACGACGACGAGGGCTTTCCAACGGTCACGCATTTGCCGTTGCACCTTGAGCGACGCGGCGAGCAAACGGTTTTTCTCGGACATGTTGCAAGAGGCAATCAACACTGGAAATATCTAGCCGCCCGTCCTGAAGCGCTCGTGACCTTCATGGGGCCGTATGCGTATATGTCTCCGCAGATTTACCCTGATCTTGTGCGAGTGCCATCGTGGAGTTATTTGACCGTGCACGCGCGAGTCTCGGCGACCTTAGTTGACGAGCCTATTGCTAAAGACCGCCTGCTTAAAAAACTAATTGGCGACCATGAGCCCACGTACGCCAAGCAGTGGCGCGGCTTAGAGGCCGATTACCAACAAAAAATGCTCAATGCCATTGTGGGCTTCGAGCTTGCTGTTTCAAAATTAGATTGCAAACTCAAACTCAATCAACATAGACCAGAATCACACGACAAAATGCACGCCATTTATGCTGCTGGCAACGACAACGAATGCGCTTTAGCAAGCTGGATGAAAAAGTTGGGATTGGTTACGTGACACAAGTTTTTGCTGATAAACGCCAAGCGTTTTGGAGTGGCTTTCGTCAAGCTTTAGGTGCGCCCATGATGGTGCTGTTTGCTGGCATGATTGGCTTTGGTGCAATGGGGCACACCAATGGCATGAACGCTTGGTTTACGGGGCTAACGAGCTTACTCATGTTTGCCCTGCCAGGCCAAGTGGTACTGCTTGAGATGGTGATTTCGGGTTCATCTTTCTTGGCGATTGCATTGGCCGTAACACTCACCTCTGCTCGATTCATCACGATGACGATTACGCTGTTTCCGCAGATGGCAAAAGAAGATCGAAGCAACAAGCTTTATGCCTATGTGCACCTGCTGGCTATGACGGCGTGGGCGGTGTCGATGCGTGAGTTTCCAAAGATTGAACCCAAGTATCGGCTCAGTTATTTTTTAGGGCTTGGCTTGCCGTGCTGGCTCATCTCCATGCCTGGAACGGTGTTGGGTTATTTTTTAGCAGGCATGGTGCCCAATGCCGTGACGCTAGCTTTGGTGTTTATCAATCCGCTGTTTTTTTTGCTCACGTTTACTGAGGTTAAGCCGTGGGGCAACCGCTTGGCGATTGGGCTGGGCTGCGTGCTCGGACCGCTCTTCTTTTTGCTAGACAAAGATAGCAGCCTCTTGGCAACTGGCCTTGTCGCAGGGACGTTGGCGTATGTACTCGATCGCCAATTTTTGCGTGATCGAACAGTTGAGGTAGTAAAGTCATGATTGCCGCACTGATCGCTGCTTGCGTGGGTACGTATATCTGTCGCGCCATTGGTGTCAAGTTAGCTGGTCACATCAATCAAGAGAGTGAAATTTTTAAGTGGCTCTCCGCGGTGACCTATGCCATGGTTGCAGCGCTGACGATTCGATTGATTGCGATGCCCACTGGCTTGCTAGCAACCGTGCCGCTCTTGGTTCGCCTTTTGATTTGCGCGTTATGTATTGCCGTTATGGTTTCAAATTCAACAAAGCGGCTAGTCCCCGCACTTTTATCAGGCACGATATTATTAATGATTTATGGTTATTTTTATCGCTAAAAATACCACAAAACACTATAATTTCGTCTAAATGAATAAGCGCTGTTATCGCCTTATATTTAGCAAAATATTGGGAGCATTAGTCGCTGTTGCGGAAACGGTGACATCTCAAGGTAAAAGTGTTTCTGGCGAAGGCCAAAAGATAACAAAGTTCGGGCGGGCGATTGCTTTGGCTACGATGGGTTTGTTAGGCGAAAGAATGGCTTACGCGCAAGCGTTGCCTACTGGAGGCGTCGTTACCTACGGCGCAGGTAGTATTGCCACGAGTGCCAATACGATGACCGTTACTCAAACGACGAACGTGCTAGGTGCCAATTGGAATTCATTTTCTATTGGAGTTGGCAATAGCGTTATTTTCAATCAACCAAGTAGTGCATCTATCGCGGTTAATCGCGTGATCGGCAACAGCCAATCACAAATCTTTGGCAACTTGCAGGCCAATGGACAAGTGTTCCTGATCAATCCTAACGGCGTTATGTTTGGCGCTGGAAGCCAAGTGCAAGTCGGTGCATTAGTTGCGACAACCAAAAACATTACCGATGCGCAGCTTGCAGTTGGTGATTACACATTAAAAGGCGTGTCGACCGCAGACATCATTAGCCAAGGCACGCTGAAGGCCGTTGGCAATGGCTCGGGCGGCGGCTACGTCATCATGTATGCAGACCGCGTGAGCAATGGAGGCACGATAGAGGTTGTAGGCGGGAAGATAGTAATGGCGTCGGCTCAAACGCTCAGTCTGTCTCTAAGCAATGGGCAGTTACTCAGCACCCAAGTAACGGGCAACGTGGCCAATGCATTGGTCGAAAACAAAGGCCTCATTGTCGCGGACGATGGACAAGTCTATCTAACTGCTCGCGGCAAGGACATGCTCCTCAATGCGGTTGTTAACAATGAGGGTGTGATCCGCGCCCGTAACCTTTCTAGCAACAACGGCACGATTACGCTAGACGGAGGCGACAGTGGTGTTGTGCTGAATAACAACGGCACACTCGATGTCAGCGCGACGATTCAAAACGGTGGTGCAGGCTTGACTGGCGGCACGGTTGTCATAGCAGGTCAATATGTCGGATTATTTAATAACAGCACGATCGATGCGCGAGGCGACGCCGGTGGCGGCCTAGTGATTGTTGGCGGAGACACTCTGCAAAAATTACCCGCTGGGCAGTCGATTGGCTTGGCTGATGTCACAATTTTGGACAGCTCCAGCCGAATTTTGGTCAATGCAACAGGTACAGGCGATGGTGGCTTTGTTGAAACCTCTGGTAAGCGTATAGAGATACAAGGAGTCATTGGCTTATCAGTCAGCAATGGCAAGGGGGGCAGTTGGCTAATCGATCCTTCTGATGTCACGATTAGCGAGAGTGCTAATGCAGTGGTTTTAAATACGGCTGGTCTTTGGAATGCAACTGCATCAACAGGATCAAACGTCAATGCGACCGAATTAGGTTTAGCGCTGAGTGGGGGCGGCAACGTCACGGTCACCACAAATGGCTCGGGTGTTGCGGGGCAAGGCAATATCACCGTCAGTGGAAATATCACGAAGACTGGCGGTGCAGGCTCTAACTTGACGCTAGTTGCTAATGGATCTATCACGTTAGACGGAGCGAATATTTCATCAACTTCAGGCGTGTTAAATTTAAACTTAGCAGCAGCCAAGACCAATACCAGTATTGGCGGTGTTCTGTTTAACAACTCAGTTGTTAATACCAACGGAGGTAATCTGACAGTCGCCGCCAATACTTCGGGTGGAGTCAGCACACGAGTTGCTATCAACATCACCAATAGCGAAATCACTGCAACCGGCATAGGGACAAACTTAACAGGCTTTTCAAACACTGCGGTTGCTGTTCAATTCAACAGCGGAAACCAAACCTTAAGCGGCAATATCAGCGGCTCATCAAACAGCAGCATTGGGCTTCAATTCAACGCTGGGACGCAAAGTTTTAGTGGCAACATTACCTTAGCTGGCACTTCCAAATCAGCATCTGGTCTTGCCTTTACGGGCGGCAATCAGAGCATCACCGTCAACACCAGCCAAACCGCCAATATCACGGGTATTACCAATAACGCCACGGACTCTACCGTGGTGGGACTGAACTTGTCCGCCGTCTCAGGACTGAATGTCACCAATGGCGGGGGCAGCTT
>CANFWH010000059.1 GCA_947450645.1 Comamonadaceae bacterium | reverse complement strand
GCGGCAACCGAATGGGCTTATGCCTACAATCACGACAGGCCGAGCATGGCATTGAATGGGCGTACGCCCATTCAATGCCTGCAAGCCTATTTAGTCAGCAATCATCAACCCTCTACTTTGACGTGTCGTTAACAAAGGGGGGATTACCCAATGCCGCTGCGGCGAGAGCGTTTTTATTGGCTCGTTTTAATCACAACGAATCGATTATTTTTATTGCCTTCAATGGTAATGAGCCCGTAGGATTTACGCAGCTTTATCCTAGCTTTTCGTCTGTGTCGCTGGCTCGCGTGTATATCTTGAACGATCTTTTTGTGAATCAACCAGCGCGTCAAAAAGGCGTTGCGGCAAAGTTAATGGCCGCTGCTGTTGACTATGCAAAATCTTTTGGAGCCGTTCGTGTTTCGCTTACAACCGCCATTACAAATGAGATTGCCCAAGCGCTTTACGAGTCTAATGGTTGGAAGCGTGACGAGCAGTTTTATGCCTATCATTTTTCAATCTAAATAAACCGAGCCTATTCATGACATCACCAACCAACACCTTCAAATTCACTGCTAGCTGGGCGGATATGGATTTCAATTCGCATATGGCGAATACGGCTTATCTTGATAAGGCGGTTGATGCGCGCATGGCGTTTTTTACTGCCAATGGTTTGCCATTTGACGAGATGATGCGGCTGCGTATTGGCTGGGTCATCATGAAGGATGAGGTGGAATACCGACGCGAAATAAAGTGGATGGAAGAGATGTCGATTTCAGTGGCGTTGGCAGGGCTTGCCCCCGACGCTAGCCGCTTTAGTCTTCGCAACGACATCTTCTGCGCCGATGGTCGGTTGGCGGCACGAGTGACGAGCACGGGTGGCTTCTTAGACCTTGACGCAAGAAAACTGGTCGTGCCTCCGTCTGCTGTTCTAGCCACCTACTTGGCTTTGCCAAAGACCGAGGACTATCAGGAGCTTGCGTCTACCGCGAAGCCTGCGGCAAAGTAGTTTTTAAATAAACCAACCCCACGTTGTTGGTGAGGAATGCGCCTTGCGCGAAGGTGAGGAGGAGTAATGGGGGTTCTTCCTTGCCTTGAAGTTGAGGCTATAGTACCCGCAGAAACACGAACAGGAGCACAGCATGGCAAAAGGTTATTGGATGGCCCACGGCGACGTGGCAGACATTGAGGCCTACAAAAAATATGTGGCTGCAAACGCCAAGCCATTCAAAGATTTTGGTGCGCATTTTTTAGTGCGCGGCGGACAGTTTGAGTGTGTGGAGGGCGCAAGCCGTTCGCGCCATGTGGCGATTGAGTTCCCTAGCTATCAAGCGGCGCTGGATTGTTACAACTCGCCCGACTATCAAGCCGCCATCAAGCTACGCTTGCCACCTGTGGCACAGCTGGACTTGGTAATTGTTGAAGGGTACGATGGCGTGCAACCCTAAACTAAAGGAGCAAATCATGAAACGCATTTTGATTTTTGTATGTGGCTTTTTAATGAGTGCCTCGGTGCTTGCCGCTGACACCTCGCCTCCTGTACCCGTTGACAAGGAAATGCAAACGGCAAAAGCGCAAATCGCCAAAAAGGATTGGACGGCGGCGGTCGCTACGCTGGAGCCTTACACCAAGGCAAACGCCAAGAGTGCGGACGGATTTAATTTGCTGGGTTATAGCTATCGCAATTTGAAGCGCTACGACGAAGCCTTGGTGGCTTACAAACAAGCGCTGACGCTAGACCCCAAGCACCGTGGCGCGCACGAGTACATTGGCATTGCTTACATCCAGATGGGGCAGCCAGCGAAGGCGCGCGAGCACCTTGCTGCGCTTGACAAAATCTGTACATTTAGCTGCGAGGAATATCGCGATTTGAAGAAGGCATTGGAAGCGGTGAAATAGTGTCGGTGAAGTAAATCCACAAGGAGACTTGTATGCGTATCATGATTCACGTGCTGGCGGCTTTAGGTGTCGTTTTTTCTTTTAATTTGCAAGCGCAAGACTGGCCGAACAAACCCATCCGCTACATCGTGCCATTTGCGCCAGGCGGGGCGACGGACATGCTTGGGCGCATGGTGGCCGTGGGTTTGACGAAAAGCTTAGGCCAACCTGTGGTGGTGGATAACAAAGCGGGGCAGGGTGGTTCAGTGGGCTCTGCGGAGCTTGCGAAAGCCAAGCCCGATGGCTATACGCTGGGCGGCGGAACGATTAGCTCGCATGCGCTGAACGTAGCGCTTTATCCGAAGCTCTCCTACGATCCGATGAAAGATTTTGCGCCCATCACTTTGCTGGCGGCGCTGCCTAACGTGCTGGTTGTACATCCATCGTTGAATGTCAAAACCGTTGCAGAGTTGATTGCATTGCTCAAGGCGAACCCGAATAAGTATTCGTTTGGTTCGGCGGGCAATGGCACGTCGCAGCACATTTCGGGGGAAATGTTCAAGCTGGCAACGGGTACGCAAATTCAGCATGTGCCGTACCGTGGCAGTGGCCCGATGATGATTGATTTGCTGGCGGGCACGATTCAGATGAGTTTTGAAAATAGCAACACTGCATTGCCACAAGCCAATGCGGGAAAGTTGATTGCTTTGGCGGTCACGTCTGCAAAGCGATCTAAGGCAGCGCCCGATCTTCCGACCATGCAAGAAGCAGGACTAGTGGGCTACGACATTAGCTCTTGGCAAGCGATGTTTGCGCCTGCGGGTACGCCGCCTGCCATCGTCGCACGTTTGCAAAAAGATGTTTCCGAGATGCTCAAACAGCCCGACAACATCAAGAAGCTAGCTGAGCTTGGGCTAGAGCCAGGCGGCGGGAAGCCAGAAGAATTAGCAGCGCTGATTGCTTCTGAGATTCCACGGCTTGGCAATGTCGTGCGTCAATCGGGCGCAAAGGTGGATTAATGATGCGAACAGAAACTGATTTTTTGGGTGCTCGCGACATTCCGAGCGACAAATACTATGGCGTGCAAACGCTGCGCGGTATCGAAAATTTTCACATCACAGGGATTCCTATTTCTGCTGAACCGTATTTGATTGCAGCATTTGGTTACGTTAAAAAAGCGGCAGCAATGGCGAATTGTGAACTGGGCGTGCTCGCACAGGACAAAGCGGATGTCATTTCAAAAGCTTGCGATCGCTTGATTGCGGGGCAGTATTTAGATCAGTTTCCAACCGACATGATTCAAGGCGGTGCGGGGACGTCGACCAATATGAACGTCAACGAAGTGCTGGCCAATGTGGCACTAGAGATCATGAATCAGCCCAAAGGCACGTACAGCATCATCAGCCCGAATGACCACGTGAACTGTTCGCAATCCACCAACGATGCGTATCCAACGGCGTTTCGCGTGGCGTTGATTAACCGCATGATGAGCTATCGAAAAACTTTAATTCGGCTGACTGATGCGTTTGAAAAAAAGGGACAAGAACTAGCGGGCGTTTTAAAAATGGGACGCACGCATTTGCAAGATGCCGTTCCCATGAGCATGGGCGACGAGTTCAAAGGTTTTGCGACTAATTTGCGCGAGGAGGTCGATCGCATTGATGCGGCGACGCGTTTGTTGTTGGAAGTCAATATGGGCGCAACGGCAATTGGGACATCGGTCAACGCGCCTGAAGGCTATCCCGATTTAGTCGTGAAGCGCTTATCCGAAATCACGGGTTTAGAACTCAAACTTTCCCCCGATTTGGTGGAGGCGACTTCGGACACGGGCGCGTATGTGCAACTCTCCGCAACGATTAAACGTACGGCGGTGAAGCTCTCCAAAATCTGTAACGACTTGCGCCTCTTGGCGTCAGGGCCACGCTGCGGCTTTAACGAAATCAATTTGCCGCAATTGCAGCCAGGCTCTTCCATCATGCCCGGCAAGGTCAACCCTGTAATTCCAGAGGTGGTGAACCAAGCGGCGTTTTATGTGATTGGTAACGACGTGACGATTACGCTGGCCGCGTCGGCGGGGCAGTTGCAGCTAAACGTGATGGAGCCTGTGCTGGGGTTTGCGCTGTTTAGTTCAATCAAGTGCATGGAAAACGCCATGATCGCTTTGAATGAAAAATGCGTGGTGGGCATTACAGCAAATCCAGAGCGAACCCGTGAAAACGTGCTGTCCAGCCTAGGCATCGTAACTTTGTTGAACCCTGTGCTGGGCTATAAAAAATGCGCCGAAATTGCCCGTGAAGGTTTTCAGCAAAACAAGTCGATTCATCAAATGGTGGTGCAAGAGCAAAAGCTCATTACGCAAGAAAAATGGGATGAGTTGTTTAGTTTTGAAAACTTAATTCATCCGCACTTTATGCGCTAAACCATCCGTTTAGCGATCTCTTCTAGCATCACTTCGGTCGCGCCGCCGCCAATGGATTGCACGCGTGCATCGCGGTACATGCGTTCAATGGCGGTCTCGCGGATGAAGCTCATGCCGCCGTGGAATTGACCGCAGTCGTACATCACTTCGTTCACCAACGTACCGCACAGCGCCTTCATCATCGAGACTTCTTTGGTCACCACTTGACCTTGCGAGTCGCGCCATGCGGTGTTGTAGATCAAGGCTTTGGCGGCTTCGACTTGCGCGAGTCGCATGGCGAGCTTGTGACGAATCGCTTGCTTGGTCCAGAGCGTGTCGCCAAAGGCTTTGCGCTGCGTGACCCACTCGAGCGCGAGTTCAATCGCACGGCTGGCTTCGCCCATCATTTGCGCCGATAAGACGATGCGCTCGTTTTGCAGATTCTTCATCAGCGCATAAAAACCTTTGTGCTCTTCGCCGAGCAAGTTCCCAGCAGGGATGCGGCAATTGTCGAAGTGGAGCTCTGCGGTATCGCTGCATAGCCAGCCCATTTTTTTCAAGGGGCGAGCCACGGTAAATCCTGGCGTGCCGCGTTCAACAATGAACATCGAGATTTGGCGGTTGCGTCCTGGCTCGCCTGTGCGAGCTGCTACAAAGAACACATCGCCATGCACGCCGTTGGTGATGAACATCTTGCTGCCGTTCAAGACGTAACTGTCGCCATCCCGTTTAGCGGTGGTACGCATGCCTTGCAAGTCCGAACCCGCATCGGCTTCGGTCATGGCGACCGCTGCGATTTTGCGACCCGCAATGAGGTCAGGCATGTACTTGTCGATTTGCGCCTTTGTGCCTGCATGGAAGAGATGCGGCGAGGACATATCGGTGTGCACGAGTACCGTGACGGCAAAGCCGCCGTAGGAGCAGCGCCCTAGCTCTTCGGCCAAGATGACTGTGGAGAGCGTATCGAGCTCGCTGCCGCCGTGCTCCGCGCTGTATTTGATGCCCAAGAGGCCAAGGTCGCCCATTTCCCTCAAGACCTCACGCGGCACTTTGCCAGTTTCTTCCCACGCGTCGGCAAATGGCAGCACACGCTCGGCAATAAAGCGGCGGAGGGTGTCACGCAGCATTTCGTGATCGGCGGTGAAATAGGGGGTAGGGGATGTGTTCATTACATGGATACTATGCCATCACATAACGCTAACCTTACAGGATACGAAAGAGACTTCATGCTACTTGACCTAGACGACTCGCAACTGGTATTGGTGGACTACCAAATCAAACTCATGCCGCATATTTTTGAAGGCGAAAAGGCACTGGAAAATGCTGTGCGGCTTGCCAAAATTGCGCAGCTCTTGCGCGTGCCTGTGTTCGGCACCGAGCACAATCCAGAAGCGCTAGGCGCCACGGTGGACGGGCTTCGCAGCCTCTACGGACGCACGCTTGTTAAGACGTTTTTTAATGCTGCCGAAGAAGGCTTGGTAGATGGGCTTCGTCCTGCATCTAAGCCGCAGCAAGGAGGCAATGCTCGTAGCCTGCCCAAGCATTTACAAAAAGCCGTGCCGCAATCGCCCGAGCGCGCCAGCATCGTGATTGCAGGTTGCGAGGCGCATGTGTGTTTGCTGCAAACGGCGTTGGGTTTGATTGAGCAAGAATTTGATGTGTGGGTGGTGACAGATGCGTGCAGTTCACGCACTGAGCGCAGCCGCGATGCCGCGTTTGATCGACTCGCGGGCGCTGGCGCGGAACTCGTGACCACCGAGATGGTGGCGTTTGAGTGGCTAAGGTCTAGCGAGCACGAAGCGTTCAAAGATGTGCTGACCCTTATCAAATAGCCCCGCAAGCCACAGCCAGTAAGGCTTGCACAAGAGCTGTTTATAGCAATTTCATCCGCACCGCCTCAGCCCGAAGCTCCGCTCTAAAGTTCGGATGTGCAATCGCAATCAGCGCCTCGGCGCGTTGCTTAGCGCTTTTGCCGCGTAGCTGCGCCACGCCAAACTCGGTGACAACATAGTTCACATCGTTCTTGGTGGTGGTCACAAAAGTGCCTGGCGAGAGCACAGGCACGATACGCGAAATGGTGTCGTTTTTAGCCGTAGAGGGTACGACGATAAAGGCTTTGCCACCATTCGATCTGTTTGCTGCGCGGACAAAATCTGCTTGACCGCCTGTGCCTGAAAACGGCGAATAGCCCAAACTCTCCGAGCCGCATTGCCCTAGCAAATCCACTTGCAGCGTGGCGTTGATCGCGTGCAAATTGTCGTTTTGTCCTGCAAGGTACGGATCGTTGGTGATGTCCGCAGGATGCATTTCAATCATGGGATTTTTGTCCATGAAGTTGTAGAGTTTTTTGGAACCCAGCGCAAAGGTTGCGAGCACCTTGCCCGTGTGGATGTTTTTGCGCGAGTTGTTGACTACGCCAGCTTCAATCAAACTCAAAATACCATCACCTAGCATTTCGGTATGAATGCCTAAGTCGCGTTTACTGGTGAGCTGGCGCACGACAGCATCAGGGATGCCGCCATAGCCAATTTGTAGCGTGGCACCATCAGGGATGAGGTCGGCCACATACTTGCCGATGGCTTCTTGCACGGGACCGATTTTTGGTGCGCCGACTTCAACAATAGAGTCGTTGCTTTCAACAAAACCTGCGACTTGTGAGATATGGATTTTGCAGTCACCATACGTAGAAGGCACGTGGGGATTGACCTCCAGCACGATAGCACGCGCCACGCTAGCGCCCGCCATGCAATAGTCGGGCGAGAGGCCGAGGCTCATATAGCCGTTGTCGTCCATAGGCGAAGCCATACAAAAAACGACTTCAGCAGGCGTTTGATGGCAACGAATCATGGACGGAATATCAGAGAAGCTGCACGGCACAAAATCGGTCCAACCTTCTTGCGCACCCGCACGCGATGCGCCGCCTAAAAAGTACGCGGCATGACGAATGTTTTTGGCAGTGTCAGGATCAAAGTAGCCGTATTTTTTAAGCGCCAAAATCTGAGAGACACGCACGCCCGTTAGCTCGCGCCTACGATCAGATAGGGCAGCTAGTAACGCGGGTGGCTCGCCTGCTGCTGTGCCCACCACGATGGTGTCGTTGTTTTGAACTAAGCCTGCTGCGGTTGCGGCTGGCATTCGTTTTTGTTGGTACTGTGTTTCAAATGACATGATGATCCTCTTGTGCTTTATCACATGGCAAATATGCCATAGAAATCTATGACGAGGCTTACTACTGGCATAATCGCGTCTGTCAGTTTCGTTCCTTCTGTGTTACGCAAGTGTCAGTCCGCTAATCGGTTCAGCCGTGTCGCGGAAGGTTTATCAACCAGCTAATGTCCCCTAAAGGGGGAGAGAGGTCAGTCAATCATGTCGGTATCTAACT
>CANFWH010000058.1 GCA_947450645.1 Comamonadaceae bacterium | reverse complement strand
GTGGTGATGGCGTTTGACGAGAAGGGGCAAGCCGACACTTACGAGCGCAAGATTGAAATTTGCGAGCGGGCGTATCGCCTGCTGGTGGACACCGTGGACTTCCCGCCCGAAGACATCATTTTTGACCCTAACATTTTTGCCATTGCCACGGGCATTGAAGAGCACAACAACTACGCGGTGGATTTCATTAACGCCACGCACTGGATTAAAGAGAACTTGCCAGGCGCCAAAGTGTCGGGCGGCGTGTCGAATGTAAGCTTTTCGTTCCGCGGCAACGATCCCGTGCGCGAGGCGATTCACACCGTGTTTTTGTACCACGCCATTAAGGCCGGCATGGACATGGGCA
This sequence comes from Comamonadaceae bacterium, assembly GCA_947450645.1. Classification (GTDB taxonomy): domain Bacteria; phylum Pseudomonadota; class Gammaproteobacteria; order Burkholderiales; family Burkholderiaceae_C; genus JASGCK01. The sequence continues at coordinate 7,376 of CANFWH010000058.1, read as the reverse complement.
TTGTGAACGCGGGTATGGTGGGCGTGTATGACGACCTAGAGCCTGTGCTGCGCGAGCGCGTGGAAGATGTGGTTTTGAATCGCAGACCTGATGCTGGTGAGCGGCTGGTGGAAATTGCCGACACTGCCAAAAGCGATTCAAAAGACGAATCACAAAAGCTGGCGTGGCGCGGCACAGAGGATGTGCCCGTGCCAGTTGCGGCAAGGCTTTCACACGCGCTGGTGCACGGCATCACGGACTTTATTACTGAGGACACCGAGGAGGTGTACCGCGAAATTTTGGCGAAGGGCGGACGTCCGCTGCACGTGATTGAAGGCCCGCTGATGGACGGCATGAATGTAGTGGGCGATCTGTTTGGTCAAGGCAAGATGTTTTTGCCACAGGTGGTCAAATCCGCCCGCGTGATGAAGCAAGCCGTGGCGCATTTGCTCCCCTATATCGAAGCAGAAAAATTGCAGGACGAAGCTGCGGGGCGTGACGTACGGACCAAGGGCAAGATTGTGATTGCCACCGTGAAAGGCGACGTTCACGACATCGGCAAAAACATTGTGACCGTGGTGTTGCAATGTAACAACTTTGAAGTGGTGAATATGGGCGTGATGGTGCCGTGCCACGAAATTTTGGCGCGTGCCAAAGTGGAAGGCGCGGACATCATTGGGCTCTCAGGCCTGATTACGCCTAGCCTTGAGGAAATGCAGTACGTGGCAGGCGAGATGCAAAAGGATGACTATTTCCGTATCAAAAAAATCCCACTGATGATTGGCGGTGCGACGACCTCGCGCGTGCACACTGCTGTAAAAATTGCGCCGCATTACGAAGGTCCGATTGTGTATGTGCCCGATGCCTCGCGCAGTGTGAGTGTGGCGTCTGGCTTGCTGTCGGATACCGCCACGCAATTCATCGCGGAGATGAATGCGGACTATGAAAAAGTGCGACTGCAACATGCGAATAAAAAGCAAGTGCCGATGTGGTCACTTGCTAAAGCGCGCGCCAATAAGACGCCTATCGACTGGACAAACTACAAACCAACTAAGCCTAAATTTATCGGTCGGCGTATTTTTAAAAACTTTGATCTGGGCGAACTGGCGAAGTTCATCGACTGGGGCCCGTTCTTTCAAACTTGGGATTTGGCAGGGCCATTCCCTGAGATCTTGCGGGATGAAGTCGTCGGCACGGAAGCTGTGCGCGTCTATAACGACGGCAAACGGATGCTCAAACGCTTGGTGGACGGGCGCTGGCTGACGGCAAACGCGGTCGTGGGCTTATATCCCGCTAACTCGGTGAATGAAGACGACATCGCGCTGTATACGGATGAGTCGCGGGCGGAAATCGCCATGACTTGGCACGGACTTCGCCAACAAACCGAAAAGCAAGCGGTAGAGGGTGTCATGCGCCCTAGCCGCTGTTTGGCAGACTTTGTCGCACCTACTGGTGAGGATTACGTGGGACTGTTCGCCGTCACCGCTGGCATTGGCGTCGAAAAAAAGGAAAAATACTTTTTAGACGATTTAGACGACTACAGCGCCATCATGCTGAAAGCGCTGGCAGACCGCTTGGCAGAAGCCTTTGCCGAATGCTTGCATCACAGAGTGCGTACTGACTTATGGGGTTATGCACCGAACGAGATGCTGTCTAACGAAGACATGATTGCTGAGAAGTACCAAGGCATTCGCCCTGCCCCCGGCTACCCAGCTTGCCCCGACCACAGCCCCAAGCACGCCATGTTTGAACTTTTGCAGTGCGGAGAAATCGGTATGGGCATTACCGAGAGCCTAGCCATGACGCCCGCCGCTAGCGTGAGCGGTTTCTATTTGGCGCATCCAGATGCGGTGTACTTCAACGTAGGGAAAATTGGCGAAGACCAATTACAAGATCGTGCCAAACGCGAAGGCGCAAGCGAAGCGGATTTGGCTAGATTGCTTGCACCTGTGCTATGACCACAAGCCTTAGCAAGCGCAACATGCTTCTAGCCAGTTTGGCGGGGCTTGGCGCTTTGGCGGCAGGCATCATGACGGCCACTCGCATAGACACCAAAGAGCGCAAAGAAGATAAATTAGACGCGCTTTGGGCGCTCACGCTTCAAGCGCCAGCGGGCGCACCGCTGGCGCTGGCTCAATTTAAAGGCAAGCCGCTCCTCATTAACTTTTGGGCGACTTGGTGTGCCCCTTGTATTGAAGAAATGCCATTGCTTGACAAGTTTCATCTAGAGAATCGCTCTGCTAACACTAACGGTTTGCAATTGCTTGGAATTGCTGCCGATAAATCAGAATCAGTCGTTAAGTTCTTGAGTAAGCTGCCCGTGCAATTCCCCATCGCTATCTCGGGTTTTGATGGTATTGCACTTAGCCAGGCATTGGGTAACTCCTCTGGAGGTTTACCTTACTCCGTACTCATTTCAAAAAATGGCGGCATTTTGTTTAAAAAAGAAGGTGAATTGACTACAAATGACCTAGAAATCATCCAAAGCCTTGCAAGCACGTCTTAAAGTTAGAATGGCGCATATAGTCATTTAGGAGCTTTTCATGGATTTACGCAAAATCAAAACATTGATCGACTTGGTCTCAGAGTCGAACGTCGCCGAATTAGAAATCACCGAAGCCGAAGGCACGGTTCGAATTGTGAAGAGCTTGCCTGCAGGTAACCAAGCAGCAGCGCAAGTTCATTACATGAGCGCGCCTGCAACGCAAACTGCAGTGCCAGTTGCAGCTGCTGCGCCAGAAGTCGTGGCCGCCGCGCCTGCTGCCCCTGCTGAAAACACCAACCACATTCTCAAAGCGCCTATGGTCGGCACTTTCTACGCCTCATCTAGCCCCGATGCCAAGCCGTTTGCGAGCGTTGGCGACGCGGTCAAACAAGGTCAAACGGTTTGCATTATTGAAGCCATGAAGATCATGAACGAGATAGAGGCCGACAAATCTGGCACGATTGTGAAGATATTGGCCGACAGCGCTCAAGGCGTGGAATACGGTCAGCCGTTGTTTGAAATTGCCTAATCGCATAAACCTAGTTCAAAGATATGGCTATGTTTAAAAAAATTCTGATTGCCAATCGTGGCGAAATCGCGCTTCGTATCCAGCGTGCCTGCCGCGAAATGGGCATTAAGTCTGTCGTGGTGTACTCCGAGGCGGATCGTGATGCCAAGTACGTCAAGCTCGCTGACGAGGCGGTTTGCATTGGCCCTGCACCATCTAGCAAGAGTTATCTCTCGATGCCCGCCATCATTGCCGCAGCCGAAGTGACCGAGGCTGAGGCGATTCATCCTGGTTATGGCTTCTTTAGTGAAAACGCAGACTTTGCCGAGCGGGTGGAGCAAAGTGGATTCGTCTTCATTGGCCCAACAGCGGAGTCCATCCGCATGATGGGAGACAAGGTGTCAGCCAAACAAGCGATGATTCGCGCTGGCGTGCCGACCGTCCCTGGCTCGCAAGGTGCGCTGCCAGACGATCCAGCGGTTATTAAAAAAGTGGCTAAATCTGTTGGCTACCCCGTCATCATCAAAGCCTCTGGCGGTGGCGGCGGACGAGGTATGCGTGTGGTGCATAGCGAAGCGGCTCTGATTAATGCGGTGCAAATGACGAAGGCTGAGGCGGGAGCAGCGTTTGGCAATCCCGAGGTTTACTTAGAGAAGTTTTTGCAAAACCCGCGTCACATCGAAATTCAAATCATTGCCGACCAGCATAAACATGCCGTTTGGTTGGGTGAGCGCGATTGCTCGATGCAGCGGCGTCATCAAAAAATTATCGAAGAAGCGCCAGCGCCTGATATTCCACGCAAACTGATTGAAAAAATTGGCGAGCGTTGCGCAGCAGCCTGCCGAAAAATCAACTATCGTGGTGCAGGAACGTTCGAATTTTTATATGAAGACGGCGAGTTTTTCTTTATCGAAATGAACACCCGCGTTCAGGTAGAGCATCCCGTAACCGAATGGGTGAGCGGTGTGGACATTGTGCGGACGCAAATAATGGTGGCGGCAGGGGAGCCTTTGCCGTTTACACAAAAAAATATCAAGAACGAAGGTCATGCTATTGAGGTACGGATTAATGCCGAAGACCCGTATAACTTCACGCCATCCCCTGGAAAAATTACCATGTGGCACGCGCCTGGTGGTCCAGGTGTACGGGTCGATTCGCATGTGTACACCAACTACACCGTACCACCGTATTACGACTCCATGATTGGCAAAATCATTGTGCATGGACGCACCCGAGAGATAGCCTTGGCACGTATGCGTACCGCCTTGGCGGAGACGGTGGTGGAAGGTATAAAAACCAATATTCCATTGCACAAAGAACTCATGAATGACCCGCGCTTTATTCAAGGCGGTACGAATATTCATTACCTAGAAGAGTGGCTGGCTCGCCGTGTTTGAACTTAACTTGCTTTGCCCAGAAAACGTGGTTGACATCGTCAGTGAGGCCGTGATGGAATTGGGTGCTGTGAGCGTGTCGGTTGAAGATGCCGATGCGGGGACAGACGCTGAGCGCGCACTGTTTGGCGAACCTGGCATGCCGATTGAGCACACGGCTTGGGCGCACTCAAGGCTTAACGCCTTATTTATCGACGAAGTGAGTGCTCGGGAAGCCTTATCTATATTGGCTTTGCAAGACTTTTTTGAAAGTAGTCGTGCGGTTGGCGTGACCCCCGTCCCAGAGCAAGATTGGGTTCGTATTACCCAGTCACAATTTGCGCCAGTCCCCGTGACGGATAGTTTTTTTATTGTGCCCACGTGGTGCGAACCGCCACCAACAGCCAAACAAATCATTCGACTAGATCCTGGCTTAGCGTTTGGTACGGGAACACATCCAACCACTTTTATGTGCTTGAAATGGATTGCAAGCCAAAGCCAGCAAGGGCTAGCGCTTGGCCGCACACTCGACTATGGCTGCGGCTCTGGCATTTTGGCGATTGCCGCCAAAAAGTTTGGGGCATCCTCGGCCGATGGTGTGGATATTGACTCCGCAGCCGTTACAGCGTCCATTGCTAATGCACTAGCCAACGATGTTGAGCTTCAACTTGGTCTACCAGATCTAGCGGCAGGCACTTACGATACGGTGCTGGCTAATATCTTGGCATCCCCTCTTAAGGTGCTCGCTCCCCTACTGTGCGGTCACGTTGCAACAGGTGGACGATTGGTGTTGGCGGGTATTTTGGAACGCCAAACTGAAGAACTCCAACAGGCGTATGCGCACTACTTGCGATTACATGTGCTAGACACGATGGACGGCTGGGTGCTGATGGGCACATGAGTTTAGTGGTGACCTGCCCCAGCTGCGGAACCGTGTTTAGCATGGTGCCAGAACAATTGGAAGCGTCCGATGGTCGTGTTCGCTGTGGCCACTGCATGGAGGTTTTTGATGCGCAGGTGCAGTTAGTACAAATGGATGATCTAGATCGTGAACATAGAGCTGATCTGGCGGTAACCAGCTCCAGTGTTCCGTTGCAATCAGAAGCGCTCCACAGTGATTTGAGTTTTGTGCAGCAAGCAAAAAAAGAGCAATTTTGGGCAAGCTCATGGATTCGCAGCCTGCTGACAAGTGCTGCTATCGCATTGCTTTTACTGCTTGCGAGTCAGTTTGTTCGCACCGAGCAGGAGCGACTGACACATTTCTTGCCAAGCGCCGCGCCCATCATGCAAAAACTATGCAATGCATGGCCTTGCGTCTCTGGTGCGCGTCGCCAAATCGATGGCTGGCTGATTGAAAGCTCCAGTTTTCAAAAAGAAGGCGGGAACGCTTTTCGCCTCACAGTCACACTTAAAAATACAGCCAAAAATACCCTGCTGGTTCCTCAGGTTGAGCTCAACCTCTTGGACAACGGCGATGCGCTCTTGGTACGCCACGTGATTGCGCAAGGTGCTGATGACCCTATTGCGTTGCCCAGCGGAACGGAGCATTCTTACAAATGGCTCATCTCTCCTCAAGTCAACGCAAGCGCTGGCATTAAGCTCAATATCAAAGACATCGTAGGCTATCGATTAGTTCTTTTTTATCCATAACTTTTATATTTACCTAGGACACACGCACATGGCTTCTCTTATCTGTGGCTCACTCGCCTTTGACAATATCATGCGCTTCGACGGTCGTTTTGCCGATGCGATCTTGCCCGATCAACTTCACAAGCTCAGCGTTTCGTTTTATGTCCCCAACCTCAAGCGCGAGTTTGGTGGTTGTGCGGGCAATATTGCGTACAGTTTAAAACTGCTGGGTGGAACAGCGCTCCCAATGGCCACTGTTGGTCATGATGGGGGCGACTATTTAAAGCGCTTCAAAACTTTGGGAATCAGCACTGAGTTTGTGAGTACGGTGCCAGAAGCCGTCACAGCATTAGCTATGATCATGACCGATAACGATAACAATCAAATTACCGCGTTCCATCCTGGTGCCATGGCGGAGGCGCACCGCAACATCATCTCAGCGCGATCTGACATCAAGCTGGGCATTGTCTCGCCCGATGGTCGGCAAGCAATGATTGAACATGCCGAGCAATTTAAATCCGCAGGGATTCCTTTTGTGTTTGATCCTGGCCAAGGTCTGCCTATGTTTGACGGTGCAGATTTGAAGCACTTTATCGAATTGGCAACTTGGGTCACAGTCAACGATTACGAAGCACAAATGCTATCGGAACGCACAGGTTGGTCGCACGCCGAAATTGCCACTCACGTCCAAGGCTACGCCATCACATTAGGTGAAAAAGGCGCCGAGATATGGGAAAACGGCGTTGCCACAAAGGTTGCGCCTGTACTAGCGTCCTCTGTGATTGATCCGACAGGATGCGGCGATGCATGGCGCGGAGCACTACTCTTTGGTCTTGAGCAAGGCTGGTCTATGGCTAAGTGCGCCGCTTTAGGTAATAAAGTTGCTGCAATCAAAATTGGGCATGCTGGCGGACAAAATTACTCGCTGCCAAAATCTATTTTTGAATAATCAAACTCACAAATAAAAAAACCCACAAACGTCACCCTAAAGCGGCGTTTGTGGGTTTTGAGCTTCTAGGCGCTTAAGGCTTGGAAGCTGTTGGGAACGGCCAGGCAGCTTGTGGGCTGATGGTCGTTTTAGCTACAGGCTTAGCGACTGGCTTTTTTGCTGCTGGCTTAGCCGCTGCTTTCTTCGCTGGAGCTGCTTTTTTAGCAGCAGGCTTCTTGGCTGCAGCTTTTTTAGCAGCAGGCTTCTTGGCTGCAGCTTTTTTGGCTGCTGGCTTTTTCGCTGCCGCTTTTTTAGCTGCTGGCTTTTTCGCTGCCGCTTTTTTAGCTGCTGGCTTTTTCGCCGCTACTTTTTTTGCCGCTGGCTTTTTCGCCGCTACTTTTTTTGCAGGTGCTTTTTTAGCTGGGGCTGCTTTTTTAGCCGCCGGCTTTTTCGCCGCTACTTTTTTTGCAGGTG
>CANFWH010000057.1 GCA_947450645.1 Comamonadaceae bacterium | reverse complement strand
GTACAGCGAATTCCAAGGCGCTCAGGTCGTGGCGCTTTACCTGCTTTTGACAGTTGCCTAAATTTTTCTCGACTGAACGGACAGAATTTTTTGAAGTTTGAGAATCGACTTTTGCCCGTCAGTGGCAAGGTCACAAGATTCACAAAAAAATCTGACCGAGATGTAAAAGTATTTGATGTCATAAGTCCCTTTCGATTCCAACAAATCGCCACGATTGGCTTGTGTTGAATTAAAAAAGAACCCAGTCAAAATATCACCGCAGTTGCGGAAAGGCGTACCGCAATTGCGGTACTTATCTATCAACTTGCCAAACTTCTTTTGGCTTCTGCAAATTTTTCATCTATAGACCGATCAGATATGCCTGGCCGCTCTTTAAAGTGTGCAAGGAATGCGTCTTTAATTGCAGTTTGATTTAAATAAACCGAATTTTTAACACCTGATGAAGACTCACCAAGCATCAAGGAAAGAAAAGCTCCGATAAAGTTCAAGTATGTTGTCTCTGATCTTTGTCCAACTCTGTCTTCATCTTGCGACCGTAATTGAATCTTTTTTTCCAGCGCAACTTTTGCATCATTCAAGGCGCTAATTTCATTTTTCAGCCTTTCGATATCCTCACCTGTTTTTTCTAGTTTGACATTGAGCGCATCTCGATCAGCCTGAAGTGCTGTAAAAGTTTCAGTATTGATAGATGAATGCGTGGCTCTTTCTAAATCATCAAATAGAAATATCGGTCTTTGATCTGAATAGTTTGATTTCATCCATTCTTTTAAGTCTTGATGGCGAACAGTTCTTCGATGTTTTGCAACCTTTTCTCCATCATCAACTTTTCGGCCATCGCGCCCATATGGGAGATCATGATTTTCGATGGCATCAACTATTTTTTCAACATTCGCTCGGAAGCAAGGCCATTGCGGAAAGGCCGCTCTATCAGGCAAATGCTCAGTGCCAATTGCATTCAAGATAGCACTTTCGTGTTGAATTAGATTGCACCATCGAATTGCAGCCTCAATTGGCGTGTAGTGAGGCTTTTCTAAAGCGTTACAACTTTTGGAGTCGTAGTCATTCATAAAATTTTCTTTCAAATATCCAACCTAGGCAAAGCCTTCACAATCTTCATGGTCTCAAGACTAACGGTTATCACCCGCTGAAATAGCTTGAGCGGATAAGCCGGATCACCCATCGTCTCGGTTGCCCACAGATTCGCGTCATTCACAATGCCGCTTTCTTTGTGTGTCGTCACCGACTGACGCTCCATTACCCACTCCAGTGCAGGCTTGCCATTCACCACGTACTCATACGCCTCGAGTGGAATGCCCTCCATCGTGATTTTGTGGTTGTAGATCACACGGGTTTTGTCGTGCTTATCGGCTGGGGTCTTACCAACGCCTTTGGCAAACTTCATTTCTGTGACGTAGTAATCTGCGTCAGTAAATCCTGTCATTTCAATAGCGCCGCCTGCAAAGCCCACTGGGTAAGGCGCAACAGTTTCATAGTTCACATGCAAGTCAGCCAGTGCCCGTCCCGCAGCGCTAAAGGCTTGGAAGTCAGCGAACTTTTTAACCGCAGGAATGCGCGGCAACTCTTTGCTTAAATTGTCCGCGTACCGCGTCTTGTAATCGGGCGAATGCAGCAAGCCGTAAATGTAATAAAACAAGTCTTCTTTGCTGATACTTTGCGCCGCCGCGTCGCTCGCGTAAGCATCCTTGAAATGTTGCAAACCCGCGTCGGATATGCCATCCCGTGTTGTATATTTGTCCGTCCGTCCGTCCGTCCGTCCGTCCGTCTCTGCTAATTCCTGCTCGTCAAACGTGGCTTGTTTACTGTCTTTTACGGCTATTGAATCGTAGAGTTTTAAAGGGAAACACTGCGCCTTTTCCAAGGTGTCAAGGGAAGGTAAATGGTTAGTTATTAACGCTGAAAAGCCGCTACGTGAACCGACCCCTGATACACAAATTACAAGATTTTCTGTTGAGCTATCTGGGAAAATGCGCGGCATTGAATAAAAGCTGTGGTTAAACGTCCTCCCACCGTAGTGATACATTTTTGTAAATGGACGATATAGAGCACTTTGGATCAAATTAGATTGAAAAGTTTCTTTTTGAAACTTAGCAAATTTAGACTGCCAATTACCGCCTCCCCAACTTATTTGAGTAGTATCTTTTTTGACGAAACTTTGCACATCAATTACCTTGCTACCTGAATCCAACACTCCTCTATATCTATCGATCTCAGAGTTATAGAAGGCAATCATGCCTTGCGCCTTGTTTATCATTGCATCCTTGGATGCGTTAAATACCCACGCATCCCGACTTGAGACAACCCCGTTTGAATACAACTCAAAGACTGTTACTGCACTTTTGTTTTTCTTATCTCCAAGACTTATAAATTCAGAAGAGCTGTTATCACGTTGCCTAATCCAGTCGTAGTGTTTGTCTGGAGTAATTAGTTGCCAGTTACTTAATGCAGTTATGCCTGCCAAGTTTTTGAGCGCGGTAATAGTTTCTAATTTTTCCTCTGTTTTAAGCTCATCCCCAATGTCGTGATACAAAATTTTCCCATGATCTTTAGCCTCTGGATTTTTTACCAATAACGATATTGCAACTCCAGTCATGCTGCCGCTGGCAAAGATGTTTTGCCCTTCTTTTGCTGCGCCTTTACTCAGCATGTTTTTACGAATATCACCACGCAAATTAAAAATGTAAATACTGCTAAATTCCTCTGCCAAACATTTGCGCATTCCGTCCATTGCTGGTTTTTCAATAAAGCCGCTGCCCGACACAAACCCAATCACACCGCTTTGCCCAATACGGTCACTTGCCCAGCGTATCGCGCGAATATAACTATCGTAAGATGATCGCTTACCGCCTTTACCAAGTGAAGCGGCAATATAAGTTTCAGCTATGCGCTTATCTAGCGAGAGGTATTCCACGTTTTTTGCGTCATCGTCTGCACTTTGTTGCCCGGCTGAATACGGTGGATTACCCATAATCACGCGAATATCTAACGCTTTTTGTTTTTTCCGTCGTCCGCTGTTATCGCTCATTACAGGTGTAGCGAGGTCTTCTTTTTCGTAGAGTGCAAAGGTATCAGTGAGGCAAATACCATTGAATGGTTCATAAGTTGACTCGCCCTCCATATTAGATTGCATGATGGAGTGATACACCTGCTCGATATTGATAGCAGCTATATAGTAAGCCAAAAGGATAATTTCATTGGCGTGAATTTCGTTTTTGTATTTATTCTCTAGCTCGTCTTGGCTAATCAAGTCGCTTTGCAGCAAGCGGGTTATGAATGTCCCCGTGCCTGTAAAGGGGTCAATGATGTGAACGCCTTTGCTGCCAAGCGTTTGCCCGAATTCGCTTTTGAGTACATCGTTAATGCTGTGAATGATGAAATCCACCACCTCGACAGGGGTATAGACAATCCCCAGCCGTTCGGTCATTTTGGGGAAAGCGTTTCTAAAAAATTTGTCGTATAGCTCGACAATGATTTTTTGTTTGGCTTTGAGGTCATCAATTTTTTCTGCGCGTGTTTTCACGCTGGCATAAAACTTCTCTAGCGTCCCCGCTTCTTTTTCGACATGGTGTTTATCAAGCACCGCCATCACGCCTTGCATGGCTTTGGAGACGGGGTTGTTTTGAGTAAAGCTGTAGCCCTCAAACAGCGCATCAAACACGGGCTTGGTGATGATGTGCTGTGCCAGCATCTCTATGGCTTCGTCACGAGTAATGCTGTCGTTTAAATCGCCTCGTAGCTCTTTGAGGAACGCTTCAAATGCGGCTATTTCCTCTACGCTCTCAGGTGTTGCCAATATGCCCGTAATACGGCTAATGTGCGTTTGCGCTATCTTGGCAATATCCGCCGCCCATTCGTCCCAATAGAGGCGGTTGCCGCATTTCTGCACGACCTTGGCAACAATGGCGCGTTCAATTTCGCCAATGTGGATATTGAGTTCGCCTTGTTCAGGTTTCGTTTGCGGGGAGTGATGCTTGCCCAATAAGTCCGTTCTCGTACCTATCGGCGGTTTGGGAGTTTGAGGCTTTAACTTGGGCGCAATGGTATTGGTAATGGCGATCACTTCCATTTTGGATTTATCTTGCCCAGTCAAATCCAATTTGTTAATCATCGCGTCGAAGCGGTCATCGTGCGAGCGCAGCGCTTGCAACACTTCCCACACGACTTTGTAGGTTTTGTTATCGTTCAGCGCATCCTCGGGCTGCATCCCGCTGGGAATGACCACGGGCAGCACCACATAACCCAGCTTCTTCGTTTTATCTTTAGATTGGCGCATCACGCGCCCCACGGACTGCACCACGTCCACTTGCGAATTTCGTGGCGTTAAAAAGAGCACCGCATCCAATGCTGGCACATCAACGCCTTCAGAAAGACAACGCACGTTAGAGAGAATGCGGCAGGTGTCATCAGGAATAGTTGCTTTTAGCCATTCAAGCTTTTCTTGTTTCTGTGCGGCGTTCATGCCACCGTCTACATGCTGCGCCTCACAAATCAATTGGCTAACCGCGTCTTGGGTATCAGGATTGTTTTTAATCAAATCTTCGCGATAGTCATTAACCACACGCTGAAACATACCAGCGATGTTTTTACTGCTGACCTTATGTGTTTTTGAGCCTTTGTTGACCTCGATCACTTGGCAAAATGCTACGGCACGGCGCATGGGGTGCGGGTCGTGGGCTAGATCTTGCTGGGTGTCTTGCTTGGCAAGGGCACGCCAGCAACCTACAATTTTTGCAGCATCGTCCACGCGCAGGTTGTTATCAGGATCAGCAAGTGTTTTTTGCAAACTTTGGCTTATGTGATCTTCACTAATCGTGAGCACAATCACTTTGTAATCTACCAAAATCTCTTTTTTAACTGCTTCGGAAAATGGCAATTCATGCAAGGTTGCACCAAACTGCTCGGGGTTATCCATTGAGTACAAAACAATAGATTCGTTATCAGCTTTGGCTTTTGCTTGCACCCCATACACGCGGGGCGTGGCAGTCATATAAAGTCGTTTTGTGCCTTTAATGAAGTCAGCGTTATGAATTTTGACAAAGGCAGATTCGTCATCGCCATCATGTTTTTGCCCTGTGGTGCGATGCGCTTCGTCACAAATAATTAAATCAAAATCTGGCAAGTCGAATTTCTTTTGCGCTTCAGAAATAACGTCAATTGAGTGATATGTGGAAAACACCACACTCATTGCGCCGCTTAGATTACCAGCACCCGTGCGCTTTTTGAAAGCCGTGGCTAGGCTGCTGGGCTTGGTCGTGGCAGGGAATTGCAACTCGTGCGCCAGCAATTGAAAATCATCATCGTCTTTGCTACGCTTTTTGCCCACTTCACTATCCGAACAAACCGCAAAGCTATGAATGGCTTGGTTGCCTTCCTGCGTCCATTCGGTCAAGGTTTGAGATAGCAACGACAGCGAAGGGACTAAGAACAAAACTCGTCCGCCGCGTGTGCTAGCTCCGTCACTCACTTTGCCTGCCAATTTTTCTGCCAATCGCAGGGCGGTAAACGTTTTACCCGTGCCGCACGCCATGATGAGCTTTCCTCGATCCGCTTGCGATAAACCTGAAACCACATTAGCAATGGCATCCGCCTGATAAGGCCTTACCGTTTTGGATTCTTTGAATTGGACGGTTTGATTGTTTTGATTTAATTCAATTTGTGCGAGGTAGTTACCCCAGTCAATTTTGCTGTTTTCAAGTGCAAATAAATCGACAGTCGTTACTGGCTTATCACGCCCTTGCACGGCTTCAATAACGTGCCCACTAGCTTCGTAAGCGGTCAGGAATAGCATTCCATCGGTAAACGGCTGCTTACCCAAAGCACTTAAAAATGAATCAATCCCGCTGCCCTTAGTCAGCTTGGCATCTTCAGCGTAAAACTTGGCTTGAATGGCAAAAATACGCGGATTGTCCTGTACGTCTTCCACGGCCACTAGGTCAATACCTGCATCGCTCTTAGGGTCAGGATTTCCAAGTCCCATCCAGTGCCTACGCCACTCTTCCCAAAGATACACCCGCCCATTAAATAGGTCTTTGTAGCAAGGCTCGTTTTGTAGGTAAACCTTAACTAGCTTTTCAAAATAATTGCCCTTTTCGCGTTCGGACTGTGAGGCTTGGCGGAATTTGTGGAGTAGTTCAGTGAGTGCGCTCATAGGGGCTTTGAATGGGGCGTATGGGTAACTATCAGGTTGCTAATTTTGCTGCTCATTATGAACGATTGCCCATGTTTGTCTACCTTTGACAAGCTGCCATTTATGACGTTTTTAGCGAGTCAAGATAGTCACCCCATTGCTGCATCACTTCGCGGCGCTGCTTTAGATATTGGGTGCGGTTGTATGCCCGCCCGTTGGCATCTTTCACGGCGTGGGCTAGTTGCGCCTCTAGGTGTAGTGGGTTTATGTCGAGTTGCTCGGCAAGCATGGTACGCCCACTGGTTCTAAAGCCGTGCCACGTTTGCTCTTTGCCAAACCCCAATGAGTAAAGCGCAGTTCGTACGCTGTTATCACTAATCGGCCTATCGTGTTGGCGTTCCCCGTGGAATACGTACATACCTTGTCCTGTGTACGGTTGCAATTCTTTTAAGAGTGTCACTGCTTGCAAGGGTAGGGGGACAAAGTGCGGTTCGCCATTTTCTTTCTCTGACTTTTCTCGCTTCATGTCGGCGCTGGGGATTGTCCAAAGCTTGTCGTCTAAATCAAGATGAGTCCATTGCATCGAACGCAGGTTTTGCGGGCGCTGAAAAAGTAGCGGCGCAAGTTGTAGCGCTGTGCGAACAATTACGCCACCTTTGTAGAGGCTCATGGCTTTGAGGAGTTCACCAAAGCGCACGGGGTCAATAATGGCAGCGAAGTGCTTGCCACGGTAAGGCATCAATTTTTCTTTAATGCCGCGTGTGGCATCGGGTACACCGTCAAGCGCTACAAAATTCCATATCTGTCGGCACAGCATCAAGCCACGATCAGCCGTTTCGATTGCGCCTCGCTCTTCAATTTTTCGAAGGGTTGCCAAAATCTCGTTGCCCGTAATTTCTTTAATGGGACGATTACCAAGCCACGGAAATAGATCACGCTCCAATTGCCGAATGGTTCGATCAGCGTGCGTGGGACTCCAGCCCGATTGTTTGGTTTTATGCCACTCTAGCGCCGCGTCTTTAAAAGTTACCCCCTCGGGGGCGTGACGGGTTAGCTTTTCAAGCTTTCTCGCAATGCTTGGGTCTTGCCCCTGACTCAATTGCTTTTTGGTGGCTTCTCGTTTTTCGCGTGCTGCTTTGAGAGAGGTTTCAGGATAGACCCCAAGCGAAAGCAGCTTCTCTTTGCCCTCGAATCGGAACTTCAAACGCCACCACTTACCCCCAGCGGGGGTAACTTCAAGGTACATACCCCCAGAATCAGCCAAGCGAATACGTGGTTTGTCACTAGGGCAAACGGTGCTTTTGCATAGAGAGTCAGTCAGCATAATGGGGGTAACTCATAAAAATGACGGTAATTCATTGTAACTTACCCCCACAGTTACCCCTTAAATTCTCACAAACTACCAATTGCGAGCATTGGCTATAGATAGCAAAAAACCTAATAAACTGTTGAATTTATTAGATTTTATTGTCAATGCTAGGCATTGAAAGTTTTATGTATGGTGGAGCTGGGGGGATTTGAACCCCCGTCCGCAAGACTTTTTCGCACAGTTCTACATGTTTAGTCGTCTGATTTAGATCTCACTTACCTTGTCGCGCAGCAACACGCTACAAGGTTCGCCAGCGTCCTATTGTCTCAACCACATCTAAGGCGCCCAGATGCGATCCAGCCGATGAGAATGACTCCACAGCCTGGACGGGTTTATTGCTAAACCTACCCTTGCCCAGCCCATCGGCCTGCTGTTGTAGAGCTCACAAGCAATTAAGCTGCGAGTGCGAAACGTTCGTCGTTTGCAGTTAGTTTTTTGAATCGATTTTTACGAGCGTGAATCAAGCTCGACATGCCCTGCTGCGCGTCCGTACCC
>CANFWH010000056.1 GCA_947450645.1 Comamonadaceae bacterium | reverse complement strand
TGGGTTGGCGTGCTTGACAATCACGCAGGCACAATCGTCGAAGCTCTTCACGCATTCCCACGCCGCATCTGCGTCGGCGATGTTGTTGTAGCTCAGTTCCTTGCCCTGCAACTGCACCGCCGTGACGATGGAGCCTGGCGCGGGATAGAGGTCGCGATAGAACGCTGCGTCTTGATGTGGGTTTTCGCCATAGCGTAAATCTTGCACTTTGACAAAGCGACCATTGCTCTGCGAGCCATATCTGGCGTGGCTTTCGTCCGTATTGATGCTGGACAAATAATCGCTAATCGCGCCGTCGTAATTGCTGATGCGGTTGAACGCAGCGACGGATAACGCAAATTTTGTGCTGCTCGCCACCTCGCCTGTCGCCTTCAACTGCGCGAGTACGTCGGCATACTGCGCCGCGTCGGTGAGCACCGCCACATCGCGCCAGTTTTTGGCGGCAGAGCGCACCATGGCAGGGCCGCCAATGTCGATGTTTTCAATCGCGTCCTCAAGCGTGCAGCCTGCTTTGGCCACGGTCGCCTCAAACGGATAGAGATTGACTACCAAGATGTCGATGGTGTTGATGCCATGCTTGGCTAGTGCCGCCATGTGTTCGGGGACATCGCGGCGTGCCAGCAAACCCCCGTGGACATTGGGGTGCAGCGTTTTGACGCGGCCATCCAGCATCTCGGGGAAGCCCGTCATATCGGCTACTTCAGTCACTGGCAAGCCAGCGTCAGCCAGCAATTTGGCCGTGCCGCCCGTTGATAGAAGTTTGATGCCGAGCCCGTGGAGCGATTGCGCAAATTCGATGATGCCCGTTTTGTCGGAGACGGACAGGAGTGCAGTAAGTTTGGAAGTCATAGTAAAAATTATTGTTCGTCTGCCAACTGGTGCTCGGTCAGTTTTTTGCGCAAAGTGTTGCGATTCAGGCCTAGCCACTGGGCTGCTTTGGATTGATTGCCGCCCGCTTGTGCCATCACGGTTGCCAGCAAGGGACGCTCGAAACACGCGAGCATCATGTCGTACAAATTGTGGGGCGCGACGCCGTCTAAATCTTTGAAATACGCGCCTAGGCTCTCGCGAATGCAGGCGTCTATTTTTTCTTTACTCATTTTTCTCTTATTTGGGATCACTAAAAAATTGATTAACCGCTTGCAATTGCTGCTTGCAAGTCTCTAATTGATTCATCTGTTGGCGAAACGCTTCGCCGCCTGTCATGCCCTGCACGTACCAGCCAATATGCTTTCGAGCAGTATAAAGCCCCGTCTCGCTGCCATACAGCTCATAATGTTCGAGCAAATGCGCCACCAGCAGATTTCTGATTTCGTCCGTGCTCGGTGCGGCTAAATCCGTGCCATTGGCTAAAAAATGCACGATCTCGCGAAAAATCCACGGCCTGCCCTGCGCTGCGCGGCCAATCATCACCGCATCTGCGCCCGTTACCGCCAGCACTTCTTTCGCTTTTTGCGGTGTGGTGATGTCGCCATTGGCGACTACGGGAACGCGCACGGCGGCTTTGACCGCAGCAATCGTCTCGTACTCGGCAAAGCCTTTGTAGCCTTGCTCACGCGTGCGGCCATGCACGGTCAACATCTGCACACCAGCCGATTCGGCCGCTCGTGCAATCGACACGGCATTTTTGTTATCGACGCTCCAGCCCGTGCGCATTTTCAAGGTCACCGGGACGTTTTGCGGTGAGCAAGCGCTCACTACGGCGGCAACAATCTCCAGCGCCAAGCGCTCGTCTTGCATCAGCGCTGAGCCCGCCCATTTGTTGCACACCTTCTTGGCGGGGCAACCCATATTGATGTCGATGATTTGCGCGCCTCGATCAATGTTGTACCGCGCTGCATCCGCCATCATTTGCGCGTCGGTGCCAGCAATCTGCACGCTAATGGGGGCGACTTCGCCCGTGTGATCGGCGCGGCGCGAGGTCTTGAGGCTATTCCACAAATCCTTGCGCGAAGTCACCATCTCAGATACCGCGTAGCCAGCCCCAAGCCGCTTGCACAGTTTGCGAAAAGGCCGATCCGTCACGCCCGCCATAGGAGCGGCGAAGACGTTGTTGGGGAGGAGGTATTGGCCAAGTTGCATAGTTGGGGTGTAAGGGGTGATTGTCGCGCACTACCCCAAAAGCACGACAAGCGCCCCAGCCCCGCCCTGCTCGGGCTTGGCCTGCACGAACGCGGTCACCGCTTCCATTTGCACGAGCCAGCTTTGCACTTTTGATTTGAGCACGGGCGTGCCGCCTTTTGATCCGTAACCTTGTCCGTGAATGACGCGGATGCAGCGCCAGCCCTCGTGCAAGCCTTGCTGGATATGGCCTGCGAGCACGCCTCTAGCTTCGTCGCTGGTGAGATGATGCAAATCGCACGCACTTTGAATACGCCAATCGCCGCGCTGCAATCGCTTAATCACATCGACACCCACGCCTGCGCGGCGGTAGTTGCCGTTCTCTAGCAGATGCGCCACTTCAAAATCATCACTCAACCGATAGGTTGTTTTAGCTGGAGAAGAACTTTCTAGCGGCGTGACCTTACCAATGGCACGCATGAATAGATCGTGGCTGGAGGCCATATTTCGCTTGGCTTGCAGGGCAGCCTCTTTGGCAAGCCTTGTCTGCTCTGCCTCACGGGCTAGTCGCTCTTTTAGCTCTGCTTGTATGGTTTGAAGGTCGGCTAGTTTCATCACGTGCCCCTCAAAAATGTCCAGCTTCCAACATCGACAGCGCATGGCCTTTTCCCACAATGATGTGGTCCAGCACGCGCACGTCAATCAGTGCAAGGGCTGCGCGTAGGTTTTGGGTGAGCGCCTTGTCCGCCTCGGACGGCTGCACATCGCCGCTGGGGTGGTTGTGCGCCAAAACGACTGCTGCTGCGCCGTGATGCAGCGTGCGCACGACCACTTCGCGCGGATAGACGCTGGAAGCGGATAGTGTGCCGCGAAAGAGCTCGTCGCAGGCAATCAGGCGCTGCTGGCTGTCCAAAAACGCGACGGCAAAGCTCTCGTAGGGCAGGCTGCCGTTACGCAGGCGCAAATAGTCTTGCATCGCACTAATAGACTCGAAAACAGGCTTGTCGGCAAGGCGCTCCATGAGCGCACGCCTTGCCAGCTCTAGCACAGCGAGCAGTTCGGCACGTTTGGCGGGGCCAATGCCTTTGATTTTTTTGAGCGCTTCGGGCGGTGTATTCAAGAGTCCCGTGATACCGCCGAATTCATCCAGCAACTCCTGCGCAAGCAGTAGGACGTTCTTACCCTGCATGCCCGTGCGCAGCAAAAGCGCCAAGAGTTCGCTATCCGCCAAAGCGCCCGCGCCTCGGCTGAGCAGTTTTTCACGTGGACGGGCGTCGGGCGGGAGATCGGTCAGTACCATGAGGATGTAAGCGGTGAGGATGAATGCGCGGGATAATTGAGGGATTATGACGATTGACACTATGGTTATTACCGAACACTCCTTTCTGACGCTGCACTACCGCCTATCTAGTACGAGCGGCGTGGACATCATCAACACATTTAACGACAAGCCCGCCACGCTCACGCTGGGTACGGGGCAGCTCTCACCTGCGCTCGAAGCCCATCTACTGGGGTTGGCAGAAGGTTCGCACGAGACCTTTGATGTGCCTGCAAGCTTGGCAGCGTTTGGGGAGCGCAGCGCTGACATGGTTCAATGGGTCGCACGTGATCTGCTCAAAAAATTGGGAGATAAAGACGAGACGTATGCCGTAGGTGATGTGGTGCAGTTCCCAACCCCCGACGGGCAAGCCACTTATGCAGGCGCCGTGCAAGCCGCGAATGACGACTCGGTGCAGTTCGACTTCAACCATCCGCTGGCTGGTCAAGCGGTACGGTTTGAAGTGCAGATTTTGGGCATCTTATGAGCGACTTGCAAGAGATCATTCTTGCCGAGCCACGTGGGTTCTGCGCTGGCGTGGATCGTGCGATTGAAATTGTGGATCGTGCTTTAGAAAAATTTGGCGCGCCCATCTATGTGCGGCATGAGATCGTGCACAACACTTACGTCGTGAATGACCTGAAAAATCGTGGCGCAATTTTTATTGAAGAATTAGACGATGTGCCTGCGGGCGCGACCTTAGTGTTTTCAGCGCACGGTGTCAGCAAAGCGATTCAGTTAGAGGCCGCCGCGCGGGGCTTCTCGGTGTTTGATGCGACATGCCCGTTAGTGACCAAGGTGCACGTAGAGGTGGCCAAGCTCGCCCGCGAGGGCTTTGAATTCATCATGATTGGCCACAAAGGTCACCCTGAAGTGGAAGGCACGATGGGGCAATTGGATGGCGGTATCCACTTGGTGGAAGACGTCGCCGATGTGGCGAAGGTCACGCCTGCGCAGACGGCAAGGCTGGCACTGGTGACGCAAACTACCCTGAGCGTGGATGATGCAGCGGAAATTTCTCAGGCAGTGCTCGCACGATTTCCCACCGTGCGGTTGCCCAAGATGCAAGACATTTGCTATGCCACGCAAAACCGCCAAGACGCGGTGAAGGTACTCTCGCCACAAGTCGATTTAATGATCGTCGTTGGCAGTCCGACCAGCTCTAACAGCAACCGCTTGGCCGAGTTGGCAAGAAAGTTGGGCGTCACAAGTTACATGGTCGATAGTGCCGAAGAAGTCCGACCAGCGTGGCTTAGCGGCGTGCAGCGCGTAGGCGTAACCGCGGGCGCGTCGGCTCCTGATGTATTGGTGCAAGCGGTGATTGCGCGCATCAAATCGTTTGGTGCTTTGGCGGTGACAAGAGTGCGCAAAATGGATGGTGTGGAAGAGACCGTGAAGTTTCCATTACCTAAAGGATTAAAGGTAGGGGCTTAAAAGTGCTTGATCAAAACTAAAAACCTCGCTATAATTCGAGACACTCGCGGGAGTAGCTCAGTTGGTAGAGCGCAACCTTGCCAAGGTTGAGGTCGAGAGTTCGAGACTCTTTTCCCGCTCCAAATCCAAAGATCAAGGGAAGTCATCAAAACGGTGTCTTCCCTTTTTCATCTAATGAATTTGATGGTGCGATAGCAAAGCGGTTATGCCCTGGATTGCAAATCCAGTTAGCCCAGTTCGACTCTGGGTCGCACCTCCACCCACACAATGATGACGATTCCAGACACTGAGATCACGCTCACCGCGATGCGGGCGCAAGGCGCTGGCGGGCAAAATGTGAATAAGGTCTCTAGCGCGATTCATCTGCGTTTTGATGTCAATGCCTCAACGCTGCCGAGCGACGTCAAGGAGCGTCTTCTAGCACTCTCAGACAGCCGCATTACCAAGGATGGCGTGGTTGTAATGAAGGCGCAAGCCCATCGAACGCAAGAAATGAACAAGATGGATGCGCTACTTCGATTGCACGAGCTAGTCAATAGCGTCGAGTTTGCACCGAAAGCCCGTCGTAAAACCAAGCCAACGAAGGCTTCGCAGCGCGCACGGTTAAATGTAAAAAGTCAAAACGGTGAAAAGAAAACGCTACGCGCAAAAGTTGTGCACGAATAACTTTGTGAGCGACTCAGTTTGGCACGCCTTTGTTACGCATCCAATCAGCCGTTTGAAAAAAACTCTCGCTAAGACGCTTTTGCAGTTCAGCATCCACGCCCGTCTCTAGCATCGCTTGGTTCATGCAGGCGAGCCACTGATCTCTCTCTGCAATACCAATGGCAAATGGCATGTGACGCGCACGTAGCATAGGGTGACCAAAACGCTCTGTATAGTGCTGCGGTCCGCCCATCCAACCACATAGAAACCAAAACAAACGCTGCCTTGCATTTGCTAAATCTGTGCCGTGCGTTGCGCGTAATTGGGCATAGCTTGTCTCAATGTCCATGAGGTCATAAAAACGATCCACTAATGCTTTGATATTGGCTTCGCCGCCCATCCATTCGAAGGCGGAACTGAATTTTGGTTTTTCTTGAATTTGCATTTATCACCTTTCGGTTTTCCCAAAGAAAAAGGACGCTTACTATATCTAGTAAACGTCCTTTTTATTGGTTGCGCGAGCAGGATTTGAACCTGCGACCTTTGGGTTATGAGCCCAACGAGCTACCAGGCTGCTCCATCGCGCGTCAGATTTGGTAAGAGGTTGATTATCAATCAGCACACTCAAATTGTCAATGTTTATTCTGCAGCAGTAGCTGGTGCAGCATCCGCATTTGGACGATCAACCAGTTCGACATAGGCCATTGGCGCATTGTCACCCTGACGGAAACCCATCTTCAAGATACGGGTGTAGCCGCCTGGGCGGGTTTGGTAACGTGGTCCAAGTTCAGCGAACAATTTCACAACCATATCGCGGTCACGCAAACGATCAAATGCCAAACGTTTGTTAGCCAATGTTGGTGTCTTAGCCAATGTAATCATAGGCTCAACCACGCGGCGTAGTTCTTTTGCTTTAGGCAAAGTCGTTTTGATAGCCTCATGCTCAATCAATGAGTTCATCATGTTTTGCAGCATAGCCAAACGATGTGAGCTGGTGCGGTTTAATTTACGTAGTCCAAGTCCGTGGCGCATTATTTTTCCTTTAAAAAGTTTTTTATTAAAAGCACAGCCGTATCAGGTACTGCGCAGTTGTGGGTGATTTATTTGTCACCCAAACCAGCTGGTGGCCAGTTATCGATCTTCATACCTAAAGTCAAACCGCGAGAAGCTAGTACTTCTTTAATTTCGTTCAATGACTTGCGACCAAGATTTGGCGTCTTCAAGAGTTCATTTTCTGAACGCATCACCAGATCACCAATATAGAAAATGTTTTCAGCTTTAAGGCAATTAGCAGAGCGTACGGTCAGTTCAAGTTCGTCAACAGGACGCAATAAAACAGGATCGTAGTTTTGTGCTGCAATACGAGCAGCACCGCCTGCTGGTCCGTCAAATGCGCTTAGCTCTGAACCTTCGAGTTGTGCAAAAACAACCAATTGTTCAACTAGTATTTTTGCAGATGCGCGTACAGCTTCTTCTGCTGTCAAAATACCGTTTGTTTCAATTTCGAGCACTAGTTTATCGAGGTCCGTACGTTGCTCAACGCGTGCGCTTTCAACTTTATAGCTCACACGCTTCACTGGTGAGTACGATGCATCCATCGTAATACGACCAATTGACTGCACTGGATCTTCACCGTAACGACGAATGTTTCCTGGAACATAGCCGCGACCAGCTTCGACCTTGATTTGCATGTCCAGCTTTCCACCTTGAGAAAAATGAGCGATGACATGATCTGGATTCAGAATTTCAACATCGTGAGGTGTTTGGATATCAGCTGCAGTCACAACGCCCATGCCTTCTTTACGCAGGCTCAATGTGACTTCATCACGATTATGTAATTTGAAAACAACGCCCTTCAAATTGAGTAGCAAGCTCACGACATCCTCTTGCACACCATCAATCGATGCATATTCATGCAAGACGCCCGAGATTGTGACCTCGGTTGGAGCAAAACCCTGCATAGAGGAAAGCAGCACGCGCCGAATTGCATTACCCATCGTGTGGCCAAAACCACGTTCAAATGGCTCTAAGGTGACCTCTGCGCGGTTATGACCCAGCTGCGTGACTTGAATATTTTTTGGCTTGAGCAAGTTATTTTGCATGGGATTACCTTTATAAACTGTTCTTGAGGCGCTTACCAAGCCATTGACGACACCGTCACAACCTGATAAGCAGCAAGCTATCGTCAGCCGTAAAAATCGGCTAACTTTTGATTTTAACGTGAGTACAGCTCAACAATAAGTGATTCGTTAATGTCCGCACCAAACTCATCGCGGTCAGGTGATTTTTTAAATACACCTTCAACCTTGTCAACACTCACGTCTACCCAAGCAGGCAAACCAATTTGAGTTGCCAACTGCAAAGCTTCCGAAATGCGCAATTGTTTTTTAGATTTTTCACGAACAGCAATCACATCACCCACTTTGACAGATGTGGATGGGATGTTATTGGACTGCCCATTAATCAAAATAGCTTTGTGCGAAACTAACTGACGAGCTTCTGCACGTGTTGATGCAAAACCCATCCTGTAAACAACGTTGTCAAGGCGCGACTCGAGCAATGACAATAAGTTCGCCCCCGAATTGCCTTTACGGCGATCTGCCTCTTCAAAGTAACGGCGGAATTGGCGCTCTAAAACACCATACATGCGCTTGACTTTTTGTTTTTCACGCAATTGCAAACCGAAATCTGATGTGCGCTGACCTGAGG
>CANFWH010000055.1 GCA_947450645.1 Comamonadaceae bacterium | reverse complement strand
CATTTCTGCCACGCCAACCTCGGGCTTGGGTACAAAAAACAACACCAGCGCCATAACCGCTGCGTCACACGAAGCGTCCTCTACTGGCAACTGCATGGCGTCTGCTTCACCCCAGGTCACAGGCGCACCAGCCGGCAAACGAGTACGCGCATAGGACAGCTGGCCGGCAGATGGGTCAAATGCCTGCACGCTCAGAGGCTTACAACGCTGAACAATGAGCTCTGTAAATGCGCCGTTGCCGCAGCCCACGTCAACCCAGCGAGCGCCAGGTGATACGCCAACCCAGTCAATGAATTGCTCGCCCACCAGCAAGCTCCAGCGCCCCATCATTTGCTCGTAGCTTGCGCCGTCGTCAAAGCGGATCGTGTTGTCTGTCATGAAAACTCCTTTTATGCTTGTATGGGTAGATGGTAGTCGAGGGCGCGTCATTGCTACGACGTTGCTACACATCACTGTGACCTTCCAGCACGCTGAAGCCTACTTTTAAAATAACGCTTACGCCAACGAATCAGTCCCGTTGAGAAACTTAAATAGTAGCCTGCCAATAACCCAAAAACGGCCATCGTTAGCAGACTGCTGGCGAAGCTTTCAAATGTTCTAGGTAGCGTGGGTTCAAGCCAATATATCTGGAGCAAGCGATATAACAAACGCCCAACAAATACGGCTGAAATCAAAATACCGTACCGCACCTCTGACGTATAAAACAATCCTTGCTTCGTCGCCTCAAATCGCGTCTGCTTAAAGGCAAAAACACCGATGATGGCACCGCCGCTAAGACCAATGGCGATCCAAACCATGCGCTCCACGTGCGGCACGGCAACATACATTAACCCTGACAACAAAACAGCATAAATAGCGATACCAATCCAAGGACGAAGACGCCCAAGCCGCTGCCTACCAAAGAGCCGACGAAGGCGCGAATAAGCACGCCACGCCAGCAACGGCGGCAATACAAGTGGAATGAGTGTTGATAGGGTTATGGTATGCATAAACCCCGCAATCCATCCTCATCCAAAACCGCCACACCCAGCTCGCGTGCCTTATCCAGCTTGCTTCCCGCCTCGGTGCCCGCGACAACATAGTCCGTTTTTTTGCTCACTGAGCCCGTCACTTTTCCACCCGCCGCTTCAATCATTTCTTTCGCTTCATCACGCCCAAGCGTTGGTAGCGTACCAGTCAGCACAAAGGTTTTCCCCACCAAAAGCTGAGGCGCGATCGGAGTGCCTGCACCCTCTTCCCACGTCAAGCCGCAAGCACGCAATTGCTCGACCACCTCGCGGTTATATGGCGCATCAAAAAAATCACGCAAACTTTTGGCAACGACAGGGCCTACATCGGGGACGTTTTGCAGGTGCTCCAAACCCGCGTCCATGATGGTGTCAATATTGCCAAAGTGCTTGGCAAAGGCCTTCGCCGTGCTCTCGCCCACATGCCTGATGCCTAGACCAAAAAGAAAGCGTGGCAAGGTGGTGTGCTTTGATTTTTCAATCGCTGCAATCACGTTTAGCGCAGACTTTTCTGCCATGCGTTCGAGCGCCACAATGTTTGCTAGGCCAAGCTTGTAAAGGTCTGGCAGGCTTTTGATGATGCCTGCATCCACCATTTGTTCAATCAATTTTTCACCAAGTCCGTCGATATACACCGCGCGTTTATGTGCGAAATGTTCAATCGCTTGCTTGCGCTGCGCACCGCAAATGAGACCACCTGTGCAGCGCGTGTCCGTCTCGCCTGGCTCGCGCACAGCCACGCTGCCGCACACAGGGCAATGCGTGGGAATACTAAAAATCTGAGCGCCCTGCATCCGCTTTTCTAAGACCACGCTCACCACTTCAGGAATCACATCGCCTGCGCGGCGCACGATGACGGTGTCGCCCACCCTTACGTCTTTGCGACGGGCTTCGTCTTCGTTATGGAGCGTCGCATTGGTCACCGTCACGCCGCCGACAAACACGGGTGCTAATTTTGCAACGGGCGTGAGTTTCCCTGTTCGTCCGACTTGCACATCAATCGCCAGCACCGTTGTCATTTGCTCTTGTGCAGGGTATTTGTGCGCTACCGCCCATCGCGGCTCCCGGCTCACAAAGCCAAGCTGTGCTTGGCTTGCAAGCGAATTGACTTTGTACACCACGCCATCAATATCAAATGGCAAGCTATCTCTCTTCGCCGCCATATCGGCGTGAAATTGCACGAGTGCTTCTGCACCTTGGCACACTCGCGCATCGCTTGATACAGGAAAGCCCCAGCTCTTTAACTGCGTCAATGTCTGCGAATGCGTTGTTACACTAGCTGGCAAACCTTGCGCGACAGAATAGGCAAAAAAACTCAATGGCCTGTCAGCCGCAATCTTGCTATCCAACTGCCGCACCGCGCCAGCAGCGGCATTGCGCGGATTGACAAATGTTTTTTCACCTTTTTGACCTGCTGCAATCTTGGCGCGTTGGCGTTCATTCAGTTGCTCAAACGAATCGCGCCGCATGTAAACCTCGCCACGTACTTCAACCACTGGCGGCAATGGGTCGTCAAACAAAGACGTGCTCGGCAACGCAGTTAATTTCAAAGGAATTTGATAGATCGTGCGAATGTTGTGCGTCACATCTTCACCCGTTTCACCATCGCCTCGTGTGGCGGCTTGCACCAGCACGCCATCTTCATAGCGAAGGCTCATGGCAAGACCATCGAACTTAAGTTCTGCCACGTATTCAATCGGGCTATCTGCCTCGCCGAGTTTCAACTCTTTGCGAATCCGTGCATCAAAGCTTTTGGCCCCGCTGCTCTCGGTATCTGTCTCAGTACGAATACTAAGCATGGGCACGGTATGTTTAACTTGACTGAAAGCATTTAACAAACCACCACCGACGCGCTGCGTGGGCGAATCTTTGCTCTGCAACTCTGGATGCTCATTCTCCAACGCTTCTAGTCTTTGGAAGAGCCTGTCGTACTCGCTATCGGGCACAGTTGGTGCATCCAGCACATAGTAGGCATGGGCAAGGCGGTGCAACTGCTCACGCAGGGATTCAATCTCAGTTTGCGCGTTCATGAAAACAAGCGTTTGGCTAAGCTTGAGCCTGCGGACAAGCCCACCTTATCCAAGCGGTCATAAACGGCTTCCAGCTCGGAGGCCGTGCGCTGCAAGGCCTGTGCATCGACGCTCAATCCTTGCTCGTCCACAATCGCTGCTTCCATGCCCGCGCTTAGGCGGATCGCCACATCGCACATGGCATCAAAAGGTTTGCCAACATGCGCATCGCCCCTAGACACTTGTGGCACATCCAAAAGTAGCGTGAGCTTGCGAATGGGTACGGCTTCCACATCATCAGCCATCGCGGCTTGAGCATCGATGGTGAGCGCAATGAGTTCGTGCTCAGACGAGCCCAACACCCAGCGCCCTGGAATCACGCCCGCCACAAAACCCGCACGCTGCACGTGCTGCTGCAAATAAGTAAAGCTCCACGCAGCGCGCTTAGCCACCAAGTGCAGCGATAAGCAAATGTCATGCGCCAGCGTGAATTGCTCCAACTCCTTAGCACGTGCGACCTCCGAGATCATCTCGGGAAAATCTGCCGAAGCGCCAAGGCTTTCAGCCAAATGACTGGCCTTGGCCACAAACTCAGAGAACTCAACGTCACTCAAAGCACCATTGCGATTGACAAGCTGAATACCCGCTTGAAAATAATCATAAGTTTGCCCTGCTGCCACACTCTCCCACGTTTTAGTGACGGCATTGAACCCTTCGACACGCCACGTCTTAGAGCCAATGCGCCGCGTGGTGGGCATCAAACTTAAAGCGAAATCACCTGTGCTTGCCTCGTCCATATCTAGCATCGCAATGCAATCAATTTGTGGGTGCAGCACGGGGCGGCGTTCGTGTGCTGCCAAAGACAGCGCAGCAAATTCAAAAGGGGGGCTATCCGCTAAGCCAAGCGGGCTGGACATCGTGGGATCTATCCTCTCGGGAGGCAATCCCGATAAGGCCTGCAGGGCATCATCTGTTTCTGATACGGGGTTTTGCTCTAACTTACGCTCCAACCACCACCAACGTGCGCCTAAATACGCAAGGACGACAAAACCGACTAGAAAGAGTTGGAGGCGAAAGCTCATAGCGTGAGTTTACGCAAAGCTTAAGACTCCAGCATGGACGTAGCGGCTTCCATATCCACCGCCACAATGCGCGACACGCCCTGCTCTTGCATGGTCACGCCAATCAATTGTTTGGCCATTTCCATCGCAATTTTGTTGTGGCTAATAAACAAGAATTGCGTCTGCTCGGACATGCTGGCGACTAGTTTTGAATAGCGCTCGGTATTGGCGTCGTCTAATGGCGCATCGACCTCGTCCAGCAAACAAAACGGCGCGGGATTGAGCATAAAAATCGCAAACACGAGTGCGATAGCCGTCAGCGCTTTTTCGCCGCCCGAGAGCAAATGAATCGTCTGATTCTTTTTGCCCGGCGGCTGCGCAATCACGGCAATACCTGCATCCAAAATCTCTTCGCCCGTCATCATCAGTTTGGCTTGGCCGCCGCCAAAGAGTTTGGGGAACATCAAGCCAAACTGCTCGTTGACTTGGTTGAAAGTGTTGCCTAGCAAATCGCGCGTTTCCGCATCAATCTTTTTAATCGCATCTTGCAAAGTCGTTAGCGCCTCGGTCAAATCCGCCATTTGCGAATCCAAAAATGTCTTGCGCTCACGAGCCGCAGTTAGCTCATCGAGCGCTGCCAAGTTGATCGCCCCAAGCGATTGAATCGCTTGATTCAAACGCTCAATCTCGCCCGCCAAGCCCCACAGCTTCACGCTTCCCGCTGTGATGCTGGTCTCGACCGCATCCAAATCAGCTTTCGCATCCAGCAGCAACTGCTCGTACTGCTGCGCGCCAAGGCGTGTTGCTTGTTCTTTTAATTGCAAATCAGAAATACGGCTGCGCTGCGGATCGAGCGCGCGCTCGGCGCCCATGCGACGCTCGTCAGTGGCACGCAGTTTTTGCGAGAGGTCGTCATACAAACTACGCTTGGCAGCAAGACTAGTTTCGCGCTCCAACTTTAATGCCAGTGCGGCCTGCAAGCCCGATTGCGCTGCGGCGTCGTTCATGCGCAACAGGTCTAAATCTAATTGCTCGTGCTCACGCGTGAGGTTCGCTGTCTGCGCAATACCGAGCGCAATGTTACGAGCCAGCTCTTCTTTGCGCGCCACTAAGCTTCGGCCTTGGAAAGTCGCTTCATGCTGCTGGCGTTCAATCGCGCGGTGCTGCTCTCGCAGAGCATTTAGCTTGCGCTCCGCTTCAATCACGCCATCGCCTTGGGCGGCTTCCACCTCTTGCGCTCCCCCCAGTTGAATATCCAGCGTTTCGAACTGCGCCTCTAGCGTCACGCGGCGCTCTTGGAACTCGGCCATGTGCGTATCAATTTCAGCCACATCGGCTGCCAACTGGCTGCTTCTGGCCTGCGCTTCACTCACTTGGCGCGACAGCGTTGTCCACTTGATCTCTAAATCGTGGCTTGCCGCTTGAGCCCTGCTAGCTTCGCTTTGCGCTTTGCTAAGTTGTCTAGACACCTCCGCGTAATGGCTTTCGGCACGCTGCAAAGCAGTCCGCGTGTCTTGCGCCATCAGAGTTTGCGCTTTGGTTTGCTTGTCTAAATTTTCAATTTCTTGAGCGCGAGCAAGTAACCCCGCTTGTTCGCCTTCCGCTGCATAAAACGAAATGGAGGTGCGAGTGACGGCATGACCTTGCGGCGTATAGATCACTTCGCCTGCGGCTAATTGCTCACGTGCTTTCAAAGCTGCATCCAGTGAATCTGCTGTCATACAGCCGTGCAGCCAGTCGTTCATCAAACTTTGTTGATTAGCGTCTGAAGTTTTGATTAAACGCATCAAGGCGTTCGTCTGAGTCATAGCTGCGCCGCTAGTTGCTGGTGCATAAAAACTCAATTTAGCGGGGGGTGCATCCGCCACAAACGACGTCAACATTTCCAATCGGCTCACTTCTAGCGCACCCATACGACTTTGCAAAGCCGCTTCCAGTGCGGCTTCCCAGCCTTTTTCGATATGCAACTTCGTCCATAATTTTGTTAAATGATCGAGCCCATGTTTGGCTAGCCACGGCTTTAAACGATCGTTCGCAATCACCTGCGCTTGCAGCGTTTGCAGCGCATCTAGGCGTGCCTGTGTATCCGCTAATTTGGCTGATTCGCCAGTAGCGGCGGCCTGCGCCAAGCGCCGTGCTTCATCGCTTGCAGGCACTTGCTCGCGCAAGTCTTCAAGTCTGGCTGCGCCTTCCAGCGCAATCTCTTTTGCCATCTCTAGCTCTTCGGCCAAGGCTTGCAACTTCGCGCTATCAGGCGCAGCCACTTCTTTTTGCTGCGCGGCCAAGCGCTCGCGGCGTAGCTCCATATTGCGCGATTGCTCGTCAATCCCTCGCTGCTCGGCGGCTAGCACTTGAATCTGCTGCTGCACTTGCACAACCTGCGTGCGCTGCGCAGTGACCTTGCCGCGAGCCTTATCCAGCAAGGCTTCCAGCTCGGGGGTTTGCGTTTCAATGTCTTCTAATTGCGCAGCTAATGTGATCGCGTGCTCTTCCGCGCCCGCTTCCATCGACTCCAAATCTTGTTGATGTTGCGCGGCGATATCGGCTCGCGTTTTCCACTCCAAAAGCTGCTCGGCGATCTGCGCGATGCGAGCCACAGCGCGAACGCGCCCTTCCACCACGAATCGAATTTCCGCCTCTAGCTTTCCAACTTCGGTACTAGCCTCATACAGCAAGCCTTGCGCGGCATTCAAGCCATCACCTGCCTCGTAATGCGATTGGCGAATCGACTCTAAATCTGCTTCGGCGCGGCGCAAATCGGCCATGCTGGCTTCTAACTTATTGGTCGCTTCCAGCACTTCTGCCGCTAGCTTGCCTTGGTCGCCCAAACTCTCGGCGCGTTTTAAAAACCATTGCTGATGCTGCTTCAGCGTGACGTCCGCTTGCAAGCCTTGGTAACGCTTGGCGACTTCGGCTTGGCGCTCCAACTTTTCTAAGTTGGCGTTCAGTTCACGCAAGATGTCCGTCACGCGCGTGAGGTTTTCTTCTGTGTCGTGGATGCGATTTTCAGTTTCGCGGCGACGCTCTTTGTATTTGGAGACGCCAGCGGCCTCTTCTAAAAACAAGCGCAGCTCTTCGGGACGCGACTCGATGATGCGGGAAATCGTGCCTTGTCCAATGATGGCGTAGGCGCGGGGGCCAAGCCCTGTGCCCAAAAACACGTCTTGCACATCGCGGCGGCGCACCGCTTGGTTGTTGATGTAGTAGCTGGACGTGCCGTCTCGCGTGAGCACTCGGCGCACCGCCACTTCTTCGTATTGGTTCCACTGCCCGCCTGCGCGGTGCGAAGCGTTGTCAAACGCCAGCTCCACACTGGCGCGGCTGGCAGGTTTGCGCGTATTCGTGCCATTAAAAATCACGTCCTGCATAGACTCGCCGCGCAGCTCGGAGGCTCGGCTCTCGCCCAGCACCCAGCGCACCGCGTCGATGATGTTGGATTTGCCGCAACCATTCGGTCCAACGACACCGACCAATTGGCCGGGAAGCTGGAAATGTGTGGGATCGGCGAAGGATTTGAAGCCCGAGAGCTTGATAGAGGTTAGGCGCACGGGCTGGATTTTATCTTCCAAGATAATTGGACGGCGCCTTCTTCGATTTTGTTACTACAATAAGACCAATGCAAATTGAATTTGACCCACATAAAAATGCCAAAAACATCAGTGAGCGCAATTTATCTAAAAGAGGTGAAAGAATATGAACAAACGTTCCCCCATGATTGACGCAAGTGGCGAAGTGCGCGAGCTAACTGCTGCTGACTTTGCGCTGTTTAAACCCGCCAGCGAGGTGATTCCTGCTCAGCTACACGCTGCGCTTGGCATCAAACCACGCGGCAAACAAGTAGCGCCAACAAAAGTGTCCACCACCATCCGCTTTGATGCCGACGTGATTGAAGCGTTGCGGTCTACAGGCAGGGGCTGGCAAACCAGAGTCAATGACATGATGCGAGCGTATGTTCGTAAAAATCACACTGCTGCGCACGCGGCATAGCCACTTATCTCAGTCGCCTTAAATCGACCCCATGGAACCCATCACCCGAAATCCCAACATCATGAGCGGCGCGCCCTGCTTTTCAGGCACGCGTGTACCTGTTGCCACGTTATTTGACAACCTGCGTGATGGCGCAACCTTGAGTCAATTCGTAGAGTGGTTTCCTGGCGTGCGCTTGCAGCAGCTCAAAGAGGTCGGTTTGAGTGCAAAAACTGATGAAATTTGAACTTACTGATACACGGCAGCGAGTTTCTGATGAAGACTTGTTGAATGACTTACGAACCGTCGCCAATCACCTTGAGAAACGATCTTTAAAGCAACGCGATTACTGCAAAAAAAATGGTTGACCCTCCCCCAATAAAACGGAGCAATTAAAAGTAGAAATTCTGGCATGATTTTCAACCTCAAAAGGGAGACATGCTATGAAGAAGAGCCGATACACGGAAGAGCAAATTGCGTTTGCTTTGAAACAAAACGAAGTAGGCACATCT
>CANFWH010000054.1 GCA_947450645.1 Comamonadaceae bacterium | reverse complement strand
CCGAGCACTACATCACCGCTTGGCTTGGCAAATACCTAAAGGGCGACGCTGGCATGGACGCGTACTTTGATCCAGCCGCATGGAAGGGCTTCCCGCCTCGTACCGCCAAAGGTTTGAAGATTGAACGGCTAGCTGCTGGTCGGTAAGTTGCTGCGGTTTTGCATCCGCGCAGCCCACCACACCAACCCCAGTACGGGCAAGCCCAAAAGCGCCGTGCCCGTGAAGAAATGCGCATAGCCTTGCGCATCGACAAACTCCCCCGAAAAGCCCGCTAAAAATTTGGGGAGCAACAGCATCAGCGAGCTAAACAGCGCGTACTGGGTGGCGGTGTAGTTGATGTTCGTGAGGCTGGACAAATACGCAATAAACGCGGCGCTGGCAATACCGCTGGCGAGGTTATCGGCAGAGACAACGGCAATCAAGGCGTTGACATCGTGACCGCGCGAACCGAGCCAGACGAAGAGCAAATTGGTGAGGCTAGACAGCACCGCGCCTGCCATCATCAATCGCATCACGCCGACCTTGGGAGCGAGTGCGCCACCAATGAATGCGCCCAGCAGCGTCATCGCCACACCGTAGATTTTGGTAACGGCTGCGACCTCATCTTTGGTGTAGCCCATGTCCACATAAAACGGATTGGCCATGATGCCCATCACGATGTCGGAGATGCGGTACGTGGCGATCAGCCCGAGGATCAAAACCGCCTGCCAACCGTAGCGTTTACAAAAATCTGCGAATGGATTGATGAGCGCCACTTGCAACCACTCACGTAGATTTTTAGCAGGTGTGATGGCTTGTATTTGCGCGGGCTCTTTAGAGAATAAAACCGTGAACACGCCCACCAACATCGAGAGTGCCATTACGCTGTAAGCCATAGTCCATGGGGCTTGCGCGTAGGCGGTTGTGTTGGGCATTTCGCTTCTGGCAGCGATCCACAGTACGCCCGCTCCCGCCCAAATCATGGCAAGGCGGTAGCCTGTTTGATAGCTGGCCGCAAGTGCAGCCTGCATGCTAGTATCGGCAGATTCAATACGAAAAGCATCGAGTGCAATGTCTTGCGTGGCGCTAGAAAACGCGACCAAGAGCGCGCACCACACGATGACGTTTAAGGACTCTTTCGGGTCACTCATCGCCATACCCACCAGCCCTACCATCACTCCCATTTGGGCCAGCAAAAGCCATGAACGGCGGCGACCCAAGCGTCCGAGTATTGGCAGCGTCACGCGATCTACCAACGGCGCCCACACCCACTTAAAGCCGTAAGCCAAACCGACCCACGAGAGATGCCCGATAGTGGCGCGGCTCACGCCCGCTTCGCGTAGCCAAAACGACAACGTGCCCAGCACCAAGAGCAGCGGCAGGCCTGCGGAGAAGCCCAGCGCCAGCATCCTGAGACTTGCAGGCTGCAAATAAATTTTGAGTGCGTTCATCTGCCCACGCCAGCAGGCGTGACAAGTCGCTCGACGACTTTGCCATTTTTCAAATGGCTCTCCACAATTTCGTCAATGTCATGCGTATCCACGTAGCTGTACCACACGCCTTCGGGGTAGACCACCGCAATCGGGCCGCCCGCGCAGCGGTCTAGGCAGCCAGCTTTATTGACGCGCACTTTGCCCTCGCCAGCCAGCCCCGCATTTTTTACGACTTGCTTGCAATGCGTAAACGCGTCGTTAGCGTTGTGGTGCGCGCAGGCAGCTTCGCCTTTGCTTTTGTCGCGGTCGTTCAGGCAAAAAAAGATGTGCCGTTCGTAGTATTGTTTTTGGGGTGATGTTGTCATTGCACTATTTTAATTTTTGCGTGGCCAGGTGATATTGGAGATGATGAGCGCCAGCGCCGCATACGGCCACAGCCGCCCTAGCCACTGCGTTGCACCATAAAAGCGGATGAACTGACCACGTTCCCAAATGCTGAGTGTCTCGGTGAAATAGGGATCGTTGGCCATGATTCCGAGCAACAAAAGCTGGGGCAGCAGCAACAAGAACGCCAGTGCCCAACAAAGCCTACGCGTCGTGGGCAACAATAACGCACCAACAGCAACTCCTAGCCATAAACCCCAGTGCGACTGCGCATGTAGCCACACGGTGGCGTGCTCAGGGCCAAAGCTGAGTCCATTCGAAAGTGTTGTGATGCCCAGTGCTGCGAGCACAAGCAGGGTCAGCGAAATCAAACGATTTAAAAGCTTTGGCGTAACGGCATAGCTAATGAGCAAAGGCACCAAAAGCCCCAGCGAAATAATGATCGACTCGGCTCTATCAGGGAGCACCTGTGTTTCTAGCTCTAGCCATTGCCCAAGCCCATGCCCAAGCCCAAGCGGCACGGGCGTGGGATAGAGCAGCGCCAGCGGCCACAGCAACAGTAAGCCAAGCGCAAAGCCAGATCCAGCTTGAAACCGCTGTTCGCGAAAGCGCGACCATAGACGCAAAAGCCCAAGCAGATCAGCCGTCCAGGCGATCATGCCACCAACATATCCGCCCAGCGTGTTGAGCGCCCAATCGACATTGGACGCAACGCGCGGGGCAAGATAGGTTTGCAGCGCCTCCATAGCAAACGAAAGCGTGAGCGCAAACAGAGTTGCAAACCAAACGCTGTGCGTACGCCCATGTCCTGCTCGTCCATGCCACGCGATGGCAGTTAAAAACCCAAGCGGCACATACCCGATGACATTGATTGCAACATCATATCCACTCCAATACTTGGGCAATGGCGCCAGTGCAAATGCCCACGGCATCACGCCTTGCGATTGCCAGCCGACAAACGGATACAAACTAGCATAGGCCACGAGGCCACAATAGACAAGGGCTAGCGGCAAGGCAAGCCCAGAAGCTCCGCTCCGTGCGGCTTGCAGACGTGCCATGCGTTTTGCCATGTTTATAGTTGCGGCTTCACAACTACCAAGATCACGATCACAAGAAGCAGGAGCACGGGCACTTCGTTAAACCAGCGATACCAAGTGTGGCTTCGCTGATTCACGTTGTTTTTAAATTGACGCAAAATCGACGAGCATGCATGGTGATACCCCAGCGCCAGTAAAACCATGCCCAGCTTGGCATAGAACCACATCTGCCCTGCGCCAATGCCATAGGCGAGCCACAGCCACGCACCAAACCCAAGCGCAGGAATAAACAAAATCAAACCGAAGCGCGAGAGGCGTTCGGCCATGCCAATGAGGCGCTGGTACTCAGCGACGCTTGATGAGTCAACCTGCGCTAAATTGACAAAGATGCGCGGCAAATAAAAAAGCACAGCAAACCACGAAGCCACAAAAACAATATGCAAAGATTTGATCCAAAGCATGAACGTCTCCTTATTCCATCACAACAAAAGGAACACGCGCTGCGACCGCGCACATGAGCTCGTAGCTAATCGTGGCGGCGGCGGCGGCGACTTCATCAATCGAGAGCACGGCGCTCTTGGTATCTAGCGGATCGGCGTGTCCCCACAAAGTCACGCGACTACCAAAACCGCTGCTGGGTAGTGTGGTGAGATCGACGGCGAGCATATCCATGCTGATACGCCCCAGCGTGCGCGTGCGCTGCCCGTCAACGAACACGGGCACGCCATGAGATGCCAGGCTTGCGTGCCTTGGATATCCGTCCGCGTAGCCGCAAGCTACCGTACCAATGCGCATCGTGTGGTCTGCAACGAAGGCGCTGCCGTAGCCCACGGCATCACCAGCGGCAATCTCTTGCACGCTCACAATGCGGCTTGAAAGCGTCATGGCGGACCGCAAGCCCCAATCGCCTGCCGTTTGTGCAGGATAGTCTGGTGCACCACCATACAGTGCCACGCCAGCACGCACCCAATCTCCGCCAGACCAATCCCCGTGCGGCCTGCCAAGGTGCAAGGCTGCCGCACTGTTGGCAAGCGAGCTCTCCCCATCTAAATCTTGTGTTGTCGCTTGAAAGCATTGCCACTGCTGAGACATTTTGGTTATGCCAGCAAAACTGTCGTTATCCGCATCGCTGAAATGCGTGAGGTGCGAAACTTCAGCGACTTGCGACAGTGCCGTCAACCGCGCATAGGCTGCGCGGTATTGCGCGGGTTTGAAGCCAAGGCGATTCATGCCCGAGTTGAGCTTCAAAAAAACACGCTGTGGCTCGTTGGTTTTATGTGCCGCGAGCCAGTCGATTTGCTGTTCGCAGTGAATCACGTGCCACAGATTCAAACGCGAGCAAGTCTCTAAATCACGCGCACTGAATGCCCCTTCTAAAAGCATCACAGGCCCGCGCCAGCCCATGCTGCGTATAGCCTCGGCCTCAGTTAAATCAAGGCAAGCGAAGCCATCTGCGCCGCGTAGTCCTTCAAAAGTATGCCGCACGCCGTGCCCATACGCATTAGCTTTAACGACCGCCCAAACCTTGGCGTCCCCCGCTAGAGTAGTCGCGGTTTTGATACGCGCCAAATTGCTGCGTAGCGCATCTAAATGAATGGTTGCAAGAATGGGGCGGGAATTATCGACACTAGTCATCCCTCAAGTGTAGTAGAGGCTGTACACTGCTCGCACTATGAATTCAAAATCACCTTGGATCGAAGGACTTACCGACGCGGCAGGCTTTGTGCTGGGCTCGCTTATTGCGTTTGGCATTGGCCGCTTACTAGGCTTTGACTTGTTCGCCCCAGGCTATGGATTTAGCAGTACGATTGCGATTTTGCTGGCAGGCCTAGGAGCGGGACTTGGCGTTGCGATTGCACGTCGCGTTGCGATTCGACTAAAGTAATTTTTACATATTGAATTTATGAAACGCGGTTTTTACACCATCATGCTGGCGCAGTTTTTTAGCTCGCTAGCCGATAACGCTTTATTTATTGTTGCCGTTCAATTGCTCCGTAGCGTTTATTCGCCTGATTGGCATGGCGCCGCTTTAGTGCCTATCTTTGCTTTGTTTTATGTACTGCTAGCGCCTTTTGTGGGCGCGATTGCCGATGCCGTTCCAAAAGGACGCGTCATGTTTTATAGCAATGGCATCAAGGTGGTTGGCTGCTTAATGATGCTGTTTGGTACACATCCCCTGATCGCTTACTCGGTTGTTGGTCTTGGTGCAGCAGCCTATTCGCCTGCTAAATATGGTATTTTGACTGAGCTTTTACCTTCCTCTCAACTAGTTAAAGCCAATGGCTGGATTGAAGGACTCACCATTTCCTCCATTATTCTTGGTGTGGTACTGGGTGGGCAGCTTGTCGGACACCGTGTATCTAAGCTCTTGCTGTCCTTTAATTTCCCCATTATTGATCTTGGCGTTGATACCCCTCCTGAGGCCGCTATTTGCGTGCTTATTTTTGTCTATGCGGCGGCGGCTTGGTTTAATCTGCGCATTCCTAAAACCGACGTGATTTTACGCCCTATGCCTAAAAATCTCTTTACTTTATTACCCGATTTTTGGCTATGTAATAAGCGCTTATGGCAAGACAAGCTGGGGCAGATTTCGCTGTCCACGACTACTTTGTTTTGGGGTGTTAGTGGTAATCTGCGCTACATCGTCTTGGCGTGGAGCGCCGCCGCACTTGGTTACTCCACGACTCAGTCTTCCAATCTTGTTGGTGTGGTGGCGGTTGGAACGGCTGCTGGCGCCATCATCGCCTCGCTTTATTGCCGCTTAGAAAAAGCCCCTAGCGTGATGCCTCTTGGTATTGGCATGGGATTACTTATTTTGTTACTCAACTTTATTGATAACGTTTGGGTGGCAGCGCCCTTTCTTGTACTGCTTGGCGCTTTTGGTGGCTATTTGGTTGTTCCTATGAATGCACTGCTCCAACACCGTGGACATAATTTGATGGGCGCAGGCAGGTCTATTGCCGTACAAAATTTCAATGAGCAGTTATGTATCCTCTCGCTTGGTATCGGATATACGTATTCGACTGGCCACGGTCTTTCATCCTTTGGTGCGATTACCGTCTTTGGTTTATTAGTTGCTGGTGTGATGTGGTTAATTAAGCGGTGGCACGCCAGCAATTTAATTAAATACAAAGACGTTGTTGACCATCAACTTGAGATTGCTAGAAATGACAACTTGCATGAATGAGCGATTACTGCGAGTCTGGGATTTGCCAACTCGTGTTTTTCATTGGCTTCTTGCTTTTTGCGTCGTCTCCTCCCTTATTTCTGGACAAGTGGGCGGCGATGCTATGGAGTGGCATTTCCGCCTTGGCTATTGCATCATCGCTTTGCTGCTATTTCGTGTGGTCTGGGGGTTTGTGGGGGGGCACTGGTCACGGTTTAAACAGTTCTTTTATTCGCCGCTGACTATCATTCGCTATCTGCGTGGACAAGGCAAGCCAGAGCACGAGGTCGGGCATAACCCGCTTGGATCTTTGTCCGTTTGGGGATTGCTCTTCATTCTGATTGCACAAGTCAGCACTGGCTTGATGAGCGATGACGACATCGCAAGCCAAGGGCCGTTGGTTAAGTTTGTCAGTGCCGTCACATCTGGCTTAGCAACCAGCTATCACAAGCACTGGGGTAAATGGATCATCATCTTGCTCGTCTGCTTGCACGTTGCAGCGATTTTATTTTACCTATTCAAGAAGAATCAAAACTTGATCACACCCATGCTGAAAGGTGACAAGCCTATTGATGCAGGCGCATCACACGCCCTTCCCTCGTCCAAAGACCAGCTTGCACAGCGTATTGCTGCCCTTGTGATTTTTGCGGTGATCGCTCTTGGCGTAGCCTACGCCGTTCAGCATTTCGGCTGATTTTTATTTAGTCTTGGCTTGCGCAAGCAGTGTCGCCGCGTCACTGACTTCAAACTTTCCTGGGCCTTCCACGTTCAGGCTCACAACTTTGCCATCTTTGACAAGCATAGAGTAGCGATTGGAACGAAGTCCCATCCCGCGCGCGCCCAAATCAAGCGTCAGGCCTGTTGCCTGCGTGAATGCCGCACTACCATCACCCAGCATACGGACTTTTCCTTCGGTTTTTTGATCGCGCGCCCAAGCGCCCATCACAAATGCATCGTTTACGCTGATGCACCAAATTTCATCCACGCCAGCAGCTTTGAGATCATTAAAGTGCTCTACATAACCAGGTACATGCTTAGCAGAGCAAGTAGGTGTAAACGCACCTGGCAGGGCGAATAGCGCAATGGTTTTCCCAGCTGTGGCCTTGGCTGTATCAACGGCATTGGGGCCAATGGAGCAGCCATTGCCTTCTACTTCAGAAAATTCCATTAGCGTTGCGTGAGGTAGTGTGTCGCCGACTTTAATCATGAGATGCTCCGTTCAGAATAAAAAATATAAAGATGGATTGTAAAAACAAAAACGGCCCAAGAAAACTTGAGCCGTTTTAAATGTGATAAATCACAAAGTAGCACTAGCGATTAAACCAACACCGCTTTCTCAACGAGTCGTGTGACGACCCAGTTTTTGGTTTTGGACAAAGGA
Organism: Comamonadaceae bacterium; assembly: GCA_947450645.1. GTDB lineage: Bacteria > Pseudomonadota > Gammaproteobacteria > Burkholderiales > Burkholderiaceae_C > JASGCK01. The sequence continues at coordinate 1,779 of CANFWH010000054.1, read as the reverse complement.
CGTGATTCTGTAATTTCGACCATATCGCCCATGTGGTATGAACCGTTTTCGTCGTGCGCGTGGTATTTGCTGGATTTACCAACAATTTTTCCGTAAAGCTCGTGCTTCACGCGGCGCTCAACTAGCACGGTCACTGTCTTGCTTCGTTTGTCGCTAACAACCTTGCCAATCAAGGTGCGCGTGAGAGATGTTTTTTCTGTCATTTTGCGTATTCCTTAATTATTTAGCAGCTTGTTTTTGCGCAAGAATCGTCTTGGCACGAGCAACATCACGGCGCGCATTACCAACTAACGCAGTGTTAGTCAATTGCTGTGTGGCTTTCTGCATACGAAGACCAAAGTGCGCTTTTTGAAGCTCTTTGACTTCAGCGGTGAGGCCAGCAACGTCTTTGTCACGCAGGGTTTTATTTGTTTGGGCAGCTTTCATCTAGGTGTTCCTTGTATTTAAGCGCCAATCATGCGGCTGACAAAAGTGGTACGCAAGGGCAACTTGGCAGCAGCCAAGCGGAACGCCTCACGCGCGAGTTCTTCGGGCACACCGACAATCTCGAACAGCACTTTACCTGGCTGAATTTCAGCCACGTAGTACTCGGGATTGCCTTTACCGTTACCCATACGCACCTCTGCAGGTTTGTTAGAGATCGGCTTGTCTGGGAAGATGCGAATCCAAATACGACCACCACGTTTGACGTGACGGGAAATGGCACGGCGCGCAGACTCAATTTGACGCGCAGTCAAACGACCACGCTCAATAGACTTGAGACCATGATCGCCAAACGCAACGGAACTGCCACGTGTGGCAATGCCCGTATTGCGGCCTTTTTGCTCTTTGCGATATTTACGACGAGCGGGTTGTAACATGTTTATGCTCCTTTACCGTCAGAGGGTGCAGCGCTCGTGCTGGACTCTGGCGCGGCGACTTTGCGTACGCGCTTAACGGTGGTTTTGATAGCGGCATCACCTGTGGCTTCAGCGGGTTTATCGCTGCCGTCCGTGGGTGCTGTATTCGTTCCTGTTGGGCGACGACCTGTACTTGGCGTACGCGGGCGATCACTACCAGGACCATCGCGGCGTGGGCCACGTGGCTTGCGTTCATCCTCTAGCGGAACCAGTTCCACAGGCTTAGCGCCACGGCCTAAAGTATCGCCTTTGTAAACCCAAACCTTGACACCAATGATGCCGTAGGTGGTTTTAGCTTCGGAGAAACCATAGTCAATGTCTGCACGCAGTGTGTGAAGTGGCACGCGTCCTTCGCGGTACCATTCGGTACGTGCGATTTCGATGCCGTTCAAACGACCAGCTGACATGATCTTGATGCCGAGTGCGCCCATGCGCATGCAGTTTTGCATGGCACGTTTCATCGCACGGCGGAACATGATGCGCTTCTCGAGCTGTTGCGTGATCGAGTCAGCAATCAATTTAGCATCGAGTTCAGGCTTACGCACTTCTTCGATGTTGACTGCGACTGGCACGCCCAACTTGGCAGCCAAGTCCTTTTTGAGCAACTCAATGTCTTCGCCTTTTTTACCAATCACAACGCCTGGACGAGCGGAGAAAATGGTGATGCGGGCGTTCTTTGCAGGGCGCTCGATCAAAACTTTTGACACTGATGCGTTTTTCAGCTTCAGCTTGAGGTACTCACGAACCTTGATGTCTTCGGCGAGCATGCCCGCGAAATCGCGGTTGCTTGCGTACCAACGGCTGGTCCAGTTACGGCTCACCGATAGGCGAAAACCGGTGGGGTGGATTTTTTGTCCCATGTCTTTCTATTCCTATCAAT
>CANFWH010000053.1 GCA_947450645.1 Comamonadaceae bacterium | reverse complement strand
GTAGCTTTTATCCTCAAGGAGAGTCTATGCGTCATTATGAAATCGTTTTGCTGATCCATCCCGATCAAAGCGAACAAGTCCCAGCCATGCTGGAGCGCTACAAGGGCATGATCACCGCTGGTGGCGGTGTCATTCACCGTGTGGAAGATTGGGGTCGCCGTCAATTGGCTTACCTGATTAACAAGCTCGCAAAAGCCCATTACCTGTGTATCAACATCGAAGCCAATCAAGCTGTGATGGAAGAAATTGAGCACGCTTTCAAATTTAACGATGCTGTGTTGCGTCATTTGACCGTGGTCAAAAAGACAGCTGAAACCGCGCCATCTTCAATGATGAAAACGGTTGAGCGCGAAGAAGCTCGCAAGACACAGCAAGCGGAGTTTGCAGGCCAGCAGCGCGACGAACGCCACTAAAGGTGAACCGCTACCAAGTTACAGGCACACTACAAGAGAGGCAATCCCTGCGCTACACACCAGCTGGTGTTCCCGCGCTAGATATGCAAATTGAGCATCTTTCAACTGATCTAAATGGTCACGATGCAACGGTTAATCTCTCAGGTGTCGCTTTCGGACTGGTTGCGCAAACCCTAGTGAGCACGCCGCTTGGCAGCAAACTGAAGTTAGATGGTTTTTTACGACACAGTGCCAAAAGTAAAAAACTCATCGTTCAAATTGAATCTTTTGAAATTAATTAAATAGGAGTCCATCATGGCCGGACCATCACGTTTTAAGAAAAATGCAGATAAGCGCCCAAAGCGCAATACCCAATCCTTGCTATTTAAACGCAAGCGCTATTGCCGCTTCACCGTGGCTGATGTTGTTGAGATTGACTACAAAGACGTGGATACACTGCGCGACTTTTTAGCCGAAAACGGCAAAATTATCCCCGCCCGTTTGACAGGCACTCGCGCGATTTATCAGCGCCAACTCAACACCGCTATCAAGCGCGCTCGCCAATTGGCGATGTTGCCGTACAGCGATCAGCACAGCATCTAAGGAAGGACAACGATCATGCAAATTATTCTGTTAGAAAAAGTTGTCAACCTTGGTAACCTTGGTGATGTCGTTCGAGTGAAAGACGGCTATGCCCGTAACTTTTTGATTCCAGGCCGCCACGCTAAACGCGCGACTGCTAACGCCATCAAAGAATTCGAAGCAAAGCGTGCTGAACTTGAAAAAGCTGCCGCCGAAAAACTCGCCGCATCACAAGCGATTGGCGAAAAATTGGCTGGCACCACGATCAAACTCACGCAAAAAGCGGGTGTCGATGGTCGTTTGTTTGGCTCTGTCACCAACCACGACATTGCAGAAGAACTAACAAAAGTTGGTTTCGCTGTAACGAAAGCGCAAATCCGTATGCCTACTGGCCCGATCAAATTGGTTGGCGACAGTGCGGTATCTGTGGCTTTGCACACCGATGTGGTTGTTGAGATCACGGTGTCTGTGTACGGAGAGACCGCTTAACTCTTAAAGTTAAACAGGGTTATCCACAAACATTGCACAAGCTTGTGCAGTGACACAAGGGTTTTGATTCGTTAGGATCAAAACCCTTTTTCATTTGTTGCTATGTCCATAGAACTCCCTACCCTCGATACGCCCGCTTATAGCGAGCAAACCTTTACTGATTACGCCAGCGAGCTACCCGTCGCGCAGTTGCGTATTCCGCCGCATTCCATGGAGGCCGAGTCCAGCGTGCTGGGCGGCTTGTTGCTAGACAACAGCGCCTGGGATCGCATTGGCGACGCCGTGCAAGAAGATGATTTTTACCGCTACGAGCATCGTTTGATTTTTGCCGCTTGCTCCAAGCTGATTAACGCGACCAAGCCTGCCGATGTGATTACGGTCTTTGAGGCGCTGCAAAGCCTTGGCAAAGCCGACGAAGTGGGCGGCATTAATTACTTGAATGCGCTGGCGCAGTATGTGCCTAGCGCCGCCAATATCCGTCGCTACGCCGAGATCGTGCGCGAGCGAGCCATTTTGCGCAAGCTCATCAGCGCCAGTGACGAAATTGCGACACAAGCTTTTAATACAAAAGGGCTTGCAGTTGAAAAAATTCTAGACGACGCTGAGCAAAAGATTTTCAAAATTGGTGAAGAGGGCGCACGCAACAAGCAAGGCTTTCAGTCCATGGACACGCTGGTGGTCGAGCTGCTGGATCGTGTCGAGGAGATGAGTAAAAATCCAAACGACATCACAGGTGTGGCGTCGGGTTTTTACGATCTTGATCGTCAGACTTCAGGCTTTCAAGCGGGTGATTTAATTATTCTTGCGGCTCGTCCATCGATGGGGAAAACGGCGCTGGCGGTCAATATCGCTGAGCATGTGGCGCTGAACGAAGGCTTGCCTGTGGCCATTTTTTCGATGGAAATGGGCGCCTCGCAATTAGCGATTCGTGTCGTCGGATCGATTGGTCGTATTGACCAGCAGCGCCTGCGAACAGGCAAACTAAAAGACGACGAATGGCCGCGTTTGACTGAGGCAGTGGAGAAGCTCCGAACCGTCTCTTTGCACATCGATGAGTCCGCTGGCCTGACCGTGAGCGAGCTGCGCGCCAACGCACGCCGGCTCTCTCGCCAATGCGGAAAGCTGGGTTTGATCGTCGTCGATTATTTGCAGCTGATGAGCGTATCAAGCAGCATGAGTGACGAAAATCGAGCTACTGCGATTGGCGAGATTTCGCGCGGCCTCAAAATGCTGGCTAAAGAGCTGCAATGTCCTATCATTGCGCTGTCGCAGCTCAGTCGCGGCGTAGAGTCCCGTACCGACAAACGCCCCATGATGAGCGATTTGCGCGAGTCGGGCGCGATCGAGCAAGATGCTGACGTGATTATGTTCATCTACCGCGACGACTACTACCTCAAAGAAGCCAGCAAAGAGCCGGGCGTCGCCGAAGTTATCATCTCCAAGCAGCGTAATGGCCCCACGGGCACGACCAAATTGACCTTCCTCAAAAATCTGACACGATTTGAGAGTATGGCGAGTACGGGGGATTACTAAGCCCGTGATTGGGGTTGCAGCCGCAGTAATTGACTGACTAAGTCTTGCTGATTGGCCCAGAGGTCACGCTGCACAAGACTGGCAATTCGCCACTCGTGCAGGCCAAGCAGGATATGGCTTGCGGGCCGATTCTGTGAAACATCAAGGTCATTCCACAGACGATGCGCAATACGAATTTGCGCTGCTGTCGCCGCCTCTACACCTTGAAGATACACATCCAAAAAGGCCTCCAGCTTAGCGTGATGCGCATCATCATCTTGCGGATAAATTTGCCACACAAAAGGTTTGCCCGCCCACATAGCGCGAACGAGTGAGTCTTCGCCTCGCACGAAGCTGAAGTCGCTTGTCCAAAGCAAGTGGTCATAGTCATCTTGCGTGAGATAGGGAAGGTAATGAATGCGCAAAGCCTTATTGGATATGGCTTTCAAGGTATTCATCACTTGCGTGGCACGGCCTGCGGTCACAAGCAATAGCGTAGGTTGATCGCTGTCTTTCAGTTCATCTAGCAAAGCAGAAAGCGCCTTTGGCTCATAACAAAACAGAGAGACGATGCGCTCATTGCTATCACGTTGCCAATCAATGTTTTGCGATTTGAGCCACTGTGCTTTATCGAATGCGGCTTGCCATTCAAACAAATCAGGTTCGCGCAATAAGCCGCCAGTTTTGCTTGTGAAGCCTGGATAAAAAAACGTTTTGATGAGTCCCTTGCCTGTGCCTTGCATCACGGGTGAGGGCAGCAGGTGACATTCTTCAGCATAATGTTCAGCACTCAAATACTCTAAATTGACCCACGTGGAAGCCTTATCCAGTGTGGCTTGGCGAGCCATTTTGGCGATGTAGGACTCTGGCAGCTCGCAGCCAAAAGATTCAATGACCAGGTCAGCAGGCTGTTCAATTTGATGTGATTGATCCCATGAAAGGATTTCGACCAGCCGAGGCCGAACGGTTGCCATCCATGCAAGCGCGCTCGCATCATCCACGATGAGGCGCACAGTCTCGCCCCTCGCCGCTAGCTGTTTGCACAGTCGCCAGCACACGCCGATATCGCCGTAGTTGTCGATGACTTTGCAAAAAATATCTGTGCTCATAGCGGACAATTGTCGTATGACTGAATCCCTTGATTCCACCGCACAAACCACAAACTCTGACGTGTCACGCTTTCCCGAGCAATTGCTCAGTGACGTGGCGGGCTTGCCTGCGTTGCCAGGGGTGTATCGTTACTTCGATGCACAGGATGTCTTGCTCTATGTCGGAAAGGCAAAGAACCTCAAGAAACGCGTCACCACGTATTTTCAAAAAGACCATGGTGGCTCGCGCATTGGTCATATGGTGGGCAAGATTGCGCGGATGCAAACGACCGTGGTGCGCACCGAAGCGGAAGCGCTTTTGCTTGAGAACAACCTCATCAAAACGCTGCATCCCAAGTACAACATTTTGTTTCGCGATGATAAGAGTTATCCGTATTTGAAAATCACGAATCATGAGTTTGGCCGCGTAGTATATTACCGGGGATTGATTGACAAAAAGAATCAATACTTTGGTCCGTATCCCAACACGTGGGCGGTGCGTGAGACGATTACGCATTTGCAAAAAGTGTTCAAACTTCGTACCTGCGAAGACACCGTTTTTAAGAACCGCACGCGCCCTTGCATGCTGCACCAAATTAAGCGCTGCACCGCGCCGTGCGTGGGTTTGATCTCTCCCTCTGACTATGCCAAAGACCTTGCGCAAGCAGCCGATTTTTTGAATGGCGACACGAACGCATTGCTTTCACAATTGCAAGCGCAGATGCTGGCGCATTCTGAAAAGTTGGAGTTTGAGTTGGCTGCAGAGGTACGTAACAAGATTAGTGCACTCTCGGGCGTTTTACAAAATCAATCGGTGGAAGCCAATTCCAGTAACGGCGCGGCAGGCGAGGCGGAGCGGGACGTGGACATCATTGCCGCAAAAGTGCACGGCGGACGCGCCTGCGTGAACCTGGCGATGGTGCGCGGTGGGCGGCACTTGGGCGACCGCGCGTATTTCCCTGCGCATGTGAGCGAAGCGGCTGATTTTGCGAATGTACGCGATGACGAAGATAGCAATGATGACGCTGAGGAAGCGATCACATCTGAAGCGCTTTTGCTGCAAAGTTTTATTGCTCAGCATTACGATGGCTTGGCGATTCCGCAAGTCATCATCTGCGCGGAGCCAATACCCATGGGGCTTCTAGAGGCCTTGTCCTCGCAAGCAGGTCACCGCGTGCGCGCCGTGCAATCGCCGCGCGAGCACCGCCGCGTGTGGCTGGAGATGGCGCAAAAGAATGCCGACATTGCGCTCGCACGCTTGTTGGCGGAAGAGGGTTCACAACAAGCCAGAACGCGTGCGCTGGTGGATGTTTTGGATTTGAATTTGGAAGAGCAGGGGCGCGAGCTATCGAGTTTGCGCATTGAGTGTTTTGATATTTCGCACACTTCGGGCGAAGCCACGCAAGCGTCGTGCGTAGTGTTTGGCGATCACAAAATGCAAAGTAGTCAGTACCGCAGATTCAAGATCAATGGCATTACGCCTGGTGATGATTTTGCAGCGATGCGGCAAGTGTTGGCGCGTCGTTATGCGACGCGTGAAACGGCCTCACAGGCCACAGCCGATAAGGCTTCCACGAGTGCCAATTTGCTGCCCGATGTCGTATTGGTGGACGGTGGCAAAGGACAGGTCAGCATGGCGCGTGAGGTGTTTGAGGGATTGGGACTCGACCTCTCACGCATCGTCGGCGTAGAGAAAGGTGAGGGGCGCAAAGTCGGGCTAGAGGAATTGGTGTTTGCCGATGGCCGCGAGAAAATCACATTGCCGCCCGATTCGGCAGCGTTGATGCTGGTCGCGCAAATTCGTGACGAGGCGCACCGCTTTGCGATTACGGGGATGCGCGCTGCGCGTGACAAGGTGCGCGTATCTGGTGGTAAGCTCGAAGAGATTGCAGGCATTGGAGCGAAGCGCCGTGCAGCGCTCTTATCGCACTTTGGATCGGTCAGGGGCATTGCGGCAGCGTCCGTCGAGGACATTGCCAAGGTAGAGGGTATTTCAAAATTATTAGCAGAGGAGATTTATCGTGCGGTTCGTTAAACACATTGTGGTGATGACCATTGTCATAGGACTCACAGCTTGCGGGTCTATCGACTTGTCGCAATTGGGTTCTCAACTCGGCGCTCTATTTCCTAGTCGCAACACCTACCCTACACCTGCGGGCACGATGACGCTGCCACCGAGCAGTAATCCCAATGCCAATGCGCCAGATATGCAGGCATACAGAGTTCAAGTGGGCAAAAAAATCATGCAAGCCAATGGCGATGCGACGTTTGCGGGGAGCTTGCCTGATCCACTGGCCTCTATTCCTGTGATCGAAATTAGTTTGAATGCAGATGGCTCGATCCGTGGGCTCGATGTTACCCGTACATCACCGTTTCATCCTGAAACTGCCCAGATGGCGATGGCGGCTATTCGCAAAGCTGCACCGTTTGGTTCGATTGCCAACTTGCCGCAGCCGTGGGTATTCAATGAAACATTTTTGTATAACGACGACTTGAAGTTTCAACTGCATTCACTTCAACCCTAAACATGATCTTTAAAAATAGCTGCTATGCGCTCTAAATTTTTTACTATTCCAACTCTATTGACCTGGGCCCGTATGGCGGCTATCCCGCTTATCGTGGGCGTGTTTTATTTGCCTATCGATGCCAAGTTGCAGAATCTATTTGCCACCGTGGTGTTTGTGGCCTCGGCGCTTACGGATTGGTTTGATGGCTACTTGGCAAGAAGGCTCAATCAAACGTCGTCGTTTGGCGCGTTCCTTGACCCCGTGGCCGATAAGCTGTTGGTGTGCGCCTCGCTCTTGGCGATGTTGCATCTCAATCGTGTGGACATGTTTGTCGCGCTCATCATCGTCGGACGTGAGATTGCAATCTCGGCGCTACGCGAATGGATGGCACAAATTGGCGCAGGCAAAAGTGTCGCCGTCCATATGATTGGCAAGCTCAAAACCACAGCGCAAATGGTGGCGATTCCGTTTTTATTATTCGATGGTGTGCTGTTTGGGCTGATTGACACCCGTGCTGTAGGCCACGTCCTGATTGGCTTAGCGGCTATATTGACAGTTTGGTCGATGGTGTACTACATGCAAAAAGCGCTACCCGACATTCGCGCTAAAGTTGAGTAAATTGTCTAAACCCTCGGCATGGTTTGCGGCCGTCCCCGTCATCTTTGTCTTTATTTGGAGTACGGGATTTATCTCTGCGCGGCTGGGAATGCCTTATGCCCCCGCCATGAGTTTTTTGGCACTTCGCTGCGCACTCTCCGTGTTGTGCTTCGGGGTGTGGATCGCCCTAGCCAGTAGGCGTAGCAAAATTGCTTGGCCAGCAAGCAAAATCCAGTGGATGCATCTGCTGGTGACGGGATGCTTAGTACAAGCGGGCTATTTGTCGGGCGTGTGGCTGGCCATCAAAGCTGGCATGGGGGCGGGCCTCACCGCGCTCATCGTGGGCTTGCAGCCCATACTGACTGGGCTTTGGGTGGGTTTGGTGAGCAAGCAAGAGCGGGTGAGTGTGTGGCAATGGTTGGGCTTGACGCTCGGTTTTTCAGGGCTTGCGCTGGTGGTGTCAGGCAAGTTGGGTGCTGGCTTAGAAGTCACACCCTTTACGCTGGGCTGGACAATTTTTTCACTCTTCGCTATCACGATTGGTACGCTTTATCAAAAGCAATTTGTCAAACCGATTGATGTGCGCGTGGGCAATGGAATTGGCCTTGCTGGTGCCGCCATCGTCTGCTTGCCGTTTGCTCTGTTAGATACCGCGCCCATGGTTTGGCATTCTCATTTGATATTAGCGATGGGCTGGGCAGTGCTGGGTTTATCACTGGGTGGTAGCTCTTTGTTTTATATGTTGGTGCAACGCGGCGCTGCGACGAGTGTGACTTCGCTTTTGTACCTTGTTCCACCTACAACGGCTGCGATTGCGTGGCTATTGTTTGATGAACATATTAGCTTGATCACTATTGCAGGAACGCTTTTGTGCGCACTGGGCGTTTGGTTTGTGGTGGGCAAAGAATCTAAGGACAAGGAATTTAAGATGAAGGAGAGAGTCCGTGTTTAAAAACTTTTCAACTTTCGAAGTGAATAATCATGGTGTTCGTATCCGTGGGCGTGTTGGCGGTAAGCTGGATGGTAAGCCGCTACTCTTGATTCACGGTCATCCGCAAAGCCATACGATGTGGCACTTGACAGCACCAGAACTTGCCAAGCAATTTCGTGTAGTGATGTTCGATTTGCGCGGCTATGGGGACTCAGATCGCCCTGTAACCGATGCCGCACACGAGCCGTACTCCAAACGCATCATGGCAACGGACGCGATGGCCGTGATGGCGCATTTTGGCTATACGCAATTCCAAGTGCTGGCACATGACCGAGGGGCGCGCGTGGCGCACCGTTTGGCGGCTGATCATCCAAAGGCCGTGGAGCGCATGATGCTGCTCGATATTGCGCCCACATTGGGCATGTACGAAAACACCACGCAGCTTTTTGCCACGCTGTATTGGCATTGGTTCTTTTTGATTCAACCTGCGCCGCTGCCCGAAGCTTTAATTGGCGACGATCCTGTGCGCTATTTGCACGGCGTGATGGGTTCGCGTTATGGTGGCCTCGCAAAATTTGCACCTGCTGCACTCGTCGAATATGAACGCTGCGCATTAATTCCCAATAGCGCCATGGCGATGGCAGAGGACTATCGCGCCGCGGCAACGATTGACTTAGAACACGATCGATCAGATGTGGCCGCGGGTAAAAAAATCGACACCCCGATTCATGTGCTCTGGGGTGCAAAAGGCGTGGTGCAGCAATGTTTTGACGTGCTTGCGCTGTGGCGCGAACGTGTCAATCACGTGTCGGGCATGGCGGTGGATAGCGGACACTACATCCCTGAAGAAAATCCTGCGATCGTGCTCAGCGAAGCACTCGCATTTTTGAAACCTTAGAAAGTACGTGATGAGTAAAAAAAGAATCGCCGTGATTGCTGGAGACGGCATTGGCAAAGAAACCATGCCCGAGGGCGTGCGCGTGATGGAAGCTGCGGCTACCAAGTTTGGCATTGATTTGCAATTTGATTACTTCGATTTTGCGAGTTGGGATTATTTTGAGAAGCACGGAAAAATGATGCCCGATAACTGGAAGGATCAAATCGGCGGGCACGACGCCATCTACTTTGGCGCGGTGGGCTGGCCTGAAAAAATCCCCGATCACATTTCACTTTGGGGGTCGCTGATTTTGTTCCGCCGCGACTTCGATCAATACGTCAATTTGCGGCCTGCGCGTTTGATGCCAGGCATCATCGCGCCCGTGGTCAGGCGTGATGGCACACCGCGCCAGCCTGGCGAGATCGACATGTTCATCGTGCGTGAAAACACCGAGGGCGAATACTCTGCTGTGGGCGGGCGTATGTTTGAAGGCACACCTCGCGAGTTTGTGCAGCAGCAATCGGTGTTCACTCGGATTGGTACTGACCGCGTGCTCAAATTCGCCTACGACCTTGCGCAGTCGCGTCCAAAAAAACATTTGACCAGTGCAACCAAATCAAATGGCATTGCGATCACGATGCCATATTGGGATGAGCGCGTGGCAGAAATGGCAAAAAAATATCCCGACATCAAAACAGATAAGTTCCACATCGATATCTTGACAGCGCATTTTGTTCAACGACCAGAGTTCTTTGATGTGGTGGTTGCGAGCAATTTGTTTGGTGATATTTTGAGTGACCTTGGTCCCGCTTGCACGGGCACGATTGGCATTGCTCCTAGCGCAAACTTGAATCCTGATCGCTTATTCCCATCGCTGTTTGAGCCTGTACACGGCTCGGCGCCAGACATTGCTGGTAAAGGGATTGCTAATCCGATAGGACAGATTTGGTGTGGGGCGATGATGCTTGAACACTTGGGTCATAAAGATGCGCACGACCATGTACTCAAAACAATTGAAGCCGTGCTCGATCCAAAATCGGGAGCGCCTAAAACGCCTGATATCGGCGGAAAAGCTACAACCAGTGACCTAGGGAAAGCGATAGCTAGCGCTTTGTAAAAGCGTATGTTTAGGACTTTAAAAACCGATTAGAATAAATCGTTGAATTTTCCCCAACCTGCTTTTTAGCAAATAATTTTTTATCTTAAGGAGTCATTGATGAATAAGACCGAACTCGTAGAACACATGGCAAAACATGCCGAAATTTCTAAAGCTGCGGCTGGCCGCGCTCTAGAGTCTTTAATGGGGGCTGTTAAAGCAACACTCAAAAAAGGCGGCACCGTTGCGTTAGTGGGTTTTGGTACGTTTGCTGTTGGCAAGCGCGCGGCTCGCGTGGGTCGCAATCCCAAAACGGGTGCTGCGCTTAAAATCAAGGCTGCAAAAGTGCCGAAGTTCCGTCCTGGCAAAGGTCTGAAAGAAGCACTGAATAAATAATTTCAGCGTGGGTGCTTAGCTCAGTTGGTAGAGCGGCGCCCTTACAAGGCGTAGGTCAGCGGTTCGACCCCGTTAGCACTCACCACGTTTTGATTGATAATTC
>CANFWH010000052.1 GCA_947450645.1 Comamonadaceae bacterium | reverse complement strand
AGCTTTCGCTAACCCTAGTCAACCTACTTGGTATTGCTGCGCGTAGAGATTGCCCGTTTCACCCAAACTAAATTGGCTCGTCTCTGTTGCTCTAATCCGCACCTCACGGTGGAGAGGTGTTACCTCCTACGCTGCCCAAGTGCAGTCCAGACGTTCCTCCAGTGCTGTGTTTCCACAATTGCACCAGCGGCGGCCTGGTGGACTTTACGGGGTTGATTGTAGAGGCGCTTAGCGCTTAACGTCGATTTTGACTGGCGTGGATGTGGCGAGCACAGAGCCAGATTTGGTGTTATCTATTAAATCCAGCCGCGCGGTGTAGTGACCTACTGGTGGATTAAGCCAAGTCTCGGTATGGCCATTTTTGAAATCCATCACAACTTCAGCTCCGTTATTGGGTTGCATGCGCAGTCTGAAGTGCCCACTTCCTGCATCAGGGGCAGACAAATGCGAAACATTAAAGCCAGAGGCATGAAATCCAATTCGGAATGGGGCACGAACACTTGAACCATCAAGGGGTGAGAGGATTTTTATCTCCTTCGTCACTAAGCTCTTAGGATCAATTGCGTCATTACGTTTAGTTACCGTAATGGTTACGGGTTTGCTGTACACGAAATAAGGGATGTGACCTTGGTTGGCTAAGACGAGACGCAGCGTATAAGTACCTGGCTTAAAGAGCAGAACGGTCTCCATTTGGCCTTTGCCAAAGTGGATGTAGGAGTCATTAAAGGGAAGTGGTTGCTGAAAATTCGCGGGCAATTCGCGGTTGACTAATAGGTGGTGATGTCCCGTATCAGGGACTGATCCAGTGATCGCGGCCAAGCCCATACCAGAGAGTCCAAATCTAACGACGAAGGGCGTTTCAATAGAAGCACCATCAGAGAGATTGCTGAAATAGGTTTCTTTGGTGTGGCGAGGCGCGGGCACAACCCATGAATGGATTTCTGCCTCTGTTGCGGCAGAGACGGCATTGATTTTTCCTAGAGTAAGCGCCAAAGTCAAAGCCATTAAATAGATAGATATTTTTAGTCTATACATTGCAATAAGCCCCTAAAGATTAGAGCTTAATTATCCAACTTTAGAAAGTTGGAAAAAATAGCACGTTCACGCCTTACATCATTTTGCGTAATGCAGGCTTTCTCCGGCGTGATGTTTTTTTCTTTCACATATTGCTTGTAGCTGGTGCTTTGCCAAGGATCTGCAATGACGTAACCACCTTCATGCGTGCACTCATTTGTAGGCGCTCCCGCTTTATCGCAATGATCCCAAGTGGCCGCATAGATGATTCGCCCATCGTGGGTGATGCCAGGAAAGGCACTAGCGTTGAGATTTTGAATCGAAGGATCAGTATCGGGTGCAGGAGCTAGACTAAATGGTAGGTTCAGTGCACGGTTAAACCACCAAGCTTGCCCACCATATTCATAGGCAATATCAGCGGCATGCCCTTTTTCGGCAAATCCAAAAACCGCCTTACCACTCGAAAAATCGAAATGTTGATGGTATTCGCAACCAGTACCGCTTTCGCCAAATCCAAAGATGTGGGTCGTTTGATGCCCTTCGCGATGCGGCATTTGCGGTAGGGCAGAAAACTCCTGTCCATCTACCGAAATCATAGGTAGTGCGTAGTACGGACCATCGATATTGAAGCGGTTGCCGCAAATGAAGTGCGTGCCCGTATCAGCTTCAACGGTTTGGGCTTCGGTATTAACGGTAATCGTGCGGACAAACAAAGAGCCTTTGCCTTGCATCATCAATTCGGACGCATTGGAATTGGGCCATGCAAAGGATCGAATGCGCACAAGGTTTTCGGGTGTATCAGGCTCATGGGGAAGCTCGGCGGCAGAGGTATAAAACCCAGTAATGCCTGCTCTAAAAAGTGGTTTGGCATTTCGCTCTTTCGCCAAAATATCTTTGAGGGTGTAATGCTGACCGCCAACACTGACGATATAGCGCCACGTGCGCTGCACAGGAAATGCTTCGTTGGCCAAAGGTGTTTCATAAATTCGCACGACGTTAGTGGCTTGGCCTCCCCCGAGCTCAATCAAACTGACGTCCCCAATACGCGCGCCTGAATAAGAGCGCAAGATAAAGCGCCCATCGGGGCTGATGCGCTCGTAGCTACCAAGCGCGACCCTTGGTTCTGCGGTGTCCGTTTTTGCTGCTCCAGCCAATTCAATGGGAAGCGGTACAAATTCAGTAGGACGGATGCAAATTTGCCGTGACGTTGGTGGACGAGTTGGGCTGCTCTGGGATGCTTGTTGTTGCTTCATTTCAATGGCGCGGCCTAGTTGCGCTTGAGGCATTGCACCTACTAAGGGTTGTTTATTTAAAGTTCCCGCTTGCACAATAAACTCGGTCGGGAAATGCCGCATCGCCTCTAGTGCTATCAAGCGTGAGCTGCACAAGGGTTGACTACCCTCTAGGACTTGGTGCTCCAGTTTCGAGAGCGTGGCAATAATTTCGTGGCCACCGACCCGTGCATCGTGCAGCGCGATAAAGCGCAAGTTTTGGGCTTTGGCGACCTCTGCAACATGCGCCGCTTCCAAAGCCGATAACACCATGCGCGGCGACCACACATAGATCAAAGTGTCAATGCGACTGTCTTCTAATTGAGCTAATTTTTTGTCATCAAAGCATGCGTTAGAACTTGTGCGAGATTGTGAAAAACTAATCTGCGTAAGCAATAGACTGATAACAAAAAGTAAGGCAGTACGCATAGGGTGAGGTTTAAACGAGGCATTCTAAAATGTGCGGAGCTATTTATGGCTGACAGCAGACGTCACTCGTAACAATTCACTTTTCTTTACGCACACCAGCGCGTTGCCTACGTCGCGGCTAGCCTGAATACGTTCGCATCACCATAAAACGCCGCATCGTCGTTATCTAAGCACCAGTCAGGCACACCCATCACGGGCAGCGGCGCATAAGGTTTGGTGGCTAGGTGCTCGGCATCTAGTGTGGCTGAGATGGCGGCATCGTCTAATGTGCAAATGGGTACGGGCGGGCAGAACACATGCGCTGTCATGGCTTTGCGCGGGCTGACCAATTTTTCTAACAACGCGTGACCAAAAATGATGAGCTGCGCGTCCCTCCATGCCCCACGTTGATCAATAAAAACGTGCCGCCAAGCCTTATCCCGTATGGCTTGCACGAGTGCCGATTCGCGCTTTGGTTCAATTAAAAACGCTGCGTTTTCATCAAATAACGTGAGCGCATCGCGCAGCTTGCCACGGTGCTGCGTCACGCCAGCGGCTTCAATTGCGGCGGCTTGCAGCTCGTTGAGCCGTGCTTTGATTTTGGGGAAATGCAGCCACACTAACCCATTAAAAAAATCATGCAAATTGTCTCGAGTAGGCACGGATTTCGTTTGCCAAATAAACGACTCGTAAGCCGCAGCGCCTTGCGATTCTTCCTGCCGCACAAAGCGAACGGGGCAGTCGATATTCGGATTTGAAACAAGTACCTCGTTCAAAGCCACATGGACTGGACTTCCCAAGAGCACTTGCTCTGTAAGCCATTGCCCGATTGGCTTGTAGGGCACGAGCCACGGAGTTTGCCAGTTGATGGCTTGAAAGTTCGTTGGGGTGGAGTACATTTCATAGAGAGTTTACAAACTACACACAAATCAAACTTATTTATGACCGCACTGCCTCCACCAGCTATCAAGATAAAAGGCGCTGTGCGCCCACTGGCACACCGCCAACCAGCTAATCCGCACAAGCGCCCCGCGCTCGCCATTGCGCCGCCTGGAGCGCCTCTGCCCGAGCCTCCGCCGTCCGCAAGCTTGCGCGATAGGTGCCCGCCCGTGATGAACCAAGATCCGCTGTCCTCTTGCACGGCACACGCGTTTGCCAGCGCGCTGCGGTTTTTGCACATGAGCGAGGGTGTGGACGAGCCGCTTTCGCGTCTGTTTTGCTATTGGACGACTCGCGTACTTGTGGAACAGACTCCGCCAGAGAGTGACTCGGGGTGCATTGTCGCCAATGTGGTCATAGCACTTGAAAAATATGGCGCATGCCTAGAGAGCTTTTGGCCTTATGACGTCACCAAGTTTTCTGAAAAACCACCACAAGAGGCATTTGACGACGCACTCAAACGCGTAGTGGTCACGGCGCACCCGGTGACCACGCTGCGCGCGCTCAAGTTGTCGATTGCGGCTGGGTTTCCAGTGCCGCTTGCCTTCACGGTTGCCAAATCGGTAGAAGACGGGGAGGATGGTCGCGGCTCGCACACATGGGAGACGGGCTCCTTTCCGTTGCCCGCAGACGACGATCCTGCAAATTACGATGGCAAGGCCTCGGGGGTGAAAGGCGGAAAATCGGGGCAGAGAGGCGGCGGCAAATCGGGGACGAGAGGTGGAACCGCCCCAGATCATGGTGCTGGTATTCATATCGTTTTGGCTGTTGGCTACGACGATGCAACTGCAAAAGTCAAAGTGCAAAACTCTTGGGGCACGGAATTCGGCGATGCAGGATTTGGCGATTTGGCGTACTCGTTTTTTGGCCCCACGCAAGATGCCGATATGAACAGTCACACCGCGCCCTGCATGGCCTACGACGCTTGGACGCTACGCGCACAGTCCGACCAGATGGCGACGACAGAGCCTGTGACCGTGATTGAAACGACGTCTGGTGATGTGAGCGTATCGCTTGACGAAAGGCCCAGCTCGGGCATGGGCTGGAGTGTGACTCGGCAAGGCGCTGGCTTGACGACGGTGGGTAGCGACTTTACGCCGCCTGCTGGTGGCGGGGCTGGTCACACGGTGGGTGGCAGCGGCGTGAGGCGTTTCCATTTGCATGCCAGTGATGTGGGAACGTATGCGCTGGTGTTTGCGCTCACGCATCCGTGGATCAAGGGCGAAGCCCCAGTCGAGGTAAGGAATTTTCAAATTGTGGTGAAGGCAGCTTGAGCGTTAAAACTTTAAGGGAGGCATAACGATGTCGTCTAGAACTATCCAATTGCACCGCGTGCTACGCACTAAGCCAGAGAAGGCGTACCACGCTTTTTTAGATGCCAATGCTATTGCGAAGTGGTTTCCGCCTTATGGCTTTACATGCCAAGTGCATCAGCTTGAGCCAAAGGTGGGTGGCAAGTTCAAGATGTCGTTTAGCAATTTTTCCACAGGCAATGGAAATTCTTTTGGCGGAGAGTATTTAGAGCTTGTGCCGGGTGCGCGCATTCGCTACAACAATCAATTTGATGACCCTAATTTGCCTGGTCTGCTGGTGGTGACAATCAATTTCAAACCAGTCCTTTGCGGTACGGATATTTCAATTACGCATGAAAATATTCCTGAAGTGATTCCGCTAGAGATGTGTTACCTAGGCTGGCAAGAGTCGCTCGCGCAATTGGCTCATTTGGTTGAGCCTGATATTCAGGGGTGAGATCTAAGCCCAGTGCTTAAATCACCCGCCAAGCCAACTCTTCCCCGCCCGCAAGCGGTTTCAATTGCGCATCGCCAAAAGGAAAACTCTCAGGCGCCGTCCACGCTTCTCGCTTCAAAGTGATCGTGTCCGTGTTGCGCGGCAAGCCGTAAAAATCTGCGCCGAAGTGGCTTGCGAAGCCTTCTAGTTTGTCCATCCGTCCAACCGAATCAAACGCCGCTGCGTACAGTTCCATGGCCGCATGCGCCGTGTAGCAACCTGCGCAGCCAACGGCATGTTCTTTGAGGTGTGCGGCATGCGGAGCGCTGTCCGTACCCAAGAAAAAGCGCGGATTGCCCGAGGTAGCAGCTTCTACCAACGCCAAGCGATGCGTCTCGCGCTTTAAGACGGGCAGGCAGTAGTAGTGCGGGCGCACGCCGCCTGTGAAGATGGCGTTTCGGTTGTAGAGCAGATGCTGCGCCGTGATAGTCGCGCCTAGGTGTGCTGCCTCGGAAGCCACGTACAGCGCGGCTTCCCGCGTGGTGATGTGTTCCATCACGACTTTGAGTTCGGGAAAATCTTTGCGTAGCGGAATGAGTTGCTGGTCGATGAACACAGCTTCGCGATCGAAGAGGTCGATGTCGGGTGAGGTGACTTCGCCATGCACTAAGAGCAGCAAGCCCGTACGCTGCATGGCCTCTAGCGTTTTGTAGGTTTTGCGAATGTCGGTGACGCCTGCGTCAGAGTTAGTCGTTGCGCCAGCAGGATAGAGCTTGAGCGCGACCACGCCTGCGTCTGCCGCACGCTTGATTTCGTCTGGTGGTGTGTTGTCGGTGAGGTATAGCGTCATCAACGGCTCAAAGCTCATGCCTGCTGGCACAGCGGCCTTGATGCGAGCCTTATAGGACGTGGCCTCTCGGGTGGTTGTCACGGGTGGCCTTAGGTTAGGCATGACGATGGCGCGTGCAAATTGCGCTGCCGTGTGCGGCACAACGGTGGCAAGTGCCGTGCCATCGCGCAGATGGACATGCCAATCGTCGGGGCGAGAAATTGTGTACAGATTTTGCGGCATAGTGTTTATCATGGTGCCCTGATTATCTTAGGAGTGCGCCATGCCTTGGTCTAATACTTTGATACGATCAACCACGTTGATTGGGCAGTATGCTGCGCTTGTTCCGCTGGATGCGGATTGTCACGACGATCTTGTGGCTGCCGTCAAAGACGGCGAGCTGTGGAAGCTTTGGTACACCATGATCCCCAGCCCCGATGGGATGCGCGATGAAATTCAGCGCCGCTTGCGTTTGCAAGGCCAGGGCTCTATGCGCCCGTTCGCCGTAATGGATATGCGTGAAAGTGTTCCGACACACGGCAAGGCTGTGGGCATGACAACGTTTATGAACGTCGATGCCGTGAATCGACGTGTGGAAATTGGTTCGACGTGGTACGCCAAATCAATACAGCGCACAGCGATTAATACCGAATGCAAATTGATGCTGTTGACGCACGCGTTTGAAAATCTAAATTGCATTGCGGTAGAGTTTCGGACGCACGCGTCTAACCAGCAAAGCCGCGCGGCCATTGAGCGCTTAGGCGCCAAGCTGGATGGCATCTTGCGTCATCATCAAATCAATTTGCATCCAGATGCAAAAGGTAGCTTGCGTGATACCTGTGTGTACAGCATTACACAGAACGAGTGGCCTGTAGTGAAGGCGCATTTAACAGCGCGGGTGGCGCGCGCGAGTTGACATAATGCGGACATGCTGATCGATTTTTTCTACACACTGAGAAACGCCAAACTTCCCGTCTCCGTTAAAGAGTACCTCTCGCTCTTGGAGGCGCTCGAGGCCAATGTGGTTGGGCCGCGTAGCGATGATGCCGCCTCGATGGATGATTTTTATTACCTCTCGCGGGCGACACTCATCAAAGACGAAAAGCACTACGACAAGTTTGACCGTGCCTTTGCGCAGTACTTTAAAGGCGTGGAATCGGTTGCTGACTTCAACAAAGAAATTCCTGCTGAGTGGTTGCGTAAAAACCTAGAGTCCATGCTGTCTGCCGAAGAGGCCGCCAAGCTCAAAGCCATGGGTTGGGATGAGTTGATGGAGACGCTCAAGAAGCGTTTGGAAGAACAAAAAGAGCGCCACGAAGGCGGCTCTAAATGGATTGGCACGGGCGGCACCTCGCCCTTTGGCGCGTATGGACAAAATCCAGCAGGCGTTCGGATTGGACAAGCAGGCGGGCGCAACAAGAGCGCCGTGAAGGTGTGGGATCAGCGTGCGTATAAAGACTACGACGACACGCAGGAACTCGGCACACGCAATATCAAAATCGCCCTCAGACGCTTGCGTAAATTTGCTAGAGAAGGCCATGAAGACGAGTTAGATCTCGATCAAACTATCAGCAAAACCGCAGCGAACGCAGGCTTTTTGGACATCAAGATGCGCCCCGAGCGGCATAACAACGTCAAGGTGCTGATCCTGATGGACGTGGGCGGCACGATGGACGAGCACATTGCTAGAGTTGAAGAAATGTTCTCCGCTGCCAAGGCCGAATTCAAGCACATGGAGTTTTATTATTTCCATAACTGCGTGTACGACTTCATGTGGAAAAACAACCGCCGCCGCTACGCCGAAAAGTTTGAAACGTGGGACATCCTGCGCAAGTACAACAAGGACTACAAGCTCATCTTTATTGGGGATGCGACCATGAGTCCCTACGAGATTTTGCAGCCAGGCGGCAGCGTGGAATACAACAACGCCGAGGCAGGCGCGGAGTGGCTGGTTCGCTTTATCAACACCTTCCCTAAGCACGCGTGGATTAACCCTGAGCCGCAAGGCGTGTGGCAGTATCGGCAAAGCATTGCCATCATTCAGCAAATCATGGGCAACAAAATGTTCCCGATGACGCTGAAGGGCTTGGAAGAAGCGATGCGGCAGTTGACGAAATGAACGGTGTGACGAATCCTCGTGCTTTTTTAGAGAGTCTTTATGCAGCAGCGGTCAAACGCGCGCAGCCCTCGCACACATTAGGCGCATTCATGCCCGAGCCGCCAAGCAAGGCGGGCGCTCGAACGGTGGTGGTGGGCGCGGGCAAGGCCGCAGGCGCGATGGCACAAGCGTTTGAGCAGTTGTGGTTGGAGCGTTACCCGAGCGCACCGATGTCGGGCATGGTGGTCACGCGCTACGGGCATACGCCGCCTACGCCCGCTGCGCTAATCGGCCTGCAGGCCAAGCGGAATAAGGCTTCTACGAGTGCCAATTTGATCAAAATCGTGGAAGCAGCGCATCCTGTACCCGACGCGGCAGGGCTTGCGGCAGCCGAGGAAATTTTGCAATCGGTGCAAGGGCTGTCTGCCGATGACCTCGTGGTGTGTTTAATTTCGGGCGGTGGCTCGTCGCTCTTAACCTTGCCTTGCGAAGGTTTGAGCTTCCCTGAAAAGCAAGCGATCAACCAAGCGCTACTGATGAGTGGCGCCAACATCGGCGAGATGAATTGCGTGCGCAAGCATCTCTCGCGCATCAAGGGCGGGCGCTTGGCAGCGGCCTGCGGCGCGGCGCGGTTGGTGACGCTGGCGATTAGCGATGTGCCAGGTGATGATGTCTCGGTGATCGCGAGTGGCCCTACGGTTGTGGACGAGACGACGTGCTCGGATGCGCTGGCGATACTGTCCAAATATGGCATTGGCCTGAACGCCGCACTGGATAAGGCTTTACAGGCGGGTGCTCTGGAAACGCCCAAGGCGCTTGGCCTGCAGGCCAATACCCCTGCGCAAATTCACTTGATTGCCACGCCGCAGCAATCGCTGGAAGCGGCGGCAGAAGTCGTACGTGCTGCGGGCGTGAACGCCTACATCTTGTCGGATGAAATTGAAGGCGAATCGCGCGAAGTGGCGAAGGTTCATGCCGCGCTTGCCATCAGCACCCAGCGTGGACGAAGCGCCTTTAAAACGCCGTGCGTGATCTTGAGTGGCGGCGAAACCACGGTAACGGTGCGTCCACGTACCGAAGGACAAGTCAAAGGCAAGGGCGGCAGAGCAGGCGAATTTTGTTTGGGATTAGCGCAGGCTTTGAATGGCGCGGTAGGTATTTACGCACTCGCTGCTGACACCGATGGCATTGACGGCGTAGAGGACAACGCAGGCGCATTCGTGATGCCCGATACCCTGCAAAGAGCCGTCCAGCAAGGGCTTGGCGTGAGCGAGCATTTGGCTCGCAACGATTCGTATCGTTTTTTTGCGGGGCTGAACGACTTGCTGGTGACGGGGCCAACGCATACCAACGTGAATGACTTTAGGGCGATTTACGTGGTTTAACAATGTCATCCCATACGGGGACGATGGCCAAAATAAACAGTAGCGCGGCGAAGGGAAGGGTGAATAAGAATCCTATCTTTTCAAAACCCATGCTGCCCACAATGCCGCCAACTAAAAAAGACGCAATCAGTGAAAAAAGAGAAAGCATTTTCATTCTGTTTGCCCTGACACCTTCTTGTTTAGGTGCGGCGGATTTTTTATTCCAATAAAAAAGCTTACCAAGCTCAATGCCGAGGTCGGTCACCATACCTGTAACGTGTGTTGTTCGTATTTCTGCCCCGGAAATTTTAGTGATCAATGCGTTGTGTAGGCCCATTAAAAAGCAAAGCAAAATGATCGTCATCATCATGAGTTCGGGCGTTTGCATCGGCAGTCTTGCACCGACTAAACCAAAGCAAACAAGCAGCAAGGCTTCAACAACGAGTGGCAATGCAAACAGACTTTGGATGCCTTTTCTTTTTCCCCAGTTCACGAGGATGGCGGTGCACGCAGCGCCTGTTAAAAAAGATAACAGCGCGAGGAGGCTGCTCAAAATTAGATGGTAATGTCCAAGTACCAGTTGATTGCCAATGGATGCCACAATGCCCGACATGTGTGAGGTGTATTGTTGAACGGCTAAAAATCCGCCAGCATTGGTGGCGCCTGCCACAAAGGCTAAATAACGTGCAAGGCGCAAATTCAGTAGGCGATGCCTTTTGTTGCCAGATATTTTTCTAAGGTAGTGTGCGACCATATGATTTCTGTTTTGGAGAGTCTGCCATGTCCCTGATATTTTCACCGCGTTTGTGGCGTGACTTGCGTGGCTACTCATCGGCTAGGCTGGCGAGGGACGTCGGAGCAGGCATCACGGTAGGCGTTGTTGCGTTGCCGCTGGCAATGGCGTTTGCTATTGCCAGCGGGCTCTCGCCGCAAGTGGGGCTTTGGACAGCAATTATTGGTGGCTTTCTCATCTCCGCCCTTGGCGGTAGCAGCGTTCAGGTGGGCGGGCCTGCAGGTGCATTTATTGTGGTGGTGTATGCTATTGTTCAGCAGCACGGCGTTGCTGGATTGCTGATTTGCACTTCCATCTCAGGCGCATTGATTTTTTTAATGGGAGTGCTCGGGCTTGGACGCTTTGTACGGCTAGTGCCTGAGAGCATCGTGATTGGCTTTACCAATGGCATTGCGGTATTGATTGCGATATCGCAAATGAGGGATTTATTTGCAAATACTCATGCCGTAGGTTTGGGATTGGCGACCGTGGTATTGATTCTGTTTTGGAGTCGCTACGTTGCACCGCGTAGGCCCATACTGGCAAGGCTTCCCGCGCCGATGCTGGCGCTAGTGGCGCTGACGGTCTTGGCTTGGCAGGCGCATCTTCCAGTCGAAACCATTGGTTCGCGTTTTGGTGAGATGGCGGGCACTTTGCCCAGCCTTATCAATCCTTTTGCAGTAGGTGCGGTCGATCTCTCAAAGCATGGCTTGTTGCTGCTTGCGATACCGATTGCGACTCTGACGCTACTGGGCGCGTTTGAATCTTTGCTGTGTGCTCGAATTGCGGATGAAGTTGGCGCACAAAAGGGTCAGCAGTTGTATCTGCCGCATGATCCTAATCAAGAGTTGATGGCGCAGGGCGTGGCTAATACGGTACTTGGTTTTGTGGGCGGCATGCCCGCCACAGGCACGATTGCCAGAACGCTGACCAATATCAAATGCGGAGCCACATCACCCGTGGCGGGGCTTGTGCATGCGGTGACGATTGCCGCGTTTGTGCTGCTGGCATCCAAGCTGGCGGCGTTGGTGCCGTTGTCT
>CANFWH010000051.1 GCA_947450645.1 Comamonadaceae bacterium | reverse complement strand
CAAGCCTATTTAGTCAGCAATCATCAACCCTCTACTTTGACGTGTCGTTAACAAAGGGGGGATTACCCTCGCACGCCTTGCTACGCGTGCCTTTGCAATGATTGCAGGCTTGAATAGCATCACACACAAAGCGCCGCGATGGCTCAATGTTTTAGGTTGGGCGTTGCCTATCATGGTGATTGCCGACGTATTTAAAACCGCCCTGTCGTGGATGGCTCTTTTTTGCTGGCCAGCAAACGCTACTTCCGAGGGCGTTTGCTTTTACGTCGTCACAGCGCTGCTCGCACTGCTGGGCGCAGCCAAGTGGCTTGGGTTTGCAGGCGTTGTGGCCTTAGTCGGCTTATCGATGCCCAAGCATTTGCAAAAATAATCAAACACGCCGACCATGAAATATTTTGTTGCCTTTAGCATTTTGCCAAACCGCCTCGGCAGTTTCGGATAGTGCGTCGGCGTGTCGATACAGCCGAATCTCAATCGGAATTTGCCACGCCGCATCGCCCACCATCACCAGCCGCTTGTTGGCTAACTCGTCCAGCACCAAGCTCTTAGGCAGCCACGCCACACCGCGTCCATCTAACGCCATCGTTTTGAGTAACACGGCATGGTGACTGGTGAAATGCGTCACTAAGCGATTTTCTTGAAACACCTCGGGCAACACGTCCTTCATGATTTTTCCAAAGCTCGACTCTTGCCCATAAGCAAGCAATGCCAACGTAGAAAAATCAGGGGAAGCCGCGTCCGATAAGGGTTTAGCCACAGGCAACAAGACGTCCATGCCCATCACGGTATAGACAAAATCAGGCGCCAGCAATTGCGATTGCTGGAGTGCATGTCCGTGGCAAAGCAGGCATTGCACTTTGCGCTCCATCATCAAAGTCTGGCACGCTTGAAAACTATCAGAGATCATCTGCACGGATTCAATTTTTAGCTTGGCCTCCAACTCTTGTAGCCACTGCGGAAAAAACGTAATCGAGAGCACATGCGTGGCGGCAAGCGTCAATTTTTTTGCTGATTTCTCTACCGTCGTGCGTGCTAGATCTCGGCCCTTGATCAACTCTTCAATAGCCACCGCTGCGTAGGGCAAAAAGGCAACGCCCGCTTCCGTCAACGAGACAGGATGCGAGGTGCGATCGAGTAGCGGTACGCCCACCCACTCCTCCAACGCTTTGATGTGGCGACTCAGCACGGGCTGCGCCATATGGCGCGCCGTCGCGGCTTTGGAAAAATTACGCCAATGCGCAACGGCACTGAAGTCTTCCAGCCACTCAAGGTCAAGTGGGCGATTAATCGTTTTGAGCATAGTTGTATGTCAATTGAGTATTGGACAGAAGCATGGATGGTCTTTCACAATCGCACTCAGAATTTTTACTTTTAAGGAGCACATTTTGCAGACTATTAAAAACTATCGCGGCATTATCCCTGCCATCTCGACCCCGTTCAAACCCGACAACAGCATCGACGAAGCCGAGCTGCGCCGCTTGGCATCGTGGCTCGCAGGTCACGAAGGTGTCGTCGCGGTGATGACGAACGGCCACACGGGCGAAGTGTTTTCGCTGACTCCCTTGGAGCGCGCCGAAGTCACGCGCATCGTGGCCGATGAACTCAAGGGCAAATGCCCCGTGATTTCCTCCATCGTCTGCGAAGGATTAACTGAGGCCGCGGAGCATGCACGTCTCGCTAAAGAAGCGGGCGCAGCTGCACTCGATGTGATGCCACCGCACCACTGGTTGCGCTTTGGCTTTTTGCCCGATCACGCCACCGCCTACTTTGATGCAATTTGGCAAGCCAGCAAACTCGATCTCATCGCTCACGTCTATCCCGCATGGACAAAGGCTTCGTACTCGTCCAAGCTGATGACGGACTTGGCGCGGTTGCCTTACGTGAAGGCCTTTAAAGTTGGGCAGCGCGAGATGAGTAAATACGCACGCGACATCAAAGCCGTGCGCGATGCTGACCCTAGCAAAATGATTTTGACTTGCCACGACGAGTACCTGCTCGCTTCGATGGTGCAAGGTGTGGACGGTGCGCTAGTGGGCTTTGCCAGTTGCATTCCGCAGCTCATCATCGACCTCCTAGCCTCTGTGAAGCGCGGCGATTTGAATGAGGCGATGCGTATTCAAGCGCTGATTACGCCACTCAAAGAAGCGGTGTACGGCAATGGCGAGCCCACAGGCGAAGCGCATGCCCGCATGAAAACAGCGATGATGCTGGCAGGCGTGATTAAGAGCGACCACGTGCGTCCTCCAACTCATGCACCGTCCAAAGAAGAAGTGGATGCGATTCGCGCAGCTTTAGCAAATGCAGGACTATTAAAAAGCTAAGAAAGAAATCATGAAACGTCACACATTTCTCAAATTCGGTCTTGCTGTAGCCCTTGCTGCGCTTGGCTTGCAGGGCATCCAAGCGCTAGCGCAAACCGCATCCGCGTGGCCTAACCGCACTGTCAAATTCATCATCCCGTTCCCACCTGGCGGCACGTTAGACACCGTGGGCAGGATGCTGGCGCAAAAGTTATCCGAGCAAACAGGGCAAAGCTTTGTCGTAGAAAACAAACCTGGCGGCAATGGTTTTATTGGCGGCGATGCGGTGGCCAAAGCATCAGCGGACGGCTACACGTTGCTCTTTAACGCATCGACTTTTACGACAGCGCCCATGACGGTCAAAGCCCCGCCGTATGACGTGGTGCGCGACTTTGCGCCTGTGGCTTTAGTGGCTAAAGCGCCGCTGTCAGTCGCCGTCAATAAGAACCTGCCGTTTAACGACATCAAAGGACTGGTCGCTTATGCCAAAGCCAATCCTGGCAAGCTCTCGTTCGCGATTGGCTCTACGGGTTCGGCTGGGCATTTATCAACCGAGCTGCTCCGCCGCTCAGCCAAATTAGATTTTTTGATCGTGCCTTACAAAGGCACAGCGCCTGCGTTTCAAGATTTGATTGGTGGGCAAATTAGCGGCTTTGTCGACCCCATTTTGGGCTCGTTCAATTTCTACAAGCAAGGCATGTTGAAGGTGCTGGCGGTCACGTCCAGCAACCGCGTATCCACGCTTGCAGAAGTACCCACCGTGTCAGAAAGCCTTGCTGGCTATGAGTTCTACAGCTGGTACGGCGTGTGGGGGCCTGCTAAGTTGCCTGCTGACATTGCGCAAAAGCTGAACACCGAGATCAACAAAGCGCTAGCTGGTGATATGCGTGACAAGCTGATTGGCAATGGCCTCTTGGTGGGTGGTGGATCGATGGACGACTTCGCAAAATTCCAAAAGAGCGACATGGCGCAATCGCACAAAATTATTACTGAAGGAAATATCCGTGCTGAATGACAAAGGCTTAGCGCTCATCACTGGTAGCAGCTCAGGCATTGGCCTCGCAACGGCCAAGCACTTGCTGGATGCAGGCTGGCGCGTGCAAGGTTGGGATAGAGATGCGGCGCAAATTGAGCATGCGAATTTTGAAGCTGTCGCCATTGATTTGATGGACGCATCTGCATTATCTGCCCTGCTGGAGGCCACATCCAGCAAGGCTTTCGGAGCATTTATTCATGCCGCAGGGCAGATGTACACGGGCTCGCTGGCCGACTTGAAGGTAGCCGATGGCGCAGCCATGTGGCGTTTGCATGTGGAGGTGGCAACGCAAATCGCACAAGCCCTCACGCCATCCATGCAAGCTGCAAAACACGGTCGCATCGTCATGCTGGGTAGCCGCGTGGCAAATGGCATGGCACTTCGCAGTCAGTATGCGTCTGTCAAGGCCGCACTGATTGCTTCTGCACGTAGCTGGGCGGCAGAGCTTGCGCCGCATGGCGTGACGGTCAATGTTGTCTCGCCCGCTGCCACGCAAACCGCCATGCTGGCCGATCCATCGCGCACGAGTAGTGCACCTAAATTGCCGCCCATTGGACGCTACATCGAACCCTCAGAAGTAGCGTCACTTATCGCTTATTTACTCTCGAAAGACGCTACTGCTATCACAGGGCAAAACCTGCAAATTTGCGGCGGCTCTTCACTTTAAAAAATAGAAACTCCACATGAAAATTATCGACATCTTAGAGTCCACTCGTCCCATCAAATCGGACATCCGCAACGCCTATATCGACTTCTCCAAAATGACGCTCAGCCTTGTTGCTGTGGTCACCGACGTGGTACGCAATGGCAAACCCGTCATTGGTTACGGTTTCAATTCCAACGGGCGCTACGGGCAAGGGCAATTGATGCGTGAGCGCTTTATTCCGCGTGTGATCGGGGCATCCAACGACAACCCTAAGAGTCTTTTAAACGACGCGGGCGATAACCTCGATCCACACAAAATTTGGGCTTGCATGATGACCAACGAAAAGCCAGGCGGACACGGCGAACGCTCGGTTGCGGTGGGCACGATTGACATGGCAGTATGGGATGCGGTGGCGAAGATTGCCGACATGCCGCTGCACGACATGCTGGCGCAAAAGTACGGCAACGGCGTCGCCAATCCACGCGTGTTCGTCTATGCGGCAGGTGGCTATTACCAACCGGCCAAAGGCGTGCAAGGCTTGAAGGATGAGATGCAAAGCTACTTAGACCGTGGCTACTCCGTCGTCAAAATGAAAATTGGCGGCGCACCGTTAGCTGAAGACTGCACACGCATTGAAGCCGTGCTCAAGATGCTCGTCCCAGGTCAACAACTCGCCGTCGATGCCAATGGCAGGTTCGATCTGCCTACGGCTGTGGCGTATGGCAAAGCGCTTTCCGCGTACCCACTTTTTTGGTACGAAGAAGCAGGTGACCCACTCGACTATGAGCTGCAAGCCAAGCTGAGCGAGGCTTACAGCGGATCACTCGCCACAGGCGAGAATTTATTTTCCATGCAAGATGCCCGCAATTTGATTCGTCACGGCGGTATGCGCAAAGACCGTGACTGGTTGCAATTTGATTGCGCTTTGAGCTACGGCCTCGTCGAATATCTGCGCACGCTAGACATGCTGAGTGAACACGGCTGGTCACCCTCGCGCTGCGTCCCGCACGGCGGACATCAAATGTCGCTTGCCATTGCAGCGGGATTAGGGCTTGGCGGCAACGAGTCATACCCAGATCTGTTCCAGCCCTACGGCGGATTCCCTGATGGCGTCAAAGTAGATAACGGCTACGTCACTCTGCCAAGCCTTGCGGGTATTGGCTTTGAAGGCAAGGCGGATTTATACGCCGAGATGCGGGCGCTGTCGGGGCAGTAAATCCGAGCTGTTTCTTTGTTCTCCCCTGCGCAGTAGGGGGGATGTCAGCAAAGCTGACAGGGGGTCAGGACACAACCCCTTTGTCGCTGCGCGACATTTCCCCTATTTCATAGGGGTAAACAATACTGCGTTATCGCCTGCTGCACTCCTTCAAGATTCCCCATGACTTCGGCATTGGTGAAGCGAAGTACCGTCATCCCTTGCGACTGCAAAAATGCCGTGCGCTCTTCGTCATAGGCAGCGGCTTCGGCGGAGTTGTGACTCTCGCCATCAAGCTCAATCACCACCTTTAAAGGCGCACAGTAAAAATCCACGATAAAGCGTCCTACAGGCCGCTGCCGCCGAAATCGCGGCTGCATTTTTTGCAGCACCTCAAACCACAAACGGCATTCAGCCACCGTCATTTCTTGTCGCATTTTGCGAGCGCGATCAACAAGGGCGGGGTTGTAGGTTTTCATCGAAACAATCGTAACAGCTGCCTTGTTCTCCCCTGCGCAGTAGGGGGGATGTCAGCGCCAGCTGACAGGGGGGTCAACGGGACACAACCCCTTTGTCGCTTCGCGACATTTCCCCTATTTCATAGGGGCAAACTAAGGCCTTATCTGCCTGCGCATCTTCACCGCAAAGCTAGACGGAATACTCATTTGCCGTGAGCCTGCAATTAAGCGGAACGTCTCGCCCGCAGCGATCTCTCCTGCTTTGTCCACAGCAAGGTAGAAGCCACAAAAACCACTTTGCGCCATCGCCTTTGCTGCGGTGTTGAAACCCATGGTTGCGTTGAACTTAAAGCATGGCTCGCGCGGGTCGGTGACGCGAAGTGTGCAATTTGGGAACTCCAGCACATCGCCTACCCACACTTGGTTTTCTAACAAGCCTGCTAGCGTGAGGTTTTCACCCATTGAGCCATAGGGCAGTGAGTCATCAATCCGCCCTAAGCCCTTATCTGATCTAGCTTTTTGCCAAAACGCATAGTGCTCGGATGGGTAGGCATAAACCGCTTTGCTCAGACCACCATGCACATCGGGATTGGCTTGCTCGTCACCTTGCAGGCCAAGCGGATCAAGGGCTACCGAGCCTTTGACAGGGAGTTTTCTAATCGCCGTCATGACGCGTTTGCCATCAATCATCATGCCCGTGGCTTTGGCTGTTTGAACGCTGAGTAACTTCATGCAGAGGCTCCTGTCACAAGACTGGGATTGCGTTTCACTAACGCTTGGATGTACGAACAAACGGGGACGGATTGGATGCCGTGCTCTCTTAGGTGGGCATACGTTTTTTCAACTAGCACTTGGCCCACGCCTTGTCCACGCAGGGCTGCGGGCACTTCGGCGTGCAAGAGATACCAAGTGTTGTCTCTCACGTCGTAATCTATCCAAGCCGTGTGACCATTCCAGTCAAGTGTGAATTGATGATTTTGGGGATGATGTTTCAGCATAAAGAGGATTATGCAAGTGAATACTAATTTGGTCTTCGCACCATAATTTCGCCGTAAGCAATGCACTTCATACTTCGTCAGAGTTATTCAATTTATCTTTTTTAAGGAGCACAGTTATGAGTCGCGAAGTTGTTGTTGTGAGCGGTGTCCGCACGGCCATTGGTACGTACGGCGGAAGCTTGAAAGACATTCCCCCAACCGAGTTGGCAGCCAATGTGGTGCGCGAAGCTTTGGCTCGTGCCAACGTCGAAGGCAAGGACGTCGGGCACGTGGTGTTTGGTCATGTGGTGAACACCGAACCGAAAGATATGTATTTGTCGCGCGTGGCCGCCATCCAAGGCGGCTGCGCCGAAGGTACGCCTGCCTTTAACGTCAATCGCTTGTGCGGCTCTGGGCTACAAGCCATCATTTCTGCCAGCCAAAGTATTTTGCTGGGTGACACCGATATTGCGATTGGTGGCGGTGCCGAAAACATGAGCCGCGGTCCGTATGCGAGTTTGAATATGCGCTGGGGTGCACGCATGGGTGATAGCAAAATGATCGATATGGTCGTTGGCGCGTTGCACGATCCTTTCCATACCATCCACATGGGCGTGACGGCTGAAAACATTGCTGCCAAGTGGGGCATCACGCGCGAGCAGCAAGATGCACTCGCGGTCGAGAGCCACAACCGCGCAGAACGTGCCACAACAAACGGCTACTTCACATCGCAAATTTTGCCGACGATTCTCAAGTCGAAAAAGGGCGACATCTCGTATGCCACTGATGAGCATTTCCGCCCCAACTGCCAAGCCGGTGACATGGCAAAACTCAAGCCCGTTTTTGTTAAAGAAAACGGCACCGTGACGGCAGGCAACGCCTCGGGCATTAACGATGCTGCTGCCGCTGTGGTGCTGATGGAGGCAGGTGCTGCCAAAGCCCGCGGGCTCAAGCCCCTAGCGCGTTTGGTGGCCTACGCACACGCGGGCGTTGACCCTAAATACATGGGTATTGGCCCCGTGCCAGCTACGCAAGCGGCACTCAAAAAAGCAGGACTCTCCGTGCAAGACTTGGACGTGATTGAAGCCAACGAAGCCTTCGCCGCACAAGCTTGCGCCGTCACTCGCGACCTTGGACTTGACCCTGCAAAAGTCAACCCCAACGGCTCAGGCATATCGCTCGGACACCCCATCGGGGCAACGGGTGCACTCATTACGGTGAAGGCTTTGTACGAGCTGGAGCGCATCCAAGGCCGCTATGCACTGGTGACCATGTGCATTGGTGGCGGTCAAGGCATTGCGGCGATTTTTGAGCGCCTGTAAACTGCGCGGATGATCGAAAAACACCTAGACATTCCCACGGCTCACGGAGCGATGAACAGCTTCGTGGTTTATCCCGAAGAGGGCGGCCCGCATCCTGTGATTTTGTTTTACATGGATGCCCCCGGCTACCGCGAAGAGCTACGCGATATGGCGCGGCGCATAGCCGCTGTGGGCTACTACGTGGTGTTGCCGAATTTGTACTACCGCACCTCACGCGACTTCTACTTGAAAGAGCGTACCGAAGCCGCGATGGCGGTGATGTTTGAGCACATGAACTCCATCACCAACGCGCTAGTGACCAGCGACACCGAGGCCATGCTGCGATTTTTAGATGCGCAGTTAGAGGCGAATGCACAAATGGTCAGCGCCGTCGGTTATTGCATGAGCGGCCCGTTTGTATTTGCGGCAGCGGCCGAATATCCTGAGCGCTTCAAATCCATCGCCGCCATTCACCCTGCCCACATGGTGACGAAACACGCCGACTCGCCGCATCTGATTGGTAGCAAGCTCAAATGCGAGACCTACATTGCCTGCGCAGAGATTGACATCTGGGCGCCACCCGCCACCATCAAAGTTTTAGAAGATGCACTAACAGCAGCCCAGACGCCGTACCGCCTAGAGTGGTATGGCGCTTGTGAGCATGGCTTTGTTTTCCCTAAGCGCCCCGCCTACAACCAAGCGGCAGCGGAGCGACATTGGGAGCGCTTGTTTGAGCTTTGGCGGCGGACGGTGGGATAAGGCATCACCATGACAACCGAAGCATTTATTTATGACGCGATTCGCACGCCGCGTGGCAAGGGCAAGAAGGACGGCAGTTTGCACGAGGTCAAGCCCATCAATTTGCTGGCGGGTGTTTTGACTGAACTACAGCGCCGCAGCGACTTCGACACCGCAGCAGTGGACGATGTGGTGATGGGCGTGGTGTCGCCCGTGGACGAGCAAGGCGCGGTGATTGCCAAAATTGCGGCGCTCAAGGCTGGCTGGGACTTCCGCGCATCGGGCGTGCAAATCAATCGCTTTTGTGCGTCGGGTTTAGAGGCCGTCAACATGGCCGCGCAAAAAGTGCGCTCGGGCTGGGAAGACTTGGTCGTGGCAGGCGGTGTGGAGTCCATGAGCCGCGTGCCTATTGGCTCGGATGGCGGTGCTTGGTTTGAAGACCCAGAGACCAGCCGCGCAGTGCACTTTGTGCCGCAAGGCATTGGCGCGGACCTGATTGCCACCATCGAAGGCTTTAGCCGCGCAGATGTGGATGCGTACGCGCTAGAGTCCCAGCGCCGCGCCGCGTTTGCTAGGGATGCGGGCTATTTCAAAGGCTCTATCGTGCCTGTGAAAGATGCGCAGGGTCTGGTGTTACTGGGTGCGGACGAATTCATCAAACCCCACACCACACTAGAAGGCCTAGCTGCGCTGCGTCCTGCGTTTGAGCAAATGGGCGCGGCAGGATTTGATGCCGTGGCGCTGGCGCGTTACCCCGAGGTTGCGCGCATCATTCACGTGCACCATGCGGGCAATTCGTCGGGCATTGTGGATGGCGCAGCGGCTGTACTGATTGGCAGCGAATCGGCTGGCAAGGCACATAAACTCACGCCTCGCGCCCGTATCGTCTCGGCAGCACTGTCAGGCGCAGACCCCACCATCATGCTGACAGGCCCCATGCCAGCGGCGCGCAAAGCGCTGGCCAAAGCGGGGATGACGATGGATCAAATCGACCTGATTGAGATCAACGAAGCCTTTGCGGCGGTCGCCATGCGCTTTATGAAAGAGATGAATGTGCCGCACGACAAAGTCAACGTCAACGGCGGCGCAATTGCGATGGGGCATCCGCTAGGTGCCACAGGCGCAATGATTTTGGGCACGCTAATTGACGAGCTGCATCGCCGAAAATTGCGCTACGGCATGGCGACGCTGTGCGTGGGCGCGGGCATGGGGATTGCGACTATTGTTGAGAGGGTTTAGGGAGCGTTTCTGGCGCAATCGGGTGGTGTGCTTCTTCATATTTTTCAACAGCCATAAGCCAGCCGTCCAGCTTGTCGCCATTGGGCGTGTGAGGCGCAGAACCCCAGAGACGATCAACTTCTGCTAATGCCAAATCGAATTGCGGCTCGTTTTCGATGGGTTGAATTTTCATAGTTTTTCTTTCCTAGATCGTATTTGCGCCTATCACTTGGCGCACAGGATAAGACTGGCTCGTCTGATACGAAAGTTAGGCATTGCCAGCCACTTTAAAAAGCTTACTTTGTAATAAATACAGCTGGTTATATTCAGTAACGGCATCCTCCAATGCAGCTTTCCCGTGCTCCATCTGTGAAATGTAGTATTCCCAAAAATCAGCGGTCTTTGCCATCTTCTGAAATACAGAGGGCTTAAGGGCAAAGAACGCATCCTGTACACGAGTGGTCGTTTTTGTTTCAGCTTGATGAACATATGGCCTAGCGTAGGCTAAAACTGTACCTGCGAGACGCACACAATCTTTAGCTGCTATCTGGCGAATTTGCATTTGCGGCGTAGTAACAACAACTTTTTCAGCATTTATGTCTGTGTACATAGATGCCTCTCGCCCGAACTTCAGATCCACCATCATCCTTACGAAGTTCATGATCTCATCGCGAATATCAGGCGTAGCCTGAACCCAAGGCGAGAAAGCAGCAGTTACCTTCTGAGAATGATTTTCAAACTGAAGCTTGAGTTTTTGAGTAACTGCAGAATCCTTGAGATTCCTGCCTAAGCCCTCGAACGCTTGAACCGCCTTACCCACTTCTTCTATACAAGAGGCTGCCAAAAAGTAAGCTCGCGCGTAATAGTTGTTCCCTAATAGCAGGGCAGACTCTTCCAATAATGCTTGAGCATTTACCAGCGCAGCATCACGATACTGTTGAAGCAATTCAGCTGTTAGGTCGTATTCACGTTCTTTTTCAGACATGCGAAAAATATGTTTTAGATACTATTTAAGCAGTAGCAGAAACATCGCAACAGCGATAAGACCTCCTACCCACTTTATCGTTCCACGCAACGCCTCGATGCGGGCAACTATAAGCGGCAAGGTTTGAATTTCAGATTGCTGTGGGGATGGGGATGAGTCTGAGACTTCTGCTTGCTGCTTGTCATCCTCATAGGCCAACTCAGGTACTATGGGAGGCGGCGGTGCAAGATCAAAAGCCAGCAAGCGAAGCTCAATTCCCTCGAGCCAACCATGAGCTGGCGCTGGCATTTCAATGGTATTGTCCTGCTTGTTGGGTCGAAGAAAAAGGTGTGCTCCATGCGAGAACGGCACATAGGGATGTTCATCAGTGAACAAATTATTCAGTCTGACACTAAAACTGGCCTGCTTAAGTGATTCACTAGAAATAGCGTCGATAAGATGTTGTAGCGCTGTATTATGAAGTCGACACTCTAGCCACCATGTTTCACTTGGCTGAATGCCAAGGTCATGCCTCCAGAAACCCATACTGGCACAGCCATACGGATGTGAAAACATTAGTCCCTCTTCTTCCTTTTCGTCTTCACGCGCCTTTAATAAATTTAACTTGTCGTCAGGGTGAAAGGATACTTCAACGACTGTGGTTATGTTTTGAGGATCTCCAATTACTGAAACGCTGTAACCAGAAGTCAGTCGCGCAACTCCCGTGACATACGTAAGCATCTTCGGCGGATCTAGGTCATTCTCATCTCGGTAGGCGAAACCTTGTCGAACCTGCAGCTTCTCGCAGTTCCAATGAATTGCGGATCTCCTTGGATAGTAAGTTCGCTCCTTACCATCTTCACATGTTTCGATTAATGCATTTAGTTTTTCGTCATCGCGCAGTTTGATGACAACCTTCTCCTGACCATATGCCATAACATCCTCCTCGTGTTTCGATATCGCATAGCGCCGCGAGCTTAGCGCCGCGTAATTTTGATTTCCATTATCAATCCAACTGCTGTTTCTCTGTTTGAAATCTCTTACGCAGGCAAGCGATGCTCGGCAACATACTGCCTCAAAGCCCTATCAACACGGGTCTGCCAGCCAGTACCCGTAGCGCGAAACTGCGATACCACATCACGCGACAGTCGAATCGTAATTCGCTCTTTGGTTATTTCAGCTTTAGGGCGACCCATACGCATCATCGGCTTGGCAATTGCCCACTCGGCCTCGCTATGTGGCAATGCATCTGGGTCTGACATGGCCGCAGCAGTAATGGCCACATCTTCAGCGGCTGTGACTGAAATATGGGTAGATTTAAGTTTGGGCATAAATACTCTCCTCGCGTTTATTTGCTTTGCGTAAGCTGATGATTCGTCTCTCGTCGCCACGATCAACAAAAACAATAACGTATAGGCGATTGCCTATGTAACCAATTCCAACCATGCGGGGTTCGCCATAGTCTTTGCGCTCATCAGGCCAAACCACTGCATCATCCCATTCAAAGTCAGATGCTGCACCAAGAGAAATGCTGTGCTTTTCTTTATTGGTAGCGTCTTTGGTTGAATTGAATACGATTTCCATTGACTTATTGTATGCACAAAATCACTTAATCCAACTGTAGTGTGTGTTTGGCAATTGTGCGTCACCCGCGTTAGCTTTCTGCGCATTTTTAGGCTCTTGTCTAAGTATCATTCCCCTATGGACCAAACAACCTCAGACCTCCTCACACAAACCAACGCTGGCGCGCCTATGGGCGATTTGATGCGCCGTTATTGGGTGCCGATTTTGGGCTCGGATGAAATTAAAGAGCCTGACGGTGCGCCTGTTCGCGTCAAGATTTTGGGCGAGAAGCTGCTTGCCTTTCGCGACTCCGAAGGCGTGGCTGCTTTGATTTCGGAGTTTTGCACACACCGCGGCGTTTCGCTGTTTTTTGGTCGCAACGAAGAGTGCGGCATCCGCTGCTCGTACCACGGGCTCAAGTTTGACCGCACAGGCGCGTGCGTGGATGTGCCTTCTGCCAAAGGCCAAGAGCAAGTGATGGAGCGCATGCGCATTACGGCGTATCCGTGCGTTGAACGCGGCGGCATCGTGTGGGCCTTTATGGGCGAGGCTTCGCAAATGCCTGAGCCGCCAGCCCTTGAGTGGTGTACCTTGCCAGCCAGTCATGTGTTTGTGAGTCGTCGTTTGCAACAAAGCAATTATTTGCAAGCGAT
>CANFWH010000050.1 GCA_947450645.1 Comamonadaceae bacterium | reverse complement strand
TGGACTCCAAAAACACGTGGCGCGGGATGCCTGCTTTTTCTGCCATCACGGTGATTTCGCACAGGTTTTGAATCACCACGCCAAACATCACGTTGTGCGCGATTTTCCAAACGCGTGCCAGCTCGCCTTCGCCCACCCACATGACCTTGCGTGCCATCGCTTGTAAATAAGGCTCAGCCTTGTCGTACAAGGCGCGCGGGCCAGAGGACACCATGAGCAGTTTGCCCGCCTTGGCGACTTTGGCGTTGCCCGATACGGGCGTACACAAATACGCCACGCCCATCGCTTCCAAGCGTTCACGGATTTCTGCCGAACCTTCTTGCGAAATCGACGAGCTATCGACCACCACTTTGGGTAAGAGTTTGCCCGTGGTCAATCCACCCGCACCAAACAACACTTCTTTTAAATCGTCGGTGGTGGAGACCATGGTGAACACGACTTCGCAGCTAGCGAGGTCTTGCTTGCTGGCGGCAATGGATGCGCCGTAGGCCACCAGTGGCTCGGCTTTAGAGGCTGTGCGATTCCACACTGTTGCCTTGTAGCCCCCAGCCAGCAAGCGTTTGACCATGGCCTCGCCCATGCGGCCAAGGCCAATCCATCCCACGTTCGAGCCAATAGAGTTTGTCACCTGTGTTGCCATGTATTGCTCCAAAAATAGTTAGCGTTTGATAATCAGTTTTTAACTATAACCAACACAGGGAGTCACCATGAACGAGAACGAAGCCTACAAGACAGGTCTAGCGGTACGCAAAAAAGTGCTGGGCGAGGCCTATGTGAACGGCGCGATGGCAAACATGAACGCGTTTACCGAGCCGCTTCAGCAGTTCGTGACCGAGCACGCGTGGGGCAACGTGTGGACGCGGCCAGGTTTAGATTTGAAGACGCGCAGCATGTTGAATTTGGGCATCTTGATTGCCAGCAATCGCCCGCATGAACTCAAAATCCACCTCAAAGGCGCGATCCACAACGGTGTGACCAAAGAGGAAATGGTCGAAATTTTTTTGCAGTGCGGCGTGTATGTGGGCGCACCTGCGGCGGTGGAGTCGTTCAAGATTGCGCAGGAAGTTTTTAAAGAGATGGACGCTGAAAAGAAGGCAGGATAAATCCCATGAAGCTGCTCGTTCTCTCTTTGGCGATTGGCCTGCAAGCCTTATCCAGTATGGCTTACAGCCAGACCGCTTCTAGCATTTCGTCCGATAAACCGATTCGCATCGTCGTACCATTTGCAGCAGGTGGCCCCACCGATGTGCTGGCGCGGGTGCTTGCGCCCAAGCTCTCGGCGTCCCTGCATCGCACGGTGATTGTGGACAACAAAGTCGGCGCAACAGGTGCGATTGGTGCGGTGTTTGTGGCAAAGGCAGCACCCGACGGCGACACGCTGCTACTTGGCACCAGTTCCATCATGGCGGCCAGTCCTAATCTCACCGCCAATTTGCCTTACGACCCAATCAAAGACTTCATCCCGATTTCGATGGTGGCGACGATTGAGAATATCTTGGTGGTGCATCCCAGCGTGCCTGCCAAGACGGTGAAAGAATTGATCGCTTACGGCAAAGCCAATCCTGGCAAGCTGACGTATGCGTCGTCGGGGATTGGCAGCACCTACCATTTAGGCGGCGAACTATTTGCGTCGCAAGCGGGCATCACCATGACCCACGTGCCCTACAAGGGCGCAGCGCCCGCGATTCAAGACGTACTGGCAGGCCACGTGAATGTGATGTTTGACAACACTTCGTCGGCGATCCCGAACATCAAAGCAGGGCGTGTGCGGGCGTTGGGCGTTGCCAGCCTCAAGCGCTATCCCGCGCTACCTGATTTGCCAACCATTGCCGAAGAAGGGCTGGCAGGTTATGAGACGACGATTTGGCTAGGGCTGTTTGCACCCGCCAAAACACCCGCAGCGGTCATCCAAAAATGGCACAAAGAAATTGCGGATGCGGTCAACTCGGCAGAGTACAAAGAGAAGCTTGCCGCTCTCGATTTACAACCCCGTTCGAGTAGCGGGCAGGAACTGGCGAACTATTTAAAGACTGACCTTGCCAAGTGGGCGAAGGTGGTGAAAGAGGCGGGGATTAAACCTGAGTGAGGTAGGTTTTTACTCGCCCTTTATCCCCGCATCCTTAATCAGCTTGCCATATTTGGCGTATTGAATCCGCATCGCTTTGCCTAGCTCATCGGGCGCTAGGCCACGCGGGGTAAGGCCTTGCGCTATGAGTTTGTTTTGTACCTCAGCGTCAGCAAGCGCTTTCACCACTTCGCTGTGCATCTGCGTAATGATGACTTTTGGCGTGCCGGCGGGTGCCATCATGGCGAACCAGCTGTTGAACTCGAAGCCTGCGAGACCGCTCTCATTCACCGTGGGGATGGTTGGAAATTGCGCGAGGCGTTTGGGCGTGGACACTGCAATCAAGCGCAGTTTGCCTGCTTGCACCAGCGAGTTGACGGTGGCGATCCCTTGAAAAGCCGCGTCTACCTCTTTGCCCGCTACACCTACTGCCGCCTGCGTCGCGCCTTTGTATGGCACATGTGTGAGGCTGATACCCGCTTGGTTTGCAAACAGCGCCATCGCAATGTGCTGCGGGCTGCCATTGCCACCCGAGCCGTAGTTCAGTTTGCTTGGATCGCGTTTGGCCGCGGCAATAAAGTCGGCTACCGTTTTGATGGGCGAGTCGTTATTGACGACCAAACCCCACTCAACTGTGGCCACTAAGGAGATGGGCTCAAAGTCTTTGAGGATGTCCCACGTTTGCGCTTTCATGTGCGGAATCATGGTCATGATGCTGTCGTTAAAGCCTGCGAGCGTGTAGCCGTCAGGCGCGGACTTAGCGACTTTGTCCGCGCCAATCGCGCCCGATGCGCCCGTGACATTGTCAATCACGATGCCTTGTCCCAAATCCACGCTCATTTTTTGCGCCACGATGCGAGCTGCGTTATCAACGGCGCTGCCCGCAGCCAGCGGCACGATGAGCCTAATCGGTTTGTTTGGATAGGCGTTTTGGGCGAAGGATGTAGCGCAAAAAACAACAGCCAAAAGTCCAGTGATGATTTTCATAAAGTGTCCAAATTAAGTTTAGTCAATTCTTGCTAAGGCAAGTGGAATGTGGCTTACAACGTTGCGATGTCCCGCAAGGCAGGCATGGCGTGCTCTAGCGCGAATTGATCTAATTTTTCAATGAGTGCCAAAGGTAGTGGCACGCCATTCTGCGTGTTGTCGATTCTGCGCTGCTGGCTTTGCTCGCCAGGCAGCCAAATGCGGTCTACGTCAGGCATCCGTTCGCTGCTGCGCAGTTCTTGTACCAGCTTATCCACGCGGGCTTTGAAGGCATCCACATCGCCAAAGGCGGAGAGGTCAATCGCAAGAATTGCTTGCCCTGTATTAGTCGTCGTCGTGTCATCTTTGTTGAAGTCAATCACGTCGCTGCCCATCGCTGCGCCGTTGAGTGTGCCCGCGAGTAAGCCCACGATGAGGGCGAGCCCATAACCCTTGTAGCCCCCAATGGGCATCAAGAATCCTTCTTCGGCACGCTTTGGGTCGAGTAGTGGTGCCCCTAGTTTGTCCATCATCCAGCCCAGCGGCATCATCTCGCCCTTCATCGCTTTGGCTTTGACTTTGCCGTAAGCCGCAACGGTGGTCGCCATATCTAGCACGATGGGCGACTCTTTTCCAGCGGGTACAGCCACTGCAATCGGATTGGTGGATAAGAGCATATCCAGTCCACCCCACGGCGGCAAATGGTTGGCGTTACCCACCGCAAAGTACATGCCGATCATGTTGGCTTGCATCGGCATCCGCGCATACAAAGATGCGGGCCCTGCGTGGTTGCTGTGATGCGCACCGACCCACGCTACTCCGCATATTTTGGCTTTTTCAATTGCCAGCTCGGCGGCACGTTTCATGACCAAATGCCCCATGCCGTTGTCGCCGTCAAGGAGCGCCATGCCAGCGCGCTCACTGATGATTTTGATCTGCGGTGTGAGGTTCATTCCGCCCGCTTTGATGCGCCGCGCGTAGGGCAAGAGCCGAATCACGCCATGCCCGTCCGAGCCTTGCAGTTCAGCCTCTGCCATGAGATGACCGACAGTAGCTGCGTCGCTGCTAGGCAACCCCAAGCGCTCCATTGCCACGGTCATAAAGCGCTGGAGTTGCGCGTAAGGAATGCGGATGTTACTCATCGCTAGGCCTTATAGAATAAGGCTTTGTACTGGTCTCTCAGTAAGTTTTTTTGCACTTTTCCCATGGTATTGCGTGGCAGTTCATTCACCACAAAACAGCGTTTGGGGATTTTGAAATTGGCAAGGCTGGATTTCAATGCACTGAGAATCGCGGCATCGTCTAATTTGGCATTCGGTTTGGCAATCACAACCGCCACACTGACTTCGCCAAAGTCAGGATGTGGCACGCCAATGAGTGCGCTCTCTGCCACGCCTGCCATCTCGTTGATGTAGCCTTCAATCTCAGCAGGATAGACGTTGTAGCCGCCGCTGATGATGAGGTCTTTGCTACGCCCCACGATGTGCACATAGCCACGCTCGTCAATCTTGCCCACGTCACCCGTGCGGAAGAAGCCGTCTTTGGCAAACTCTTCAGCCGTTTTCTCGGGCATGCGCCAATAGCCTTGGAACACGTTCGGGCCTTTGACTTGGATGCCGCCAATTTCATTCGTTGCGAGCGGCCTGTCACCTTCGCCGCAGACGCGCAAAGTCACGTCAGGTAAAGGGAATCCGACTGTTGCGGCGCGGCGCTCGGATTGGTTGGCATAACGAGCGTCAGCTTTGTACGGGTTCGATGTCAGCATCGCCGTCTCGCTCATGCCGTAGCGCTCTAGGATGGTGTGACCCGTGCGAGTTTTCCAATCGTCAAAAGTTTCTTTGAGTAGCGGTGCAGAGCCTGCGACAAAAAGGCGCATATTTTTGCAAGCTGCGGGCGTCAATCCCGCTTCGCCAAGCAAGCGCACGTAAAGCGTTGGCACGCCCATAAACACGGTGGCTTCCGCCATTTTTTGTAGTACGAGCTTGGGGTCAAATTTGGACAACCAAATCATCTTGCTGCCGTTGATGAGAGCGCCATGAATCGCGACAAACAGTCCATGTACATGGAAGATGGGCAGCGCATGAATGAGCACATCGCTTGGCTTCCAGCCCCAATACGACTTCAGGGTTTGCGCGTTGCTGAGCATGTTCCCGTGCGACAACATCGCGCCTTTGCTGCGACCTGTTGTGCCGCTGGTATACAAGATGGCGGCGAGGTCATCAGCGTGACTTTCAGCGACTACATACGCGTCGGAGGCAAGTGCAGCGCGGTCTAGCAGTGAACCCGTGCGGTCGTCGTCCAGCGTGAACACGCTTTGCGTGCCTGCTTTGAAGGCGATTTTTGAAACCCAGCCAAAGTTCTTGCTACTGCACACCACCACAGATGGCTCGGCATTGCCAACAAAGTATTCGATCTCGGCGCTTTGGTAAGCCGTGTTGAGCGGCAAAAATACCAAGCCCGCACGCAGCGTAGCAAGGTAGAGCATGCAAGCTTCGACTGATTTTTCGACTTGCACTGCGACACGAGCACCAGCAGGTAAATCCAGTGACAAGAGTAAGTTCGCCATCATGGCGCTGCCGCGCTCTAGGTCACGCCACGAGTAGAGAAGTTCTTTATCTGTTTCGATGGCGACGGCATCTAAATCTTTAGGGAAGTTGGCTCTGAGAGCCGCATAGAGATTGGCATTCATTGTTTGTTCTTAATCTAGCTTAGCGCCAGAGGCCTTCACCACCGTGCGCCAGCGGGCGATCTCGCTATGGATGAATCCTGCAAATTGCGTTTGATTCATGGCGCTGAACTCTGCGCCATTGTTAGCCCAGATAACTTTTAATTCTGGCGTTTCAACTGCTTTTTTGATCTCGGCAATCGCAGCAGTTTGCACCGCAACAGGCGTACCTTTTGGCGCCCAAATACCATACCACGTGGTCACGGTGTAGTCGGGCAAGCCAAGTTCTTTGGCGCTAGGCACATCGGGAAAAGCAGGGCTGCGGTTTGCGCCCGAGACCATGAGCGCTTTGATGCGTCCGCCTTTGATGTGGGTGGCACTAGAGCCGAGGCCATCAAACATCATGTCCACCTGGCCGCCCACCAAGTCTTGCAGGGCGGGGCCTGCGCCGCGATACGGAATGTGCGTGATAAATGTTTTGGTCTGGATTTTGTACAGCTCGCCCGCTAGGTGATGCGATGTGCCGCCGCCTGCTGAGCCAAAGTTGTATTTGCCAGGATTACTTTTAACGAGTTCTAAAAATGCTTTGTGGTCAGCCACCGGCATATTTTTAGGATTGACGACTAACACTTGCGGCACGATGGCAACCAAAGCCAGCGGCACAAAATCTTTCTCTAGGTCGTAGTCGAGTTTTTTGTACATGCTAGGTGCGATCGTGTGGTGCACCGCGCCCATAAAGAGCGTGTAACCATCAGGCGCAGCCTTGGCGGCAATGCTGGCGCCGACCGTACCGCCCGCGCCGCCTCGGTTATCAATGATGAGTTGCTTGCCTGTTTGCTTGGCAAACTGCGCAGACAGTGGACGC
Source organism: Comamonadaceae bacterium (assembly GCA_947450645.1). GTDB lineage: Bacteria > Pseudomonadota > Gammaproteobacteria > Burkholderiales > Burkholderiaceae_C > JASGCK01. The sequence goes on along the minus strand of CANFWH010000050.1, from coordinate 6,645 downwards.
GCAAATGCGTCTGTTCCGCCGCCCGCAGGGAAGGGCACGACGAGAGTGACAGGCTTGGTCGGCCAGCTTTGCGCGGAAGCGATGCTGGACGCGACGGCTAGAACAACCGTAGTTGCGAGAGTGAGGAATGAACGCATGATGTCTCCTTTTTTTAAATTTGAATGCCTATAGCCAACGTGTGACATCTTTCGATGCAGTGATGCGACCTTTGGCAAGTAGAGCGCGATTTTTCGCTAGAGATTTTAGGTCGTAAAGGTAATTCACCATGAGGCCAAATGATTGCTCTAGTCCCTTGCGCGATAGATCAGCCGCCCAGTTGAGACGCTCGACTCGCGCACCATTACTGAGGTGAAATCTAGCAACGGGATCAATCGGTCGCTGCTCAATCAGACCACGTGCCAGATATTTTGCTGCCGCGCTTTGCAGGCGTTTCCGCAGTGCATCTTTCTCGTTTAAAGCCTTGATGGATAAGGTCTGCAAGGCAGTTGCAAGCAGATCATCTTCGCGCTTTAACCAATGCGCCAAGCCAGGGATGGGCGAGAGCGTGGTGAATGTTTTGAGTTGCGGGTATTCGGCCTTTAAGGTTTCAACGACCAGCTTAATGAGCGAGTCGCCAAAGCTGACACCCTTGAGCCCAGCTTGCGTATTGCTGATGGAGTAGAAGATGGCGGTGCTAACTTTGGATAAATCAGTTGGCGCTGCGGCCACGTCCAGCAAGGCTTCCATGCCCATCGCTACGTGATCGTTAAATTTATTGGCGAAGGCGACTTCCACAAAAATGAGTGGTTCGTTTGGCAACCGAGGATGAAAGAATCCGTAGCAACGGCGATCGGCATCTAAGCGATTTTTAAGATCATCCCAGCTCTTGATGTCATGCACGGCTTCGTATTTGATGAGCTTCTCTAATAGCGAAGCAGGCGAATCCCACGAGATGCGCTTGAGCTCTAAAAACGCCACGTCAAACCACGCGGTGAACAGCGCCTCTAGCTCCGCGTCCAGTGTGCGTAGGCGCGGCTCGTGCGTCAGCCAGCCTAATAACTCGGCGCGTAGGTCAACCAAAAAACGAATGCCAAGCGGATGTGCGGCAAAGCTTTGCAGCAAGCGGCGGCGCGGTGAGACGAGGGCGCGTCGCAGCTTAATTTCTGCCATGCCTTTTTCAGGCGTATCCATGTTTTTCTCGTAGTGCTCTTTAGCGACACGCAGGCGCTCCATGTCGGGCGCAAATTTTTCTGACATCAGCAAACACAATTCGACGCGGTGTGCTTCAGGTGCAACCGAGTACCAATCAATGATTTTGACGGCGCGCAGTCCTGCTTCGGTTTGACTGATGCTGGGTTCAACAATCGCTTGCAGATCGGCAAACAGCTGGCGCGAGTGAGATGCTTTTAGAAGCCTGCCAATCCAAGATTTTTTGAGCGGTGTGGTGAGTAAAGCGGGATCGTTCATTTGGGTTTTATTTTTTTTACGGTTTTTGGTTTCGGTGCAGGCAAGTTATTTGCGGTGATGCGAATCAGCTCCTGTAGCCAAGCTTGATCATCCAACTTTTCATTCATTAAAAAAGAAGGCTTGGCATCTTTGTACGCAGGCGCAAGCAAAATAGGCTCGTAAGCCTTATCCACAAAGGTCTGTCCCTGTGCCGTTATCTTCACAAAGAGCTGGTTGTCGCAAACTAAGGCGACGACTTTTTGATCGCAATAGATGGCGTACTCGCCAAACATTTTGCGGCTAGAGAGCGCGCCAACGCCTTGCATTTGCTCTAAAACGTAATCTACAAAGTGTGCGTCTGAAGCCATAACTAATCTTTCCAAATTTTCGTGATGCGACAATTGTTGCATGACTCACCCATCTCACTACCGCACGGGCATTCTGTGCGCCGCCCTTGGTGCTATTGCATTTAGTGGCAAAGCCATCATCGTCAAACTGGGGTATCGCTACGGCGCCGATGCCGTGACGCTTTTGATGTATCGGATGTTGTTTGCCTTGCCGTTTTTGCTGCTCTTGGCTTGGTGGTCGGGGCGCGGCAAACCCACACTCACGCGAGCCGATTGGCTGGGCGTGATCGGGCTTGGTTTCATTGGCTATTACTTATCCAGTCTGCTTGATTTCTTGGGTTTGCAATATATTTCGGCTTCTTTAGAGAGACTGATCCTTTATCTCAATCCGACCCTAGTTCTGATTTTTGGTGTGCTGTTCTATCGCAAGCGCGTACCTAGCGTTCAAGCGATCGCGATGCTGGTGAGTTATGGTGGCGTGCTGGTCGTGTTTGGGCATGAGCTTAGCCTTGCAGGTGTGCATGTGGCACTTGGATCTGCCCTGGTTTTTTTGAGCGCCACCACGTATGCCATCTATCTTGGTTACAGCGGACAAATCGTGCAGCGTATTGGCTCGCTCAGATTGGCAGGGCTTGCGACGAGTGCCGCCTGCTGCTTCTGCCTGATTCATTTTGTGAGCACGAGGCCGCTGTCTGCATTTGCCGTTAACAGTCCTGTCCTATGGCTTTCCCTTCTGAATGCGACGCTCTGTACGGTTGTGCCTGTGCTCTTGGTGATGCTCGCCATTGAGCGTATTGGGGCTGCACTCGCTGCGCAGGTCGGCATGATTGGACCGATTGCCACCATCTCTATGAGCACGCTCATTTTGGGTGAACCGTTTACACCGTGGGTCATGGCGGGGACAGTGTTGGTGGTGCTGGGGGTGTACCTCGTGACAAAATTCAGCCAACAAAAAACATTCATCACAAAGGAATCAAACCATGTCTAAAGCCGTCCTAATTAACGCCACTGGCGGTGCAGAGCAAATGCAACTCGTCGATGTCGAAGTTGGTAATCCAGGCGCGGGTGAAATCCGTATTCGCCACCACGCCATTGGACTGAACTACATCGACGTGTACCAGCGTGCAGGCGTGTACGCGCTGCCGTTGCCGCTGCGTCTTGGCATGGAGGGCGCTGGCATCGTTGAAGCGGTGGGCGAGGGTGTGACGCATCTCAAAGCAGGCGACCGCGCTGCTTACGTGAGTCAGCCACCCGGCAGTTATTGCGAAGCACGTGTAATGCCCGCTAAGACAGTGTGCAAATTGCCTGATAGCATTTCGTTTGAAACAGGTGCGGCCATGATGTTGAAAGGCTTTACGGCTTACTACTTGCTCTACAAAACTTTGCCACAAGGCGGACTCGCCAAAGGTGACTACGTGCTCTTCCACGCAGCTGCTGGTGGTGTGGGCTTGATTGCTTGCCAAATGGCGAAGAATCTTGGCTTAAACCTGATTGGCACGGCTGGCTCGGATGCTAAATGTGCATTGGCTAAACAATACGGTGCAGCGCACACGATCAACTATTCAACCGAAGACTTTGCAGCTCGCGTGAAGGAAATCACGGGTGGTAAAGGCGTGAAAGCCGTGTACGACTCTGTTGGTAAAGACACGTTTGATAAATCACTGGATTGCTTGCAGCCGTTTGGCCTGATGGCCACCTACGGCAACGCATCGGGTAATGTGCCGCCGCTCAATATTGGCATCTTGGGCGCAAAGGGCTCGCTCCACGTGACACGTCCAACCGTGTTTACGCATTTGGCAACGCGCGAATCTGCGCAGGCGATGGCGGATGCGGTGTTTGGCATGGTGGCTAGCGGCGCTATCACCATCCCGATTGAGCAGCGTTATGCGCTGGCCGATGTGCAGCAAGCCCACCGTGATTTGGAAGCACGCAAGACGACGGGCACAACGATTTTGCTACCTTAAATACCACCCCCCTGTTTCACAGGGGAGAACAAAAAGCCAGCGACTTTGCAGTGCTGGCTTTTTGTTTGCCCCTATGGAATAGGGGAAATGTCAGCGCGAGCTGACAAAGGGGTTTTTCCTTACGCCTGAAAAGGTAATTTCATCTCACCCAAGTCACGCTTAGTCTCAACCATCACGAGCGGCTCGTTTTTGATTTCAACCACAGGTGGACGCTCACGCGGCACATGTACGGGTTTTGGCTCGGCCGCGATTTGAGCTTGGACAGCAGCAATTTTGGCAGCATCAGAACCAATCCACTGAAGACCCGAGCTCTCTGCCACTTGCGTCATGTCGGCCACTGGCAAGGCGTAGGCTTGTACTTTAGGCAAGCCAGCAGGAACAGCCGCTACAACAGGCACCGCCACTGGGGCTGGTGCAGCTACTGGAGCTTGCGCCACAGGACGCTGCACGGGTGCTGCCACTGGAATGGACGACGCAGGCGCGGTTACTTCAGATGCTGATGCTTCTTGCAAGCCTTGCTGGTCTTGGCCTGCGGACGCATCAACACCTTCTGTTCCGCGCTCAGATCTGCGGTCACGACCGTAACGATCACGGCTACGACGTTCGCGTGGTTCGCGCTGCTCAACTGGAGCTTGTCCATCCATCAAAGCTTGCGGAGTCTCTGTTTGTGCTGGTGCATCGCCCTCACGTGGTTGGCGTAGATCTGGACGATCAGGGCGTGGCTCACGCGGCGGACGTGGTGCTCGTTCGGCTCTAGGTTCACGTGGCTCGCGTTGTTCTTGGCCTTCTGGGCGCGGCTCACGTGGTATGCGGTCTGCTCTAGGTTCGCGTGGTTCACGAGGCGGGCGATCGGCTCTTGGCTCACGTGGCTCGGATGGCTTGCCATCTTCGCGCGGTGCGCGATCTGGGCGTTCGGCACGATCTCCGTCTCGATTGTTTCGACCCCCACGGCCACCACGCTCGTTGCGACCACCACGGTCATTACGACCACCGCGCTCGCTGCGTTCACGTGATCCGCCTCGACCAACATTGGATGGCGCTTCTTCTTTAACTACAGGTGCTGGTGTGTTACCAAACAGACCTTTGATCCAACCGATCAAGCCGCTGCTGGCTTTGGTTGGTGCAAGATTGGCACTCGTGGAAGCCACGGCTGGCTTGGCCTCTCGGCCAGTTGCACGGGGTGCAGGTTCGACGTGCGCAGGTGCTGGCGCATCAGGCAGGACGCCTTTAATGACGGGCGTTTGCTTGTTGGTTGGCTCTTGCGAACGATGTGCACCGCTGCTTGGGTCTTCAAACTCTTCGGCTAATTTATAGCTGGCTTCGACGTTGTCTAGGCGCGGATCATCGTGCTTCAAACGCTCGAGCTTGTAGTTGGGTGTCTCTAGTGTTTTGTTCGGGATGAGCAAGACGCTGATACGCTGGCGTAGTTCAATCTTGGCGATTTCATTGCGTTTTTCGTTCAGCAAATAAGAGGCCGCTTCCACAGGCACTTGCACGCGAACTGCGGCGGTGCCTTCTTTCATGGCTTCTTCTTGGATGATGCGCAAAATTTGCAATGCCGAGCTTTCGGTATCGCGAATGTGACCTGCACCGCCGCAGCGTGGGCAAGGAATCGATGCGCCTTCAGACAGGGCAGGACGCAAGCGCTGGCGGCTCATTTCCATCAAGCCAAATTTGCTGATCGTGCCAAACTGCACACGGGCACGGTCTTGGCGGAGCGCATCGCGCAAACGGTTTTCGACTTCGCGGCGATTTTTTGACTCTTCCATGTCAATAAAGTCAATCACGATGAGGCCACCCAAATCGCGCAAACGCATTTGGCGTGCGACTTCGTCAGCCGCTTCTAAGTTGGTACGTGTGGCGGTCTCTTCGATGTCGCCACCGCGAATCGAACGCGCCGAGTTCACGTCCACCGATACCAAAGCTTCGGTATGGTCAATCACAATCGCGCCGCCGCTAGGTAACTGCACCGTGCGGGCATACGCGGTTTCGATTTGGTGTTCGATTTGGAAGCGCGAGAACAGCGGCGTGTCGTCGCGATAACGCTTGACCTTGGCTTCGTGCTCGGGCATGACGTGCGCCATAAACTGACGCGCTTGCTCGTACACATCATCGGTGTCGATCAAGATGTCGCCAATGTCGGAGTTGAAATAGTCGCGGATGGCGCGGATAACGAGTGACGATTCTTGGTAAATCAAGAATGCGCCTGCGGTACCTGCGGCGCCGTCAACGGCGGCCCAGAGTTTGAGCAAATAGTTCAAGTCCCATTGCAACTCTTCAGCCGAGCGACCAATGCCAGCCGTGCGGGCAATGATGCTCATGCCTTTTGGATATTCCAATTGGTCGAGCGCGTCCTTCAGTTCAGCGCGTGATTCGCCCTCAATACGGCGCGAGACACCGCCACCGCGTGGGTTGTTCGGCATCAAAACGACGTAACGACCCGCCAGTGAGACGAAGCTCGTAAGAGCCGCACCCTTGTTGCCGCGCTCTTCTTTTTCGACTTGAACGAGGATGCTTTGCCCCTCTTTAATCACGTCTTGAATGCGCGCTTGCGATGCGGGCACATCGGATTGAAAAAACTGTTTAGAGATTTCTTTGAATGGCAAAAAGCCGTGACGCTCTTCGCCGTAATCGACGAAGCAGGCTTCTAGCGATGGCTCGACGCGAGTGACGACGGCCTTGTAGATGTTGCCCTTGCGCTGTTCGCGCCCTTCGATTTCGATCTCGTAGTCGAGTAGCTTTTGACCATCGACGATGCCTAAACGGCGCTCTTCCGCCTGCGTGGCGTTAATTAACATGCGTTTCATGTTTGTTCCTTACATTGTCCTAAACCAAGTACCTAAAGTACCAAGGACACCCGAACCAACACGAATCAAACTGAGGAGGGAATTGCCTAGTTGCTAAGGGCA
>CANFWH010000049.1 GCA_947450645.1 Comamonadaceae bacterium | reverse complement strand
TATCGCTTTGCAATCTGCACAAATCCAGCCTTTGGCTGAAAAAGTGTCTGCATACGGCCGTAAAGCTTACGAAATCGCTGCTACCAGCGGTGCAGAAATCAAATCAACAGTTGAAAGCAAGCTGAAAGAAGCTCAAGCTGCTGCTCAGTCTGTTGTTGCTACTGCAACGACTAGCAAAAAGAAGTAATTTTTGAAGCGCTCAATAGAGCGCTTTGAGACTCTTGTCTCCTCGGATCCACTCTAAACTTCGGTTTACTGGATTCCTTAATGGCCTAGTCGCAAGACTAGGCCTTTTTTTATGCTCTTATTTTGCTTATCTAGAGTCAATCACACGCTTGGCTTTGCCCACTTCGACTCGCGCCAACAAATGGGGCGCCAGCACTTCGATGTGTGCACTTGAACCAATAAATGTTTTGATGGCACTTTGCAACTCACGGGCAATGACTTCACTCGATACCGTTACGGACGCATCACGACGCTCCACTTGAATTTTCATTTCATCCAAATGCCCCGTACGGCTAACATGAATTAGATATTGCGGCGAGAGCAGCGGCATCTTCAAAATCAGTTCTTCAATTTGCGTGGGAAACACATTCACGCCGCGGATGATGAGCATGTCATCGCTGCGCCCCGTGATCTTGTCCATGCGGCGCATCGAACGTGCCGTGGGCGGCAGCAATCGCGTCAAATCGCGCGTGCGGTAGCGAATAATCGGCAGCGCTTCTTTGGTGAGCGAGGTAAAAACCAGCTCGCCTTGCTCAGTTCCCTTGGTAGGGTCATACGGCAACACGCTACCTGAGACAGGATCAATGATTTCGGGATAGAAATGATCTTCCCACACGACGGGGCCATCCTGCGTCTCCACGCACTCAGAAGCAACGCCTGGCCCCATGACTTCGGACAGTCCATAAATATCAACTGCCTTCATATTGGCGCGTGCTTCAATCTCGCGGCGCATTTCATTTGTCCACGGCTCTGCGCCAAAAATACCAATCCGCAGTGAAGACTGCTTAGGGTCGATTCCCTGCCGCTCCATGGCTTCAATCAGCGTCAACATATACGACGGCGTAACCATGATGATGTCGGGTTTGAAGTCGGTAATCAGCTGAAGTTGCTTTTCGGTTTGACCACCGCCCATGGGCACAACCGTGCAACCCAAACGCTCCGCACCGTAATGCGCACCCAATCCACCCGTAAAGAGTCCATAGCCGTAAGCCACGTGCACTGTGTCGCCGCGCTTACCGCCCGCAGCCCTGATGGAACGCGCCACCAAATCTGACCACGTGTCGATATCCTTTTGCGTGTACGCCACCACGGTTGGCTTGCCCGTTGTACCGCTGGACGCATGGATGCGCACGATGTCGCTTTTAGGAACGGCAAACAATCCAAACGGATAGTTATCGCGCAAGTCCGTTTTGCTCATCGTTGGAAATTTTGCGAGGTCAGCTAACTGCTTTAAATCACTGGGATGCACGCCTGCTGCATCAAAGGTTTTTTTGTAATGCACCACGTTGTTGTAGGCGTGTGCCAGTGACCATTGCAAACGCTTGAGTTGTAGCGCTTGCAGCTCATCTAGGGATGCTTTTTCGATTTTTTCCATACTTCGCTACCTTTGTATTGGTTGCCCCTATGAAATAGGGGAAATGTCCGCTGTGCGGACAAAGGGGTACCTTTATGTTTCCTCGTCAAAATTAATCGTGACTTTATCTGTGATGCAATAGCTTTGGCACGTCAGCACAAAGCCCCGCCGCACCTCATAATCTTCCAGAGCATAGTTCACATCCATCTCCACTTCGCCCTCTGTGACCTTGGCACGACACGTAGAGCAAACGCCGCCCTTGCATGAGTAGCGCATATCGAGTCCTGCTTGCAATCCCGCATCCAGCAAGGCCTGCGAGCCTTTGATGGCTTTGAAATGACGAATCGATCCATCCATCACCACCGTGACTTCGCATTGATTGGATTCACCCGCAGCAACGGGTTTGACCTTGCGAGGCGTCGTTGGCTTGCTTGCGGCAAACAATTCCGTTTTGATGCGCGAGTGATCCATGCCCTTCGCCTCTAGTGCCGCTTTTGCTTCCACCATCATCGACTCGGGACCGCAGATAAAGGCTGCATCAAAGCTAGAGACATCCAACCATTTATCAAACAATAAATCACATTTGGCACGGTCAATGCGGCCATGGAAGATGTCCATATCCTGCGGCTCGCGGCTCATGATGTAGATGAGGTTGAGGCGCGTCGGGTAGCGATCTTTGAGTAGGGCGAGCTCTTCTTTAAACATCACGGACGGCGTGGCGCGGTTGCCGTAGATCAGCGTGAAGCTAGTGTTCGTATGGCTTGCAAGCTGCGTCTTGATGATGGACAGAATCGGTGTGATGCCGCTGCCTGCCGCAATACCCAAGGAATGAAGTCCTTCTAATTGCCCAAATTTTCCCTCGGGCGGCATCACGTCAATCGAATCGCCCACTTTGATATGAGCGTGTACAAAGCTAGACATTGCGCCATCCGCTACGTGCTTGATGCCCACGCGAAGTGCGTCACCCTCCTCGCTACAAATTGAATAGGCACGGCGAACTTCCGCACCGCCGATAGTGGCGCGCAGCGTCACGTACTGCCCTTGCTTGTATGCAAAAGACGACTCCAACGCTGGCGGAATTGCAAAAGTCAAAACGACTGAATCGCGCGTTTCACGCTCCACGTGGCTCACGGTTAGGGAATGGAATGAACTCATGGGTAAAGCATCTCAATGCGGTTTGAAATAGTCGAATGGCTCGCGGCAATCAAGGCAGCGATACTGCGCCTTGCAAGGCGTCGAGCCATATTGGCTCAAGGTTTCGGTGGATAGCGAAGCGCAGCGTGGGCAGGCAATACTAGAGGTGCGGCGACCGCCAATGGCGGGTATTCCAATGCGCTGCTCAGAGAGTGGCGTCACATGCGGCGGTGCAATCCCATACTCTCGCAACTTCGCTTTCGTCTCGTCATTCATCCAATCCGTCGTCCATGCGGGCGAGAGTTGTGCCTTGATAACGGTACTCGTGCAGCCCATACTGGATAAGGCTTGGCGGACATCTTCCGCAATCACTTCGGTGGCAGGACAGCCAGAATAAGTCGGCGTGAGCGTGACGGTGCAAACACCCAAATCATCGAGTTCAACACCGCGCACGATGCCTAAATCCACAATCGAAATGACGGGAATTTCTGGATCAGGCACGCTGGCAAGCCTTGCCCAGATTGCCTCGGTGGATAAACGCTCCGCGTCGGTCACCATTTCGCTTGCGGGTAAGTGCGCTGCAGATATTGCATTTCTGCCAGTAAGTAGCCCAAGTGCTCGGTGGACGAGCCTCCCTCAGATTTCGCTTTGTGCATCCAAGCGTTGGCATCTGGCATAGTGAGTGTGGCTTCTCGCAAAATGTCACCCACAAACTTCAGCCATGCTGGACGCAAGGATTCATTAAGGGCGAACATCTCACCTGTGTAGGGCCACAGCTGATTCACCGCCGTTTGAATCCGCTCGCGGCTCTCATCTGTGCCATCGCCAAGCCGAACGATGAGGTCACTCGTGCGCCGCACGTGGTACGCCACCTCTTTAAATCCTTTAGCCGCAATGTCCGCTACGCCTTGTCTAGCGTGGCTTTGCAAGGATTCCAGCTGCAAGTAATGCCATGCATCAAAAAAGAATTGCCGCACCAGCGTGTACGCATAATCGCGCCGCGTGTTTGCGCCCGACCCACCAAAGGCGTTGGGTAATTCGGTGATCAAAAAGTTTTTAAATTCAGGCGCATCTCGGTGGTAGGCAAGCGCGTCTTCGTCGCGGCTATTGCCCTCCAGCTCCCCTGCTAGAGATAGCCACATCCGAGCTTGCCCGAGCAAGTCCAAAGCCGTATTCGTCAGCGCCATGTCTTCTTCAATTGCAGGGCCTTTGCCGCACCACTCAGACAAACGCTGCGACAAGATGAGGCAAGAGTCGCCCATGGTGAATGCTAAATCTAGCTCTCTCATATTCCTTTGACCTCAGGCGGCATGGGAAAGAACGTGGGGTGGCGATAGACCTTGCTATTAGCGGGTTCAAACAGCATGCCTTGGTCATCGGGACTGCTCGCCACAATGTGATTCGATTGAACCACCCAAATGCTCACGCCTTCGTTGCGGCGCGTGTACACATCCCGCGCGTTGTTAATCGCCATCGCTTCGTCACAGGCGTGCAAGCTACCCACGTGCTTGTGCGCGAGGCCGTGCTGGCTGCGGATAAAGACCTCCCATAGAGGCCACTGTGCTTTATCAGTCATGCAATCTTCCTTTTTTGTTCTTGTTTGGCGGCATTCGCAACCAAGGCTTCTCTAAACCACGCCCCCTCGCTGTGTGCGTCGCGCCTGATTTGCAGTCGCTCCTTGTTGCACGGGCCATTACCCTTGAGCACTTGATGGAACTCACTCCAATCTATTGCGCCAAAGTCATAGTGCTGCGTTTTTTCATTCCACTTCAAATCAGGGTCAGGAACGGTCAGTCCTAAAAACTCAATTTGCGGCACGGTTTGATCAACCATTTTTTGACGCAGCTCGTCATTGGACAAGAGCTTGATGCGCCACGCTGCTGATTGAGCGCTGTTCACCGACTCCGCATCCGAGGGGCCAAACATCATGAGCGATGGCCACCACCAGCGGTTGAGCGCATCCTGCGCCATTTGCTTTTGCGCCGCCGTGCCGCGACACAAGGTCAGCATGATGTCGTAGCCTTGGCGTTGGTGGAAAGATTCCTCCTTGCACACCCGCACCATCGCCCGTGCGTACGGGCCATACGAGCAGCGGCACAGCGGAATCTGGTTGATGATGGCCGAGCCATCGACCAGCCAGCCAATCGCGCCAATGTCCGCCCACGTAGGCGTGGGGTAGTTAAAGATGCTGGAGTATTTGGATTTGCCGCTGAGCAAATCCGCCGTCATTTGCTCGCGCGATGTGCCCAGCGTTTCAGCTGCCGAATACAGGTAGAGGCCATGCCCCGCTTCGTCTTGCACCTTGGCCAGCAAGATCGCCTTGCGCTTGAGAGACGGCGCACGCGTGACCCAATTGCCTTCGGGGAGTTGCCCCACAATTTCTGAATGCGCATGTTGCGAAATTTGCCGCACCAGCGTTTTGCGGTATGCGTCAGGCATCCAGTCCTTAGCTTCAATCTTGACGCCTGCGTCGATGCGTTTTTGAAAAGCCGCTTCCTCTGGCGACATTTCGCTCAGCGTGTTGACTTTGGCTTGACCTGTTTCTACAAGTTGTGCGTACATAGTGATGGTTCGGACGTTGTTGGCTTTGAAATCAGTCCCGAATAGTAGTGATATAAAACGACGCATGCAATCATTATTTTTGTATCACAACAAACTGCAAGATCGCTTCAGTTTGCGCTCTAACTCCATGGTGATGACGCTCTACGGCGACGTCTTTGCCTCTAGGGGTCAAGCCATCTGGCTAGGCAGCCTCATCCAATTGCTAGAGCCCTTTGGTATTTCCGCGCGGCAAGTGCGCACCAGTGTTTTCCGTTTAGCCAGCGACCAATGGTTCGATATTGAGCGAATGGGCAGGCGTAGCTATTACGGACTATCCACGGATGGATTGCAGCGCGTGCAGCATGCAGGAAAACGGATCTATGAATTTAGCAGCGCGCCGTGGGATGGCTATTGGACACTCGTTTTCATAGATGCGAAGTGGAAACTGAGTGCGAGGCAAAAACTACGCCGCGAGCTACTCTGGGACGGTTTTGGTCAGCTCGCACCTCACATCTTGGCGCATCCCCGCGCAGAATCTCAATCACTCGCCGAGATCATTCATGCCTGCCAAGCAGAAACTCACATCACACTGATGAAGGCGTCAAACATTGACAGCTACTCGCGCAAGCCGCTGATCGATTTGATGCAGCAAACCTTTGACTTGTCATACATTGACACGGCATGGACACAATTTATCAAGCGTTTTTCTTCCCTTGCCCAGAGCGCAAAAAACCTCAGCCCTGCGGAAGCTTTTTATATCCGCACCTTGCTGATTCACGAATACCGCCGCATTCTTTTACGTGACCCCAACTTGCCCGAAGCCCTACTGCCGCAAGCGTGGTCGGGGTTAGAGGCGAGACAGCTATGCCAAGCGCTGTATCAAGATGTGAAGCAAGCCAGTGAAGCGTATTTGATTGAGACAGTCCAGACGCGTGAGGGTGCTCTATCGGCTACCCCTGCTGAGATTGCGCTGAGTTGATGTCGCTACAAGCATCTCAAAAAATCTATATTCCTAGTTTTAGTCAAGCACGTCGTCAACAAATCGACACGAACTGACGACCAATGGTAGTGAGTTTGAGTGGCATGGAATAGCCTTTTGCCGCCAACTCCTTCTGACAACACTGACGCCAACCTAAGGTAGCAAATTTGTCTTGCATAAAGCAACGGCTTGACCAGCATTCAACCCAAGCCCACCATCGTCTCGATGCGACCAAGCTATAACAAAACAATTAATTACTTTATCTGCGTCACTCGCTCCGCTGCAAAGCGTGACTGCTTGTCCAGCGTTCAAGCCTAGCCCTAGGCTCTCCTTGCCCCCCCAAGCCCTTTCATAACACTTAGTGGGCTCACTTTTAGGTGCGAGGCTGCTTACTTTTGGCTCAGCAGCAGCTGCGGAACCAGACATAAGGAACAGGGCAAGAAATGCCATTAAAAAGATAGCTTTCATTTTCAATTCCCTTTCACATATTTCGATTCCTAGTTGTGCACTCTAACGTAATGTGTGCTGCAAAATTTGCAAAATAAAACTGTCGCTGCGGTTTACATTCATTCTGTAAAGCTTTCAAAAAATTTCAAAATAAACGGTCAGTGCTGTTGTGATTATGCCCAGTGAGAAACGGAATTACCATCTAGCTAATTCTTCCACTTAGGGAAACTTTCCATGACCACCACACGCTACCCATTCCCCAATCTAAACACACTACCCGAGGACATCAAATCCCGCATCTTGGAAACCCAAGAAAAAGCGGGCTTTATCCCGAATGTCTTTTTAATGCTGGCACGTCGCCCTGCCGAGTGGCGTGCGTTCTTTGCGTACCACGATGCGCTGATGCTGCGCGAGGACGGCAACCTCACAAAGGGCGATCGCGAGATGATTGTGACGGCCACGAGCGGCGTGAATCAATGTCTGTACTGTGTGGTGGCACACGGCGCGATTTTGCGCATCTATGAAAAGAAGCCATTAGTTGCCGATCAAGTCGCTATCAATTACCGCAAAGCCGACATCAGCCCGCGCCAACGCGCCATGTTGGATTTTGCGATGAAGGTCTGCACGGCCTCTCACGAAATGAATGACGATGACTTCGCAGCCCTTGCCCAGCATGGCCTAGACGATGAGGATGCTTGGGATATTGCCGCTATTACCGCGTTCTTTGGCATGAGTAACCGCGTGGCTAACACCATGCACATCATGCCGAACCCCGAGTTTTATTTGATGGGGCGGATGCCGAAGAAATGAATACAACTACCGACACTATCGACCACAGCCCTGACCTAACGATTCGCAAATTCCTCATCAATCTTGAGGATGGCTTCCCGCGCCACTGGCATGGCGACGCGTTTCAGACGCAGCTCTACAACGCCCTATCGATGAGTTTTCCTGCTGGCGAGCAAGCGTTTATTGACTCGGTGCGCGATTGCTTGCCGATGCTGCCAGCAGACGCCAAATACGACGCGCTTCGCACGAGCGCCAAAAACTTCATTGCGCAAGAGGCCACGCATCGCCGTATCCACGAGCGTTACAACGCCGTGCTTGAGAAGCAAGGCTTAGTCAATCACTGGCAGGATTGGATTCCTAAGCGCCTTGCCAAGTTCAAAGCCAAAGGTGTGCATCCGCTTAATTTTTTAGCGACGACGGTGGCCTACGAACACGTGACAGCCGTGCTTGCTGACGTGATGTTTTCACATCCAGAACTCATCGAGCGTGCCACGCCCGATATGCAGGCGCTGTGGCGTTGGCACTCCAGCGAAGAAAGCGAACACCGCTCACTGGCGTTTGACCTCTACACCGCGCTGGGCGGCAAATACAAGAATCGTATCGTGTGCTACGTCATTGCCATCTTTTGGTTTACCGTGGAAACCAGTGCGCAAACCGCCAACAACTTGTGGCACGACAAAACACTGTTTAAACCAAGTACCTGGTGGAGTGGCTTGGTGTACGAATTTCATCCTACGAAGGGCATGTTTTGGCTAATGGGCAAACCGATGCTAGCGTTCTTTAGCCGTGACTTCCATCCTTGGAGAAATCAAAGCGTAGAGCCTGCGCGGCAGTGGCTGAATGCTCATGCAGAGCGCTGGCAGGCGGTTGGAATAGCTTGACAAGTTTCTAGCCAGTGCTACTGCGCCAGTAACGCCTTCAACTTTGGCAACTCAGCCAGCATAGCCGTGCGACCCGCTTCGATGGAGCGGCGCTTGGCAGAAAAGTCTGAGCTACCCACACCGATCAGTGCGGGCTTAATCAGCACATCGGCGCTCTTGGTTTCAAAGCTATTAATGCTTTGACTCATGATGCTAAAGGTTTTGAGCAAAATTTGCAGCACACTATCCGTGGCTTCGCCTTCGGGTGCGGCGGAAATGTCAACGGCCACCACCACGGTCGCCCCCATCTGCCGCGCAAAGCGCACGGGAACTGGCGAGACGAGCCCCCCATCAACGTAATCCAATCCCGCAATGTTGACGGGTGGAAACACTCCTGGCACCGCACTGGACGCACGCACCGCTGTCGTAATGTCGCCGCGTCTAAACAGCACGCCCTGCCCCGACTTCAAATCCGTCGCCACAATACCCAGTGGAATGGAGACTTGCTCGATGAGTTTGCGATCCACTTGTGTGCCAACAAATTTCGCATAGGCATCGCCGCGCAGCACACCGCCTCGGTTAAAAAACGGCAGTGTCCAATCGGTAATTGCGGCTTCGTCCATTTCCTCAGCAATTTTTTGCAAGGCCTTTCCGTCTTTGCCCGTTGCGTAAATACTGGCGACCAAACTGCCTGCGGATGTGCCCACGACGAAATCGGGTTTGATACCGTTTTCCTCCAATACCTGAATCACGCCTATGTGCGCAAAGCCACGCGCCGCACCGCCTCCCAGCGCCAACCCCAATTTGAACGGCACTTTGATAGGCGCTGGGGTGTTATCAACAATAGGCGGCGCGCCAGTCGTTGTTTGCATACCCGCACAGCCAGCCAACCCAAGCATGATGATGAGTGCAAACCTGAATGCCACGACGCGTAAATTTTTCATTTGTGTGTTTAAAAAAATTGATGATCCATTCCATAATCATAGGTTGAGTTTTTTTATTACTTTATTTAAGGAATCAGTCATGGATATTGCACACAAAGTTTTTATCGTCACAGGCGGTGCATCGGGTCTGGGCGAGGGCACAGCCCGTATGCTGGCAGCGAATGGCGCAACCGTCGTGATTGCCGATATGCAAGCCGAAAAAGGCGAAGCCATAGCTAAAGAGATAGGCGGCGCATTTGTTAAATGCGATGTCACCAGCGAAGCTGACGGACAAGCCGCTGTTGCGAAGGCTGTGAGCCTTGGTAAGCTGATGGGCCTTGTCAACTGCGCAGGCATTGCCACAGGCGAGCGCACAGTTGGCAAAAACGGTGCGCACAATTTTGAGGCCTTCAAACGCACAGTCACGATTAACCTCATTGGCAGCTTCAACATGATCCGCTTGGCAGCCGAGGCGATGAGTAAAAACGAAGCCGAAGCCACGCAGGAAAAAGGCTGCATCATCAATACTGCATCGGTTGCTGCATACGACGGGCAAATTGGACAGGCTGCGTACAGCGCATCCAAAGGCGGCATCGTGGGCATGACACTTCCAATTGCTCGCGACCTCTCAACACTTGGCATCCGTGTGATGACGATTGCGCCAGGCATCATGTACACGCCCATGATGGCAGGTATGGCTCCCGAAGTACAAGCATCACTAGCCGCCGCTGTGCCATTCCCTAAGCGCCTTGGTACGCCGCAAGATTACGCAAAACTTGCCAAACATATTTTTGAAAATGATTTGCTCAACGGCGAGACCATCCGCCTAGACGGCGCGATTCGCTTAGCGCCACGTTAATACTCAATGAAGCCCATTCGTCCTATTGATCCCGTTATTTCGTTTAAAAATAGCCAAGGCGAAGCGGCTAGGGGAACGCTCACCAATATCCAACGGCGCTCACTCGTTATGGAGGTGTACAACCCGTACTCCATCGTGCAAGTCAGCGAGGTGCTGTCCGACCTGACGATTCGGGCAGGCGCAGAGCAAGTGGTGTATCAAGGCAAGGCTTTTATTAACGGCCTTGTCAACACGGGCTTGATGGCGATTGTCTCGGTCACCTTAATTGATGAATGGAGCGAATTTCATGCGATTCATCAAGACTTAGGCCGAGTCAAAGAAGAAGCGCAATCTTTTGTGCAGGAATGGGATAGTCGGTTCAAAGTCAATCGCGATTACCAAATTGTCGTAGGTGAAATGCGTTCATATCTCGCTGAAACGGCACGCTGGGTTGACCAAGCTGAACTGTCGGGAACCTTGCCACGTGGGGCAGATGGGAAATTACGCGAAGACGTTTTTTATGATTTGGCTATGCCAATTATGGAGAAGGGCAAAGCCTACTTTTATAATTTCGAAAGTCAAGCAGCCTTGGTCAGAGAAGAAAGCGCATCCATTCATCGCGCATTCGCACAGCAAAATTTGCACCCACTGCTAATGCGCTCACCATTCATATATCGAACTTATACCAAGCCTTTGGGCTATGCAGGTGACTATGAAATGGTGAATCAAATCATCAGTGAGCCAAGGCAAGGTCCTAACGCTTATTTCCAGATGATTAACACAGTATTTTTGAATAATGCTGTATCACAAGCGCACAGAAATCGCATTGATATTTTGCAAAAAAAACTGGCTGCATTGGCAACGTCTGAGCCAGCGCAAAAAATCAAAGTCCTAAATGTGGCATGCGGCCCCGCCTTAGAAGTACAAAGATTGCTTAAAAATAGTCCAAATCCGAATCAGTATGAGTTCACCTTACTAGACTTCAGCGACGTCACTTTAAGCTACACAAAACAACAACTGGATGCCATCATTCGACAGAGGAAACTCACCACTAAAATTACTTACGTTCAAGAGTCCGTTCATCAACTCCTAAAGCGTAGTGCCAATCGAACCTTGAGCAGCGAAATAGACGAGGCTTATGATTTTGTCTATTGCGCAGGCTTGTTTGATTACTTGTCAGATAAGGTCTGCACGCGTTTGATGGAGTATTTCTCGGAAAAAGTGAAGCCGAAAGGGCGTGTATTAGTCACCAATGTTCACTCTGAAAATCCAGAAAAAAACATCATGGAGCATCTTTTGGAGTGGCATTTAATTTATCGAAATGAAAAAACATTCGATAAAATTTTGCCAAATAAAAAATCTCAAGTCGAGGTTTACAGAGATTCCACTGGAATTAATATTTTTGCCGAATACTCGATATGACTCTACGGCATCAAGAGGAAATCAATCAATTTCGGCTCACCTATAGTCGTGCTGGCAGTCTAACGGCTGCGGTACTGGTGATCTCTGGACTTGGATTGGACTATTTCATATACCCCAATTTATTTCTGCCCTTCCTCGTCGTTCGAGTGCTCACTACTGCCCTCATCATCGCAACTTTTTTGTATCTTGGTACTCAAAAGGGTGTCAGTCACATCAAAATACTCACTTTTTTTTGGTTGTTCCTGCCGCAAATCATGATTTGCTGGATGATTAACTGCACGGAAGGTGTGCACTCCATCTACTTCATTGGGCTAAATTTAGCCATTTATGCCATCGGGGTATTTTTACCACTCAGTGTGATAGAGGGCTTATTTTTCAATGTCATTTCAATCCTTTTATACATTCTGTCTTGCTATTTCCATCCCGACTTTAATGACGGGAAAGCACTGTTAATTGGCAATTCATTGTTTTTAATTTTGGCAACAGGTGCAGCAACAGTCACCACCTATTTCAATACGCAACAAAGAAATAAACTATTTAGGCTCCAAGACGAAATCAATAACAAAAACACATCTCTAGAGCAAAGCAACCGCAACCTAGCTGAAATTAAAGGCCACATGATTCAACAGGAAAAGATGTCTGCCTTGGGCACCTTATCGGCAGGCTTACTGCACGAGCTCAATAACCCTGTTAACTACAGCATGATGGCTATTGGGATGGCGGAGATAGAGCCAGAAGTCAAATCAAACATGATGCTTAAAGAGAGCCTTGCCGATGCCAAAGAAGGCATGACACGTATACGCGATATCGTGACAGATTTAAAAACTTTTGCCTATCAAAAACCTGGGGAAGATACCAGCCGCATCTATCTTTTTGAAAATGCTTTGCGTTCAGGCCTGCGTTTATCGGGCTTTGAATTAAAAGATATGGCTATCGAACAAGACCTACCCATGGACACGCACGTCTTAGGTGACGAGCCAGCCATGATCGGCGTGCTTATTAACTTGCTCACGAACGCGGCATTGGCGCTTAAAAAATCGGGCCATGCACAGCCCGTCATCCGTATTCATGCTTGGCGTGCGACGCGGGTCACTGACGGTAGCACAAGACTATATGTGACCGTACGCGATAACGGTACGGGAATCAAGCCAGAGAACCTAACCCGCGTCTTTGAGCCCTTCTTTACTACCCGCGATGTGGGTCATGGCTTAGGCCTTGGGCTGGCTGTAAGTTATGCCGTCATTCAGCGCCACGGTAGTGAGCTCACCGTCGCAAGCGTAGAAGATGAATGGACTCAATTTGCTTTTGATTTGCCTGTAGGAAACCACACATGACCCCCAAAAACCGCCAGGCCAAAGCCATCTTATTTGTTGACGATGAAGTGATGTCGACCAAGTGGTTTGAAAAAAGTTTTAATAAAGATTACACCGTTTACTGCGCCAACTCAGCGGATAGCGCCTTGACCATGATGCAGCTTTATGGGGACGACATAGCGATTGTGGTAACCGATTTTCGAATGCCTGGGCGTGATGGGCTAGAGCTACTACGTACGCTAGATAAAACTCACCCATGGATTGTCAAAATTCTCGTCAGCGCCTATGTTGATAAGGACTTGGCTCTAGAAGCGATCAATCAACAGGTGGTTTTTCGAGTACTAGAAAAACCTTGGGATGACAAAGAGATGAGGCGCTCCTTAAAAGCTGCTTTGTTAACGTTTCAGCAAAATGTAGCTGCGCGAGATCGAATTGAAAGCAGCATTAACGGTATGCGTGACTCACTCACCTTTATTGCAGCAGAATTCAATGCGCCGCTCAGCGTCATTGCATCTTGCATCCATATGATAGAAAACGCGCTCAATGGAGTCGATATTTCTCAAAAAGCGCCTCATCAACTGGATGGCGTGCTGCCCGCGTTACATGCATCTGCGCGCAATCTCATAATTTGTCAAAACTTAATGAAGGAGTTCACCCAGTCTACCGATACTGCATTTGCGACTACCGAGACCAGCCCTATTCATGCTGCTCGGCTCGTGCACTTGCTGTGCACCGAAATGACACTTTCAAAGGCCTTACCAGCAAGCTGGGTCAAACTAAATATCAAGAATGATTTTTTTATCGAAACCAAACAAAATTTAGTCTCTTTGTGTTTAACCTGCGTTG
>CANFWH010000048.1 GCA_947450645.1 Comamonadaceae bacterium | reverse complement strand
TCGAGCACCACATCACGCACAAGACTTGTCTTGTGCCGCAAAACGATTGAGATCTGAACTATGAGCATGATTGAATTCGAACTCGACGGTAAAAAAGTAGAAGCTGAGGCTGGCAGCATGGTCATTGCGGCTGCAGCTGCGGTTGGCACTTTCATCCCGCATTTTTGTTATCACAAAAAATTAACGGTCGCGGCTAACTGCCGCATGTGCTTGGTGGACATTGAAAAAATGCCCAAGCCCATGCCGGCTTGCGCGACGGCTATTGCCCCTGGCATGATTGTTCGCACCAAGAGCGATAAAGCCATCAAGGCGCAGCAGTCGGTGATGGAGTTTTTGCTGATTAACCACCCACTCGATTGCCCGATTTGCGATCAAGGCGGTGAATGCCAATTGCAAGATATGGCTGTCGGTTATGGCGGCTCGGCTTCGCGCTACGAAGAAGAAAAACGCGTTGTGGCGAACAAAGAAGTCGGCCCGCTAATTTCGATGGAAGAAATGTCACGCTGCATCCATTGCACACGCTGCGTTCGCTTTGGACAAGAAGTGGCGGGCATCATGGAACTCGGTATGGTGCAGCGCGGTGAGCATTCTGAAATCATGACCGTCGCTGGCGATACGATTGACTCCGAACTCTCTGGCAACATGATTGACATTTGCCCCGTGGGAGCACTCACCAGCAAGCCGTTCCGTTATTCGGCTCGCACGTGGGAGCTGTCACGTCGCAAGTCGGTGAGCCCGCATGATTCAACAGGCGCGAACTTGATCGTCCAAGTCAAAAACAACAAAGTCATGCGCGTCGTGCCGCTGGAGAACGAAGCTGTGAACGAGTGCTGGATTGCCGACCGCGATCGTTATAGCTACGAAGCTTTGAATGGCACGGATCGTTTGACCACGCCCATGATTAAGCAAGGCGGCGAATGGAAAGATGTCGATTGGCAGACCGCGCTTGAATACGTTGCCAATGGCATCAAGCAGATCAAAGCTAATCATGGCGCAAGTGCTATTGGCACATTAGCAAGCCCGCATAGCACGGTCGAAGAACTATTTTTAGCTTCGCAATTCATGCGCGGCATTGACTCGGACAACATCGACTATCGCCTGCGCACGGCCGATTTCAGTAATACCTCAGCGACGAATGTTCGCTGGCTGGGCACCTCGATTGCATCGCTATCCACCATGCAGCGCGTGCTGGTCGTTGGTTCGAATCTGCGCAAAGATCACCCCCTGTTCGCACAGCGCATTCGTCAAGCGGTGCGCAAGGGCGCACAGGTTTCGCAAATCAATGAAGTGAGCCGCGATTGGGCAATGAATGTTGCGAACAGCATCATTACCCCCGCATCGGATTGGGCTGCAAGCCTTATGGATACTCGCCTGCAGCAGTGGTTAGGCGCTCCTGATGTCGCCGCTGGCAAGAAAATCATCTTGCTGGGCAACGCTGCCGCGCATCACGCGAACGCGTCGAGCTTGCTGGCACTCGCGCAGCAACTCGCTACCGCAACTGGCGCAGTTGTTGGTTATTTGACTGAGGCTGCCAATACAGTCGGAGCGCAGATGGTTGGAGCACTTCCTCAAAAAGATGGTCTGCAAGCCGCGCAGATGTTGACCTCTGAAGGCAATGCCTTGAAAGCCTTGCTACTCTTGGGCTGCGAGCCTGCTTTTGATAGTGCTGCTGGTCAAGCTGGCGTTGTGGCACTCTCCAAGATGCAAATGGTTGTCTCCATGAGCGCGTTCAAAACCAATTTGGACTGCGCGGATGTGCTGCTCCCTATTGCGCCATTTACTGAAACCTCGGGCACGTTTGTGAACGCAGAAGGCTTTGCGCAAAGCTTCCATGCGGTTGTGAAGCCACTGGGCGAAACGCGCCCTGCATGGAAGGTGCTTCGCGTTTTGGGCAATATGTTGGGCGTAGCTGGTTTTGATTTTGATTCGTCGCAGGAAGTTTTGGCTGCCGCCAACTTGGATAACTCCAAGCTCAGCAATGCAACAACTGCATCCGTAACTGCCTCGCAAGCCACAGCCAGTATGCCTTGCACAGCATCCATTTATCAGTTGGATGGCTTGGTGCGCCGCGCACCATCACTGCAATTGACGGCTGACGCTCGCAACTACGACAACTTGGAGATCGCAGCATGATTGACGCCATCTTTAACTTCGGCTTAAACCTCATTGCTGCTTCTTGGTGGACAAGCATGGCTTGGCCTACGATTTGGGCGCTCATCAAAATTGTTTGCGTGCTTGTACCGCTGCTCTTGTCGGTCGCTTATCTCACGCTGTGGGAACGCAAAGCGATTGGCTGGATGCAAATCCGCATTGGCCCGAATCGCGTGGGTCCCTTCGGGCTCTTGCAACCGATTGCCGATGCACTCAAATTACTCACCAAAGAAATCATTGTGCCAAGCGCTGCTAACAAAGCACTGTTTTTACTCGGCCCCATCATGACCATCATGCCTGCGCTCGCGGCTTGGGCGGTGATTCCCTTTGGCCCCGATGTCGCACTGGCAAACGTCAACGCAGGGCTCTTATTCCTCATGGCGATTACCTCGCTAGAGGTCTACGGCGTCATCATTGCAGGCTGGGCATCCAACTCCAAATATGCATTCCTTGGTGCGCTACGCGCCTCCGCGCAAATGGTGAGCTACGAAATTGCGATGGGCTTTTGTTTTGTAATCGTGCTGATGGTCTCCGCATCACTCAACTTGACCGACATCGTTACAGGGCAGGCCAAAGGTCAATTCGCCGCGATGGGACTCAACTTCCTCTCATGGAACTGGTTGCCGCTGCTGCCCGTATTTGTGGTTTATGTCATCTCGGGCTTGGCCGAAACCAATCGCCATCCGTTTGACGTAGTGGAAGGCGAATCCGAAATCGTTGCGGGTCACATGGTCGAATACTCGGGCATGTCGTTTGCCATGTTCTTCTTGGCCGAATACGCCAATATGTGGCTCGTGTCCATCACGACGGCCATCATGTTCTTGGGCGGCTGGATTGCGCCTGTTGAGGCACTCTCGTTTATCCCTGGCTGGATTTGGCTCGGGCTCAAGACCTTCTGCGTCGTGACTCTGTTCCTGTGGGTTCGCGCTACTTTCCCACGTTTCCGTTACGACCAAATCATGCGTCTGGGTTGGAAGATTTTTATCCCCGTCACGCTCGTGTGGCTGGTCGTGGTCGGCGGCTGGATGCAAACGTCTTGGAACATTTGGAAATAAGTTTGGAAATAAATAATGAACGCAATTTCTAACTTCTCCCTCAAAGATTTCTTAAACAGCTTCATGCTGACGGAGCTGCTCAAGGGCATGCTGCTCACGGGCAAGCATGCCTTCCGCCGCAAGATTACGGTGCAATTTCCTGAAGAAAAAACCCCGATTAGTCCGCGTTTCCGTGGTCTACACGCTCTGCGCCGCTACGAAAACGGAGAAGAGCGCTGCATTGCCTGCAAGCTGTGCGAAGCGGTTTGCCCGGCCATGGCGATCACGATTGAATCCGAAGTGCGAGAAGACGGCTCACGCCGCACAAGTCGCTACGACATCGATTTAACCAAATGCATCTTCTGCGGTTTTTGCGAAGAGTCTTGCCCCGTCGATTCGATTGTGGAGACACACATTTTGGAATATCACGGCGAAAAGCGCGGTGATTTGTACTTCACCAAAGACATGCTGCTTGCGGTGGGTGATCGCTACGAGAGCGAGATTGCTGCCAATAAAGCGCAAGACGCTAAGTACCGCTAAGCCAGTTAGGAACACAGACTTATGGATATCAAAACTGGATTTTTTTACTTCTTTTCTGCCGTGCTGCTGTTTGCGTCATTCCGCGTCATCACGGCCAAGAACCCTGTACACGCCGCGCTGTTTTTAGTGTTGGCGTTTTTTCAAGCGTCTGCGATTTGGATGCTACTCAAAGCTGAGTTTCTCGCGATTGCTTTAGTGCTGGTCTATGTTGGCGCGGTGATGGTGCTCTTCCTTTTTGTCGTGATGATGCTGGACATCAATATGGACAAGGTGCGCGATGGTTTTTGGCGGCACTTTCCACTGGCTGCGACTATTGGTGTCGTGATTGCGCTTGAGATGATTTCCGTCATCATGGGCAATATCCACAAAAGCGAACCCACCGTCGTGACTGGGGCTGCCGCGCAACTCTCCAATACCAAAGAGCTAGGCAAGCTGCTCTATACGCAGTATCTTTATCCCGTGCAAATTGCAGCCGTGATTTTGCTAGTGGCTATCGTGGCCGCTATCGCACTCACCCTTCGTGGACGCAAGGACAGCAAGCATGTTTCGCCGCACGATCAAATCAAAGTGAAAGCCCGTGACCGTATGGAAATTATCAAGATGGAGGCCAGCGTATGACGGTCACTCTGAGCCACTATTTATCGCTTGGCGCACTCTTGTTTGCGATGTCCATCGTAGGCATCTTTTTGAATCGTCGCAATCTCATCGTGTTACTGATGGCGATTGAGCTGATGCTGCTTGCCGTCAACATGAACTTCGTTGCGTTCTCTCATTATTTGGGCGACATGCACGGACAGATTTTTGTCTTCTTCATCCTGACCGTTGCCGCAGCCGAGTCTGCCATTGGTCTGGCGATTTTGGTGCTCTTGTTCCGTAACAAAAATAGCATCAGCGTCGAAGAATTAAATACATTGAAGGGTTAAGGAAACATGAATCAAACCCTATCGGTATCGACGCTTCTCACCATCGCTTTTGCGCCTTTGGTTGGCGCCATCCTCACGGGCGTTTGGGGCACCAAACTGGGCGGCAATTGGCTCGGCAAACGCCTCACGCACACCATCGCGGTTTTAGGCGTTCTACTGTCTTTCGTTCTCTCTGCGATGGTGCTCCGGCAAGTGGTGGACGGCGCCCGTTTTAACGCCACGATTTACGAGTGGATGGTGGTCGGCAAGCTCAAGATGGAAGTCGGCTTTTTAGTCGATGGGCTCACCGCCATGATGATGTGCGTCGTCACCTTCGTCTCACTGATGGTGCACATCTACACCATTGGCTATATGGAAGAAGACGAAGGCTACAACCGCTTCTTCGCCTACATCTCACTATTTACGTTCGCCATGCTCATGCTGGTGATGAGCAACAACTTACTCCAGCTCTTTTTTGGCTGGGAAGCGGTGGGGTTGGTGTCGTATCTCTTGATCGGTTTTTGGTTCAACAAGCCAACCGCCATTTTTGCCAACATGAAAGCCTTCTTGGTCAACCGCGTGGGTGACTTCGGCTTTATTCTGGGCATTGGACTCATCGTCGCGTTCACAGGCAGCTTGAACTACGCCGAAGTGTTTGGCAAAGCTAGCGAGCTGGTCAAACTGTCACTCCCTGGCACCGACTGGATGCTGGTGACCGTCATTTGCATTTGCCTCTTTATTGGCGCTATGGGCAAATCGGCGCAGTTCCCACTGCACGTCTGGTTGCCTGATTCGATGGAAGGCCCGACACCGATTTCCGCTTTGATTCACGCAGCAACTATGGTGACGGCGGGCATCTTTATGGTGGCACGCATGTCGCCACTGTTTGAGTTGTCTGACACCGCGCTCTCCTTCATCATGGTGATTGGCTCGATCACGGCTCTCTTCATGGGCTTTTTGGGCATCATCCAAAACGACATCAAGCGCGTGGTGGCTTACTCCACACTGTCCCAACTCGGTTACATGACGGTGGCGCTTGGCGCATCGGCTTACTCTGTCGCGGTGTTCCACTTGATGACGCACGCCTTCTTTAAAGCTTTGCTGTTCCTTGGCGCTGGCTCGGTTATTATGGGTTGCCATCACAACCAAGACATCCGCTGGATGGGCGGTCTGCGTAAGTACATGCCGATCACTTGGATCACGTCCTTACTCGGCTCACTAGCTTTGATTGGCACGCCTTTCTTTGCAGGCTTTTACTCCAAAGACAGCATCATCGAAGCCGTACATTTCAGTCACCTATGGGGACATGGCTTTGCTAACTTCGCCGTGCTGGCTGGTGTTTTTGTGACGGCCTTCTATTCCTTCCGCATGTACTTCTTGGTCTTCCATGGCAAAGAGCGTTACGACCAAAATCCCGACGCACACCATGACGACCATCACGCCCACGATGCACATCATGACGTGCACGGCGAGCATGACCATTCGGACAAGCCGCATGAAAGCCCATGGGTCGTGACAACGCCGCTGGTGCTACTCGCTATTCCATCGGTCGTGATTGGCTTCCTTGCCATCTCCCCGATGCTGTTTGGCGACTTCTTCAAAGATGCCATTTTTGTAAACGAAGCCGCACACCCCGCCATGAAAGAACTGGCGGAAGATTTCCATGGCGCGACCCAAATGGCACTTCACGCATTTTCATCACTACCTTTACTGCTCGCCTTTGCTGGCGTGGCTTTGGCGTACTACCTATATATGGTGAACACGGCTTTGCCAGCCAAAATCCAAGCACGCGTGCAGCCTATCTACAAACTGCTTGAAAACAAATACTACTTCGACTGGTTCAACGAGAACGTACTCGCTCGCGGTGCACGCATGCTAGGCGCAGGGCTTTGGAAGCAAGGCGATCAAAAAATCATTGATGGCGGCTTAGTCAATGGTTCATGGAAGCTCGTGGCTTGCTTCTCTGGCATTTTTCGTCGCCTGCAAACGGGCTATCTCTATCACTACGCACTGTCCATGATTGTGGGCATCTTTGTGCTGATGACTTATTTTGTGTGGATGGCTAAATAATGAATACCACTCCTTTTCTTTCTTTAGCGATTTGGGTTCCGATTGCCTTTGGCGTTTTCTTGCTGGCTTTTGGCCGCGACGATCAAGCCAAAGCGGTTCGATGGATGGCGCTCATCGGTTCGATCATCAGCTTATTGGTCACTGTGCCACTCTATGATGGATTCAAGATCGGCACGTCAGCTATGCAGTTCGTTGAAAAGACCTCTTGGATTGCTCGCTTCAACGTCAATTACTACCTTGGTATTGACGGCATTTCGTTTTGGTTTGTACCGCTGACCGCCTTCATCACCGTGATTGTGGTGATTGCCAGCTGGGAGTCCATCACCGAGCGCGTCAATCAATACATGGCGGCGTTCCTGATTTTGTCGGGACTCATGATCGGCGTATTTTGCGCACTAGACGGCATGCTGTTCTATGTCTTCTTTGAAGCCACTTTGATCCCGATGTACCTCATCATTGGTGTGTGGGGTGGGCAAAACAAGATCTACGCGGCGTTTAAGTTTTTCCTCTACACACTGCTGGGCTCACTGCTGACCTTGATTGCGCTCATTTATCTCTACAACGCTGCGGGCAATAGTTTTGATATCTTGGCTTGGCACAAACTGCCTTTGACAATGAAAGAGCAAACGCTCATCTTCTTCGCGTTCTTCGCCGCCTTTGCCGTCAAAGTACCGATGTGGCCTGTCCACACTTGGTTGCCTGATGTTCACGTGGAAGCCCCAACAGGCGGCTCTGCCGTGCTGGCTGCCATTATGCTGAAACTGGGCGCCTACGGCTTCCTGCGTTTCTCTATGCCGATTGCTCCTGACGCGGCTCACGAGTGGGCTTGGCTCATCGTCACGCTCTCGCTCATCGCTGTTATCTACGTGGGCTTAGTGGCCATGGTGCAGCAAGACATGAAAAAGCTGGTGGCGTATTCATCGGTGGCGCACATGGGTTTTGTGACACTGGGCTTCTTCATCTTTAGCGACCTCGGTATGGCAGGTGGCTTAGTCCAAATGATTGCGCACGGCTTTGTCTCTGGTGCGATGTTCCTTGGCATTGGTGTCTTGTATGACCGTATGCACTCGCGTCAAATTGCCGACTATGGCGGCGTGATTCACTCTATGCCAAAGTTCACGGCATTTGCGCTTTTGTTTGCTATGGCGAACTGCGGCCTCCCAGCCACAGCGGGCTTTGTAGGCGAGTGGATGGTCATCTTGGCGGCTGTGAAAGCCAACTTTTGGATTGGCATGGCTGCCGCAACCGCCTTGATTTTTGGCGCGGCTTATACGCTGTGGATGTTCAAGCGCGTGTACCTTGGGCCCGTTGGCAACGATCACGTCAAAGAGCTGACGGACATCAACTCGCGTGAATTTTTGGTGATGAGTTTGCTCGCCGCTGCCGTCCTCTACATGGGCGTGTACCCACTGCCGTTTACGCAGATCATGGATACATCGGTCACCGATTTGCTTAAGCACATCGCCACCACTAAACTGAAATAAGAAACGACTAAAGCCATGATTGATAAATTCAGTTGGATTGCCGTCTCACCCGAGATTATTTTGCTTGTCGCCATCTGCGTCATTGCAATGGTGGACTTGGGTGTGAAATCTGCCAGCCGCACCGCCACCTACGTGCTAAGCCTTGCTACGCTTGGCCTGCTGGCCATTTCCCTTGTGCACGCGGCGGGCGCTGGCACGGTGTACGGCTTTGACCGCATGGTCGTCAGCGACCCGATGGGGAACTGGCTCAAGTGCTTTGCCACGCTGGCGACGGCTGTGACCTTGGTCTATGGTCGTCCGTATGCGCAAGTGCGCGGCATGCTCGGCTCTACGGCCGCCAAAGATGGCGTGGGTGGTGAGTTCTTTACGCTCGCACTCTTCAGCTTGCTAGGTATGTACGTCATGATTGACGGCAACCATTTGCTCGTCATCTATCTCGGTTTAGAGCTACTCACACTGTCTAGCTATGCACTCGTGGCGCTGCGCCGCGATAACGCGCAGGCCACCGAAGCGGCCATGAAGTATTTTGTGCTCGGTGCACTGGCCAGTGGCTTCTTGCTCTATGGCCTTTCTATGATTTATGGCGCGACGGGCTCGTTAGAACTCTCTGCTATTTTTAAAGCCGTCTCCACAGGCAATTTAGAACATCAATTGCTGATTTTTGGCCTCGTCTTCATTGTGGCGGGCTTGGCCTTCAAACTAGGCGTCGTGCCTTTCCACATGTGGGTGCCTGACGTCTATCACGGCGCACCGACGGCCATTACGCTCATGATTGGCGGCGCACCCAAGCTGGCAGCGTTCGCCATCGTGATTCGTTTGCTAGTCGAAGGCTTGCTACCACTCGCTCTGGATTGGCAGCAAATGCTGATGCTGCTCTCGATTGCCTCCTTGGTCGTTGGCAACTTAGCCGCGATTGCACAAACGAACCTCAAGCGTATGCTGGCGTTTTCCACCATCGCACAAATGGGCTTTGTATTGCTGGGTTTGATGTCGGGCGTAGTCGATAAAAACGTCGCTGGCGCAGCCAATGCTTATAGCGCATCGATGTTCTACATCATCACCTATGTGCTCACCACGCTGGCAACTTTTGGCGTGATGCTGGCGCTGACGCGCGAAGGCTTTGAGAGCGAAGAGATTAACGATCTGGCAGGTCTCAACCAGCGTAGCCCACTCTACGCGGGCATTTTGGCGACTTGCTTGTTCTCACTGGCGGGTATCCCGCCACTCGTTGGTTTTTACGCCAAGCTATCCGTGCTGCAAGCGCTCATCACGACGGGAGCGCCCGTATTGATTGGCGTTGCCATCTTTGCAGTGGTGATGTCCTTGGTGGGCGCGTTCTACTATTTGCGCGTCGTCAAAGTCATGTACTTTGACAATCCCACGCAAACGGCTGCGATTACCCCCGCTAAAGACGTGAGCGTGATGCTGGGACTCAATGCCGCCCTACTCTTCGTCCTAGGCTTATTGCCTAGCGGATTGATGGATTTATGCCTTGGCGCGATCACCGCCATGTTGAAGAACTAAGTGTCGCAAACGGGCTACGTTTATTTTGTCATTGGCCTCGCCTTTGTGGCCGCCAATCTGCCATTCCTCATTTCGGCACTAGGCAAACGCCCACTGGGCTTGGCTTGGCGGCTTGTTTTGCTCATCGCCACTTACTTGGTGGTGGGCGTCATTGGCTTTGCCATAGAGTCTAATTTAGGCAAAACCACAGGCCAGGGTTGGGAGTTTTATGCCATCACCTTTGCACTCTTTGTGACATTTGCTTTCCCCAGCTTTGTCTATCGCTATTTGCTGCGTCATAAATGATCGACCCCACTGCTCGCGACAAGCATCTCGTCGAATCAACTATTAGCAGCGAACTCGTCTACCAAGGCGTTTTTTTGCGCGTTAAACATGATGTGGTGCGGCTACCCAATGGCAAAACGGCAACGCGCGAGCATATCGTCCACCCTGGCGCTGTGGTCATCATCCCCCTATTGGACAATGGAGAGGTCTTGCTAGAGCGTCAATATCGCTATCCGCTAGGCCAAGTGTTTATTGAGTTCCCAGCAGGCAAGCTAGACGCAGGCGAAGCGCCACTCGATTGCGGCAAACGCGAACTGCTAGAGGAAACGGGCTATACCGCCCGCGAATGGGCCTATGCAGGCCAAATGCACATTGCGATTGCCTACACCAACGAGGTGATTCACATCTACTTTGCCAAAGGCCTCACCAAGGGCGAACGCAAGCTAGACGAAGAAGAGTTTTTAGACGTATTTGCCGCCGAGCCCGCACAGGTATTGGGTTGGAGCAGAGATGGATCGATCACCGACTCCAAAACTTTGACCTGTGCGCTGTGGCTGCAAAATTATTTATCTGGCAATTGGCCACTCGATTGGACGGTAGTTGCCTAAGTAACGGCTAAAATAAAAACGCGTGCCTGAGTGGTGAAATTGGTAGACACAGCGGACTTAAAATCCGCCGCTTCGTTCATAGCGGGCGTACCGGTTCGATTCCGGTCTCAGGCACCACCTATTTTTATTTGTTGTTACGAGGAGGCTCTTTCATCATGCAAGACCACAACCAGCCACTCGAAATGCACATCCACGGCGATGTGCCTTGCCGCCCTGGCATCACCACCACAGAGATTGAGTCCGCGCTTGCGCCCCTGATTGCCTACACCAAGCGCCATTACGCAGCCCAAGGCGGCTCCAGCCTCTACGATGAGGAGCCGGGCATTCAATTTACCGAGCCCGACCACGTGCTGCACTTTTGCTGGAGCGTGGCAGGCGACGTCGATTTCCGCGAAACGCTAGACGAGCTGGTCATGGGACTGAACGACATCTCCCGAGAAGGCGCGACGCTAGAAGTGAGCTTCTACGACCTAGAATTTGATGACGAGGACTTTGACGATCACGCCAGCAACGAAAGCGCAGAAGGCGAAGAGGAAGAAGATGATTCCCGCGATGATTTCTTTGTACTTTTTATTGGCCCCACGCCTGCAGCCATCATGCAAGTGCAGCGCGACCTGTTGGTACGCGACGTCACCATGCTGATGGAGCGTCACTTCGAAAAAGAAGAAATGACGCCCGTTGTTGAGGTCATCGACAAAATGTGGGAAGGCAGATTCAAAGCACTGGTCAGCTCACTCAAGTTCCCCAGCTACGCCAAAGGCAGCGCTAACAACCTAGGCGGCAATGGCGGCAATGGAACGCACGGCTTCGGTGCGCACGGCGGCAATGGTGGACGTAAGTCGCGACATTCGCACTAAAGTTGCTTTTGACAACTTAAAATCAGAGGATGACTTCTCCCGCATCCTCTGACACCATCAAACCCAGCAACTTTCTGCGCCAAATCATCGAGCGCGATCTCAAAGATGGCGCTGTAACCCGCGTCGTGACTCGCTTCCCGCCCGAGCCCAATGGCTACTTACACATCGGCCACGCCAAAAGTATTTGCCTCAATTTTGGTCTTGCCCGCGACTACGGTGGCGTGTGCCATCTGCGCTTTGACGACACCAACCCCGAGAAAGAAAGCCAAGAGTTTGTTGATGCGATTATTGATGCCGTGCATTGGCTAGGTTTTGATTGGCAAGAGGCTGATAAATCACATCTCTACTTAGCCAGCGACTACTTCGCTACCATGCACCAGGCAGCGGTGCTATTGATTGAAGCAGGCCTCGCCTACGTGGACGAACAAACGCCAGACGAAATGCGCGCCAATCGCGGCGACTTTGGCAAAGCAGGCGTTGACAGCCCCTTCCGCTCGCGCACGGTTGCCGAGAACATCGTGCGTTTTGCCGAGATGAAAGACGGTAAGCTGGCGGATGGCTCCGCCGTGCTACGCGCCAAGATTGACATGGCACACGCCAACATCAACATGCGCGACCCTGCGCTGTACCGCATCCGCCGTGCCACGCACCACCACACGGGCGACGCGTGGTGCATCTACCCCATGTACACCTTCGCGCACCCGATTGAAGACGCGATTGAAGGCATTAGCCACAGCATCTGCACGCTAGAGTTTGAAGACCAGCGCCCCTTCTACGATTGGCTGCTGGCAAGGCTTGCGGAGTCGGGCTTGTTCAAAAACCCACTGCCACACCAGTACGAATTTGCACGGCTCAATTTGTCCTACGTCGTCACCAGCAAGCGCAAACTCGCGCAGTTAGTTGCCGACAAACACGTGAGCGGCTGGGACGACCCACGCATGCCCACCATAGTTGGACTGCGCCGCCGTGGTTACACACCCGAAGCGCTGCAACTCTTTTGCGAACGCATAGGCGTGACCAAGGCCGATAGCTGGATTGACTACAGCACGCTGGAGGGCTGCCTGCGCGAGACGCTAGATGCTGCTGCGCCAAGGGCGATGGCGGTGCTCGACCCCATCAAACTCACCATCACCAACTTCCCCGCAGACCACGTGGAGCCTTGCTCCGCGCCAGTCCACCCGCACCACGAGGAGCTTGGTAAGCGCAACTTTGGATTTAGCAAAGAACTCTGGATTGACGCAAGCGACTTCCAAGCCGAGCCAGAAAAGGGTTATCACCGCCTTTACGTTGGTAACAAAGTCAGACTCAAATACGGCTACGTTGTCGAGTGCACAGGCTTTAAGACAGACGCATCAGGCAAAGTCACAGAAGTGGAAGCCACTTACTTTGAAGACAGCAAAAGCGGCAGCGCGACCAGCGGCAACTACAAAGTCAAAGGCGTCATGACGTGGGTCTCCGCGCATGATGCGGTAGACGCAGAAGTGCGCATGTACGACCGACTCTTTACAGATGAACACCCAGACGCAGGCGGCAAAGACTTCTTGGCAAGCATCAACCCAAACAGCCTAAAAGTCGTGACTGCAAAGGTTGAGCCTTCACTGGCTGCAAGCACGGCAGACCAGAAGTTTCAGTTTGAGCGGCATGGGTATTTTTGTGCGGATCGCGTGAATCATGCGACTGGTAAGCTGGTGTTTAATTACTCGGTTGGGTTGAAAGACTCTTGGGGGAAATAGCTACCTATGGAGCATATGAAATGGCCGTTACATTAACGATTAGTAATTTAAAGCACATCAAAAATTTTCAATTTGAAATGCCATCACCTGGTGCTTATTTACTAACCGCGAGTAATGGCTCTGGAAAAACAACATTACTGACCTGCATCAATCGAATTGGCAACAGTGGTGCATTTCAAAGGGGATTTAGAGCCTCAACACACCCGTCGGTTGATTCTCATAAAAATGCGTCTGTTAAATATGAGATCAACGGTCAAGAAGTTACGTATACCTATGTGCGGGAACGTTGGTCACCACTTCCTAGAAAAAATAGTAACTTATTTGCAAAGTGTGGGTATCCAGAAGTGCTCTACATCGCAGCAGATGCAGAAAGAGTTGACCCTCCCCCAATAAAACGGAGCAATTAAAAGTAGAAATTCTGGCATGATTTTCAACCTCAAAAGGGAGACATGCTATGAAGAAGAGCCGATACACGGAAGAGCAAATTGCGTTTGCTTTGAAACAAAACGAAGTAGGCACATCT
>CANFWH010000047.1 GCA_947450645.1 Comamonadaceae bacterium | reverse complement strand
GGCAGCTCCGCTGGTGCGCTGGCACAGTCCTTAGTGCAAGGGGATCTGCACAGGGCGGAGTCAATCGCTATAAGGCTTGCAGAGGCTTTCCCGAATCGTTTCTACATCGAATTGCAGCGTGCAGGACGAAGCGACGACGAGGCGTACATAGCGGCGGCCGTCGCACTTGCCGCGAAACTCAAATTACCTGTCGTCGCGACGCATCCCATACAGTTCATGACTGCAGAAGATTACGAGGCACATGAGGCGCGTATTTGTATTGCGGATGGCGACATTTTGGGCAATCAGCGCCGCGCTCGGAAATATACGGGCGATCAGTATTTCAAATCGAGCACGGAAATGGAGGCGCTGTTTGCGGACATCCCAAGTGCGATCAGTAACACTGTAGAAATTGCCAAGCGCTGCAACATCACGCTCGTGCTGGGTAAGCCGCAACTACCTGACTATCCAACGCCTGTGCGGGAGGGTGTGCAAATTCCGATTGCCGACTATTTACGCGAGCTCGCATTTGTTGGTTTAGAAGAGCGCCTTCTACTGCTGCACCCAGACGTTGCCGTTCGCGATTCGCAGCGTGCGCGTTATGTAGAGCGCCTTGAATTTGAAATTGGCACGATTTTAAAAATGGGCTTTCCGGGCTACTTTCTCATCGTGGGTGACTTCATCAATTGGGCAAAAAATAACGGCTGCCCTGTGGGGCCAGGACGTGGTTCTGGCGCTGGGTCACTCGTAGCCTACTCACTCAAAATTACCGATCTCGATCCGCTGCAATACAACCTCTTGTTCGAGCGATTTTTGAATCCAGAGCGCGTCTCGATGCCCGATTTCGATATCGATTTTTGTCGCAATAACCGCGACCGCGTGATCGACTACGTCAAGCACAAATATGGCACGGGTGCCGTGAGCCAAATCGTGACATTTGGCACGATGGCGGCGCGCGCTGCGATTCGCGATGTGGGGCGCGTGTTAGACCTGTCCTACAACTTTGTCGACGGTATTAGCAAGCTCATTCCTAATAAGCCAGGTACGCACATCACCATTGAAAAAGCCATTGAAGCTGAACCCGTGCTGAAAGAACGCCTTGAGCGAGAAGAGGATGTCAAAACATTGATCGAGCTTGCGCAAAAGCTGGAAGGTCTCACGCGCAATGTGGGTATGCACGCGGGCGGCGTGTTGATTGCGCCCGGCAAGCTCACCGATTTTTGCCCGCTGTATCAACAGCCGGGGACAGACTCAGCCGTCAGTCAGTTTGATATGACCGATGTGGAGGCGATTGGCCTCGTCAAGTTCGACTTTTTAGGACTGGCGACACTCACGATTTTGGAGATTGCCAAGAACCTGATTCGCTCGCGTCACAAGGGGCGAGAGAACTTTATTTTTGACACCATCCCGCTGGACGATGCGCGTGTGTACAAGCTCTTTGCCGATGGCAATACCGAGGCCGTGTTCCAGTTTGAAAGTCGAGGGATGCAAGGCACGCTACGTGATGCCAAGCCCAGTCGCTTTGAAGATTTGATTGCCTTGAATGCGCTGTACCGCCCAGGTCCGATGGACATGATTCCCACTTTTGTGGCGCGCAAACATGGACGTGAAGAAGTAGTGTATCCGCATCCGTTAGTTGCGGACATGCTGTCTGAGACCTACGGCATCATGGTCTACCAAGAGCAGGTGATGCAGACCGCGCAGATATTGGGCGGATATAGTCTTGGCGGTGCCGATTTGTTGCGCCGTGCGATGGGTAAAAAGAAGGCCGAAGAGATGGCCGAGCACCGCGCGATTTTCCGCGAAGGGGCGGCTAAAAACGGCATCCAAACCGTGCAAGCCGACGAGGTGTTTGACCTCATGGAAAAGTTTGCCGGTTATGGCTTTAACAAGTCACACGCAGCCGCTTATTCCCTGCTGGCGTATCACACGGGCTGGATTAAGGTTCATTACGCAGCGGAGTTTTACTGCGCCAATATGACCGTGGAGATGGGCGATACGGACAAACTCAAAGTACTGTTCGAAGACGCACAAAAAAATGGTGTGATGTTTGAAGCGCCCGATATCAATCGCGGTGGACACGATTTTGTACCTGTGTCGGATGCTTTGATTCGCTATGGCCTAGGTGCCGTTAAAGGCACGGGACGTCAAGCTATTGAAGCTATCGTTGCCGCACGCGAGACTGACGGCGAAGGCGCGTTTACCAGCCTCTTTAACTTCATGCGCCGTGTTGATAAAAGCAAGCTGAATAAGCGCACGGTGGAGGCGCTGATTAAAGCAGGGGCGTTTGATACGCTGCATCCCAATCGTGCTGCAAGCCTTGCCAGTGTTGACTTGGCGTTTGATTTTGCCGATGCGCAAAGCAAAAATGCGAATCAAGTGGGACTCTTCGATATGGGGGACGATGATCATGGTTCAAGCGATCAAGAGCCACCGCTAGCCGAGGCGATTCCGTGGGGTATTGGCCATCAATTGACGCAAGAAAAAACAGCACTGGGATTTTTTATGTCAGGGCATTTGTTTGATGCGACAAGCAGCGAGGTTCGGCAGTTTGTCACCAAGTCGATTGGCGATTTGGATGGTGGACAAGACAGTTATTCAAGAGAGGTTGTTTTGCTGGCGGGTATTGTGGGCGATATGCGCGTGATCAATGGGCAGCGCGGCAAGCTGGCTATTTTTAAGCTGGATGACAAATCGGGTGTGATGGAGGCGACGGCAGACGAAGCACTCATCAACGCCAATAAAGATTTGCTTGCAGACGATTCGCTCATCATTGTGCAAGCCAAGGTACAGCCCGATCGGTTTTCAGGTGGCTTTAGGTTGCAGGTCAACAAGATGTGGGACTTGGCAAGTGCGCGTTGCCGTTTTGGTAAGTATTTATCCATCAAAGTAAAACAAAGTGCACCAAATGGCACTG
Source organism: Comamonadaceae bacterium (assembly GCA_947450645.1). GTDB lineage: Bacteria > Pseudomonadota > Gammaproteobacteria > Burkholderiales > Burkholderiaceae_C > JASGCK01. The sequence continues at coordinate 10,858 of CANFWH010000047.1, read as the reverse complement.
CTACAGGCCATATGCAGCAAGGCTTGCAGGCTATATCTCAGTCAATGCGAGCCATCATTAAAGACTTCCCACCGAAGCGCGAGCTAACCGATCAGGGAGAATTTTTTAAAGGTGTTGGTGTTCGTTTTGATATTGAAAAATCAAGCAATGGGTTAGCTGCCACAGCGCAAATTCAGCTGGGTGATACGGCTCGGTTTTTTCCCAGCGATGCGGCGCTGGCAAGTTGGTATGCAGCGCTGAATTCAAGCGCCAGCGATAGCGTTAGGTTGGTTTACTAGCCCACTCAAACGTGTGGAAATCAAAGCCGAGTTCGACAGTCGGCTTAATCACTTTGAAGTAGGGTGAGACATCAAAATCGCGCGGCGTAAAGTGGCTGTGATCGCGCTGCGTGTAATGATGCTTTTTATTGGCCATCGGCAAAATTGGATAACTCACTTGCTCAAACACTTCCGCTACCAAGGTAGAGCAAATGGCTTTGGTGGGTTCACCACTGCCAAAAGCTAAGAGCTTGCTTCTATGCGCAGCAGGGAAGGGCAGCACAGGAACTAAGTAGCGGACAAGGTCGAAGATATTGCGCAAATCGTAGCTTCCGCCAAGTCGGCTCACTGCATAGTCGCGCAGCTTGTTCAGATCGTCATCTGTTAAGCCCACAGGTCTGCAAATACGTGTGTGGTAGCCCTTGAGCTCGGCAAGATTGGCGTGGATGATGCCCTTGGAGACATCGGCTTCAATAAGTTGATCGTGATAGGTTTTGCCGTGCACGGTGATGGTGCCGACATAGAGTGTGGTGTGCGACCACGTGGATTGTGTGAGGTACTTAATGGCGACGCTAAATTTGGATCGCCCCTCAACCAGTATCACATCACCAGGCCTTACGCAGTGGCGCACTGCGTCGATATTGGTGGGCGTACCGACGCTGGCATTTTTATTTTCTTTACTGAGGTAGCGGCTCAGCCAGCCGCCCATTTTTCGTGCCACGAAGTTCATGAGGTGTTCATTCTTTCAAATGCCAAATGAGGGTAAAGGGGCCAGGGAATTTGCCATCGCTGTCGCGCGGCAAGGTTTCGGTTTTTTCAATGCCGCGTAGCACGGCGGTATCCCAAGCCGCATTGCCACTGGCTTTGATAATTTTGAGTGGCAGTATCACCGTGCCATCAGGCGCTACGCGAATGGCAATTTCGATCGTCGGATCGCCATCCACCATGTCGGCATTTTGGAACACGATGTTGGGCTTCACCTTCGCTTTGACCTTGCCTGCATAGCTGCTGGAAGGTGCAGCGCTTTGCAAAGCCGTTCCCGTGCTGGAAGGTGCGCCCGTTGCTCCTGCAAGTCCCGTCATACGTTTGAGTTGATTCTGTCGGTCTTTTTCGCGTTGTTTATCGGCTTCGATTTTGCGCTTTGCCGCATCGGCCTTTTCCTTTGCCAGTTGCTCAGCGATCTCTTTAGCTTTAGCTTTTTCGGTCACGATATCCGCATCTTTAACCACAGGCGGCGCTGGGATTGACTCTGCGGGCAGTGGTGGCTGCAAAGCCAATGGTGCCGCGGCTTCCGTGGGTAGATCGCTCCACAATTCTGCGGAAGCCGTCACGATTTCGGTGCTACTTCTCCAGCTTATACCCCAGGTCAAAGCTGCGATCAAAAAACCATGCGCCACGAGTGCCAGCATCATGCTGCCCGCGCTTTGACCTGCACGCGGTGGTGCAAAGCTTTGTGCGGAGGACATCGCTTGGGTCATGGTGTTTAAGGATTTAAGGCTAAGGCACGAGTTGAACCGACAAGCCAATGCGCGGCAAACCTGCACGCTGCAAAGTGTCCATCACACGGACCACGACTTCGTACTTCACATTCTTATCGGCGCTGATAACGACCACTGCGTTAGCCATGCTTGCAGCAGGATTGGCACTGGTGGAAGCCCCGCTGGGTGTGGCTTGGAGAGCGTTTTTGATGGTTTGAGCCAGTTGGTCTTTGCCAACCATTTGCTCGTTCGCGCTATCTATTTTTAGTTTGATGGACTCGTCCGTGCCGATGATGACTTGCACGACTCGGTCAGGCTGCTTGTTGGCTTTGCCCACGCTAGGCAGATCAATCATGCTGGGCGTAATCAGCGGCGCGGTCACCATAAAGATGATGAGTAACACCAACATCACGTCGATAAAGGGAACCATATTGATTTCGGCCATGGTGCGACGACCACGGCGTCCGCCGCTTCTGGATGAGCCTTGTAGCGCCGCCACGATTAGTGCCCTGATGCCGTCATAGGCGCTGTACCCGGCTGCGCAGGCACAGACTGCATGGCCACTGAGCGCTGCAAGATGTTGGAAAACTCTTCAATATAAGTTTCCATTTGGTTGGCGATGCGGTCAATTTGCCGTGCAAAGCGGTTGTATGCCACCACCGCTGGAATCGCGGCAAAGAGGCCAATGGCGGTAGCCACCAAGGCCTCGGCAATGCCAGGTGCAACGGTGGCTAGCGTGACTTGTTGTAAAGCGGCAAGCCCTGTAAACGCGTGCATGATGCCCCAGACCGTGCCAAAAAGTCCAACGTATGGCGAGACTGATGCGACCGATGCGAGGAAGGATAAGTTAGATTCAATCACATCAAGTTCGCGCTGCATGGACGCACGCATGGCGCGGCGTGAGCCATCTAGCAAGAGGCCGCTATCGGTGGCGCGGCGAGCAGCCAGCGACTGCTGAATCTTTTGAAACTCGCGCATACCACTGGCAAAAATGCGCTCCATTGGGCCATTCGATTTAGCGTTTTGCGCAGCTGTTTGAAAGAGTTCGGAGAGTGCTTTGCCAGACCAAAATTCACGCTCAAAACTTTCATTTAAATTCACTGTGCGCTTGAGCGAGAACAGCTTGCCAAAAATCACCGTCCAGCTCATCACTGAGATGGCGAGCAGTAGGATGACCACGCCTTTGACGACCCAGCTGGCGTTTAAAAATAAATAGACGATGGAGAGATCTTGGTTCATGCAGTCGTTCCTTTGATGTTGTGCGCGTTTCGTTGATCTAATTCATTTGGTCGCAGTGCCAAGCCCAATTGGTGTAGCACGCCATTAACGTATTTGTGTCCATCTGTGCCGCCAAATGTTTTGGCCAGTTCAATACATTCGTTCAAAACCACGCGCCACGGCACGTCTGTGCAGTGCAGGTATTCGTAAGCACCAATCCACATCACGGCGTGCTCAATTGGCGAGATTTCATTCCAACCGCGATCTAGGTATTTGGCGAGCTGAGCATCAAGCTCAGATGCTTCGCGCACACAACCATAGACGAGCGTGTCGTAGTGCTCGGCATTGCATTTATTGAAACCCAGCAAATCGCGTGTAAATGTGTCCACTGCCGACATATCGTTTTTGCCCACCATGAATTGATAAATCGCTTGCAGCGCAAATTCACGGGCGCGTGTGCGCGGCGATGTGCCGCGCGTTTTGACAGCCTTCTTTTCAATCACGTCAGTCATGCTAGACCATTCAATAAATTGGCCATTTCGACGGCGACCCTGGCCGCATCAACGCCTTTGTCTGTTTGACGTGCAATTGCTTGTGCCTGGGTTTCAACGGTGAGGATGGCGTTGGCAATGGGTAATTGATTATCGAGTGACACGCGTGTCACACCAGCACCTGATTCATTAGCCACCAGCTCAAAGTGATAGGTCTCACCGCGAATAATGCAACCCAGTGCAATGAGCGCATCAAACCGTTCTTGTTCAGCCATCGCTTGCAAGGCCGTTGGTATTTCGAGTGCGCCAGGCACGGCCACGTGTTCAATGTGCTTGGCTTGCACGCCAAGCGCTAAAAGCTCGTCGTAGCAGGATTGAAATAGCGTGTTGGTAATAGCCGCGTTAAAGCGGGCTTGCACGATGCCGATATAAAGTTTTTTTCCATCAAGGAGGCTGTGTGCATTGACTGCCACGCCTTTGTCTGCACCAAACATTTAAGCGGTCCTTTGTAAATAATTTGTAACTTCTAAGCCGTAACCCACCATGCTGGGCATACGGCGTGGGCTGGCCATCAGGGTCATTTTGTGCACGCCGCAGTCGCGCAAAATTTGTGCACCAATGCCGTAAGTACGTAAGTCCATGGCACTGCTGGAAGCCTCATTTTTATTGGTCTGTAGGCCATTGCCTTGGTTGAATTGTGCGAGTAATTCGCTGCTTGATTCACCGCAATTGAGTAAGACGATCACGCCTGAACCAGCTTGTGCAATGTGCTGCATGGCACTGTCCACACTCCATGAATGCGATTGACGACCTGTCTCCAGCAAATCCATCAGCGACAGCGGTTCATGCACGCGAGCCAATACGCTGGAAGCCTTATTCAGTATGCCTTTCACCAGTGCCAAATGCAGTGATTGGCTAGGCGCATCGACATAGGCATGAGCTGTAAACTCACCCCAAGTCGTTTGGATCTGACGTGTGCTGCGGCGCTCGATCAAAGTTTCAGTACGGCTACGGTAGGCAATCAAATCTGCAATCGTGCCGATTTTGAGTCCGTGCTCAGCAGCAAAAATTTGCAGGTCAGGCAGACGCGCCATTTCGCCGTCATCCTTCATGATTTCGCAAATGACCGATGCAGGTGAGCAGCCTGCCATCGCAGCCAAATCGCAACCCGCTTCGGTATGACCTGCACGCATGAGCACGCCGCCATCGACGGCTTGCAGTGGGAAGATGTGACCTGGCTGAATGAGATCACTCGCAACTGCGCCTTTGGCCACAGCGGCTTGCACGGTGCGGGCACGGTCGGCAGCGGAAATGCCCGTTGTGACGCCTGTAGCCGCTTCAATTGAGACGGTAAACGCAGTGCTGTATTTGCCGCCGTTTTTAGGCACCATGGGCGGCAGTTTGAGTGCTTCGCAGCGCTCACGGTTCAAGGTGAGACAAATTAAGCCTCGACCATACTTGGCCATGAAGTTGATGCTATCTGCCGTTACGTGATCGGCGGCCAACACTAAATCACCTTCGTTTTCGCGGTCTTCTTCGTCTACCAAAATAACGATGCGACCTGCGGCCATATCGGCCACGATGTCCTCCACGGGCGAGATCGGGGTTGCTGTTGCTTGCTTGTTTTCCATAGGGAGAGATTATCGGTTATCGTTGCCCCACATTCACATTCGCCGCACAGACAAATACCTTATGGATTGCTTACCTCAACTGCATATAGCTGCCATTCACGATGTAGCAGGTTATCGCGGTGATACTTACGGATTGGGAGTTTTATGCCGACTGACAGGTGTAAACGACGCTTGGGCCACGGCGGCTGGACGATTTAGAAACTCCGTTGGCGGGTATAGCGACTACGCCTCTATGGGCTATCAACCTTGGACGTTTGCGGGCGTGCGTTTAGGTGGCTTTGCAGGAATGATTAATGGCTACGCTTACAAAAATGGCGGCTACTTTCCGTATGCGGGAGCGCTTGCGTCTATCCCCGTTTCATTTGGCGAAGTGCATGTTGTGGGCATCCCCATGACATGGCGCACACCGACGACGCTTGAGTTATCGGTCTCGATCAAATTTTGAGGCGAGGCCGATAATCTTGCATCCGTTATTCGACCTTGGCAGATTTGCGTAAATCGTCTTGGAATTTTGCTATTTTTTGCTGATCGAGTTGCTGTTTGATCTGTGGTTTGACTTGTTCGAGCGTAGGTAGTTTTGCATCACGCACATCATCTAGGCGGATGATGTGATAACCAAATTGCGATTTGACGGGCGTATCTGTCATCTTGCCTTTTTGCAGTGTAACCATCGCATCGGAGAATTCCTTCACATAGCTGCCAGCACTTGCCCAGTCGAGGTCGCCGCCATTGACAGCAGAGCCAGAATCTTTAGAGTCTTTTTTAGCCAAGGTTTCAAATTTCGCACCTTTTTTAATTTGTGCAATGATGGCTTTAGCGCTCGCTTCGGTCTCTACCAAGATGTGACGCGCCTTGTATTCTTTGCCGCCGTTCTCGCGTGCATACCTGTCGTATTCAGTTTGCACTTCAGCATCGCTTGCAGCATTTTTATTTTTGAAATCTTCAAAAAGTGCAGTCGCCAAAGCTGTTTGCTTGGCAAGCTCCATTTGTAGTTTGTATTCATCGGTTGCCGCTAGTCCACGCTTTGTGGCTTCTTGAGCATAAATTTCCAAATCGATGAGTTGTGGCTTGAGACTATCCGCAAAATTGGGCGGTAGTTGTTGGCCTTGTGCCTGCGCTTTGGCGCTTTGCAAAGTCACAATAGCATCGAGTTTGGCTTTAGGGATGGCCGTGCCATTGACGATGGCGATATTTTGAGCGCTGGCTATGCCTGTAATGGCGAGCAGGGCAATGGCTGCGAGAGTTTGAAGTTTTGTCTTCATGAGTTTTCCTAGGGTTGCAAAAATAAAATTAAAGATTCGTTTCGATGGCCAATGCGTGCAAGCCTTGGTCTATGTATGTGCGAAGTGCATCATACACAAGGCGATGCTGCTTCACGCGATTCAAATTCGTAAAGAAAGGCGAAGCAATCCGCACGCGAAAGTGCGTGCCAACGCCCGATTCGTTTGCGCCAACGTGGCCAGCGTGCTGGTGACTCTCGTCAATCACTTCAAGCTGGGTGGGTATAAGCAGCGTTTGAAGGGTCTGGGTGATGTTCTCGGCGGTAATCGCCAAAAGGCGGTCGCTCATTCCTCAGACTTTTCAACATGCCGTGCAATGTAGAGCGCTTGAGCAGCTAAAAACACCAGTGGGAAAATGTAGCCCCACAGCTTGAAATTAACCCACTCATCGGTGCTGTAGAAGATTACGACAAAGCCATTGATGGCAGACATAAAGACGCAATACGCAATCCAGGCGACGTTCAAATTCATCCATACAGATGTGGGCAGCGTGAGCTGTTTGCCGAGCAACAAATGCAAAAAATTCTTTTTATAAATCCAAAGTGCAATCGCCAACCCAAGAGCCATGCCTGCATAGAGTACGGTAGGCTTCCACTTGATAAAACGGTCATCGTGTAGCGTAATGGTCAACGTGCCAAACAGCAAAATCATGATCAGTGTCACTTTTTGCATAGTCTCTAAACGACGTTCCTTCCAGTAAATGTAAGCCATTTGCACTGCGGTAGCCGCCATCAAAACAGCAGTGGCGGTGTACACGCCGAATTGCTTATAAGCCACAAAGAATAAGACGATGGGCAAAAAATCAAGAAGTAATTTCATGAAAGGATTCTATGTTTTTTCATGCCGACTCTTCATGCAGGTATTCATAAAAATTGCGTAGCACTCGCGCCGTTACGCCCCAAATATGACGCGATTTACCATCCAAATCCGTTGAGGGGATGCCATACCAATCGCGGGTGTGCTCGCCTTCAGCATCCGTCCACGTCAGCTCGTGGTGGTTGTGGTTCTTGGGATCCAAAATATGCAGAAGCGGCACTTCAAAAATCTCACTGACTTCGTCTTCGGACAGTTTAGGTGTGTATTGGGGATTGACCAACGCCACGATAGGGGTGATCTCGAATCCTGTCCCCGTTTCGTGCCTTGATAGAGAGCCAATAACTTGGCAGTTGGCAATGGGCAAGCCAATTTCTTCTTCTGCTTCGCGCAGGGCCGTGGCAATAGCGTTTGCATCTTCCGCATCAATCTTGCCGCCTGGCAAAGCGATTTGCCCTGAGTGCTTGCGCAGTTTGGTTGAGCGCATGGTTAGCAGCACGGTCAGTCCAGTAACATCTGTGCCGCGCTGCATGATAGGAATCAAAACGGCGGACGGTTTGAGTAGTGGATTGTTTGGGATATGCGCATCCGCCGCTTGGCCTGCGTGCAGGCTTTGCGATAGTCGCGCCACTAAAAACCCCTCGGTCACTAGGCTCGCAGGCAAAGCTTTAAACCGCGCGTCTTTGGGCAAGATGGGGGCTTGCTTTGGATCAAAGTTAGGAATAGACGAGAAGAGTGGCGTTTTTTTCATGGGGGGCGAAGAGTTCAATTTAGGCATAAAAAAACCGCCAACACACGAGGGTGATGACGGTTTTTTTGTTGCGTATAAACGCGTGAGAGCTTAAGCCGTTGCAGCAACTTTCGGTGCTTTGCGTGTGAGCTTTTCTTTGATACGTGCCGACTTGCCGCTACGTTCGCGCAGGTAATACAGTTTGGCGCGGCGCACATCACCACGGCGCTTGATTTCGATGGATGCAATCAATGGGCTGTATGTTTGGAACGTACGCTCCACGCCTTCGCCGTTAGAGATTTTGCGAACGATGAAGTTGGAGTTGAGCGAACGGTTGCGAATCGCAATCACGACGCCTTCAAATGCCTGCACACGTTTGCGAGTGCCCTCAACCACGTTGACGTTCACGATAACCGTGTCGCCTGGTGCGAAATCAGGGATCACTTTGCCCAAACGGGCAATTTCTTCTTGTTCCAGAGTTTGGAGTAAGTTCATTTTGAACAACTTTCAAAAAATTGATCGGTTCATACGCGCTACACAAAAGGCATCAAGTTGCAATCCAAAAAGAGGAGAACGACGCGGCGGGCAGAGGAAAAGTCAACTGGTCATTATAGCTTTTTTGCATCAATGATGTCAGGCCTCAAATTCTTGGTGAGGGCAAGTCGCTGCGCCTGCCGCCAAGCTTCAATCTTGGCATGGTTGCCAGACATCAGCACTTCGGGTACGCCAATGCCTCTCCATTCCTCGGGACGTGTGTAGTGCTGGCAGTCCAGCAAACCGCTAATGGCGGGGTTAAAGCTGTCTTGCAAATGGCTTTGCTCGTCCGTCAAAACGCCAGGCTGCAAGCGTGCAATCGCGTCCAAAAGCGCGACGGCGGCAATCTCGCCGCCAGAGAGCACAAAGTCGCCAAGGCTGAGTTGATGTGTGACGTGTGCGTCAATAAAGCGTTGATCGAGTCCTTCGTAGCGTCCGCAAATGAGAATCGCACCTTCGCCAAATTCGCCGCCTGCATCCGCCCAAGTTTCAACAACCGATTGCGCAATCGGTTGACCGATGGGAGAAAAAAGAACAACGGGAATGGCACTCGTGGAAGCCTTACTGGATGTGGCCTCCCGCGTATGTTTGATGGCTGCAAGGCAGGCAGCTAAAGGTTCTGCGAGCATCACCATGCCCGGGCCACCGCCAAAGGGACGATCGTCCACGCGCTTGTAGTTGCCTTCTGCGTAGTCTCTTAGCTGCCACAGATGAACATCGATTTGTTTGGATTCAAACGCCCGCCTTGCAATGCCAACACTCAGGAAGGGCTGTATCAATTCGGGGAAGAGGGTGATGATGTCAAAGCGCATCGCGGTATGCTACTGGGTTTTCTCCCTCCATTTAAATTAGGAACATACATGAAAGCAACTTTTACGTTAGAGCTGGCTGATGTCAAAAAAATCATGGCAGCCAGTGAAGCCGAAGCCATTAAAAATAACTGGGCTGTGGTCATTGCCGTTGCCGATGCAGGCGGACATTTGCTGGCTTTGCAGCGTCTTGATGGTGTCGCCACCATTTCCAGCGAAATTGCGCCCGCTAAAGCACGTACGGCAGCGCTAGGTCGCCGTGAGAGCAAAATTTACGAAGACATCATTAATGCAGGACGATATTCATTTTTGAGTGCGCCTACGTTGAAAGGTATGTTGGAGGGCGGTGTGCCCATCATGAAGGATGGGCAATGCATTGGTGCGGTCGGCGTAAGCGGTGTGAAATCGACCGAGGATGCGCAAATCGCGAAAGCAGGAATTGCGGCGCTAGACCTTTAATCTAAAGGGTTACAGCCATGTTTCGCTCGTTCTTTTTTAACCGTAAATGGATGCACTGGTCGATTTTTGGATCGGTGCTTATTCTGTTTGTCACTTGGTACAAGGTTGAGCTCAACGTCAAAATCAATGAGTGGTTCGGCACGTTTTACGATTCGCTGCAAAAGGCGCTCGCGACGCCTGGTTCAATCAGTATGAGTGATTACTCAGCATTGCTTATGACTTTTTGTAAAATCGCAGCGGTGGCGATGCTGCTTTCTGTGCTGTTAGATTTTTTTATTAAGCATTACGTCTTTCGTTGGCGCACATCAATGACTGATTTTTATATTGAAAATTGGCACAAAGTCAGACATATCGAAGGAGCCTCGCAGCGTGTGCAAGAAGATACTCAGCGGTTTGCTGCGCTAGTGGAAGACTTGGGTGTGAGTTTCATGCAAAGCTTGATGACTTTGCTGGCTTTTTTGCCTATTCTTTGGACGTTGTCATTCAAAATTACAGCCTTACCCGTGATAGGGCATGTGGATCACGCGCTTATTTATGTGGCCATTTCGTTTGCACTTGCAGGGACGGTTGCTTTAGCTTTGGTTGGCGTGAAGTTACCAGGTCTGCAATTTAATAATCAGCTGGTTGAGGCAGCGTACCGAAAAGAGTTGGTCTACGGAGAGGACGATGCCCAGCGTGCGCCACCTGCCACATTGAGGGATCTGTTTGCAGCCGTGCGCAAGAATAATTTCCGCTTGTATTTTCACTATATGTATTTCAACATTGCAAGGGGAAGCTATTTGCAATTTGGTGTGCTAGTGCCCTACTTCGCGCTAGGCCCTACGATCGTTGCAGGCGGATTGACCTTGGGCGCGATGCAGCAAATCGTACGGGCTTTTGGTCAAGTCGAGAGCTCCTTTCAGTACCTAGTGAATAGCTGGACGGATATTGTGGAGCTGATCTCCGTGTTTAAACGTCTGCGAGCCTTCGAACGACATATCACGCTATAATCGTAGGCTTGGCCAATTTTGGCTACGCCTTGCTGCACCGCACTTTAGACGCTGTGGGTAGCTTTTATCCTCAAGGAGAGTCTATGCGTCATTATGAAATCGTTTTGCTGATCCATCCCGATCAAAGCGAACAAGTCCCAGCCATGCTGGAGCGCTACAAGGGCATGAT
>CANFWH010000046.1 GCA_947450645.1 Comamonadaceae bacterium | reverse complement strand
GCGGCAACCGAATGGGCTTATGCCTACAATCACGACAGGCCGAGCATGGCATTGAATGGGCGTACGCCCATTCAATGCCTGCAAGCCTATTTAGTCAGCAATCATCAACCCTCTACTTTGACGTGTCGTTAACAAAGGGGGGATTACCAATGGATTTAAAAATCCTATCTAAAAACTCACCCGAACCTATCGCTTCAGTGTCTAAAAAAACTTTGAAATTAACGTCTTCAAGCTGAGCCGAAAGTAAGGGGGCTATTGCGCTACCGCCATCACGACGATAACTAATAAAAATATCATCATATTTTTGCCGCAGCATTGATATCCTTTCGAAAATGTCAAGAAACCCAGAAGGCTGAATGCCATCTGGGTTTGACAGCCTCTAATACTCTACATAAACTGATCACTATCACGCATGAACAGATCCAATTTGATGGCCTTTTTCATCGTAGGTGTAAATCGTACTTCCGCGCCTCACATTAACTGTTGAATTTGTATAGCCTTTTAATCCATCCTCTGGCCCACTTCCTGCATTAACAGATCCAACTTGTCTATTTTTTTCATCGTAGATATAAACTGTATGTCCTCTTTGGACTGCATTTCCTATTGCCATTTTGATTTCCTTTCGATGTTGAATAATTTCGAGTTGTTGACTCTAGCAATGTACTTGATTCATCATTACTTAGTCAATGCTCATTTTTAAATTGACTCGCGACAATTTGTATCGCATGCGGGCATGTTAGTTAGCTCAGTTTGAATCGATTAAGAGGTTCTGGTTTAAGCTGTTGGTGCGCACGCTGATCTGACCCATGCGCTCGCTTTAGAGCGACCCACACGAATGATCAAGAAACCCAATATAAATATGTTAGCAACATACATTGGTATTGGGCATTTGACGATGCGCAAGTGGGTCAAATTAGCGTGAGCGCCAACACTAATTGTCATAGACGTGCACATTCTAAAATTCGAGAAACGAAATTAAAAAACTAAGACTATTTGTGCGCTAGCACAAGTGACCCATCGTGTGGAGCATAAACCAGTCCAAGTTTTACGCTGCGCCCCTTTTTTGGTCAAATAAGAGGTCTTAGAGGTCTTATTTTTTTGCGTAGCTATAACGTAGCCAAATGCAACAAGATTAGCTTGTTTTGGGTTGATTGATACTAACTTTAGTCGCTTCGATGCAATCTAAGTTATTGATTTCATTGGCTCTTAAATAAGTAAGTCATTCTGTTAATCCGTAGGTCCCTGGTTCGAGCCCAGGTCGAGGAGCCATTAAAAAAACAAGGCCTCGCACAATTTGTGCGGGGCCTTCGTCTTTCTAAATGTAATAAATCGCCCACATTTTGCGCGTCCTCGTCGATCTCATTTCCTGAGACGCTACTGGTGACAAATTCTCTGTTGCAAATTTGGAATCCTCTTCTTTTAGTCCATCGCTTGATTTATATCAAACGTGTCGGAGATCTATGGGTTTAAAAACGATCTAACTAAAAGCAACAAAAGGGGAAGCGAATGAAATCAGTTTATTTGAGCCTACTGTTTTTGTATTTGGCTCTTACGCAGGTGGCGCATGCCGTTCCCTCATTTGCTAGACAAACTGGACAAAGTTGCGTAGCTTGCCATGCGGGTGGACAATTCCCAGAACTGACACCATATGGACGTCTATTCAAGCTTATGGCGTATACCAGTGGAGTGCAGATAGCCAATCCTTTGTCCGTCATGGTTGTGGCTGATAAGACAAAAACTGCAAATAACAGTGATGGGCAAGGCGGTGTTTTATCTGCTAAAGATAAAAAAATTGTGGCGGATTTTGCAAGTCTATTTGTCGCAGGAAAAATAACTGAAAACATCGGTGGCTTTGCACAGTTTACCGACAAGTTGCAAACGGGGCACATGCAATCTGATAATTTTGATATGCGTTATGCTGATCGAGTGGTAGACCCGAAGAGGGATTTAATTTGGGGACTAACGCTCAACAATAACCCTTCGGTTCAAGATGTTTGGAATACCACGCCAGCATGGAATTACCCTTACATCAGCACGAGCACAGGCTCTTTCCCCGGCACTCCTAATTCCACATTACTTGAACAGCAGCTGCAAGTAGCTGGTACTGGTGCTTATGTTTATTTAAATCAATCATGGTACGCAGAGCTAACGGCGTATCAAACAGCTAATAATAGTTTTCGATTTCTAAGTACGGGAAGCAAAACGGGTGACCCTACTAATTCACTTCAATATTTGTCTGGCTTAAATCCTTACGTCCGATTAGCCTATACCCATGACTGGGGAATGCAAAATATGATGGTTGGTGTTATTGGCATGAATGGCAAGCGAGTGAATTTGGACGGAAGCAATATGCCACTTTATAGCTCTATTACCCAGAGCCGCGATATAGGTGTAGATGCGCAATATCAATACTTATTAGAGCCACACACCGTTACTGTACAAATGCGATACATCAAAGAAAATATTAACGATCAACAACAAACTTCTTACACTGATGGTCCCGCGAGGCTAAATTCTTTTCGAGCGAAAAGTAGCTACGTTTATCGATCAAAATATGGCGCAAGTTTGGCCTATGCCAGTATTTCAGGTACACCAGACTCAAACGCCTATTCGAGTAGTGCCAACAATCTACCCAATACAAAAATGTGGACTCCAGAAGTATTTTGGCTCCCGAAGCAAAACATGCGAATTGGCTTGCAATTCAATCGTTTTACTCAATACAACGGCACTAGCATTAACTACGATGGAGCAGGTCGAAATGCAAGCGATAACAACACAACGTTCGTTTATTTATGGATGGCATTTTGAAAGTTTGTATGAACATTTCTCATAAAATTTTTTGGCTTTGGACTGTTTTGCTGGGATTTTTTTTGGCAGGCTGCACCACCAGTGATGGAGGCAACCTTCCGCTTCCAAATAATCCAAAAGTTAGTGGACTTGCTCTCGTTAAGCAGTCATGTTCTTTATGTCATTCGATGACTGGAGAGTCAATTTCTCCAGCTTTTCCAAAATTAGCTGGGCAGCAAAAAGAGTATTTGCAATTGCAACTGACAGACTTTAAAGGGCATACACGCCGTGACCCTACAGGAGTGCAATATATGTGGGGAGTGACGAGATTGACCCCAGATCAAATGGATACCTTGTCAGATTATTTTTCGAAACAAACCCCCATGCAGTCGGCGAGTGTGAGCGTCAGTGCGCGAGGTAAGGAAATATTTATGAATGGCTTGCCCAGCCAAGGAGTTGTCCAATGTAGCGCCTGTCATGGAGTTGATGGGAAGGGCAATGGTGCTATCCCACGCCTTGCTGGACAACATGTCAATTATTTAGTGAAACAAATTAAAGTCTTTAAATTGACGGATGAAAGGCCTCGTGGAGAAGCTATGAAGCAAATAACACACGATTTATCTGATGAGGATATTACGGAAGTAGCCGCTTATATTGCCAGCATGGGGAATCTTTAAACTTCAAAGCAAATGTCCCAGTTCTCTTTATAACATCCATCAGGGAGCCATAATTGAAAGCCCTGAATACAGATGTATTCAGGGCTTTTTGCTGTCAGTTATGCTTGCACTATGAACTACGCGCAGCTTCTTATTCCAGATTTTTCGTTGATTTTGTGCGGCTACTTGGTTTGCCGTTACACAAGGCTCAACCGCACAGTTTGGCAGCAAGTGGACAGCTTGGTTTATTTCTTTTTGTTTCCTGTGCTTTTGTTTCACTCGATTGTTCGCAGGCCACTTGACTTTGCAGCTTCTAGTCAATTTATTGCGTCTGCTACCGTTTTAATTTTGAGTGCGATCGTGATGAGTTTTGCCTTAGCTTGGCTACCGCGCATCAATAAACGTGATCACGCTGGTGCCGCGCAAGTGGCATTTCGCTTTAACTCCTACATTGCTTTGGCGGTGAGCGAGCGCTTGGGTGGCGTGCCTGGTCTGCAACTCATGGCTTTACTCATGGGAATTTCTGTACCGCTTTGTAATGCTGCGGCTGTCTGGTTGATGGTCCGACATAGCCATGTTGAGAATCAACCCTTTTGGCGCGTGCTCGCGACTAATCCGTTGGTGATTGCGACGGCTAGTGGCTTGTTGGCAAGCTTGGCTGGATTTTCAATTCCTGTGTGGGGTGAGTTAACCGTGACACGGGTAGGGCAGGCAGCACTCGCGTTAGGTTTGATGGCGGCTGGGGCGGGACTGCAGCTTCAAAAAATAGGGCAAACGCCCGTGCTTTCGCTGGGGGTGCTGGGTATACGGCATTTCATCACGCCATTGGTAGCAAGTGGCCTGATCTTATTGTTTGGCTTGAATGGTCTGCAGGCTATGATCCTATTGGCTTTCAGCGCGATGCCAACCGCGTCTAGTGCGTATGTTCTGGCTGCCAGAATGGGCTACAACGGCGGCTATGTGGCGGCGCTGGTCACCATGTCCACGTTACTTGGAATGGCGAGTTTGCCGTTTGCGCTGGGCGTTTTATTAGTCAAGTGAAACTTTGCGCATCCAGATATCTTTGTACATCACCCAGTCGCCCATAGCGCTGTAAAGCGGGCGTTTAAACGACGCGGGTTTATTCTTTTCAAAAAAGAAGTGACCAATCCACGCAAAGCTATAAACAGCAAGTATTCCGTAGGCGAGATAGATGGGTTGGCGTGTGGCGATGGCCATGAATAAGCAACCAAGCGCTGCGGTTGAGCCTACAAAGTGCAGGCGGCGACACATGCGGTTGCTGTGCTCTTGGAGGTAGAGTGGATAAAACTCTGCGAAGGTGCCGGCTGCCTCAATCTGAGTCGTTGTATCCATATCGCTCCTTTATGTTGCTTTGCCAAGTAAGGCGTCTTTAAGCTTCCAATCAGGTGGATTGGGACCCAACCAAATACGTAGAAGCGCGTTATAAAACTCAGGCTCCTTAAAAGGTTCGCCATAGGGTTTGCCTTTGATTGTGATGATGGTGCCCGTTCCTGGTAGCCAATCAATATTGAAAGTATCGCCAGCTTTTAAGTTTTTGTAGTCGCTAAACATCTGACTCATCCGCAAAATACTGGGAATTAGTTTAGCGAATTCAGTCTTTGGCATGTTGTCCTCCATGCCACGGGTAAAGAGTTTCCCAAGTTCATTGGCATCGATCCCGCGAAGCATTGTGATGCTTAAATGTTTCGCGCCTGATTGCATCAACACTTCGTCAGGTGAAGATGTTTTTTTGCCTACATATAAAGCGGCAACATAGACTTTAAAAATAGCTTTGTAACGAATACCTACGCCGTTGAGTATCAGTGGCGTACCGTTTAAGTTATACGACCCGTCAACTTTAACGCCTGCGACATCAGCAGCTAAGGCGAGATTGAAATTGCAAAGGGCGAGTGCAATGGCGCACAGAGTTTTGAGCAATTTCATCAATTAAATTCCTTTAAACGTTAAACAAGAAGTTCATGACGTCGCCATCTTTGACGATGTAATCCTTGCCTTCTGCTCGCATCTTACCTGCTTCTTTAGCGCCTTGTTCTCCTTTGAATGCTATGAAATCTTCAAACGCAATGGTTTGAGCTCGGATATAGCCGCGTTCAAAATCGGTGTGAATGACGCCAGCAGCTTGCGGACCAGTTGCACCGACAGCGACTGTCCACGCGCGGACTTCTTTCACGCCAGCGGTAAAATAAGTCTGCAGACCCAGCAGATTAAAGCCTGCGCGAATGAGGCGATCGAGTCCGGGCTCGGTCATGCCCATATCGTCTAAAAAGACTTGTTTGTCTTCGTCGGATAACTCCGATATTTCGGCTTCGATGGCCGCGCAAATTGCGACCACGGGTGCATTTTGTTTTTTTGCGTACTCAGTCAGCTTGTCAAGCAATGGGTTGTTGGTAAAGCCAGTGTCGCTGACATTGCCCACAAACATGGCGGGTTTGGCCGTAATCAAGCACAGTGGCTTTAGAAGTACCAACTCATCATTACTGAGCCCCATCGCCCGCACCGGCGTGGCTTCGTTTAATTGGGGCGTTATGCGTTCCAAAATGACGACCATTTTGGCAGCATCTTTATCGCCCGCGCGCGATAGCTTTTGAAAGCGGTGCAAGGCTTTTTCAACGACGCCCAAGTCGGCGAGCGCGAGCTCGGTGTTAATCACTTCAATGTCAGAAATCGGATCGACTTTGCCAGCCACGTGAATGATGTTGTCGTCTTCAAAACAGCGCACCACGTTCACAATCGCGTCCGTCTCGCGGATGTGCGCGAGGAACTTATTGCCAAGGCCTTCGCCTGTGCTGGCGCCTGCGACCAAGCCTGCGATATCGACAAACTCGACGATGGCTGGGACGATACGCTCTGGCGTGATGATTTGCGCCAATTGCTGAAGGCGTGGATCGGGTAACTCGACGATGCCGACGTTGGGCTCAATCGTACAAAACGGATAGTTCTCTGCCGCAATGCCAGATTTGGTGAGTGCGTTAAAGAGGGTAGATTTGCCGACGTTAGGCAGGCCGACGATGCCGCATTTCAAGCTCATGGTAATGCTTTCAAAAATACAAAAATTAATCTAAATAATCCGCTTGCCAATCAACGTGAATGGTTTTTGTGGCGTGATCGACCGAGTCGATATACACACTCACAAAGGGAATCATGATTTTGCCAAGAATGAGGACCGTGTTCGGCCCTGTGGAGTGCATGTCATCGACTTTGCCAAGCTCTACGCCTTCTCGGTTGATGACGGTGTGCCCTAGTAAATCGACCCAATAAAACTCGTCTTTAGCCGGGGTGGGAAAGCTGGATCGTGGGATAAAAATGCGGGCGCCTTTGAGCGATTCCGCTGCTGTCCGATCCATGACTTCGAGTGAACTGGCGACCACGCTGCTGGAGTGTTCTTTGGCTTCTAAAACATTAAACAACACGGTACCTGTGAACGCTTCAAAGTTGATGCGAACGCCAGCACGTGGCTCAGGAACTTGTAAATACCAACGCTTAGACGAAAAAAACGCTTGGGGATCATTGTTAAAAGCGTGGATTTTCATCCAACCCTTAACGCCCCAAGCGTCTCCGATTCGTCCAACTTCGATTGCATCCGTCGGCAGCGATGCCGCGTCAAAAGCAAGGGACATTGTGCAGATTTAAGCTGCTTTGGCAGCAGTTTGCTTAACTAAACGCTCAACGGTTGGCGAGACTTGAGCGCCAACACTGCGCCAGTAGTTCAATCGCTCAGTGTTAATGCGTGTACCTTCTTCAGTCGATGCGGCGCTAGGGTTGTGAAAACCCAGACGCTCGATGAATCGACCATCGCGACGCTCACGCTTAGCTGCAACAACGACATTGAAGAATGGACGACCTTTAGAACCGCCGCGAGAAAGTCGAATGACGACCATAATGAATTCCTTGGAAAAGTGAGCCCGAAATTAGAAAAATCTTGGTAGCTCTGGGTGGATAATTCTTTGCACCGTCTGAGACACACGACATGGCCACCCGGCCAGCGATACGCTACAAAGCCTTCTATTATAACTCGCTATGACATCATGATCCGCATTCGCCCTAGTACCGATCAAGACATTCCTGAAATTACGGCAATTTATGTGCATTTTGTACTGCATAGCACCGCCACTTTTGAAACCGAAGCACCAAGCGTAGAGGAAATGGCTAAGCGCAGACAAGAGGTGCTTACAAAAGGTTTGCCTTACCTAGTTGTCACGGTTGATGATCAAGTGATGGGCTTCGCCTATGCCAATTGGTTTAAGCCGCGTGCTGCATACCGTTTTTCAGCTGAAAATTCAATCTATCTTCGGATTGACGCGGCAGGGAAGGGGTTTGGAAAATTACTATTATCCGAGCTGCTGATGCAGTTAGAGCGAAGAGGTGTCCGCAAAGTGATGGCAGTGATTGGTGGCAGCGAGAATTTTGCCTCGATAGGATTGCACAAAGCGCTTGGTTTTACGCCAGCGGGGCTGATTGAGAGCGCTGGCTGGAAGCAAGATCGTTGGCTCGATTTGGTCTTGATGCAGCGCACGCTGGGCGTGGGCTCTAGCCTGCCACCGGCTGTTTAAGCACCTGCTGCCCGCAGCGTATTGACCAATAGCATCGCCCGTGTCATCGGCCCCACGCCACCTGGCACTGGTGTGATGTAGCCTGCAATTTCTTTCACTGCATCAAAATCTACATCGCCGCAAAGCTTACCAACCGCATTACGGTTCATACCTACATCGATGACGATTGCACCAGCTTTCACCATGTCAGCAGTCACGATGTTTTGTTTGCCCACAGCTGCCACTATGACATCGGCAGTCAGACAAATTTCTTTTAGATTGACGGTTGCGCTATGGCAAATGGTGACGGTCGCGCTTTGATTCAGCAGCATTTGTGCCATGGGTTTGCCAACGATGTTGCTACGGCCAATGACGACGGCATGTTTGCCGCGTAGATTCATCCCGATGGACTCAATCATCTTCATCGCGCCATGCGGTGTGCAAGGCCAAAAGCCTGGGAGGCCCACAGCTAAAGCGCCAGCGTTGGCAACATGAAAGCCGTCCACGTCTTTGGCGGGATTGATGGCAGCAATGACTTTTTGGCTATCAATGTGTTTGGGCAGCGGCATTTGTACCAAGATGCCATGGATGCTGGGGTCGTTGTTGAGTGCTTTAACTTTTTCCAGTAGCGTCTCCTCTGGGGTATCAGCAGGCATACGCTCTAAAACCGAATGGATGCCGACTTGCTCGCTATCTTTAACCTTGTGGCTCACGTATACCTGACTGGCAGGATCATCGCCCACCAGTACAACAGCGAGGCCAGGCGTTATGCCTTTGGCTTTGAGTGCAATGACTTGCTCGGTGACGTTTATTTTAATTTTTGCGGCAAGTGCGTTGCCGTCAATAAGCTGTGCTGACATGAAAAGACGAGAGGTAAAAATTAATTTTTTAGTGCAATTTTTAGGAGATCAGCAACCGTATTGGCGCTGAGTTTTTCCATAATGTTGGCGCGATGCGCTTCGACGGTTTTGATGCTGATTCCAAGATCGTCGGCAATTTGCTTATTCAATCGCCCCGCCACAATCCGCTCTAAAACTTGAGCCTCGCGTGAGGTCAGTTTACCAAGTAGTGCATCGCGACTGGCATTGGCTTGCGCCGATTCAAAAGAGGTTTTTGCGTGCTCTAGCATGCGTTCGATCAAAGCAACTAAGTCGGCTTCGTCAAATGGCTTTTGGATGAAGTCCATAGCTCCTTTTTTCATCGAATTCACAGCCATTGGCACGTCACCGTGTCCTGTAATAAAGACAATAGGCAGCGGGGAGTTGAGTTCAATTAGGCGATCTTGCAGCTCTAAGCCTGACATACCCGTCATGCGGATATCGACAACGAGACAAGCTACCTCGCGGGCGTCATATCGTGCCAAGAAATTTTCAGCAGAGTCATAACAGCGCACGCGGTAACCTTTGCCCTCCAGCAGCCATTGCAACGAGTCTCGTACGGCTTCGTCGTCGTCAACAACAAAGATCGTGCCTTTTTTTGGAATCAAACTCATGGTGCGGCCTTCAGCTTATATCAAATAGGGAGTGCGGTCATCGACGACGGTTGTACTTCAAGCGGTAGCCAAAAGCTAAAACGACAACCTGTAACGTTTTTTTCGCCAAGCCTTCCATTGTAGAGGTTCTCTGCGGTTAGGCGCCCTTGGTGCGACTCAATGATCGAGCGACACAAATTGAGTCCAATACCCATGCCCTCTAGCTTGGTACTAAAAAATGCGTCAAATATTCGTGTTAATACTTCTGGCGGAATTCCTTGCCCCGTATCTTCAACCGTGCACTCAATGCCGTCTAGGGTTTCTGTATTGGTCGCTAAATTTTTGCGCTTCACGCGCACATCAATTGATCTCTTCGTCATGTCTTTAGGCGAATACTCACCACCACTGTCAATGGATTCAGCTGCATTTTTGATGAGATTAACAATCACTTGCTCAATTAAGATGGGGTCGACCAGTACGTTGGGAAGACGCGGTGCAATGTGATGAGTCAATTGCACGCGGCGGCGCTGGACCTCAATGCCGACAAGCTCAATCGCTTCCGACACCATGACTCCCATATCGCTGGAAGTTCGGTTAGGGGCGCTGCGCGTTACAAAGCTGCGGATACGTTGAATGATTTGTCCTGCACGCTGTGCTTGCTTCGCAGTTTTTTCAATCGCGGACAGCAACTCTTCATTATTGATTTGATTGTTATGAATTCTGCTAGTGATGCCACTGCAATAGTTGGCAATAGCCGCCAGTGGTTGATTGAGTTCATGCGCGACGCTGGAGGCCATCTCACCCATAGTAATGAGGCGGCTCGATGCTTGGGCACGCTCTGCTTGCTCGGCGGCAAAGATTTCAGCGCTTCGTCTTGCGGTAATATCGTTCGCAATCACCATTTGAGCAAGGTGACCATCGACCCATTTGAGGTAGCGTACCCGCACTTCTAACCAGCGCGCCGCCTTATCTGGCTTGGCTTGTAGATAAATTTCTCGGCTTTCACTGGGTGCATCTTCCACATCACCCAGTGGCAATCCCGCCAGCACATCCACGTCATCAATGCTGTTCCCATCAGATGGTGCGGCCAACATCGTGTCTACAAAATCGGGTTGATCATGCGACTCTTCGCCAAACCATTGGCGATAGGTTTTGTTGGCAAATAGGAGATGCTTACTACCCAAGGTTGATACAGAAATGGATGCATCCAGGCCTTCCAAAATCGTAATGAAGCGCTCATAAGATGATTCCAATTCTTCGCGAATGCGCTTGGGCTCGGTGATGTCAGTCATAGACGCCATCCAGCCTGTTTGTTTGCCGCGCGCATCCACCAGCGGCGAGACGTACATGCGAGCGGCAAAGCGCCTGCCATCACGCCTCAGCACTTGCATCTCAACACCGCCAGGGCTGCTTTCACCACTGAGTTCTTGCTTCAAAACGACATTTAATTTTTTAATATCTTCTGGCGGCCAATAGACATATGGCGGCAAGGCACCTACCAGATCAGCTTCGCGCCAATGTGTCATTTGACAAAAGGCGGCGTTCACGTAGGTGATGCGTCCTTCCAAATCGAGCGCTCGCATGCCTGTGGGCATTGAGTTCTCCATTGCGCGGCGGAAGTTGGTCTCTGAAAGCAGCGCATCTTGTGCGCGAAGTCTCCGTCTGGTATGGCGCCAGTTCGCAATCAGCATCCAGATGGTAAGCAAGCTGAGAGCTACAACTAAGAGCCTTAGAGCTGCGCCTGTAAATCCTTGAGACGTACGGTAACCTTGCAGAACTAACTGCAGCATAGCATCGCCCTCGGCGGGCGTCCTATCGCCTTCATTCAGCTCAAAATCGGAGACAGACTGATGCTTGGCACCAATACCCGTGAGCCAGGATAAAGAGCCATCAGCCAATGAGTTTTTTGGGGAAAGGACGCCAGCCAAGCGCTGTTCGGCATTGTCAATAAACGCAGCACCGTATTTTTTACCGATATCGGATGGCAGTCCGTATTGCAAGAAGCTGTCCAAAGATATTTCAGCAATCAAAGTGCCTTGAAAACGATTGCCAGATCCAAAAATAGGCGTCTGTAGCTGAATCAATCCGCGACCTTCATCGTTGAAATAGGGATCAGAGTAAAGAACTTGACGTTCCAGCCGCACGCGCTTAAATAGCTCGAATGTAGTTCCACCCTCGTCAAGCCGAGAAGAGTTGGACCAGTTCATGGTGTACGCGCCTGTTGTCAAATAAGAGGCGTGAATCCGTATTGTGGCGTCTACCCAAACTATCGCAATCAACTCAGGAGTTGTGCTGACTAAGGCTTCTGATTGGTTCAAAAACTCAGACTGATCAACTTTGCCTCGTCCAATGTTTTTTGCAATTTGTAGCACTTGTTCTTTGCGATCTTGTAGTCGTTCACGTAATTGCACTTGACTGTAGTCAAGGTCACGTTTAATGCTGTCGCGTTCCCTATTGGCTTCTTCTAAGCGCAGATATCCAATCGTTAAAAAAACCACTGTTAAAAACAAGAGCACCGTCACAATCGGTGCCAGCATCGCGTATCGATCTTGCCGAACGGGCGACTGCTTGCGCCACCAAATACGCCACTGCGTCATGGTATTCGGAGGGTTAGTTAAGGGGGATTTTCTACTTGGCATTTAATCCGTAGTGTAGAGGAATCGAGATAAATCAATCATCCAGTAAATTCATAATATGAAATATATATTCATATAGTGATATTATAAAATGCTGTGGCATACTTCTTTTCATCAAAAATTAAAGGAGACTTCTACATGTCGCAAGCAACACCTGCATCATCCGTTTCAGCTCTTGATTCGGACGGCCAAGAAACCCGCGAATGGATTGACGCACTGCGTGCTGTTATTGCTAGCGCACCGACCAACGATGGTGGTCGCGAACGAGCGCATTACCTACTCGAGCAGCTCCTAGAGCAAGCACGTCAAGAAGGCATCGATATGCCTTTCTCTGCGACGACAGGTTACGTCAACACGATCGAAACGCAAGACGAAGCACGTAATCCTGGCAATGCCGAAATCGAAGAGCGTCTACGTGCCTATATGCGCTGGAACGCGATGGCAATGGTGGTCAAGGCTAATCGCCACAACCCAGAAGATGGCGGCGATCTAGGCGGACACATTGGTTCGTTTGCTTCATTGGCCAATATGTTTGGTGCGGGCTTCAACCACTTTTGGCATGCCGAAAACAATGAGGCTGGCAAGGAGCACGGCGGCGACTGCATCTATATTCAAGGTCACGTCTCGCCAGGCGTTTATGCACGTGCCTACTTAGAAGGCCGCCTCTCCGAAGAGCAACTCCTCAACTTCCGCCAAGAAGTGGATGGCAAAGGTTTGTCCAGCTACCCGCATCCTAAATTGATGCCTGAGTTTTGGCAGTTCCCTACTGTGTCCATGGGTCTTGGCCCACTGATGGCGATCTATCAAGCCCGCTTTTTAAAGTACCTCCATGCACGCGGCATTGCCAACACCGAGAACCGCAAGGTCTGGGTTTTCTGCGGCGATGGCGAGATGGACGAAGTGGAATCTTTAGGCGCGATTGGCCTTGCGGCACGTGAAAATTTAGACAACCTCATTTTCGTCATCAATTGCAATTTGCAGCGCTTAGATGGCCCTGTTCGTGGTAATGGCAAGATCGTGCAAGAGTTAGAAGGCGAGTTCCGTGGTGCAGGTTGGAACGTCATCAAACTCTTGTGGGGTAGCGGTTGGGATGGCCTCTTGGCACGTGACAAAGACGGCGCCCTGCGCAAGCTCATGATGGACACGCTAGATGGCGACTATCAAGCCTTTAAAGCCAACGATGGCGCGTATGTACGCAAACATTTTTTTGGCCGTGATCCACGCACAGCGGAGATGGTTGCGCACATGACGGACGACGAAATTTGGAACTTGAAGCGCGGCGGGCACGACGCGCAAAAAGTCTATGCCTCGTTTCACAAAGCCGTTAATCACAAAGGCGAGCCAACCGTGCTGCTCATCAAAACCGTCAAAGGTTTTGGCATGGGCAAAATTGGCGAAGGTAAAAACAACGTTCATCAAACCAAAAAGCTATCGGACGAAGACATCAAGGCTTTTCGTGACCGCTTCAACATTCCTATCCCGGATAGCCAATTGCCAGAGTTGCCGTTTTACAAACCTGCGGACGATACCCCAGAGATGCAATATCTGCACGAGCGCCGCAAGGCCTTGGGTGGCTACCTGCCGCACCGCCGTACCAAGGCCGACGAGAGCTTTACCGTTCCAGCGCTGGATAGCTTCAAAAGCGTGATGGAGCCAACCGCCGAAGGTCGCGAAATTTCGACTACGCAGGCCTACGTTCGTTTCCTCACGCAGCTGCTGCGCGACCAAGCATTAGGCCCACGCGTGGTGCCGATTTTGGTGGACGAGGCGCGTACCTTTGGTATGGAAGGCTTGTTCCGTCAAATCGGTATTTACAACCCCGCAGGTCAAAACTACACCCCTGTTGATAAAGAGCAGGTGATGTATTACCGCGAAGATAAAGCGGGTCAAATCTTGCAAGAAGGCATTAACGAAGCGGGCGGCATGAGCTCTTGGATTGCGGCTGCGACCAGCTACTCCACCAGCAACCGCATCATGGTGCCGTTCTATGTGTACTACTCCATGTT
>CANFWH010000045.1 GCA_947450645.1 Comamonadaceae bacterium | reverse complement strand
TCACGGGCACGCCTGACTCGCCTTGTTTCAAGATCGTCATGATTTGGCTGTCGCTAAATTTACTCGTCTTCATTGGTAAAAACTCTTTCTGCCCAGTGGGCTTTGAAGTCTCTACTTTTAACTGTTATTAATTTGCGGGGGGATTACCCGAGGATGTATGCATAGCCACCGATCCATAAAAAATTGATGACTAGTGCCCAGCGCGGCGATGCAAATCGCATCATCACGTAAGCCAACACCATCACCAACAGTGCGGCCAGCGCGGGACGGATAGATCGCATCAATATCCAAGGTGTACTTTTTGCAAAGCTAAAGTCGTTGTACAAAGCGTTTTCATGCGCCACGGGATGAAGCGGATACGTTGTTTCTGCAAACGGATTTGACGTTTGTTTATCCACTTGCATGTGGTTCGCGTCGCGCTGATGCAGACCTGTGATGGCCCAAATTGGACTGGCATAAATTTGCGAGTGAATGGGGCGTGTTTCAGCAGGTGATGCTGCCGCGCTGTTGATGGGTGCGAGTCTAAGTCCGCAGCCAATCGCTTCGTCAACCAACCAGTCGAGTGCAAGGTTAGAGAGGGTGGTTTGGCTCTTGTCATTGCCGCCTCCGACATCGCAGTGCGAGCCTGGAAACCATTGCTGGATAAGGCTGACGGGCTTGCCAGACTTGGATTGGTACTTGAATGTGTCGGTTGTGTTGTCATCTAAATACGGTCGCACTTTGAACTGCGCACGGTGCTCATCTAGTGCCATAGCGTGACGCACGTTCAAAAAATGTTTGCCTTGAACGGTGGGTTTGCTGGTCATCTTTAAATCCATCGGCCAAATACCAACCGAAGCAACGGTGTCCCATACGCCGACGTATTGAATCTCCACTTCGCGAGAAGACGCATTGGCAAGATTTTGTTTAATTTGCCCAACAACATCCTCTACTTTTTGCGCACCTAGTGAATGATTCCGCTTGCTGAAATACAACTGAACCAAGGTAGGAATCATGTGCTCCATTTGCGGTTGCAAAAGTCCAAATTGATTGACCAGCCCCGCCACAGACCGCGCCGTAAATGCGCCGCGTGAAAAACCAAAAAAATAAATTTGATCGCCTTCGCGGTAGTTGCGCATTAAAAATGCGTAGCTCTGCGCCATGTTTTCATAGATGCCGCCGCCAAGCGCCAACCCTATCAAGCGCTGCGTACCTTGTTTAACTTCATCGAACCACGTGACAGCTGGCAGACTGCCCGTGCTACCCACACCAGGGTCGTAAAAAATTATTTTGTGGGGGTCTTTGGGCTGGGCGCGCAAATGTTCGAGCAGCTTAACGAGGTTGGTATCGTGCGTGCCGCCCGTGAGCGTGTTGTTCGTGCCATCGCATAGAACGATGAGTTGGCGCGGATCGTTTGTTGTCATGGTTTGCTCCTAGTGATCTCGTCATTATGGAGGAGGAGCGCCAAGCCGCAGCGATAGCGCACTCGCTGCTTCTCTTAAAACCAAAACAGGCACGCCATTGGCTTTTAAATCCAGCGTCGCGCTGGGGCCAATCGCCACAAGCGCCAGCACGATATGCCCGAACGCATCAAACACGGGCGTGGCAATGGCGCTCACGCCGCTGACGATGCTATCTCTGACGATGCTAATATTTTTTTTGCGGATATTGGCTAAATCTTTTTGAAATGCCGCATCTCGCCACGCCACGCCTGCTATAGCTTTAGCAGTAGCTGTTGGCAGCAGCGCTGCAAACAACTTGCCCGAAGCCGTGCCTTGTACCGAGATGGTTGTGCCCAGCCGAATGTTGACGTAAATAGATTCTGGTCCTGCTTCGGTTTTGATGATGGTCGGCCCTTGCGTGCCCCACACTGCAATGGCCACCGTGTGCCCTACGCGCAGCGCGAGGCCTTGTAGTTCGGCGCTTGCTAACCGTACAGGATCAATTTGTTGCAGTCCAATTAGCCCGAGCTGCACGCCAAACGCGCCAAGGCCATAACGACCCGTGTCCGCGTCTTGCTCAATCAGTCCGAGTTTGCTAAAGCTCACCAAATACGGATGCGCTTTGGCGGGTGTCATTTTGGCCGCGAGCGCTAAGTCCTTGAGCGCCATCGCGCTGCCTGAAGAGGCCAGCGCTTGCAGGAGCTGACCGCCCACTTCGATGCTTTGAATGCCGCGAGAAATTGGCAGCTTTTTAGGCTTGGATTGATGAACCATTGTGCATTTAGTTTAAACTACAATTTCGTTTTAGACGAATATATTTCATATTAACAAATTTATGAGTTACATCAAAACCAGTGTTCTTGTTGTTGGTGGCGGACCCGTTGGCATGATGCTGGCGGCGCTCTTGGCCAAGCGCGGCGTGGAGGTGCTTGTGGTCGAAGCGGACGAGGGTTACTGCTCGGGCAGCCGCGCGACGTGTGTCTCGCGCCGCTCGCTAGAGATCATGGGCTGGGCGGGGGCAGAAGCCGCCATGATGGAGAAAAGCCTGCCGTGGTCGGATGGGCGCAGCTTCTACAAAGACCAGCAAGTGCTGCACTTTCAAATGCCAGCCGACCCTACGCAGCGCTTTGCACCTATGGTCAATGTCCAGCAATATTATGTTGAGGAATTTACGCACAAGGCGTTGCTAAAAACACTGACAGATGCTCGGCAGGCCACATCCAGTAAGGCTTCCACGAGTGCCAATTCTGTTGAATCTGTTGTTTTGTGGAATACACGGCTCACAACGCTGACTCAATCTGAGGATGGCGTGATCGCGCAAGTGGTGGCAGCGGACGGTAAAAAAACGACCATTCATGCCGATTGGATGGTCGCCTGCGACGGCGGCAGGAGCACGGTGCGCGAGCAATTGGGCTTGAAGCTAGAAGGTATGCAATACGACGGGCGCTACGTCATCGTCGATATCAAGCAAAAAACCAAACGACCCACGGAACGCCTCGCGTGGTTTGACCCGCCGTCCAATCCTGGCTCAACCATCTTGATGCACCGCCAACCCGACGATGTGTGGCGCATCGACTATCAATTGCGCGATGACGAAGATGCGGATGAAGCTATCAAACCTGAAAACGTGTTGCCGCGTGTGCAAAGCCACTTGAGTATGATTGGTGAAAACGAGCCGTGGGAATTTATTTGGATTGCCATCTACAACGCCAAGTGTTTGACGTTGCCAAGTTACAGAAAAGGACGTATCTTTTTTGCAGGCGATGCCGCGCATTTAGTGCCGATTTTTGGCGTGCGCGGATTGAACTCTGGTTTTGACGATGCGGGTAATTTGGCGTGGAAGTTGGCGTTAGTTGTGCAAGGCAAATCGGAAGATAAGTTGTTAGACAGCTACTCGATTGAACGCGTTCACGCGACGCATGAAAACCTACGCTACGGCGCAAAGAGCACCGAATTTATGTCGCCACCGCACCATGGTTTTGCTTTGATGCGTCAGGCGGCGCTGCGCTTATCGACGGTGGACAAAGAAGTCAGCTCGCTCATCAATCCACGGCAAAGCTTGCCGATTGAGTACGTGGGATCACCGCTCAATATCACGGAGCATTCGGGTATGCCTGCCCCAGAGGCCATATTGGATAAGGCTTCCAGCAGTACCACCACACACTTGAGCCAATGCTTTGGCGACACGTTTACGCTTTTGCAGCTAGTCGATTTAGACGGTGGAGAGATCAAACTCCATCCACTGGTTCGCGTGCTCGCACTTAAAAAATTGGACGCGCCGCAGGTTTATGAGCGCTACGCTGGCAAAGGCCAATCGCAAAAACCTTTTGTGCTGATTCGGCCTGATGGTTACATTGCAGCAAGATGGGCAACTGCCCGTGAAGTCAATCTGGGCGTGGCTTTGAGCAGTATCGGAATCAAGATGGGAGTCGTCAATGAATAGCACGGAACTGGATACGGCTTACACCGCTTTGGCCGAAGCGATTGGTCGCGTAGGCGAAGGCAATGCGCAGCTGATGCTGGCAACGCTGAGTCTTTCACTGATCGCCAAAATGGACAACGCAGCATCGGCACTCGCGCTTATCAAGCAGGCAGAAGAATTAACAAAGGAAAAACCATGAGCACTAAAAAATTTGCATCCCACGCCGACTTAGAAGAAAAGAAGGTCACGTTTGAGCAGCTCTCCGAGCACGCATGGGCGTACACCGCCGAGGGCGATCCGAACACGGGCATTGTGATTGGTGATGATGCGGTGCTGGTCGCTGACACGCAGGCCACGCCTGCTATGGCGGCAGACGTGATTCGCCGTATTCGCACAGTGACGGATAAACCGATTAAGTATGTGGTGCTGACGCACTACCACGCCGTGCGCGTGCTGGGTGCATCAGCGTATGGCGCCGAGCAAATTCTGGCAAGCCAAGACACGCGCGACTTGATTGTTGAGCGCGGCGAGCAAGACAAGGCTAGCGAAATTGGACGCTTCCCGCGCCTGTTTGCAGGTGTGGAAACTGTGCCCGCTGGCATGACGTGGCCGACGATGACTTTTGTGGGCAAGATGACGCTGTGGCTTGGCGGCGTGGAAGTGCAGCTCTTGCAATTGGGGCGTGGTCACACCAAGGGCGACACCGTGGTGTGGTTGCCCAAAGACAAGGTTTTGTTCTCGGGCGACCTCGTTGAATTTGGCGCAACGCCGTATGCAGGCGATGCGTATTTTTCGGATTGGCCGCAAACATTAGATGCACTCGCGGCGCTCAAGCCAGCCAAGTTAGTGCCAGGTCGCGGCGCGGCCTTGCAGACGCCAGCCCTTGTGGCAGAAGGCTTGTCGCAGACTCGCTCATTTGTGAGTGATGTGTACGCGAGTGTGCAAGCGGGCGTTGCCGCGGGTCACGATCTGCGCCGCGTGTACAAGGAAACCTTCGACAAGCTCGCGCCAAAGTACGGCGATTGGGTCATCTTTAACCACTGCATGCCCTTTGATGTGACACGCGCTTTTGACGAAGCGGGCGGCACACGTGATCCGCGCATTTGGACGGCTGAGCGCGATGTGCAAATGTGGCAGAGTCTTGAAGGGTAAAGCTTGCAAACGCATCCCGTTATCGTTATCGTTGTCGGCGCAGGTCCAACAGGGCTGACGCTCGCGATCGACCTCGCACAGCGCGGCGTGCAGGTGGTGCTCATCGACGGTGATGCGCGGCGTGCGAAGGGATTGCCCTCAGCGGGTTCGAAAGCGATTTGCTTTGCCAAACGCACGCTAGAGGTGTGGGACAAGTTGGGGGGAGGACTTGGGCAACGCATGGTGGACAAGGGCGTGCCGTGGAATGTGGGGCGCGTGTTCTTGCAAGACGACGAGGTGTACTCATTCAACTTGCAGGCAGGTCAAAGTTCTGAGCGTCCTGCGTTTATTAATTTGCAGCAGTACTACGCTGAAGAGTATTTGATGGACAGGGCGAAAGAGCTGTCATTGATAGAAATCAAGCTGGGTCATACCGTCAAATCGATTAAGCAAGATACTTTACAGGCCACGCTGGCTGTGACTTGTACGAGTGGTGATTACGAAATTAGCTCTCGCTACGTGGTCGCTTGCGACGGTTCGCGCAGCACGATTCGCCAATCGATGGGGCTGGAGAGCCAAGGCCGCATCTTCCAAGATCGCTTTTTAATTGCCGACGTGCGCATGACGGCAGACTTTCCGACCGAGCGCTGGTTTTGGTTTGACCCGCCGTTTCATCCCAACCAAAGTGTGCTCTTGCATCGTCAACCCGATAACGTGTGGCGCATTGATTTTCAGCTGGGCTGGGATGCTGATCCTGAAGAAGAAAAAAAGCCTGAAAACATCAAACCTCGTGTGCAAGCCTTTCTGGATAAGGCTTCCATGCAGACCGATTTCGAATTGGTGTGGGCAAGCATCTACACTTTTTCGTGCGAGCGAATGGAAAAATTTGTGCACAACCGAGTGATTTTTGCTGGCGATGCAGCGCATAGAGTCTCGCCTTTTGGCGCACGCGGCGCGAACTCGGGTGTGCAAGATGCGGAGAATTTGGCTTGGAAATTAGCCTTGATTCTTAAAAATGGCACTGCACCAAGCCAAGCAGCGCATGGCCTGCTGGCTAGTTATGGCATAGAGCGCGAATACGCTGCCGATGACAACATCAAACAATCGACGCGCTCCACCGACTTCATCACACCTAAAAGCGAGATCAGTCACGTCTTCCGTCGCGCGGTGCTTGACCTTGCGCGGGCGCATCCGTTTGCGAGAGCCTTGGTGAACAGCGGACGTTTATCGACAGCGACGCATTTGAGAGTGAGTCCACTGCATACCCAAGACGAGGCGGGAGATGTGTTTGCGGACGACGCATTCCGAGTGGGAAGTGTTGTGGCGGGAGCATTGGAAGAGGATGGTTTTTCTGTGCGGCAGATCGGTGGAAACGAGGGCGTCACGTATCTCATTCGCCCCGATGGGCACATCGCCGCGCGTTGGCGAAATCCTACAACGGCTCTCGTACAAGCCGCACGGAATAAGGCTTGCGGAGGGGTTCTATGAAGACGAGCATGTTAATCACACAAAACAATTTTGAATCAGCCGATGATTTTTATGAGGCACTACTCACTGCGCATCAAGGCTTAACAAATGAACAGAGTCATGCCATGAATGCGCGGCTCGTGCTCTTGTTGGCAAACCACATTGGGTCGAATGCGGTGCTGGGTGAAGCGCTGACAGCGGCGCGCCAAACCATATGATTTCTTAACAATTTTTAAAGGAGACTTTTATGTTTTATCGATCTTTATTGAAGTGCATGGCGCTAGCTCTTGGATTACTTTTATTGCCCGCCGCGCAAGCTGCAGATAACGACAAACCGCTGGAGTGGGTGCTTGGCTATCCTGCAGGCGGTGGCTCTGATGCGGTCGCGCGCGTGGTGAGTGAGGAGATGGCCAAAGTGCTCAAACGCCCCGTGGTGATTAACAACAAGCCAGGTGCGGCAACCAATATCGCAGCGGATTATGTGGTGCGTTCCAAAGATTTTGGCAACATCATTTTTTCAGCTGACTTTGCAACGCTGGTGGCCAATCCCTCTTTGTTTAGCAAGCTTTCCTACAGCGCAGAAAAAGATTTGGCATCGGTGGGTTTGTTGGCTCGTTTCCCAATGATTTTGATTGTGTCAAACAAAGTGCCTGCTCACAATTTAAAAGAATTTATGGCGTGGGCAAAAGCGAATCCCAATGCGCTCAGTTACGCATCGGCAGGCACGGGCAGTGCGCATCATTTGACGATGGAGCTATTTGCTGAGCGCGCAGGTTTGAAGCTATCGCATGTGCCGTATCGCGGCGCAGCACCCGCACTGACCGACATGGCGGGCGGGCAAGTGCCGATGATGTTTATCGACACGGCTTCGGGGGCGCAATTTATCGCCTCGGGCAAAGTCAAAGCTATCGGGCTGGCCAGTAGCGCACGTTTGGCTACCATGCCTGAGTTGCCAACCCTTGCGGAGCAAGGCTTGAGGGGCTTTGAAGCCTATGCGTGGCAAGGCGTTGCAGCACCTGTGGGTACATCTGCTGAGTCGATTAAGGTGCTGAATTCGGCACTCAACGCAGCCCTCAATTCGACCACGGTGAAGGCGCGTCTGCAGGCCATGGGTGTGGAAGGATTGCCCAGTACGCCAGAAAAAATGACCAGCTACGCCAAGTCGGAGCGTGAGCGTTGGGGGCGTTTGATCAAGGCCAATCACATCACGATGGACTAAATTATTATGAAATATCAGTCAGGCTTTGGCAACGAGTTTGCTAGCGAGGCGATAGCGGGTGCATTGCCCGAAGGCCGCAATAGTCCGCAGCGCGTGGCTCATGGGCTTTACGCAGAATTGATTTCTGGAACGGCGTTTACTGCGCCGCGCCACGTCAATCGGCGCACGTGGGTTTATCGCCGCCAGCCCTCTGCTGTGATGGGCGAGTACGTCCCGTACAGTCAGCCGCTGTGGACGAGTCCCGATACATCGGTAGCTAGCCCACAAGCCCCGAATCCATTGCGCTGGCAGCCATTTGAATTGCCTACGACGCCCACCGATTTTGTCGATGGCATCCTCACGATTGCGCAAAACGGCAACGCCGCCCTGCAAAGCGGTATCGCGATTCATGTGTATGCGTTTAACGAAAACATGGGCTCTCGTGCATTGGTCAATAGCGATGGCGAAATGCTCATCGTGCCGCAGCAAGGCGAGCTTCGCGTGACGACGGAACTAGGTATCTTGGATGTGCGTCCGTGTGAGGTCGCGGTCATTCCGCGCGGCATGGCGTTTAAGGTGGATGGCGCAAATTCGGATCTCGTGCAGGCCAATAAGGACGTGGCTTACAGAGGGTATCTCTGCGAAAACTATGGCGCGCATTTCCGCTTGCCAGAGCTGGGGCCGATTGGTTCTAACGGGCTTGCGAACGCGCGGGATTTTTTAGCGCCTGTGGCGAGCTTGGATGAATCTGCTGGTGAATTTGAAATCATCAAAAAGTTTGCAGGCCATGTCTGGCAAGGCACGGCGCCGCGCAGTCCGTTTAACGTCGCCGCGTGGCATGGCAATTTGGTGCCCTACAAATACGACACAGCGCACTTTATGACGATTGGCTCGATTAGTTTCGACCATCCCGATCCATCCATCTTTACGGTGCTCACGTCGCCGTCCGATACCGCTGGCGTGGCGAACTGCGATTTCGTCATCTTCCCGCCGCGCTGGATGGTGGCCGAAGATACCTTCCGTCCACCTTGGTACCACCGCAATGTGATGAGCGAATTTATGGGACTCGTGCATGGCCAATACGACGCCAAGCCTGATGGATTCAAGCCTGGCGGGGCATCGCTGCATAACAGTCATGTGCCACATGGCCCCGATATTGAGGCGTTTACCAAGGCATCGAGTGCAGCGCTTGCGCCGCATAAATTGGACAACACGCTGGCGTTTATGCTGGAGAGTCGCTTCGTTTTGCAGCCAACGCCCTACGCGATGGCGAACGATAAATTAGACAAAAATTATTTCAACTGCTGGTCGGGTTTATAGGAGATTTTGATGACACCACTGAACGCCACACACGATGCATCGCTTACGAGCTGGGTGACCTCCGCGCAAACGCTTGATTGTGATTTTCCAATTCAAAATTTACCTTTTGGACGCTTTCAAATCGCAGCTAAAAAAGACGGATGGAGGATTGGCATTGCCATCGGCGATCAGATATTGGACCTGCGCCAAGCCTTATCCAGTGTGGCTTGGCAGGCAGATATCGCGCGAATGCTTGCGCCACTCGCCGCAGGTGATTTGAATGCGCACATGGCGGAATCAGTGGCTAATCGAAGCGCGTTTCGTGCAGCAATGTCTAGCGCATTGGCTGCAGGTAGCCCGCTTGAATCGAAGCTCGCAAGTTGCTTGATGGCACAGGCAAGCGCTGAAATGTCGGTGCCTTGCCGTATTGGCGACTACACCGATTTCTTTACCAGCATCCACCACGCCACCAGTGTGGGCAAGCTGTTCCGCCCTGATAACCCACTTCTGCCTAACTACAAATATGTGCCGATTGGTTATCACGGACGCGCGTCCAGCATCAACGTGAGTGGCACCAACTTTAAGCGTCCGCTGGGGCAGATATTGCCGCCAGGCCAAGAGACGCCTGTGTTTGCGCCATCGAAGCGTCTCGACTACGAGATGGAATTGGCCGCGTACATCAGCGCATCGAACGTGCAGGGCGAGCCGATTAGCATGGCGAATGCGGAAGATGCGCTCTTTGGACTGGGACTTTTTAATGACTGGTCGGCACGTGATGTCCAGGCTTGGGAGTACCAGCCACTTGGGCCATTTTTAGCCAAGAGTTTTGCCAGCACCGTCTCGCCGTGGATCGTGACGATGGAGGCGCTCGCGCCATTTCGCGTGCCCTTCACGCGGCCTGCCGAAGACCCGCAGCCCTTGCCGTACTTAGCCTCCAAGGCGAATAGCGCAAGCGGCGCTATCAACATCACGCTTGAGGTTTGGTTGCAAACGAAGGCGATGCTGGACGGCGGCATGGGTGCTGCGAAACTGTCAACCGCCAATTTTGCCGATGCGTCGTATTGGACGCTGGCGCAATTGGTGGCGCATCACACGGTCAACGGTTGCAATTTGCAAGTAGGCGATATGTTTGGCTCGGGCACGCAGTCGGGGCCAAAGCCTGAAGAGGGTGGCTCGCTTTTAGAACTATCAAAAGGCGGCAAGCAGCCGCTGGAGTTGCCAAACGGCGAGAAGCGCACGTTTTTAGAAGATGGCGATACGGTGATTTTCCGTGGCGACTGCAAGTCTGCAGGCCACGCCCGTATTGGGCTAGGCGAGGTACGAGCAACGGTGTTGCCCGCCCGCGCAAGCTAGTTGTCCTTCCCGCGAAGGCGGGAATCCATGAGTTATTTGCCGCTTGCCAAAGCAGCTTGAATTTCCGCCATGAGGCGTGGATCGCTGTGTGCGAATGCCCACATTTCTTCGTCAGCTAAAACGGCGGCGCGATGCGCTTGCCATTTGGCGTAGAGACCAGCCAAATAGGTGACTGTGCGCTCCAAACGGGCTGAACCTGAATGCGTGGTTTTAACGGCGGGAGTGAATGTATGGATGGTTGTCATGATGAACTCACTTTCTTTTTTTGTTTCGATGGGGTGATACTAGGGTAAATACTCATGCGACTCAACTTTATATTTGTGATGTGATACATTCACCGTATGAATTTCAAAACGCTCGACTTGAACCTCTTACGCGTCTTTGACGAAGTAATGGCCGAGCGCAGTTTGACGAAAGCAGCGCACAACCTTGCGCTCACGCAGCCCGCAGTCAGTAACGCTTTGCGGCGTTTGCGCGAAACCGTGGGTGACGACTTGATGCGCAGAAGTACCGTTAAAGGTCACGGGCAAGGGTTAGAACCCACACCGCGTGCGCTGGCGCTATGGCCCGACGTTCGGGCGGCGCTTGCGCAATTACAAACCTCGCTCTCGCCTGATGTTTTTGATCCTAGAGCTGCGAGCAATACGTTCGTGTTAGCTATGGCCGATGCGACGGCAGCGGAGATCGTGCCTAGCTTGCTGGCCATCACTGAAGCCGAGGCGCCTGGCGTGTCGCTGCGCATCGTGCCGCTCTCGACGCGTGATCCACGCGGCCTCTTGGAGCGTGAAGATGCCGATCTCGCGATAGGTTATTTTCCTGCGGTATTGGCCGACATCACCGCCAAGCTGCAAGCGGGTAGCACCGCCAACTTTGACCATGCGCGGCTGTACGACGGCGAATATGTGTGCGTGATGCGGCGTGGGCATCCGCTAGCAAAGAAAAAACTCACGCTAGATGCGTTTTGTTCGGCAAGGCATTTGTTGGTTAGCTTTTCGGGCAGGCCGTATGGTTTTACCGATGAAGCGTTGGCATCGCTGGGACGCAAGCGCCGCATCGTGCTCACCGTCAATCAATTTTTTACCGCAGGACGCGTGGTACTGCAATCCGATGTGCTCACTGTGCTGCCGCGCCACTTTGTGCGCGTGGCCGATAGTGCGGGCGAGCTGGTGATTAAGCGCCTGCCCTTCGATGTGCCCGTGGTGCATGTGGATGCGCTGTGGCACAGAAGCACGCAGCAAAGTAGTGCGTATCAATGGTTGCGAGAAGTAGTAGAGAGATCTGCGCGTGGGGTGTTTGAGTAGGTAGTATGCTTTGTCTTTGCATAAAACTAACTGAGGAGCGATCTATGGCAAGG
This sequence comes from Comamonadaceae bacterium, assembly GCA_947450645.1. Taxonomy (GTDB): domain Bacteria; phylum Pseudomonadota; class Gammaproteobacteria; order Burkholderiales; family Burkholderiaceae_C; genus JASGCK01. Next base: position 2,563 of record CANFWH010000045.1, on the reverse strand, counting down.
ACATCTAAAACGGCATCTATTCAGCGCCGCCATTATGGCTGGCATCCTGACCGTCCTGATCACCGCGATGTGCTCTTTGCTGCAAGCCCCGCCAGTCAAGGCACGCTGCCTGCTAAGGTGGATTTGCGACGGGCATGCCCGCCTATTTTTAATCAAGGCGAGTTGGGCAGTTGCACCGCGAATGCGATTAGCGCGGCGTATCGGTTTGATTTGCTCAAGCAAAAAATTGATGCAGGGTTTGTGCCGTCGCGGCTGTTTATTTATTACAACGAGCGGGCGATGGAGGGAACGATCAAATCGGACGGCGGCGCTGCGATTCGCGATGGCATTAAAAGCATCGCCAAGCAAGGTGTGTGCAGCGAGGCAAAGCTGCCTTACGACGTTGCCAAGTTTGCCGCCAAGCCAAGCGCAGCATGCTTTGCCGAGGCGAAGGCGCACACGGCCTTGTCGTATCAGCGCGTGCCGCAGTCGATTAGTCAGATGAAGGCGTGCCTTGCGGCGGGCTATCCGTTTGTGTTTGGTTTTACGGTGTACGAGAGCTTTGAGTCGGCTGCCGTTGCTAAATCAGGCGTGCTCAATTTGCCTGCGCAAAGCGAGAAGACCGTTGGCGGCCACGCCTTGCTGGCTGTGGGTTACGACGATGTGGCGCAGCGCATCACGGTACAAAACTCGTGGGGCGATGGGTGGGGACAGAAGGGTTATTTCACGATGCCGTATGCGTATATCAACGACTCCGATTTAGCGGAAGATTTTTGGACAGTGCGGGTGGTGGGTTAAAAGGTCGATCAGGGCGCTGTGAGTGAGGCGCTTGCTTTTACAATCAAGAGTTGCACTTAGCTTAGACGCCAACTCCCATGATCCAAATCACGCTCCCCGATTCTTCTGTTCGCGAATTTGCCGCGCCTGTTACTGTGGCGGATGTCGCCATCTCCATCGGCGCGGGGCTTGCCAAGGCTGCGCTGGCGGGCAAAGTTGACGGGAAAGTCGTCGATACGAGCTTTACGATTTCGCAAAATTCGGCACTTGCCATCATTACCGCTAAAGACGCAGACGGGTTAGAGGTGATTCGTCATTCGACCGCGCATTTGCTGGCTTATGCTGTGAAGGAATTGTTCCCCGAGGCGCAGGTCACGATTGGTCCCGTGATTGAAAACGGGTTTTATTACGACTTTGCCAGTGTGCGTGCCTTTACGCCTGACGATATGGCGGCGATTGAGAAGAAGATGACGGCGCTCGCTGCGCTTGACGAACCTGTCACGCGTCGTGTTCTGCCACGTGATGAAGCCGTGGCTTATTTCAAGGGGCTTGGCGAGCATTACAAGGCCGAGATCATCGGCTCGATTCCTGCGGGCGAAGATGTGTCGCTGTACCGCGAAGGTAAGTTCGAAGATTTGTGCCGCGGCCCTCATGTGCCATCGACGGGCAAGCTAAAGTTTTTTAAATTGATGAAGGTGGCTGGCGCGTATTGGCGCGGCGACCAAAAGAATGAGCAGCTCCAGCGCGTGTACGGCGTAGCGTTTGCTACCAAGGACGAGTTGCAAAATTATTTGACGATGCTCGAAGAGGCAGAGAAGCGCGACCACCGCAAGCTGGGACGTGAGCTGGATTTATTTCACATCGATGAGCATTCGCCGGGCACGGTGTTTTGGCATCCCAAAGGTTGGACGCTGTGGCAGCAAGTCGAGCAGTACATGCGGCGTGTCTACCAAGATAACGGCTACCTTGAGGTCAAAGGCCCGCAGATTTTGGATGCGGCGCTATGGGAAAAAACGGGGCACTGGGATAAGTACCGCGACAACATGTTCACGACGGAATCTGAAAAGCGTGACTATGCTTTGAAGCCCATGAATTGCCCAGGTCACATTTTGATTTTTAAGCAAGGATTGAAGAGCTATCGCGACTTGCCGTTGCGTTTTGGTGAGTTTGGTCAGTGTCATCGCAACGAGCCCACTGGCGGGCTGCACGGCATCATGCGTGTGCGCGGCTTTACGCAGGACGATGGACATATCTTTTGCACGGAAGATCAAATTCAAGCGGAAGTGGCAAACTTTCATGCGCTGGTGATGGCGGTGTACAAGGATTTTGGCTTTACGGAAGTGGCGGTCAAATTAGCGCTACGTCCTGAGGCTCGGATTGGGACGGAGGAGTCGTGGGACTTTTCTGAAAACGCGCTGCGCGTGGCGATTAAAGCCAGCGGCGCGGAGTTGGAAGAGTTGCCGGGTGAGGGCGCGTTTTATGGTCCGAAGATCGAATACCACCTCAAAGACAGCATTGGCCGCACGTGGCAATGCGGCACGATGCAAATCGACCCGAACATGCCCGAGCGCTTAGATGCGGACTACGTGGCGGCGGATAGCAGCCGTCAGCGCCCCGTGATGTTGCACCGCGCCATTGTGGGTAGCCTTGAGCGTTTCATTGGCATTTTGATCGAACAGCATGCGGGTGCGCTACCCGCGTGGCTAGCGCCGATTCACATTGGTATTGCCGCGATTACCGACGCGCAGGCCGATTACGCGACAGAAGTGAGCAAAAAACTACAAAAACTAGGGTTTAGAGTCAACTT
>CANFWH010000044.1 GCA_947450645.1 Comamonadaceae bacterium | reverse complement strand
CTCTACGGCAACACCACCTTCATCGGTAACTCAACATCTGGCTCTGGCCTTGCCTTTACGGGCGGCAATCAGAGCATCACCGTCAACACCAGCCAAACCGCCAACATCACAGGCATTACCAACAACGCCACGGACTCCACCGTGGTGGGACTGAACTTAGCGAATACATCCAATGTCAACATTACGAATAACGGAGGCATTTCTCAGCTAAATGGCACAGCTAATGTTGGTGCTGGTATTTTGATTGCTGGCAATTTATCGGCCCGTGCCAATATCACTGGTCGATCAAACGCCAGTTACGGTGTTCAATTTAATGCGGGCAATCAAACTTTGATTGGCAATATCACGGGGAGTTCTAACACCAGTCTAGGTGTCTATTTCAGCGGCGGCAATCAAACGTTTAATAGCAACACAACGATTGCTGGAACTTCTAACTCCTCAGACGCGATATCATTTTTTAACGGGAATCAAATCACGGCACTGGCCGCGTCGAATGTGTCGTTCAATGGCACATCTAACACAGGCATTGGCGTTAATTTTTTAAGTGGCAATCAGACCCTCACGGCTAATATCACGGGGCGCTCTAATACCAACAATGGCCTGTATTTTTCAAATGCCTTCGCCACGTTATCTGGCAACATAACGGGCACCTCCAACACAGGAGTTGGTGTCGTTTTTGCTGGCGGTAATGTGACGCTGCTAAGTAATCTTTCGGGCGTTGCTTTAAACGGAACGGGTGGTGTTCAATTTGCAGAGAATGCCAATTTAAGTGTTGGTGCAAATATCACCATCGCGGGCATGGCGCAAAGTGCACAAAACGACATTCGATTTAATGGCAGCAACAGCCTGCTTGGCTCTGTGGCAGGCAAAGATTTAACGATACGTGGTCGAACGATTGATTTCAATACCGCCATCATCAATATCTCTGGCTTTAACAATGTCACCTTTGCCACGAATAACGTATCTGCTGTGTTTAATACAACGGCGGGCACGCTCAACCTCAACAATACAGGGCTTGTCACTTTTGGCGCAACGTCGCAAACTCAAAACAGCTCGTTCAACACTACGGTTAACCAACTGGGAGCAGGCAATACGCTCTTTGTTAACGGCGGCAATCTTTCGCTGAATGGCGCGATTAACGCCAGCGGAACAGGTAGTAGTATTTTAGCGAATACGACGACGGGCAACTTAACACTCAATGCCAACATTGCAGCTAACGGCAATATCACTTTGCGAGCCGGTACGTCTGCAAGCCTTCAACCTGGTTTCAGCAATGGCAATATCACTGGTGGGGATGTGGTGCGCGGCACGATCAGTGATGGAGGCTTAACGGTTGGCAATGGCAATAACGTGGTGATCTACTCTGGCAACGCGAACAGCAATATTTCTCTGGCAGGCAATTTGACAACGATGGTCGCTGGAGCCGATGTCAGCACACTAGCCAAACAATACAACATGAGCAGCAGCGCCAATGCCGTACTACTCAATGCATCAACCAATACCTTGCAACTACTCTACCGTGTAGCGCCCAACATCACGCTGGTCGCAAGCAATAACAGTAAGGTGTACGACACAACAACCAATTCATCAGGACAACTGTACACAGCCGTGGGACTGATTGATGGCGACACACTGAATACGAGTGCTGGCAGCATTGCCTTGAAATTCAACACGGCAAGCGCAGGCAACAATTTAATCATCAGTTTCACCAATACAAGCACAGTTGGATTAACAGGTTTTGTATCTGGCTATAACGTCAACAGCACCACTAATTACACGAGCGGCGTGATCAGCAAGGCGACGCTCACGCTCAATCAAAGTGCCACGGTCTACAGCAAGGTCTATGACACGAGTAACGTCTCGGCTTTGAATCAATCGGGCACGTTCACCGTGCAGCTAGGTAATGCTACTGCGGCGAATGGCAGTCTAGCCAGTGCCACCGTTAGCACTGCGGCTAACAGTACCGCGGGTGTGTTCAATCAAAGCAGTGCTGGCGTTGGCTTGAACGCCAGCGTCACTTACCAAATCACCGATACGACAAACTACAGTTTTGCTGGAGCGGCCTCTTCGCTTAGCGCTAACGTCACTGGACTAGGGATCAGCAAGGCGACGCTCACGCTCAATCAAAGTGCCACGGTCTACAGCAAGGTCTATGACACGAGTAACGTCTCGGCTTTGAATCAATCGGGTACTTTTACGGCTCAATTGGGCAATGCCAGCAGCGCCAATGGCAGTTTGGTGGCTGCCACGGTCAGCACAGCAGCTAATTCGACAGCAAGTGTGTTTAACCAAAGCAGCTCGGGTTCTGGACTCAACGCTAGTGTGAGTTATCAAATCACTGATACGATGAACTACAGTTTTGTAGGAGCGGCCTCCTCGCTTAGCGCTAACATCACAGGCTTGACCATTAGCAAGGCAGTTGTCACTCTCAATCAAAGCGCTACGGTTTACGGTAAGGTCTACGACACAGGCAACACCAGTGCGATTAATACGAGTGGTACGTTCACGACGCAGCTAGGCAATGCGACGGTAGCTAATGGCAGTTTGGCTGTTGCCACAGTTAGTACGGCGGCTAACAGTACTGCTGGCGTGTTTAACCAAAGCTCAGCAGGTTCTGGTTTGAACGCTAGCGTGGCGTATCAAATCACCGATACCGCTAACTACAGTTTTGTTAGTGGAGGGTCTTCATTGTCTGGAAACGTCACGGGTCTGACGATCAGCAAGGCGGTTGTCACGTTGAATCAAAGCGCGAGCGTCTTTAACAAGGTCTATGACACGGGTAACACCAGTGCACTCAACACGAGTGGCACATTCACTGTGCAGCTGGGCAATACAACGGCAGCTAATGGCAGCTTAGCAAGCAGCGCGATCAGCACGGTGGCTAACTCCACTGCAGGTGTTTTTAATCAAAGCAATGCTGGCGCTGGCTTGAATGCCAGCGTGACATATCAAATCACGGATACGACGAACTACAGTTTTGTAGGGGCGGCCTCCTCGCTTAGCGCTAACGTCACAAGCTTGACCATTAGCAAGGCAGTTGTCACTCTCAATCAAAGCGCTACGGTCTACGGTAAGGTCTACGATACAGGCAACACCAGTGCGATTAATACGAGTGGTACGTTCACGACGCAGCTAGGCAATGCCAGTAACGTTAACGGTAGTTTGGCTATTGCTACGGTAAGCACAGCAGCTAATTCCACGGCAGGTGTGTTTAACCAAAGTGCGGCTGGATCTAACTTGAACGCTAGCGTGACGTATCAGATCACCGATACCGCTAATTACAGTTTTGTGAGTGGTGGCTCTTCTTTATCTGGAAACGTCACGGGTTTGACGATCAGCAAAGCGGTTGTCACGTTGAATCAAAGCGCGAGCGTTTTTAGTAAGGTTTATGACACGGGCAATACAAGCGCGATCAACACAAACGGCACGTTCACCGTACAGTTTGGCAATACCAGCAGTGCGAATGGAAGCTTAGCCAGCACCACGATTAGCATGGCAGCCAACAGTACCGCTGGTGTGTTTAATCAAAGCTCAGCAGGCGCTGGCTTGAACGCGAGTGTTACATATCAGATCATCGATACCGCTAACTACAGCTTTACTGGCGGGGCATCCTCATCGTCCTCTAACGTCACAGGCCTGACGATCAGCAAGGCAGTTCTCACCCTCAATCAAAGTGCGACTGTCCTTAACAAGTCTTATGACGGTACGACCAGTTCGACTCTGAATCAATCAGGCACGTTCACGGTGCAGCTGGGCAATGCCACTGCTGCTAATGGCGGCTTGGCTAGCTCGATCGTCAGCATCGCAGCTAACAGTACCGCTGGCGTGTTCAACCAAAGTGCGGCAGGTTCTGGGCTCAGTGCCAGCGTTATTTATCAAATCACGGATGCGACAAACTATAGTTTTGCAGGCGCGGCTAGTTCTCTTACAGCTAACGTTACGGGTTTAACGATTAGTGGTGCTTCAAGCAATAGCACGTCAAGCAATAGCGCGTCAAGCACGTCAGCCAGCCAAGCGGGCAATCAAATCTTTTATGAAGCGCTATACACGTCGCCGTTGGCAGCTAGTCAAGTGCTAGGGGCGAATCTGGGTACAACAGAGTCGCTCGGTGTCAATGCAACAGCGGGTATGGCTAGCAAAGCATCAAATCCAATGACCTTGCAAAATTTGCGCAGTGCCGTACGATTAGGGGTTACGGAAACCATGGCTGAAGGCTTGGTGGCCTGTCAAAACGGAGCAGTCAAACTGCCATCAAGCCTCGAAACTAAAACACTAGTTGACCTTGCAACATGCAAAGTGCCTTAGATTAGCTGTCCGCTCGCACATTAGCGGCCTTCGCCACCACCGCCCATTTTTGCTGCTCAGATTTGATGAAGTTTGCAAATTTCTCTATAGTTCCGCCGCCGTCTTCAGCACCATAAAAATCCATGCGCTCTTGCACCTCGGGCATAGCGAGGACTTTGTTCACGTCGTCGTTCATGCGCTGTTGCATGACGCTCGGCATCTTGCTAGGAGCCATCAGACCGTACCAAACAGTAGCTTCATAACCTTTGAAGCCAGACTCATTCATCGTCGGAACATTCGGAAAACTCTTGGCACGTTTGAGTCTTGTTTGAGCAATCGCAATCGCTTTGCCGCCCAGCACGTGTGGCGCAGCCGAGGTACTGGTTTCAAAACAATAGTTCACTTGCCCACCAATCAAATCAACCAGTGCTGGCGCAGAGCCTCGGTAAGGAACATGCAGCGCCGAGATGCCAGCTTGTAGCTTAAACATCTCTAACGCAAACTGCTGCGCCGAACCGCCACCAGCAGAAGCAAAACTAATTTGCCCTGGCTTGGCCTTACATAGCGCTACGATGTCTTTTACTGTTTTTGCAGGTTGATCGGTGTTACAAACTAAGAGCATCGGAGTGATACCCACCATGCTGATTGGGGCGAAATCCCGAACAGCATCGTAATTAAGCTTTTGGCCCATCGCTTGCGCGAGTGCATGGCTATTGATGTGCCCCATGAGTAAGGTGTTGCCGTCGCCCGCTTGCTTGCTCACGTAGTCGGCAGCAATCACGCCAGCAGCACCTGCTTTGTTTTCGACTACAACCGATACACCCCACAGCATTTGGAGTTTTTGCCCTACCACACGAGCCAAAGCATCGGTTCCACCGCCTGGCGGAAAGCCCACAATGATGCGCACAGGGCCAGCAGGCAGCGTTTGTGCAGGAACCCAAATATGGGGAAAAGCGATTGAAGTCGCGGCGGTTTGAATGAGTGTTCGGCGTTGCATAGTGAGATGATATTAACGGAAATTAGGATAGCCAATTTAGATCAGTGTCTCAACTTGGAATGTCTCTGGCATTAAACCTTTGATCTGCCTATCGTGCATGTACTCGTAGGCTTTTTCTAAGTGCCTTGTCGTTAAACCAATATTAAACAAAGGGTGGGTGAGTCGATTCGACGCTAGCTTGGCTTTGATGGAATCCAGCTTGACAGGGTCGCGAGCTAAATCAAGTGCCATTGCTTCATAGGCATGCATCGAAGGTGCAATCATTTCAGTGAGCCCAATTGCACGCAGTAAACTCGCAGCTACGCGTGATGCAAAGCTTGCGCCTGGATACGTCAGCAAGGGCAGACCCGCCCACAAAGCATCGGCTGCTGTGGTGTGAGCGTTGTAGTAACGCGTATCCAAAAACAAATCTGCCAAACCTAGTCTTGCCAAGTGCGTTTGATGACCATCCACGCGTCTCGCAAAGATGAGGCGCTCTGGCGAAACACCGCGCTTTTGCGCTTCTTGCTGAAGATTGCGAATAGCGGTGCTTGATGGTTTAGACAGCCACAGCACACTGCCTTCAATTTGAATGAGTAATCGCATCCACACATCAAAGACATCGGGCGTAATTTTGTAGCAATTGTTAAAGCACGCGAATACAAAGGCGTTTTGGGGCAATTGCTGCTCCTGTCTTGTGGGCCTTATGGATGGCAGCTTTGTGCTAGTGCTGGCGTAGCTAGCAGGGAAAAAACTATGCGGCAAAGAGGCTACTTTTTCAGTATAAAAACACCGCTGCTCGCTGGGTACAACCATGCTGTCGGCCACGATGTAATCCATAAATGTAGCCCCCAATGTACCAGGGTAGCCAAGATAATTAACTTGAACGGAAGCAATGCGGTGATTAAATAAGTCGTTACGGTTGTGCTCAGTATGCCCATTCAAATCGATGGCTAAATCCAACTGGAGAGCACGCACCACATCAACTGCTTGCGCTGTTTTCATGCTACTCAAATCCACTAAATGATCAAAGGTTTGATTAAACCGTTCGCCAATGGCGCTTTGATCTGTTGGCATGAGGCCAAATCCATAGACTTCAAACCGATCACGATCATGCGACTCGAATAAAGCGATACTGAGTTGCCCCACAGGATGCTCTCTAAAGTCTGATGAAAAATAACCGATGCGAATTTTTTTAGCATTTACTTTAGCTGATTCCACAAAACCAGCAGAATTCTCAAAAGAAGTATCCGCAATTAGTATTTCGGCACATTGCTTTTGTTGTGCGCCTGTGCTGGGGATGGATAGCAGGTCAAAAGGCATTGCCACTTTGGCGGTACTGTCTTGATCTAATTGATTTAGCACAGCGGCGAACTCTTGCTCAATGTCTGTCCAATCACATAATAAAAGTTTGGCATGAAGCCATAGTCCACAGCTAAAGTCGATGTCTCGTGCAACGGTTCGATTTATCGCAAGAGCTTGTTCAAAAAATTGCATTGCTAGTTCGGGTAGTCTTTGGGCAAAAAAGACACTGCCCATATTGAAGTAGGCTTTGGCATCGGTGGGCTTGAGTGCTATGGTTTTTTCATAACTAGCAAGCGCCGCATCGAATTTTTTGAGCAAAAACAGGGCATTACCACGGTTGAAATGCGCTTCGACGTAATTAGCCTGCAAATGAATAGCATACTCATACTGAACCAGTGCTTCATCCGTTTGCTTGAGCTTCAACAGCACATTGCCTAAATTGATGTAAGCCGCTGCCAGCTTGGGGTTTAGGCTAATTGCTTGTTTACAGCTAGCAATGGCCGCATCGTTGTGTCGCAAATTTTTTAACGCATTAGCCCGGCTAGAAAATGCTTCCGCATAGATAGGTTGCAAAGCAATAGCTTGGTCGTAGCTGACTAGGGCTTTGTCAAATTGTTTAAGGGCTTGCCATGAATTGCCGCGGTTGTAAAAAGCTTTGGCATAGTCGCTTTTGAGCACAATCGCTTGGTCATAACTGGTGATGGCCTCACGGTGCTCTTGGAGGTCATCTAGCACAATGCCGTAGTTGTAATAAAAAAGAGCGCTATTCGGATGAATAGCAATGGCTTTGGCAATGAGATTTTTGGCAAGCGTTAAATTTTTTTTCTTGGTGTGCAGAACACCTAGCAAGTGCAACGCATCGAAATTTTTAGGCTCCTCGCGCAGCGCCTCTTCATAAAGTTTTTGTGCGCTATCTAATTGTCCTTGTTGATGGAGCACCAACGCATATTGCAATTTCATGTATTACTCCACCCAGCGCCGTGCGTTACGCCAAAGTTCCATCCACGGGCTGTAGGCATCTAACCCACCTGTGCTGCTCAAATCCGTCCAGCTCATTTGCACGTTTCTAAACACGCGCTCTGGGTGCGGCATCATGGCGGTGAAGCGTCCGTCCGATGTGGTCACTGCGGTCAGTCCACCTGCGCTGCCGTTGGGATTGGCAGGATAGATTTCTGTGGGCAATCCTTGGCTATCGACAAAGCGCATCGCTGGAATCAAGAGTCCAGCATTACCTCGATGGGCAAAATTAGCGTAACCCTCGCCATGCGCAACGGCAATCGGCATGCGGCTTCCCGCCATGCCCGTCAAAAAGAGGCTGGGTGACTCCAAGATTTCGACTTGCGAAAGACGTGCCTCAAAGCGTCCGCTTTGGTTGTGTGTAAAGCGCGGCCATGCTGCTGCGCCTGGGATGATGTCGGCCAATTCGGCAAACATCTGGCAACCGTTGCACACGCCAAGACCAAAGGTGTTGCCGCGTGCAAAGAAGGCTTCAAACTGATCGCGCAGCTTGGCGTTGAAAGTGATGCTGCGCGCCCAGCCCACGCCTGCGCCCAGCGTATCTCCGTAGCTAAATCCGCCGCAAGCCACCATGCCGATGAAGTCGTCCAGCTTGTAGCGACCTGTTTGCAAATCGGTCATGTGAACATCAACGGCTTCAAAGCCCGCCACGCGGAAGGCTTCTGCCATCTCGATGTGCGAGTTCACGCCCTGCTCGCGCAGTACCGCTACACGAGGTTTGGCATTATTGAAAGTAGGCAGGCTCGCAGGCCTTACTAGTTCTGCCCTAGCAGGAAGGTGAACGTGCAGGCCATAGTCAACAAGGCTTCCAGACAAGGCATGCTCAGAATTTGCACAAACGGGGTTATCACGCTCGACCGCAATCTTCCAACTCACAGCATCCCAAACTTGAAAGAGATCGGTCACGCTGGCGCTAAAAATCTTCTTGGTATCACGCCAGATTTGGAGTTCGCCCTTGCCCTCGGCAAGCGCCGCAGACTCAGGCCTTGTTTTTCCGATAAAGTGGCTAAGGCTAGACAGGCCGTGGCTTCGCAGGGTTTGCATAACATCCGAACGATCGACAGTACGTACTTGAAGCACCACACCCAGTTCTTCGTTAAAGAGCGCTTTGAGCGTCAATTCGCCGCGGCGAGCCGAGACTTGACTCGCCCAGTTTTTAGCATCACCTGTATCTGCTTTGCTATCCGAAATGCCGTCGCCTTCCGTTACCAGCATGTCGATATTGAGCGCTAAGCCCACGTGTCCCGCAAACGCCATCTCGGCCACGGCGGCTAGCAAGCCACCGTCGCTGCGATCGTGATAGGCGAGGATTTTTCCTTCGCTTCGTAGCTGATTGATCACCTTGACCAAGTTCACTAAGTCTTCTGGATGATCGACATCAGGTGCTTTGTCGCCCACGCTATTCATCGTTTGCGCCAACACGGAAGCGGCCATCCGAGCTTGGCCTCGGCCTAAGTCGATGAGCAGCAGTGATGTATCGGGCTCGGTAGCGTCTAGTTGCGGTGTGAGCGTACCGCGCACGTCAGACAGCGTAGCAAATGCCGTCACGATTAACGAGACGGGGGACACCACTTGCGAGCCATCCACTGCCTTAGAGCGCATCGAGAGCGAATCTTTGCCCACAGGAATCGAAATGCCAAGCGCAGGACACAGCTCCATGCCCACAGCTTTGACCGTTTCATACAGAGCGGCGTCTTCGCCAGCCTCGCCACAAGCGGCCATCCAATTGGCGGATAGCTTGACGCGGGACAGCTCCATCGGCGCAGCCAGCAAATTGGTAATCGCCTCACCTACCGCCATGCGGCCCGATGCAGGCGCGTCCAGCATCGCCAGCGGCGTGCGCTCGCCCATCGCCATCGCTTCACCGGCAAAGCCTGTGTGGTCTGCCAGCGTGACGGCGCAATCAGCCACAGGCACTTGCCACGGTCCGACCATTTGGTCACGATGCGTCAGCCCACCCACCGTGCGGTCGCCAATGGTGATGAGGAAGCGTTTAGAGGCCACTGTCGGGTGCGACAGCACGTTAATCACAGCGTCTTGCAGCTTGATATCCGTGAGATTAAGCGGCGCAAATTCACGAGCTTTTGACGCCACATCACGTGTCATCTTGGGAGGCTTGCCCAAGAGCACGTCCATGGGCATGTCCACTGCGGTAGTCATGGCATCCTTCAAAGACAAATCCCGCGCTTCCGTCGTCACGCCCACCACCGCAAACGGACAACGCTCGCGCTCGCAAATCGCCTTGAATTGATCGAGAGACTCAGGCGCAATCGCCAGCACATAGCGCTCTTGGCTTTCGTTGCACCACATCTCTTTGGGCGACAGACCCGATTCCTCTAGCGGAATGGCTGATAAATCAAACCTTGCGCCGCGAGCTGCATCATTAACCAGCTCGGGAAAGGCGTTCGACAAACCACCCGCGCCCACATCGTGAATCGCCAAAATTGGATTCAAGGCGGCGTTCGTGCCGCCGAGTGCCGCACAAGCGGTAATCACCTCTTGCGCACGGCGTTCAATCTCAGGGTTGGCACGCTGCACAGAATCAAAATCCAGCTCCGCCGTATTGGCGCCACCTGCCATCGAGCTAGCCGCACTGCCGCCCATACCAATGCGCATACCAGGCCCGCCCAATTGGATGAGCAGCGAGCCAGCAGGGAACAAAATCTTGTGCGTTAGCTTGGCATCAATCGAACCGAGACCGCCCGCAATCATGATCGGCTTGTGATAGCCGTAGTGACGCGTCTCGCCAGCAGTATCGGTTACGGTTTGCTCGAAAGCTCGGAAGTAGCCAGCCAAGTTAGGACGGCCAAATTCATTGTTAAATGCAGCCCCGCCAAGTGGTCCGTCGATCATGATCTGCATCGGTGTTGCGTTAATCGCGCTTGAATCAAGCGAGCTCACTGTAAACCCTGTCACGCCAGCTTTTGGCTTCGAACCACGACCCGTCGCGCCCTCGTCCCGAATCTCACCGCCCGCGCCCGTAGCTGCGCCCTGCCAAGGCGCAATGGCCGTGGGGTGGTTGTGTGTTTCCACTTTCATAATCACGTGGCGCTGGATGATGCCGTTAGCATCAGGTGCGCCTTCCATGATGGACGAGTTATCCGAATATGCCACGATGGTGTGCTGCGGCGATATTGCCTCGGTGTTGCGAATCATGGCAAAGAGGGATTTATCCTGCTCAGCGCCATCAATAATGAATTTGGCGTTAAAAATCTTGTGCCGGCAGTGCTCAGAGTTGGCCTGCGCAAACATCATAAGCTCCACATCGGTCGGGTTGCGTGCCAGTTTGGTAAACGCCTCCAGCAAGTAGTCCATTTCGTCACTAGATAACGCCAAACCCATGCGGGTATTGGCGTCTAGCAGAGACGCCAGCCCTGCGCCGAGTATGTCGATGCGCTCCATATCAACGGATGGCAAAACATCAAAGAGCGAATTCACACTGGTGCGATCAAAGAAAACCGACTCCGTCATGCGGTCGTGCAAAAGAGTTGCGACTTCTTGCAAAGCCTTATCCGATAAGGGTTTAGCAGCAGCAATGTGAAACTCGGTCACGCGCTCAACGCGCTGCAAACTGCTTGCAGCAATCCCGCAATTACGAGCAATATCGGTGGCTTTCGATGACCAAGAGGAAATCGTGCCTCTACGTGGTGCAATTAAAACAACCTGCCCGCTAGCCCTTATTCCATACGGCTCTCCATAGGTCAAAAGAGCCGTGAGTTTGGACTCGGTATCTGCGCTCGGTGCTTCTGACAAAGCAACCCAATGCACAAAACCAGCGGTCACGCTTTGGATAGAGGGCTGAAGGGCTTGAAGTTTGGAGAGCAGCGCGGATTGCTGCGCGGTGGTGAGTGCTTGAACCCTAGAGTCCAAGCAGAGGATGTGAGATGCCACGAATATCGCCCTTTGTAGAGAATCTAATTTTACGGGGTGATTGACATCGCTATGTATACGAATAGCGGATAAATCTGATACAAAAAAACCCCAAAGAAGCAAAGCTTCGATGAGGTTCTTACGAGTCGTTGGAGGCGACTAATCTACTGGCGGAGAAGGCGGGATTCGAACCCGCGGAGGGTATAACCCCTCGCACGCTTTCCAGGCGTGTGACTTAAACCGCTCATCCACCTCTCCAGCATCCTCTAATTGTAACTTAGCGAACGACTGCGATCTGCTCGCGCTTGCCAGCTTTATAGGTGTAGAGCGTTAAAGCGCCGTTTTTAATATCGCCTTTTTCATCAAAAGAAATCGTACCCGTCACGCCTTTGTAGCCTTCAGTTTTAGCCAAAAAGGGTAAGTATTTCGCTGGATCAGATGAACCTGCTTTTTGCATCGCATCTGCCATCACCATCACAGCGTCATACACATAAGGCGCGTAGAGTTTGACCTCTACGTTGTTTTTGGTTTTGAAGTCAGCAGCAAATTTTTCCATACCCGTTTTAAGTTCACCATCAACGCCGCCCGCTTCCGCGCAAACCACTTGACCATCAGCCATTCCATCACCCGCAAGCTTTGATAGCTCTGCCGTGCAAATGCCATCGCCACCCATAAATTTCACCTTCATACCGAGCTGTTTGGCTTGCTTGAGCATCGGCCCCGCAACTGCATCCATGCCGCCAAAGAAGAGCACATCTGGATTGGATGCTTTTAGCTTGGTCAAAATCGCCATGAAGTCCGTGCCCTTGTCGGTCGTGAACTCATGCCCAACCAACTTGCCGCCTTTGGCTGTCACCGCTTTTTCAAACTCCTCGGCAACACCCTGTCCGTAAGCCGTGCGGTCATCAATGACTGCAATTGATTTACCTTTTAGTTCATCTATGGCGTAACGACCCAGCGTGCCACCTAAGTGCACGTCGTCAGCCACCACGCGGAAGGTTGTTTTGTAACCTTGGCGCGTAAATTTAGGATTGGTCGCTGAAGGCGAAATTTGTGGAATACCCGCTTCGGAATAAATCTTGGATGCAGGAATTGAAGTGCCCGAATTCAAATGACCAATCACCCCGTTCACTTTGGCATCTACCAATTTTTGTGCTGCGGCTGTACCCTGCTTTGGATCGGCCGCATCGTCTTCTGCAAGGAGTGAAAACTTGACTACTTTGTCACCAATTTTGAACTCTTTAGCATTCAAGTCATCAATCGCCATGCGCGCACCAAGCTCGTTGTCCTTACCAAGATGAGCAATCGAGCCGCTGGTCGGCCCAACGTGACCGATTTTGATGGTGTCGTCTTTTTTGCCGCAAGCCGCTAGCAAGACAATCACGCCGATGGCAACGAGGGTGAGTTTGGTTTTCATGAAAAGTTCCTACTGATTAAAAAAAGTCATTGTCCTAATTTTTAGCATCGTGGTGCGTCAGGGGATACCCTCGTTGCTTGTAATATTTCCAGCGTTCCCTTGCCAAGGCCACACTGGGCGTGGCTTGCGGGACGATTTCAATCAAACGATCAAACCGCTCAAAACCTGCTGGTTGTGTGTCGCTGCAATGAATCAAAAATCCAGCATGATTCTCAGCAAGCGTATTGATTTGGTCGGGCGTTGCCAGCCAGACGTTGACCTTTTCATCGGACACTTCATCTGCCTCCTCGCCCACAAAGGCGTGCGGAATAAAGTCAACATCTGAAAACGACCACAGTGCGCCGTCTAGCTCTTCTAACCAATCTTGCTCACCCACCACAAGGACGGGCTTTTCTTGTTGCCACGCTTTTTTGACTAGGCGGCAAACGTAATTTTGGGTATTGGCAACGTTAAAGTGAAAACTGATGTTGGTCATTTTTGTCATTCCCGCAAAGGCGGGGATCCACGGGTTACTTGGATAAGAGCCATTCCAAGAGCATGCCCACGGGCCGAGCAGTCGAGCCCTTCTCTTTCCCACCCTTCCATGCCACACCGGCAATGTCTAAGTGAGCCCAAGGAAAATGGGCTGCACCATCAGTCTCCGTAAAGCGCTGCAAGAACTTAGCAGCTGTCACGGCTCCGCCGCCAGGAGGCGCAACGTTGGCGACGTCCGCAAAATTGCTCTTCAAGCCCTCCGCGTAATCCTCATCAAGCGGCATGCGCCACGCTAGATCCAGCGCACGCTCGCCAGCCGCCAGCAGCTCGCCCGTGAGCACATCATTCGTGCTGAACAGCCCTGCACGCACACTGCCCAGCGCCACGCCGCACGCCCCCGTCAGCGTGGCGATGTCCACCACCGCTGCAGGTTTAAAGCGTTTGGCATAGACCAGTGCGTCATTCAAAATGAGACGGCCTTCAGCATCGGTGTTTAGCACTTCAATCGTTTGCCCATCCATCGCCGTGACCACATCGCCCGGCTTGGTGGCGTGACCACTTGGCATGTTTTCGGTTGCGGGAATTAAGCCAATGACGTTCAACTTTGGTTTGAGTTCTGCCAAAGCACGAAAAGTACCCAGCACCGAAGCCGCACCGCACATGTCGAACTTCATTTCGTCCATGCCGCCGCCCCCCTTGAGCGAAATGCCGCCCGTGTCGAACGTGACACCTTTACCGATCAGCACAGTTGGCGCTACGCTCTTCGCGCCGCCCATGTACTTGAGCACAATAAAACGCAGTGGCTCGTTAGAGCCACGCGCCACCGATATAAAAGAACCCATGCCCAGCTTGGCAACTTCTTTAGGACCCAGCACCTCGCAAAGTACTACTGGGTGTGCCTTGGCGAGCGATTTAGCCGCATTGCCAAGCATCGTCGGCGTTGCAAAATTGGCGGGGCGATTCGCCCACTCTTTGGCAAAGTCCATGCCTGCGACTAACGCCTCGCCGTGTGCAAAAGCTTTTTTAGCTTTGGCCGAATCAGCAACTCCAACTGTTACTTGCGCAAGCTTGCGCCCTGCTTTGTCTTTTGTTCCTGTACCCTTGGTGGCGGTGTAAACATAAGTCGCGTCCGCAATCACTTGCATGGCAATCGGTAAATGCGCCGTAAGCAAGGCATCTGCTACGCACAGCGTGATCTTTTTGACCGAGCGCCCACCCAGAGCAGCCATACCAGCTTGAACAGCTTTGCGTACATCTTTGGCCGAGCCATCACCCGAAGACAAAATCACGGCAACGCGACTTGACACACCTGCTGCACCATAAAGCGTCAAAGCCTTGCCAGCCTTATCTTCGAAATCACCATTAGCCTGCGCGCCTTTCACAGTTTGGGCTAACGGCCATGATGCCTTGGAATCCTTACCCTGCTTGGCCTGCGAGGCATCGACTGTGGGAAGTAGGACTAGGAGTGCGTCGGATTTTTCTGCGCAAGCTTGAGTGAGTGTGAGAGATTTGAGATTAAATTTCATGGTCATTTCAATTTTCTAGGTGGTAATCCAGTGTGTTGCGTGAGCAGCGTACCTTTTAAAGGCGTTGAATTCTTTTTACGTGCCGACGTGTACGTGCCATCCGTCACAGGCTGCCACGTCGGAATCAAATGCTGTTTGCCGTTGCCGATCAAATCGGCGCGTCCCATGGATTTCAAAGCATCGCGCAGTAGCGGCCAATTATTGGCGTCGTGATAGCGCAGGAAAGCCTTGTGCAGCCTACGCTGGCGCTCGCCTTTGACAATCTCCACCGTCTCGCTGTCGCGCGTGATTTTGCGTAGCGGATTGCGGTTGCTGTGGTACATCGCAGTCGCAGTCGCCATCGGGCTTGGATAAAAGGTTTGCACTTGGTCGGCGCGAAAGCCGTTCTTTTTGAGCCAAACCGCCAAGTTCATCATGTCTTCGTCACGTGTGCCAGGATGTGCCGCGATGAAGTACGGAATCAGGTACTGCTTTTTGCCCGCCTCGGCGCTGTACTTTTCAAACATTTGCTTGAACTTGTCATAGCTGCCAATGCCCGGCTTCATCATCTTGGTGAGAGGACCATTTTCCGTATGCTCAGGCGCGATCTTGAGGTAGCCGCCCACGTGATGCGTAACCAGTTCCTTGACGTACTCAGGCGATTTCACTGCTAGGTCGTAGCGCAGACCTGAGCCAATCAAAATCTTTTTCACGCCTTTTAGTTCTCTGGCGCGGCGGTACATGTGGATGAGCGAGCTGTGGTCGGTGTTGAGGTTGCTGCAAATGCCGGGGTAGACGCACGACGGCTTGCGGCAAGCGCTTTCAATCTCGGGCGATTTGCATCCGATGCGGTACATGTTCGCTGTAGGGCCACCTAGGTCGGAAACCACGCCTGTAAAGCCTTTCACGGTATCGCGCATGGCTTCAATCTCACGAATCACGGAGTCCTCGGAACGGCTTTGGATGATGCGCCCTTCGTGCTCGGTGATCGAACAAAACGTGCAACCACCAAAGCAACCGCGCATGATATTGACGCTAAAACGAATCATTTCCCATGCAGAGATTTTGGTGTCACCGTCGTGCGAACCTTGCGCGTCAGCGTAGCTGGGATGTGGGCTACGCGCGTAGGGCAAGTCGAACACATGATCCATCTCAGCGGTGGTGAGTGGAATAGGCGGAGGGTTAATCCAGACGTCTTTGGATGTGATGCCATCGCCGTGGCGCTGCACCAAAGCCCGTGCGTTGCCGGGGTTGGTCTCAAGATGCAACACGCGGTTGGCATGGGCGTAGAGAACGGCGTCTTTTGCGACGGCCTCGTAGCTTGGGAGCCGGATGACGCTGGTGTCGCGCTTTAGTTTGACTAGGGGGTTGCGTTGAAAAGTTAACGGCTTCACATTGGGACGCGACATCTCGTCCCCCTCGCTCTTGCTCATACTCGCTTCGCTCGCCAAATCGCTGCGAACGAGAGGGAGTCGTGTCGCTGCCATGTCGGTACTCGGTACATCTTTCACGCACTCACCGCCCTGCTCCCGCGCCAAATCCGAGCTCATCATGTAAGGGTTCACAACCTGTTCAATTCGGCCAGGCGTGTCAATGTCGGTGGAGTCAATCTCGGTCCATGCTGCATCGCCAGAAGCTAAGTACGGCGTGGCTTTGCGGACGAATGCTGTGCCACGGATATCAGTGATGGTCTCTATCGGCTCGCGTTTGGCAAGACGATGCGCAATCTCGATGATGGCGCGTTCGGCATTGCCGTAGAGCAGCAAATCGGCCTTGGCATCAACCAGCACCGAGCGGCGCACTTTATCGCTCCAGTAGTCGTAATGCGCGATGCGGCGCAGGCTGGCTTCAATGCCGCCCAGTACCAGTGGCACTTCGGGGAAGGCTTCTTTGCAGCGCTGCGCATAGACCAACGCGGCGCGGTCGGGGCGTTTGCCGCCCATGCCGCCAGGAGTGTAGGCATCGTCGCTTCTGATTTTTCTGTCTGCTGTGTAGCGGTTAATCATGGAGTCCATGTTGCCCGCGCTCACGCCCCAAAAGAGATTGGGTTTACCAAGCGCTTTGAAAGCCTCCGCG
>CANFWH010000043.1 GCA_947450645.1 Comamonadaceae bacterium | reverse complement strand
CACGGGCACGCCTGACTCGCCTTGTTTCAAGATCGTCATGATTTGGCTGTCGCTAAATTTACTCGTCTTCATTGGTAAAAACTCTTTCTGCCCAGTGGGCTTTGAAGTCTCTACTTTTAACTGTTATTAATTTGCGGGGGGATTACCAAATCAAAACTATTTCACACAACGAACCTACGCCGCAAGCTACATCTCTTGGACTGGGGAGCCGTATCCACGAGCGTTTTTCGGCGTTTGGAGGTGTGGATTTGGATATACCTCCTAGAGCTAATGCGTTTATCGCGGAAGAGCCTGATCCGTGTTCCTAAAAATGCAAATTAAGTCGCGTGTCACGTACAGATGTGCCGTTCTATAAGTCCGGTCAATTTTGCAGCATGTGTATTGATCATGAAATGATTAGCACCTTCCAGAGCCACGATCTTCGCGTGGGGGAGGTGATCTACCAGCACTTGATTGCTGCGCTGCATGGCCCTATGGCTGGACTGACCATACACAACGAGCGTGGGCACATTCACGGTCGCAAAGTCTGTTAACTGGGGAGTGTCTCCATAGCCCGTCTTCCAGTCAAGAATATTGGTGGACGTCTGACTCATCAACTTGTCCTGCACCGCAGGGGGATAGCTATCAAATGCGCCAGCACCGCCATAGAAATCGATGACATGACGCACCGCCTGCTGATTTCCGCTTTCCCACTCAGTCATGTAGCAGTCGGTCATGGCACGGACGTCTTGGCTGAGCGCAGATTCACCCGCTAAAGGTAGCAAATTGAAGACTGTTGGCTCTAGGAGTGTCAGGCTTAGTAGCTTGGGCGCGCGGCGCATGGCTAGCGCCAAAGTGACCCCAGCGCCAAATGAATGAGCCACCAAGTGCACGGGCGCATCAGTCTTCTCTAAAACGGCTTCAAGCACATCCATTTCATCTTCAAGGTGTGCGCCTCCAAGCTTGCGCCTCTCCTGCGTCTTTCCGTAGCCAGACAAACTGGTGGTGATGGTGCGATAGCGCTCGGATAAGGGCGTGCTGATGTTGCGCCATGAAGACCCAGCCGAAAACGAGCCTGGCACAAAAACAATGGCTTCGCCATGGCCGCTTTCTTGATACTCAATCGTACCTTGAGGTGTGGTGATCATGATGTCAGTTCCCTTTCAAAGGGTGCAGATGGGGTCAATCAAACGGATACGCGCCGTATCTAGAGCTTGGATTAAGGTGCGCTGCTTGCGATCCACTTTGAAATCTTGCCCAGCACTCAGAATGACGTCGCGTCTATCGCCATCTAGTGTGACCCAGACGGAGCCTGCAAGACATTCAATGGTGACGTCCAGTGCTTGTTTGATTTCCATAATTTTGTTCTTGGCAATCGTATGAGCGCGAGTGAGGGCGGGGGTAGCGAGTTTCATGATTTTCTCCTGTGTTGTTGATGGAGAAAGTATCTTTTTGACAGGCCAGTCGCGCCAGTGTGCGTACTACGGTAAGTGGCAACTTCGACTACGGTGGGGCTTACCGTAGCTAACCCCTGGATTAGGTGTCGAGTAAACCGAGAGAGCCAGCGCGGTGCACGGCTTCTGTCCGCGTCGCGCAGCCGAGTGCTTTCATAGCGCCAGACATATGCATCTCCACCGTGCGAGGACTTAGATGGAGTGCTTTGGCCACTTCTTTGTCTGTCTGTCCATGGGCGACGGCTTGCAGGACTTCAACTTGCCGTGGTGTGAGCTGAGGTGCTGATTCAGAGCTGCCTAGAAATGTTCTGAACTCAGCCTCAAAAACCTTCATGGCGGGCTCGGTGGAGAGAAGAATGTGACCTTGCGCTTCCAGCGCCACAAAATGGGCGCCCGGAATCAGCGAGGCCAGTTTGCGACCTTGCTCGAAATTGATGGTTTCATCTTTGCGACAATGAAAAACCAAGGTAGGTGTCTTCACTTGTGTGCAAAGGTCTCTCACATTCATAGAAAAATTGTTCCGCAGATAAGCTACAGCCATCTCAGGAGTCATCGATAGCTGCATGCGTTCTTCCAGTTCGCGCTGTTGCTCTGGGGTTGGATTGCCTAGTAATCGTCCTACGAATAATTTACGAAATGCAGATTTTGAGTTGTTCCAACCGATTTCAGCACTTTTAATGACGAGCTCAGCCTCATCAATTGCTTGTTGGCTGACGTTTGGCGTGCTGAAAACGGAGCTGGCAAAGCCGCCACACAAAATCAGATGAGACACTTGCTCTGGATGACGCACGGCATAAGCAATGGAGGTCGCAGCACCCATCGAGAGTCCCAATAATGCAAATCGCTTGAGGTTGTGAGAAGCCACTACGGCTTCTAGATCGTTCACGCTGTCTTTGAAAGATAACGGCGGTATTTTTCGATCCGATAAACCACAGCCCCTTGAGTCATAGCGCACATAAGAGAAACCTTTGCTAAGTGCACGGATGTACGCCTGAGGCTCTTCATGGATGGCATCGCACTCCAAGTGGCTAAGCCAAGTCCCAGCCCGAACGATGGGCATACCCGTACCCGTTGATGTCGTTGCGATCTTCACGCCATCTGCGCTGGTACAAAAGCGTATGTCTTGTTTTAAGGCCATGAGGTATTGAATGTTTTTTTGGGAGTTTACTTGGCAATTTGTTTGATTTGAATTTGCTAAAGTCACCCTATGACTAAATCCACACTCACCACAGACTATCTCATCGTTGGCAGCGGTGCAGTCGGCATGGCGTTTGCTGACGTGATCTTCCACGAAACCACCGCTCGGATGGTGATTGTGGATAGGCACCACGGCCCAGGTGGGCATTGGAACGATGCTTATCCGTTTGTGCGGCTGCATCAGCCTTCCGCTTATTACGGCGTGAACTCTAAGCCGCTTGGCAGCAACAGCAAAGACCAGATGGGCTTGAATGTGGGCATGTATGAACGTGCGACAAGTAGCGAACTTGTGAGTTATTACGAGCAGCTGATGCAGCAGTTTGTGGCCTCAGGCCGTGTGCAGTATTTCCCGATGTCTGACTATGTGGGTGATTGGAATACTGACCATCGTTTTCGATCTTTGATGTCGGGCGAAGAGCAGGTGGTCACGGTCGCCAAAAAAATCGTCGATACCACGCATCTCAATACCTCCGTGCCTTCCACGCATCCGCCCAAATACGCAATGGCGGAGGGTGTGCGCTGCGTGCCGCTGAACGACTTGCCGCGTATCAGATATATGAAAACTTCGCCATCGGGCTATGTGGTGGTGGGCGCAGGCAAAACGGGCGTGGATGCTTGTTTGTGGTTGCTGGAGAACGGTACGCCGCCAGATGCCATCACGTGGATCATGCCGCGTGACTCATGGTTTCAAAACCGTGCCAAGGTGCAGCCGGGAAAAGAATTTTTTGAAGCTTCGTATGGCTCGTTTGCCGAGCAAATGGAAATTATTGCTGGCGCGGCGTCGCAGGGAGATGTGTATGCCAAGTTAGAGGCGGGCGGTCATTGGCTTCGTTTGGATAAAACTGTGCAGCCTTCAATGTACCACGGCGCGCTGATGTCGCAATCGGAGCTTGCGCTCTTGTCCACCATCAAAAACGTGGTGCGCATGGGGCGGATCCAGCGGATTGAGCTGGATCAAATCATTTTGGCGAATGGTGTCGTGCCAACCGATGCGAACAGGCTTTATGTCGATTGCTCGGCCAGCGCGGTGCAATTCCACGCGGGCACGGACAGCACACCCGTCTTTGCGGGCAACAAAATCACGCCGCAATTTGTGCGAACGTTTCAGCCGACTTTTAGTGCGGCCTTCATCGCATATGTCGAGTCTAATTTTGAGGGCGAAGAGCAGAAGAACACGCTTTGCGGCCCGCTCCCAATGCCCGATAAACCGATGGATTGGCTGCGAATGCATGCGGCGAACTTGCGCAATCAATATCGCTGGTCAAAAAACAAAACCCTGCGGGCTTGGATTGCCAAGTCGCGCTTGGATGGCTTCACTGCTTTGGCGATGAGCGTGAAGCCTTGGGATTTCAAACGCATTAACTTGCTGCGCCGTTACGGCATGAACGCTGGGCCTGCGGCGGTTAATTTGAAGAAGCTGCTTGCTTAAAAGCCAAACAAACGCTTAGGCGTTTCCCACTGAATGGCGTGCCGAGCTGCCGCATCTGGCACGAGCGCTTCAAACAAGGTCAGCAGTGGACCATAGTCAATGCGGGCTGGCGCTTTCAAAAACGGCCAGTCCGATGCCCAAATCAGATTTTGCGGCGTGTAAGCACCAACGAGTGCATCTACAAATGGCTTGGCATCCGCCCACGGATATTGCTGCACCGAGCACTTGTTAATGCCCGAAAGCTTGACTGCCGCGCGGCCTGTTTCAGCAAGCTTTAATAACGCTTGAAATCCGCTCTGAGCCACGCCAGCTGTGGGCTCTGGCCTGCCGCAGTGGTCAAACATCAGCTTTGCACCGCTGGCTTCTAGCATGGGCGAGAGCGTCAGGAGTTGGTCATGCTGCACTTGCATTTGCGCCCACATATCAAGTTCGCGCAGGTGCGCGAGTAACGGCTCTATGTCAGCGTAGAAATCCACGCCCAAGAGCGCGGCATTCATCGCAATACCCACAATGCCTTGTGCTTGCAGGTCTTGCAGTTCGCCAAGGCTGGCGTTATTTTTGACGACCGCCATGCCTTTAAAGCGTCCTTTGCCATCTTCGGTTTTATATTTTGCAATGGCAGACAGCATGGCACGGTTGTCGTAGCCGTAGCCCGAGTTTGGTTGCACCAGCATGGCATGCTGCACGCCGTGATAGGTCATAACCTGCGCTAGGTCTGCTGCTGTGCCTTGCTCGGCACCAATGGGTTCGTACCAAACGTCAGGCGCATAGGGGAATTGCTTGGGGTCGAGAACGTGAACGTGAGCGTCGATTTTCATATAACTTAACTATAGCGGCGATAGTTAAGGTGCTGCAAAAAAGCGCTTGCGTGAAAACAATTCTCTGGTATGGTTCAAGGGTCTTTTTCTAAGACGACAACTTAATTTATCTGCAATAGGAGAAATCATCATGGCAGCATTGAAAGGCTCGAAAACCGAGCAAAATCTGAAAGACGCATTTGCGGGCGAAAGCCAAGCCAATCGCCGATATTTGTACTTCGCGAACAAAGCCGACATTGAAGGTCAAAACGACGTGGCAGCGCTGTTCCGCTCCACAGCCGAAGGCGAAACAGGCCACGCACATGGACACCTTGAGTGGCTAGAGCAGTGCGGCGACCCAGCAACGGGCTTGCCCATTGGCTCTTCACGTCTAAATCTCGCAGCAGCCGTGGCTGGCGAAACGCACGAGTACACCGATATGTACCCCGGCATGGCAAAAACAGCACGTGACGAAGGCCACGAAGAAATCGCTGATTGGTTTGAAACTTTGGCCAAGGCTGAGCGTTCACACGCTAACCGTTATGCCAAGGCGCTTGCCGAGTTGGTTGATTAATTCAGAGACCGACCCCTTTGTCCCTTCGGGACATTTCCCCTACTTCGCAGGGGCAATCCAATACCGAGCTTTTGGTTTTTGATTGCCCCTATGCAATAGGGGAAATGTCGCAAAGCGACAAAGGGGTTGCATCCCAGCAAAAACTCACATAAAAACAAAATGGCGACAGAAGGCAATCTGCAGGCACCGACTCGTCACGCAATTGACTGGAAGGGCGCTGACTTTTATAACGAAGAGAAATGCTTTGACGAACTCGAGCGCATCTTCGATATTTGTCACGGTTGCCGTCGCTGCGTGAGCCTTTGCGGCTCGTTCCCGACTTTGTTTGACCTCGTTGATGACTCCAGCACCATGGAAGTTGACGGGGTCGCCAAAGTGGATTATTGGAAGGTGGTCGATCAGTGTTACATGTGTGACCTGTGCTACATGACCAAGTGCCCCTACACCCCGCCGCACGAGTGGAATGTGGACTTCCCGCACACCATGCTGCGTGCTAAAGCGATTAAGTTTGAAAAAGGTGAGGTTGGAACCGCTGAAAAGTTACTCGCCAGTACCGACCTGCAAGGTCACTTTGCTGGCATCCCTATCGTCACTGAAGCGATCAACAAATTAAATAACACCAAGCCCGTGCGTGCCGTGATGGAAGCCACGCTGGGTGTTGACGCGAACGCATGGTTGCCATCGTTTGCCAAGAAAAAGTTTAGAAACGCAGCCGAAGAGTCCGCTCAGCATGCTGTTGTGAATGGTGCAAAAACACCTGGAAAAGTCGCTATCTATTCGACTTGCTACGTCAATTACAACGAGCCAGGCATTGGCCACGACTTGCTCAAAATCCTCGATCACAACGCCATACCTTATGTGCTGGTCAACAAGGAATCTTGCTGCGGTATGCCCAAGCTGGAGCTTGGCGATTTGCAATCAGTGGCAAAGAGCAAAGAAACCAATATTCCCGTGCTCGCCAAGTACGCAGCGGACGGCTACGCCATCCTCACCGCTGTGCCCAGCTGCACCTTGATGTTTAAACAAGAGCTGCCGTTGATGTTCCCTGACTGCGCGGACACGCAAGCCGTGAAAGCGGCGATGTGGGATCCGTTTGAATACTTCATGGCACGCAAGCGTGATGGCTTGCTTAAGACGGAATTCCCCGTCAGTCTTGGCAAAATTAGCTATCAAATTCCGTGTCATGGTCGCGTGCAAAACATCGGCAAAAAGACAGAGGAAATGCTGAAGATGATTCCCGATACTTTTGTGCAAACCAATGAGCGCTGCTCGGGGCACGCGGGTACGTTTGGCGTGAAGAAGGCCACCCATGGACAAGCCATGAAGATTGGTAAACCACTCTTTAAAAAAATGGCAGATCATCCTGGCAGTGGCGACGAACGAGCGGCTGCTGGCTTGCCTGACTACATTAGCTCGGACTGCCCACTAGGCGGACACCATATTGCACAAGGCTTTGAGGTGAATGGCCTCGGCTCGCCAGAGCAACAACACCCACTTAGCTTGGTTAGAAAAGCATACGGATTGAAATAAAAATGCAAACAACTGGACTCCCCATCACACCCGATAGCCTCATGACACTGGAGAGCTATCACAAGTTCCGCAAGCTGCATAAAGCGGATGTGATCGCGCACCGCAAGCTGCGCTCTATCCATTTGGGCGAGCACATCAATATGCAGTTTGAAAGTGAACTCTCCATTCGCTATCAAATTCAAGAGATGCTGCGCATTGAAAAGATTTTTGAAGAAGAAGCGATTGAGGAAGAGATCAACGTCTATACGCCGCTCGTGCCCACCGGCGCGAACTGGAAAGCGACCATGATGATTGAGTACCCGAACGTGGATGAGCGCAAGCGCGAGCTGGCAAGGCTGATTGGCGTGGAAGACCGCACCTATGTGGAAGTTGAAGGCAAGCCGCGCGTTTACGCCATTGCCGACGAAGACCTAGAGCGCGAGACCGACGAGAAGACCAGCGCGGTTCACTTTGTGCGCTTTGAACTCACGCCTGAGATGTGCGCCGCCGTCAAAGCCGGCGCGGGCGTTGTGCTAGGCTGCGACCACACCAACTACCCCATGCACGTGGCGATTAGCCCTGAGGCGCTGGCCTCGCTAGCTGGCGATTTAGCCTAATATGTCCATGCTGCGGCGATATTCCCATTGGGTTTATTGCCTTGCAGCCCTTATCTGGTATGGCTTAGCGGGCATCCATGCCGAGACAAAATCGACTAGCACGGATCCTATTCGCATCGGCTCAAAACGCTTTACCGAGTCCTACATCCTTGCCGAACTCTTGGCGCAAACTGCGGCGAGCAGCGGAGCTAAAACGCAAGTCTTGCAAGGGCTTGGCAATACTGCCATTGTGTTTGAAGCGCTCAAGTCGGGGCAGATTGATGCCTACGCTGAATACACGGGCACGATAGCCACCGAGATCTTGAAAGCCACGCCAGATATGGCTTTGCAGCCCATGCAAGCCGCGCTTGCCAAACAAGGTCTAGGTGCTGCTGTCCCTTTAGGTTTTAACGACAGTTATGCGCTGGCGATGCGTGCGCTGGACGCCGATCGCCTTGGCATCCGCAGTTTGAGTGATCTTGCCAAGCATCCCGAATTGAAGCTGGGCTTATCTAACGAATTCATCGGGCGGCAAGACGGCTGGAAGGGTCTCTCTGGCAAATATCAATTGAAGCACACACCACTTGGTTTAGATCATGGTTTGGCGTACACCGCGATAGAGAAAAAGCAAATCGACGTCATGGACA
This sequence comes from Comamonadaceae bacterium, assembly GCA_947450645.1. GTDB lineage: Bacteria > Pseudomonadota > Gammaproteobacteria > Burkholderiales > Burkholderiaceae_C > JASGCK01. The sequence goes on along the minus strand of CANFWH010000043.1, from coordinate 9,112 downwards.
TCTACACCACGGACGCCAAGATCAATCACTTGGGATTGCGCGTGCTGGTGGACGATCAAAACTACTTCCCGCACTACGACGCGATCGTTTTGTATCGACTCGATCTGCCGCAAAAATATCCTGCCGCTTGGGCTGCCATACAAAAGTTAGACGGGCGTGTGAGCGAACCCGAAATGATTGCCATGAATGCACAGGCCGAGCTGCAAAGTCAGCCGTTTGATGCGATTGCCAAGCAATTTTTAGCTAGCGCAGCAGCAAATCGTACCTCGGCGGAGCCAAGCGTAGCAAGGCCTGCGGGACAGTTCTTGGCGCAAGTGTGGCAGCGTCTGTGGGCTGATGATTTGTGGCGTTTGCTCTGGCAGCATACCGTGCTTGTTCTTGTGTCTGTAGGTGCGGCTTGCCTTATCGCCGTGCCGCTGGCGATTAGCATTTATCGTCATGAACGACTTCGTGCGCTGGTGTTAGGTGCGGCAAGCGTGCTGCAAACCGTGCCGTCACTGGCGCTGCTTGTTGTCTTTATTGCTGCGCTTGGCACGATTGGTTTTTGGCCTGCGCTCATGGCGCTCACGCTCTACGCGGTACTGCCCATTTTGCGTAACACCTGTACGGGCTTGGCCGAAGTATCAAACGGTCAGCGCGATGCCGCACAGGCGCTGGGGATGACGGCAACGCAGAGCTTGCGCCTCGTCGAATTGCCAGCGGCCATGCCCACGGTGATGGCGGGTGTGCGCACCGCAAGCTCCATCGCCATTGGCACAGCGACCATCGCCGCGTTTGTGGGAGCAGGGGGACTGGGTGAGCGCATCGTGACGGGACTCGCACTCAACGATAGCGCTCTCATGCTTGCAGGAGCTATTCCTGCTGCAGCTTTGGCGCTGGGCAGTGAGTTTCTTTTTGAAGCTATTAAATGGAAAAGGAACTTGTATGAGAACCCGCATTAATGCTATTGCTCTAGCTTCATCGCTATTTTTAATTTCCTCATTGGTAGACGCTCAGGTCAAACTGGTCCACGATGAATTCTTCTGGTTAGGGGAGATAAACAAAGCTACGGCTGTCATCAATATTGATGAAGGTTTGCTTGAAAAATCAATGGCCCCAATGATTTATTCGGGCATTACCAAGGTCTTGTCTGATGGCGACAAGCCTGGTGCCAAGCGACCTACCAGTGTCATTACCTTCGAGCCTTTATTGATTGAAGCGGCAGGCCTTCAAATCACCTTGCTCCATGCAGGTCGTTCGAGTCAAGACATGCTTGCGACGGTACGTTCGGTTATCTTGCGCGACAACATGTTGGCTTTGGCCGATCAACTTAACAAGACAACAGACACCATTGTCAAGTTAGCGGATAAGTACAAAGGAACAATTGTTCCAAACTACACCAATGGCGTAGCCGCACAGCCCAATAGTTATGGACACTATTTATTGGGAATTGCGTCTGGTTTAGATCGTGATGCACAGCGGATCCGAGAAGCATATGCGCGCATTGATCGATCACCCATGGGCACCACCGTACTCAATGGCACGAGTTGGCCACTCAACCGCAAACGCATGGCAGACTACTTGGGTTTTGCATCTATGGTGGACAACGCTTACGACGCATCACAAATTTCATCGGTAGACGAGCCTGTTGAAGCTGGAGCGATTGTCAGCTCCATCGCATTGCATGCAGGCTCTTTTGTAGAAGACGTGATGACGCAGTACGCCCAGGCTCGTCCGTGGATATTGTTGGAAGAAGGGGGTGGCAATACTTATGTGTCTAGTGCAATGCCACAAAAACGAAACCCAGGACTACTCAATAGCACGCGCCGAGATGCCTCGACTGCTCTTACTTTGGGGATTGGGGCTGCTATTGAGGCGCATAACATTCCGCCAGGCATGAGTGACGTAAAGGATGTCAATGCCAATAGCAAGATGGTGCGCAGCGCTATTGATGTACTTGCCAGTTGGGACAAGATATTGAAAGCCTTGGTGATTGATCCTGATCGGGGTTTGGAAGAACTCAATAGCGATTGGACGGCATCTCAGGAGCTTGCCGATGTTTTAATGCGCAAATACAAATTGCCTTTCCGAGTAGGGCATCATTTCGCATCGGAAGTCGTGGAGTACGCCAAGGCTAAGAACATCAAACCACTAGATTTTCCTTATAGCCAAGCGCAGCGCATATATGCAGAGACCATCAGGGGCAGCGACTTTGTTGCCGCATTGCCTATGTCTGAAACCGAGTTTCGATCAACGCTCGACCCTGTTGCAATCATTAAAAATCGACAGACCGCTGGTGGTCCCCAGCCCAAAGAAATGGAACGCATGCTAAGGGAATGGACAAAGCGCTTGGCTGATCAGTCAGCTTGGATTCAAACGCGCCGAACCTATATTTCTTCTGCCTTGGCACGGTTAGATTCAGATTTCAACAAGCTGAAGGTAGAACCTTAACACAAAGCCTGACATACTTCAAGCAATAGTCGCTTGGTTGTGTGCAGGGCATTTTTGGGGAACATCGTCAAATACACACGAGAGAAGCGCACACCCTTAAAGGCTAGTGCGAACTCTTTAACTTATTCCCCCTTGACAATGCAAGAAAAGATCACGCCACAAGCGCTAGCGTGCCTGACAAAGGATGAACTTTGTTAGTTATTGCTTAGCAATTTTTGCACGCGTAATCACATCACCCCAGCGCTTGGTGTCGGCGCTTAGTAGCTCGCCCAAAGCCTCAGGCGTGCTACCTTCTGTTTGCAGGCTCAAAACCGCCAAATGCTGAACAACTTCTGGATTTTTTAATGCCTTTTGAATCTCTACATTCAGTTTTGCGATCACATCTTTAGGCGTTTTAGCTGGTGCGGCAAGTCCATTCCAAGAAGTCGCATTAAAAGTCGCAAGCGAGCCGCCGCTCTCACGCACCGTCGGGACACCTGCAAGCAACGATGATCGTTTTTCGCCCATCAGCGCCAAAGGACGCAAGGCTTTCGATTTGATTTGCCCCGTGACTGGCCCCAAAATCTCAACCATGATGTCCACATCGCCGCCGCGTAATGCGGTGATGACTGGTGGTGTGCCATTAAACGGTACGATTTGTGCTTCAATCCCTGCCGACGTCTTAAACAACTCGGCAGCCAAGTTTTGCGTGGTGCCAATTTGTGGTGTGCCGATATTGAGTTTGCCTGGGTTGGCCCGCGCATAAGCGAGCACTTCGGCCATCGTTTTAAAACGTCCCGTCTCGCTGGATGCAATCACTAAATCAAACGAAGCCAACTTAGAGATGGGCGCAAAATCTTTTACCGCATCAAACGGCAACGACTTAAACAATGCCGAACTGACTGCGGTACCACTGGAGATCAACAGCAGCGTGTAGCCATCGGCAGGGCTATGAGCCACCGCGCCACCAGCCACAATGCCACCTGCACTGGGTTTGTTTTCAACAATGACCGAACCACCCAAAGCTTGCGCCAGTTTTTGCCCCACTTCACGGGCGGTCATATCTGCTGCGCCGCCCGCCGCATTGGGCACAACGATTTTGATGGGTTTGCTGGGAAACGTTTGCGCTTGGATTGCGCCACTAAGGACTCCGACTAAAAGAACTGCGAGTAGCTTATGCATAAAAATCTCCTATAGATATTGAAAATCGATTGAATTTACTCGGTGGTGATGTGGCGCTCTTTGATCACACGCGTCCACAGGTCGATCTGTTGTTGAATAAATTGTTTAGCTTGCTCAGGTGAACCTTTTTGACTCTCACCACCTAGGCTGGCGATACGGGCTTTAACTTCGGGCGCATCCAGTGCTTTTTGAAAGGCTACGCTCAGTTTGGCTATCACATTGTCGGGAGTACCTTCAGGGGCGAAGAGAGCGTTCCATTCATAAATCTCAGCGCCCACTACGCCTGACTCGGCTAGGGTTGGCACGTTAGGCAGGATTGGCGAGCGCTTAGTAGCTGTAACGGCTAATGCTCTGAGTTTTCCCGACTGCACGTGCGGCAGAGTCGAAGCTAAATTACCAAAGAATAGCGGAACTTGTCCGCCAATCACATCGTTGAGGGCGGGACCACCACCTTTGTAGGGCACGTGCACCATGTCAACTTTGGCAGCAGATTCGAACAATGCGCCAGCTAAGTGCTGCGCAGAGCCGTTTCCTGATGAAGCATACGAAACGCCATCTTTTGTTTTGCGGGCTGCGGCAATTAACTCGGAGATGGTTTTTGCTGGGAAGTTGGCGTTAACCAAGACGACATTAGGGAAGAGAGCGACCACGCCGATAGGACGAAAAGCTTTCAAACTGTCGTAAGGCAACTTAGGATAGAGCGCTGGGTTAACCGCAAACGAAGAGGCATCGAGCATCAAGGTGTAGCCATTTGCGGGTGCTTTGGCAACAGCCGACGCGCCTATTTGCCCACCAGCGCCAGGTTTGTTGTCAATGATGATTGCTTGCCCGAGAGCCTCGCCCATCTTGGGTGCAATGAGTCTTGCCATCGCGTCTGCACCGCCGCCAGGTGGGTAGGTCACAACGAGCGTGATGGTTTTGCTAGGGAATGCATTTTGTGCGAGAGCGCCTGTGAGGGCACAAGTACCCATGACGAGTCCCAGTGCTAAATGCAGCAAGAACGGGCGATAGGTTCTGCGGATGGCTTGGTTTTTCATGGCTTCAGTTTTCCTTGCTAATGGTTAGCGAACTTGCGCTGTGTATCGAAAAGAGTGAGCGTCACCACGTGTGGTGCGCAGTTCTACGCAGCGTCCAGCGAGGTCGAACGCTTGTCGCTCGACAAGCACGCAAGGGTGTCCAGAAGCGAGGTGCAAGCGCTTGGCCTGGGTACCATTCAATTGCGAAAAACTCAAGCTATCTTGAGCGTGTTGAATAGAAACACCGCAGCGTACTTGATACATGGGATAGAGCTGATCATCCCAAAGATCGGTGGACATTTCGGCGAGTGGACCAAACAACGGAAGAGGTAGCACGATGGTTTCTAACAAGCGCGGCACTTGTCCGATGCTGCGTAGGCGTTCTAGTTGTATGACTTGCGGTGGCGAGTTGTGTGAGTTTTGACCGAAAGCGCTGATCTCTTGCGCACTGCTACTTCTAAGGCGCGAGGAGAGGATGTGCGAGCTGGGCGGCTCACTGCTTTCGTCAAAACCACTAAAACGAAAAAAACGCAACATTGGCGTACCACTCATGCCCTTGCTGACAAACGTACCTTTGCCGTGGCGACGTTGTAGGACGCCATCTTCAACCAGCAGTGCTAGCGCTTGGCGAATTGTGCCCAGCGCTACACCATAACTTTGAGCCAGTAGCGACTCGGATGAGATTGGCTCGCCTGGTTTCCATTCGCCTTGCACGATGCGCTCGCGCAAAGCCATCGCCAACTTGCCGTATTGGCTTTGCCCAAGAGTGCGGTGAGACAGGTAATTTAAAGTAGACATCTAGAGGACTAGAATATAACCTATGAATTCAGTTTTCCCAAATTTTTTTATCGACACTCATTTCCATGTCTTTGCAGCAGGGGTTGGTGCACCAGATGCTCGCTACGTTCCGCAGTACACAGCATCGTTAGCAGCTTGGAGGAACTGTTCTGAACTTGCAAGCAAAGTTGCTGCCAAAGGTGTCGTGGTGCAAACCAGTTTTTTAGGCTTTGACAACACCCAAATCCTCGCGGAGTTAGCCATGTATCCTGAAACACTTCGAGGTGTGGCGGTTTTGCCGTCCACTACAGATGCGGCAACGATTGCAGTGCTTCACAGCTACGGCGTACGCGGTATTCGCTTGAACTTGGCGGGGCGCTCGCACGATGTGGCAGATTGGTCGAAACCCAATACCCATGGCCTTTGGGAAGCCATAGAATCATGGGGTTGGCATGTGGAGTTGCACACCGATCAGGGCGCTTTGCCTGCGGTTCTCACGCAAATGCCTGCGTACGTGCCGCTGGTGATTGATCACATGGGCAAGCCAGAGCACCCACAGGCGCAAGACGCCACGGTGCGTGCTCTTGTCAAACGTGTCAAGCATGCCGCTGTTCACGTCAAATTAAGTGGTGCGTATCGATTGGGCGGTTTGGACGCTAAAGCAGTTGCATCTGTGTGGCTGGAAGAACTGGGTGCAGAGCAGTTGCTTTGGGGTAGTGATTGGCCGTGCACCAACCACGAAACGATGGCCGATTACCCCAAGTTATTTGGCGTACTGACTGATTGGGTTGGTACTGATCATTTAGATGTGATCTTGCGCCACAACCCTGATCGCTTGTATTTCAAGCCTTAGGCTTTATCTTTTCCCTCAAATGCGAGCGAAGCCGAGTTCATGCAATAGCGCAATCCCGTCGTGTGCTGCGCGTTTCGTGGGCCATCGTCAAAGACATGCCCGAGATGTGCGCCGCAATTGGCACAGACTGTTTCTACTCTGACCATGCCGTGCTGGGTATCGCGCTTTTCTTCGATCGCGTTATCGCTCGCAGCTTTAGAGAAGCTCGGCCAGCCGCAGCCCGCATCGAACTTGGTCTCGCTATCAAATAGCTTGTGACCGCAGCATATGCAGGCGTAGCTCCCGTTTTCCCAATGCTGCTCGTACTTGCCCGTGTACGGGCGCTCGGTCGCGGCGTGGCGCGTGACTTGGAAGGCGACAGCTTCTGCGTCTTTGGCGGCTAGTTCAGCTTGCCATTGCGCACTGGTTTTTTGGACGGGGTAGGTCATGATTTTTTCCTTTATGAGGAGCAACTAATTTCTAAATGCGATGCCCAATCGGGCGGAAAACCTGCGAGATCTTCGCAGTCGGCGTGTTCTTCGAATGGTGTTTCTAGAACTTTGAGTAGTCGTGCGGCCTCGCTGAAATCTTTCACGTCATTGGCTTTTCCTTGAGCGCGTTCAATCGCAGTTTGCGCAAGATGATTGCGCAGAATAAATTTCGGATTATTTCGCAACATTAAATCGCTGCAAGCCGCATGGGCTGGACTTCCCCAGCTACCATTGGTCTGCAAGCGCCGCTGATATTGGCCTAGCCAGATATCGAATGTGGCGCGGTCAATAAACAGATTGCGTACAGGCTCGAAGTTGTTGGTTGCTACCGAATTAGATAATTGACGCCAAAAGATGGTGTAGTCCGTGCGCTCTTTGGCGAGCAACTTGAGTACGTCTTCAATCAAAATTTTGTCGCCATCAATTGCGTTTGGTAGTCCGAGTTTGGCTTGCATCTTCGCTTGCAGGGCGGTAGGGAACTCGATCTTAAAGCCTTCCAAAGCCTTGATGGCTGTGGCTTGCGCGGCATCGCTATCACCCTCGACTTGCTCGATGAGCGGCATCAGTGCTTGCCCTAGGCAAAACAAATTCCAGTAGGCGATGTTGGGCTGGCGGTTGTAGGCGTAGCGGCCTTGCTCGTCGCTGTGGTTGCAGATATGCGCGGGATTGAAGCCGTCTAAAAACTGAAAAGGGCCGTAGTCGATAGTGAGCCCGAGGATGCTCATGTTGTCGGTGTTCATCACGCCGTGGCAAAAGCCCACGGCTTGCCAAGCAGCGGCCATCGTGGCTGTGCGATTTGATACAGCTGCAAGCAAGGCGGCGTATGGGTTGGTGGCTTGTTTGCATTCTGGGTAGTAGCGTTCAATCACATAGTCTGCAAGCGTTTTGAGTTGCTCGTTTTCACCTCGATATGCGAAGTGTTCGAAGTGACCAAAGCGAATGAACGAGGGCGCAACGCGGGTGACGACCGCTGTCGTTTCGTTGGTTTCGCGCCGCGCGAGCATATCGGAGCCAACCACCGCCAAGGCGCGTGTCGTGGGGATACCCAGCCCGTGCATGGCTTCGGAACAAAGGAACTCGCGGACGCTAGAGCGCAGCACCGCGCGTCCATCGCCCATGCGCGAGTAGGGTGTGCGGCCTGCGCCTTTGAGTTGAATCTCGAAATTGCCGTTGGCCGTCTCCAGCTCGCCAAGCAAGAGCGCTCGCCCATCGCCAAGCTGTCCCGCCCACACACCAAATTGATGACCGCTATAGACAGAAGCCAATGGCTGTGAGCCTTGCGGGGCGATATTGCCTGCAAAGATTTGTAGCGCTTCGTTGCTTGCCATCCATTCGTCGTTAAGCCCTAGCGCATCTGCCATCGCACGGGACACGCAAACCATATAAGGGTCTGGCAAACCTTGCGGTGCCAGTGAGGTGTAGAAATCTTTGCCCAGTAGAGCAAAGCGGTTGTTAAAGTTTTTCATGGGGGCGGGTTTAAGGATTCAGATCCGTATCTTTAATTTGTTCGCTAATCACGGTATGCCGATTGGCCTCGCGCCGTGCAATCCACACCGTTGCGGCGCAAATCACCACGCCACCAATCATGGTGGTTTGGGTGGGCACATCGGCAAAAAATAACCAGCCCCAAGCTGCCGCCCAAATCAGTTCTAAAAATTTAAGTGCTTGCGTGGCAGAGATGTCGGCTGAACGAAATGCACGTGTGAGGCAGATATGTCCAAGGCTGCCCAGTGCGCCACATAGTGCAAAGATTATCCATTGCCAAATGCTTGGCGAGCTCCAGTGGACAAGGCCTAGCGGCAAGCTAAAGATGGTGACGGTGAGTGATTGCCAAAACACAATGACGCGCGTGGACTCGTATTTGGTGAGGGCTTTATTTATTAAAAACGATGCGGCAAACAGTGGCGATGCACACAGCATGATGACGTTGTACCAGCCGCCTGTGCCTTGGAAATGCGGCCCGACCACGACGAGTACTCCACCAAAACCAATAGCGGATGCGACCCAGCGATCCCAGTGCATCCGTTCGTGCAAAAACCATGACGCACCCAGCATGATGAAGATGGGGCCCATAAAACCAATAGCCGTGGTGTCGGCAATAGGAATATGAGGCAGCGCAAAAAACCACAATGTGAGTCCAAATGTGTGAAATGCGCCGCGTATAAATTGTCCTTTGATTTGGGCGGGGCGATAGCTCGCTAAGCCATGCTGGATAAGCCATGGCGTAAACATCAGTGTGCCAAAGAGGTAGCGCAAAAACTGCGTTTGGAACGGATCTAGTTGCTGTGCCACCAAGCGCATGACGCTGTTGAGGGTGACAAAGAGTAGCCCAGCTAGAGCCGCCCAAAGGATGGCGTGTCGTGCGGGATTTTGCTGAGTGGAAAAGGTCATCAATTGATTATCAT
>CANFWH010000042.1 GCA_947450645.1 Comamonadaceae bacterium | reverse complement strand
CACGGGCACGCCTGACTCGCCTTGTTTCAAGATCGTCATGATTTGGCTGTCGCTAAATTTACTCGTCTTCATTGGTAAAAACTCTTTCTGCCCAGTGGGCTTTGAAGTCTCTACTTTTAACTGTTATTAATTTGCGGGGGGATTACCAATGTATCGTACCCCTATATGAACCGATGCGTTTTAGTTAGGCGTAAAAAATTATAAAGATGATGGTTAGGTTGGCATTCGATAGAATCTGTTCTTATGCTCTTCGTTCTTGATATCGGAAACTCTCGCTTGAAATGGGCGCTGTACACCATGCCTCATCACGCAAGCGCAATCCATTCGCAGGGCGTTTGTTTTTTAGAAAACATCGATCAACTAGCCGAAAATGATTGGGCTGATCTGCCTGCACCTTCGTACATTTTGGGTTGCATCGTAGCAGGTGATGCAATTAAAGGTCGCGTGAAAGAACAGTTAGAGCTATGGCAAGCTGTGCCGCAATGGGTGGTAGCGAGTGAAAGAGAGTGTGGTGTCACGAATGGCTACGACCACCCCATGCGGCTTGGCGCTGATCGCTGGGTCGCCATGATTGGCGCTCGGCAACGCCTTATTCAGCAAGGCTTGGCGAGCAGGCCGCTTGTTGTCGTAATGGTGGGAACGGCCGTGACGGTTGAAGCAATGGATTCTTCAGGCAAGTTCTTAGGGGGATTCATCATCCCTGGGCACGGCATCATGCTCAAAGCTTTGGAATCTGGTACGGCAGGCTTGCATGTACCTACAGGCGAGGTCGTTCCTTTCCCTACGAATACTAGTGATGCACTCACCAGTGGCGGTACGTACGCTATTGCTGGTGCGGTCGAGCGGATGATGAGTCATGTACGTGAGCACTGCGGGCAGGAGCCGCATTGCGTGATGACGGGCGGCGCAGGCTGGAAAATGGCGCCCAGTATGAGCACGTCGTTTGAATTGGTAGATAACCTGATTTTTGATGGCTTACTGGAAATTGCCGAGCAGCGCTTTGGTCAACGCTAAGTAGCTAGAGCTTTGCCAAACGATCAAGTGCAAGGTTCAACGTTGTATCTTGCTTGGCAAAACAAAACCTAACAACCCGTTGGTCAAATCCATCGCCGTAAAAAGCTGAAAGTGGAATCGCCGCCACGCCAATCTCCGTCGTCAGCCATTTGCAAAACTCAGCTTCCGATAAATCCGACACTTCGGTAATGTCGACGCACTGAAAATAACTACCTTCAGATGGCAAAATTTTGAACTTGGTTTTTTCCAATCCTGTACGGAACAATTCACGCTTTTTTTGATAGAAGGCGGGCAATGCGAGGTAAGGTTCTGGATCTGCTAAATAGGCCGACAAACCATACTGGACGGGTGTGTTGACAGTGAAAACATTGAATTGATGCACCTTCCTAAACTCAGTCGTCAAGCTGGCGGGAGCGCAAACCGTGCCGACTTTCCATCCCGTCACGTGGAAGGTTTTACCAAAGCTGGAGACGATGAAGGCGCGATCAGCGAGTCCTTCAAATCTGGCAGCACTTTGGTGCGTTTGGCCATCAAACACCATGTGTTCATAAACTTCATCACTAATCAAAAAGATGTTTGTTGGGGTAAGAATCTCTTGTAGCTTCAGCATCTCGGCTTCGGTCCAAATCGTCGCGCTAGGATTGTGTGGTGAGTTAATCAAGATCGCGCGGGTCTTAGGCGTGATAGCGGCGCTTATCTTGTCAAAGTCAGGGCGAAACGTTTTAGGTGTCAGTGGCACACGTACCACCACGCCACCCGCCAGTTCGATATTGGGAACATAACTGTCATAGCAGGGCTCCAAAACGATGACCTCATCGCCAGCTTGCACAATGGCCAAGATGATGGTGATGATGGCCTGCGTGGCGCCAGCTGTAATGGTGATTTCGTTATTCGCGTCATAACGCTTGCCGTGTAACGTAACCACTTTATCAGAAACCGCTTGGCGCAGAGCGGGGATGCCCACCATCGGCGGATATTGGTTCAGCCCTTGCTGCATGGCGCTTGTGACGGCATCGACCAGCTTGGGATCGCAATTGAAGTCGGGGAAGCCTTGACCTAGATTCACGGCGTTTTTCTCTGCAGCCAAAGCTGACATCACGGTGAAGATGGTCGTGCCAACGGCGGGGAGTTTGGTTTGAATGGCAGGAGTGGTCATAGCGGTTTTATGCTTAGGCGGCTAGGGCTTTATCTATGTCGGAACGGGAGAGCTCGGGTGCGAGTGCTGTTGCAAAAGAATAGACAAAATTGCGCAAATATGCACCACGTTTGAAGGCAATTCTAGTGATATTTTTACCAAACAAATGGCCTGCAGGCCTTATCTGCAAAGGCTTAGCGGGCATGGATTGCCCTGCCAACTCATCGCGAATTGCCATTTCTGCCAAGATACCAACTCCCATGCCAGAGGCGACGTAGGTCTTAATTACGTCGGAATCAATTGCTTCTAGTGCAATGCGCGGATGCAGCTTGGCGGCATGGAACGCCGCATCAATTTTGCTCCGCCCCGTAAACGTGGGGTGATATGTAATCAAAGGATACTCAGCTAAATCAGCAAGCGAAATCTGTTTTTTGCTAGTCAGCGGATGATCTTCTGGCATCACTAGCATGTGCTCCCATTCGTAGCAGGGAAGGGTGACCAGTTCCGAGTACTCGGCCAGCGACTCCGTGGCAATGCCAATTTCGGCAGTTTCATCAATCAACATGCTAGCCACTTGATTAGGCGTACCTTGATGCAGGCTTATATTGACCTTTGGGAATTCATCTCGCAAGCTGGCAATAGGCGTTGGCAACACGTACCGCGCTTGCGTATGCGTTGTCGCGATGCTGAGCGTGCCGCTATCTTGCGCCGTGTACTGCTCGCCTATACGACGTAAATTACCCAACTCGCGCATGATGATCTCAACCGTTTTTAGGACTTCTTGGCCTGGTTCGGTCAAGGCTTTGATGCGTTTGCCGTGCCTCACAAAAATATCAACCCCGAGCTCCGCCTCTAGCTCCAAGATGCTTTTCGACACACCAGGTTGGCTCGTGTGCAGGGTTTTGGCCGCCTCGGTTAGGTTCAAGCCGCGCCTAGCGACTTCTTGTACAAAGCGGAGTTGATGGAGATTCATATCGAATTTAATTTAACCTGTATTACGAAGTCCTGCCGCTATCCCATTGATTGTCATATGAATTCCCAATTTAACTCTATCATCAGCCTTGCCCGCACGGTAGCGTTTCATGAGCTCGACCTGGAGGTGATGGAGTGGATCGATGTAGGGAAAGCGGTGCTCAATCGAGCGCGCTAAAGCGGGGTTACCCGCTAAACGATTTTTTTGCCCAGTGATGAGGCGCAGGGCTTCTTGCGTACGCAGCCACTCGCCTTGCATTAGATTAAAAATTTTGTCGCGAAGCTTCTTATTGGGTACCAACTGCGCGTAATGTGCGGCAAGCGCCATGTCGCTTTTTGCCAGCACCATGTCTAAATTGGAGAGCAGGGTACTGAAAAATGGCCAGCCACGGTACATGCTTCTAAGCAGTGTAAGATTCGCTTTGTCGGTACTCATATCCATGACGGCACTACCAAAACCGTACCAGCCTGGCAAAGACATGCGGCATTGCCCCCAACTAAAGCTCCAAGGAATCGCACGCAAATCTTCAATGGCTCGGTTCGCATTGCGCGAAGCGGGGCGTGAGCCGATATTGAGCTCGGCAATTTCACGAATCGGCGTGGCGCTAAAAAAGTAATCGCTAAATCCAGCCGTACCGTAGACCAACGCCCGATAAGCTTGCATACTAATATCTGAGAGCGCCTGAGCCATTTCTAAAAACTCATTTGAAACGATATGCGTAGGCGGCAACAAGCTTGCTTCTAGCGTTGCAGCAACCAAGGTCTCAAGATTTCGCCGTCCCAGCTCAGGATTGGCGTACTTGGAACCAATGACTTCCCCTTGCTCAGTCAGGCGGATTTGACCTCGCACGGTACCCTGTGGTTGAGCCAAAATCGCTTGATAGCTAGGGCCGCCGCCGCGCCCCACGGTTCCGCCGCGACCATGGAACATCCGTAGCCGAATCGGTTTTTTAGGGCTAATCGTGTCAAACAATGCCACGATGGCTACTTCCGCGCTATAGAGTTCCCAGTTGCTGGTAAAAATGCCACCATCTTTATTGCTGTCGCTATAGCCCAGCATGATGTCTTGCTCGCCGTATTGATGCGCTGCCCCGCGCTGGATCATTGCCAAAATGCCAGGCAGGGCGTAAAAGTCGCGCATGATGGGGGCCGCTTGGCGCAAGTCTTCAATCGTTTCAAAGAGCGGAACCACAATCAAATCAGCTGTTCCTGTGCTATCTAGGCGACCTTGAAACAAGCCCACTTCTTTTTGCAGTACGAGCACCTCTAGCAAATCGCTGACGCTCTCCGTATGGCTAATGATGTAGTGCCGAATCGCTTCCGCACCTAACTGATGACGCAATCGATACGCCATTTCAAAAATGCCGATTTCGCTCTGTGCTAGTTCGGAATAAACCGTATGCGGTACGCGCAGTGTCCTAGGATCATTGAGTGCTTGCAAGAGTAGGGTGCGCTTATCCAATTCATCAAGCGCTAGGTAATCCTTGCATTGACCTGCGACGGCCATCAATTCCGCAATAACGGCAGCGTGCTTGTCAGAGCTTTGGCGCAAATCGACGGTTGCCAAATGAAAACCAAACACCTGAACGGCTCGAATGAGCGGGCGCAGTCGATACTGAGCAAGCGCTGCGCCGTGACTAGAGATCAAGGAAGTTTCGATTGTTTGAAGATCGCTAAGGAATTCTGCTGCCGATGGATAGGCATTTTGCGGCTTGACGGCATGACGCGAGGCCTCGCCGCCAGTCAGATTAACCAGACTAGCCGCCAAGCGTGCATAAATACCAATTAAGGCGCGGCGGTACGGCTCATCACGGCGATGTTCGTTGGCGTCGGGCGAGTTATTGGCAAGCTGTTGCATGGCAGGAGAAATATCCACCATCTGGGTGGAGAGCGAGAGCTCGCCGCCTAGATAGTGCACCTCGGTGAGGTAGTGGCGCAGCACCAATTCACATTGACGGTGCAGGGCGTAGTCCAGCGTCGCCTCGTTGACATTGGGGTTGCCATCGCGGTCGCCGCCCATCCACTGCCCCATGCGCAAGAAGGGCGCTAGAGGCTTGGTTTGCCCCAGTGCCTGCTCTAAAGCGCCATACAGTTTGGGGATTTCACGCAAAAAGGTCGATTCATAGAACGACAAAGAGTTATCCACTTCGTCTTCTACCGTGAGCTTGCTCAAGCGGAGTAGGCGAGTTTGCCAGATCTGCAGCACTAACACACGGATATGTGTTTCGTTAATGGCTAGGGCCTTAGGCGCCAGTGCATCGCGGGGTTGTTGCAGGGCCTCAATTTCATCTCGCTCCATGAGGAGTTTGGCAATCGCACGCTCAGCATCCAAAATGCTCTTACGCTGCACTTCAGTTGGATGCGCAGTTAAAACAGGTGAAATGTAGGCATTCGATAGAAATTGTGCAATGGCGTTATGTGGTATGCGCGCAGCATCTAAGCGCTTGAGTGAGCTATCTAGGCTGCCTTCTCGCACACTGCCCGCCCGGTCATGCACCAGTCCGCGACGCAAGTGATGCTGATCTTCGGCCAGATTGACCAAATGGCTGAAATAGGTGAAGGCTCTGATCACCTGCACGGCTTGGTCGCTTGTGAGTGACTTGAGCAGTTTCGTGATGCTGATCTCTGCCGCTGGATCTGGATTGCGCCGAAATGCAACCGACTGCAACCGAATCCGCTCGACTAGCTCGTAGGCCGGTACACCATCTTGCTCACGAATGATGTCACCCAAGATTTTTCCGAGGAGGCGGATGTTTTGTTTTAGCGGCAGGTCTTTTTTCATTGATTCAGGCTTATGATTTATTACTTAACATAATATAAATTGTGTTATTTATAGGCGCCTAAGTTTATAGAGATTCAAGGAATCAACTTTAGATACGAAGTAAAGTTATTTGTATTTATTTGTAATTTTCTAAATTTTGTATTTGACCATTCTTGCGCCATATCTTTGTAGCGACTAGAAAAAACCAAACCGCTTTGTCCTGTTTGATAAATGAACTCCGATTTTTCTAAGTCGGATAGATCATATACAGCTCGTAGCGACGCCGCATGCCTGTTGGCAAATGGGCGGTCAGACTCGTTCAAATAGTATTGTCCGACGTTCGGCGTATATGGATCGCCAACGCTAGGGATAGTCACCGTAAAGAAGTTTTTTAGAACAGGTACATTGCTAAACGGCTTATGGCTTGATAACGCCACATGAATCTTGCCCCAGCTCCAAAGGCTGACATCTTTGCCGTACAGATCGCCCAGCTTGTTGAGCGTGGCATCAAAAGCAGCTGTGTAACGCTCGGCGCAAGTTTGTGGCGCGCACCATGCTCTATTGCCTTTGCCTGAGTCCGCTGCAATGATTTCTTCTAAGCCTTGGCGGAATTGACGTTTGCCATACAAGTTTTTAAGCTTGGCAGCGCCTAATTTTTCGCCCAGCAAATTGCGGGTTAATTCGTCTGCCCACAGATTGATAACTGTGCCCGCCATCGTCTCTTTAGACATCGTGCCATCGTAGTTTTTGAGCTGCGCTTGTACAGCAGCAGCCATCGGATGGTCGGATTGAATGGCCTGAAGCGTCGGTAAGAGCTTTTGCGCGGCCAACGAAACATGGTCGTTTAATATGCTTTCCATGCTCTGCATGGTGTGTTTTGGCGTAGCCGCTAACAAAGACTCAATGCGGTCATGCCTATATGACTGAGCCCAATCTTGTCCAATAAAGTAGGGGTAATCATTGGGGTGGATTTTTTGATTAGAGGTGGAATACCAGCCTTTAGCATCAATCGCCGCAGAACGAACTTCGGGGGTTTGTGCATATGGCAACCAGCCCGCCCAGTCGTATTTAGCCTCCCAGCCTAGGCTTGGTGCCATGCCTTTGATGTCGTCTGCCGATGTGCGCAGCGGGACTTTGCCAGCTGCTTTGTACATGGTTTGCCCAGTGGTATCAGCCATCACAACGTTTTGCATGGGCGAGTGGTTGAAGCTAAAAGCCGTTTCTAAGTCATTGATATTTTTTGCTTTCATAATCTGTAGCCCAGTCAACATCGTGAGATTGTCGGCATCTAGCGCCGCCCAGCGTAGCGCTACGGCGTACTTAGATTTGTTCAAAATTGGCTCATAAGCACTTTGAGCATCACTTACCACAGGCCCGTGACGTGTTGATCGCACAACAATTTTCACATCGCCCTGCTTCTTAACCTTGATGACTTCCTCGCGCTCGGTAAACGCCGCCATACCCGTTGGCGTGCGGTATTGTTTTGGATTGGCTGGATTGAGTTGCTCTAAATACAAATCTTGCGTATCTGGCCCCGTATTGGTAAAGCCCCACGCCGCTGTCGGCGTGCGGCCCAAGACGACAAAGGGCAAGCCAGGCAATGTTGCACCAATCGCATTAATTTCAGGCGATTTCAAATGCGCAAAATACCAAATAGCAGGAGAAGAAAGTGCAAGATGCGGGTCGTTAGATAAGAGTGGCTTACCAGACTCTGTGTGACTTCCTGACACTACCCAATTGTTCGAGCTGCGGCTGTCTATTTGCCCAAGGCTCGTCGCCCAGTCGTTAATGTCTTTTCCAAACGATTCGCTCAAGGCCACATCCAGATTGGCTTGCAGGCCATTTGTGGCTGGAAAGTCTTTGTTGGATTGGTTTGCTGTTTTAGCGACGGGTTTGATAAACACATCCAAATCTTTATAAAGCTTCGCCAAATCTACTTTTGTCGCTGGCGCTTCGGTCCCATACGCCGGCATCATTTGCCATAGCTCTTGCGTTGATAGCACTTGCAGGCTCGACAATCGCGCAAACTCTGCGCCCCAGTTACCGCCAAGGTCTAGTGCCATGATTAGCCCCCAACCCACGCTGTCTGTGGCTTCCCACTTGCCTGGCTTGATGCCAAGGATGTGAAATTCTGGCGGGAGCGTCTGGTTGCTAGACGCATAAAAGCCATTGATGCCATCGGCATACGCCTCAAGCGCAGTCTTCACATCGGCTGGATAGTTGGCGTATTGCGCTTTGGCGGCGTTAATGATGCCTAGTGTGCGCATCAGTTTGTCAGTCTCCAGCGTTGCTGCCCCCAGCATTTCAGATAGTTCGCCATGCATAATGCGGCGATTGAACTCGAGCTGCCAGCCGCGCTCTTGGGCATGCGTATAGCCAATCGCACGCCACACATCGAGCGTGTTTTTGGCTTCGATATGCGTCACGTCCGATAAATCTCGTTTGATACTCACCTCCCCCAAAAGTCCAGCCAGCTTGGCTTCTCCATTGAATGTGGGGAATGATCGGTAGACGTAAATGCCTAGAGTAACGATGAGCAGCACAATTAACGCTGCAATGAGTTTTCCAACACGCTTGAACCAAATTTTCATAATTCATCCCATAAAAGCATCGCATCCGAGCCATCACACAGTAACCGAACAGGCGCACCAAAAGGCAACATTACCTTAGTCGGCACATGACCAAACGGCAAACCAGTCAGCACAGGAATCTTGAGCTGACTACACAGCCGCGCCACCACACCAGGAATATTGAAGCCCCGATCATGTGGATAGAGTTTTGATTCGGTGAATTGCCCAAGCACGATCGCTTTTTGCTGCGCCAAGATGCCTGCGTTTAGCCACTGCGTCAGCATCCGCTCAATACGAAATGGCGACTCACCCGTGTCCTC
This sequence comes from Comamonadaceae bacterium, assembly GCA_947450645.1. Classification (GTDB taxonomy): domain Bacteria; phylum Pseudomonadota; class Gammaproteobacteria; order Burkholderiales; family Burkholderiaceae_C; genus JASGCK01. Next base: position 10,110 of record CANFWH010000042.1, on the reverse strand, counting down.
AAACCAAAGCACGCCGCCTTTCACTTCGGGCAAATAAGGCGTGCCGATAAGCGAAGTCAACACCGATAAATTACCGCCCCAAAGCGAAGAAGCCTTAATAGATAAGGGCTTCAAGACATATTTTTCGCGCAAAGCCCGATCCGATCGACTTCGCTTCGGTAGCATCCACCCTGCCCCTTCGTTTTGTCCCAGTAACACATCGTCAAAACACGCCTCGGTGATGTCGTCAACTTCGCCCTTGGAGGCATCCACGCCAAAATCTGCAATCAAACTCGCGCCTGAAATCGTGGCCGCACCCGTCTTGGCAAACAGCGCCGCTTGAAATGCCGTGAAGTCGCTGTAGCCCATCCAGTGCGTGCCGCTAGCAATTGATTTAGCAATTTGCTTGTAGCTAATCTGCGGCAAAATACGCGTCAAGCCGTAGCCGCCGCGTGTAATCAGTGTGAGGTCAGCACCGCTGGAAGCCGCTCTGGATATGGCTTGCAGGCGGGTGGCATCATCGCCCGCAAAGCGCTCGTGGCTCGTAAGCGCATCTTTATCGATTTCAACTTGGTGCCCTTGTGACGTGAGGCGCTTGATGCCGCGTTTGAATCCCGCCTTGTCGCGCACCGCGCCTGCTGGGGAGTAAATGTAGATGTGTGCCATCGGAGGATTATCCCTTGGCTGGTGCTTTAGCGGCTTCGCGCTTTCCCTTAAAAAAATCTTTTAATAGTGCACCACACTCCTCGGCCATCACGCCGCCCTGCACCGTCGTTTGGTGGTTAAACGTGGTCTCAAACACATTCAGCAATCCGCCTGCTGCGCCCGTCTTAGGGTCACTTGCGCCATAGATCACATGACTAATCCTTGCATGGATCATGGCAGCCGCGCACATGGCGCATGGCTCCAGCGTCACGTACAGCTTGCAATCAGGCAGCCGGTAGTTTTGCAAAACCTGACCCGCAGCGCGTAGCGCAAGCATCTCTGCGTGCGCAGTAGGGTCGTGTAGGCCAATCACCGCATTGCTTCCCGAGGCAATGACCTCGCCTTCCTTTACCAGCAAGGCTCCCACAGGCACCTCCCCGCGAAGCACCGCCTGCTTTGCTTCAATGATGGCAAGCGCCATGAAATCTTGGTCAGTCATTACAAAAGCATGTTTAAGACAGTAGGCGTTTTAATTTTTCAATCGCACTATCAGTGGTAGTGAGGACGGGTACGCCGCAGGCCGCTTCCACCATGGGTTTGCAATGCGCCATGCTGTACTGCGCCAGAGCAATCACCTTTGCACCTTGCTTGAGCAAACTTTGCGCAGCTTCTACAACCAACTTATCATGCGTGGCAATGTCACCCGTGTTCAAAGCTGCCATTGCGCCCTCAGCAAGCTTCATCTCCAAATTGACATCGGATGAGAACTCAGCTGGCATACTGGCAAGTGTTGGCGCAAAGCTGGAGACCAAGCCCAAAATTTGCCCGTTCATCTTGCCGCGCTCCCCCACGAGCGCAACCGCTTGCTCAATCATGGCTTCGTTAGGTTTGAGTACAGGAATCTTCTGTTTTTTTGCAACGGCTTCAATGCAAGAACCAAACGCCGAACAGGTAAACAAAATCGCGTCCGCGCCGCAATCGACCGCGTATTGCGCGAGGCGAACAAAACGCTCGTGCATAAAGGCGTCCAAGCCTGTCCCTGGTGAATGGGCTTCAGCGATCGCCAAATCGGTAGATAAGCTATCGTCTTGCAGATTCATGCGGTTGGCTTCTGGCCAAAGCCGAATCATGGCGGAATTGATGGGGGTAACGGAGTGAGGGAGTGCGTGAATAAGCGCAATGCGAGGTTTTTTCATAACCTTTGATTTTGCCTCAATCACATCCTCAAGCGTAAAAATACTCATGCAGTGGCATGAGTGCACCTCCCAATGCACCGGCGTCACTGCCCACTAATCCTGTCAATAGCTTAGGCCGCCACAGGCCTTCCCAGTTGAAGGCGTACAGGGCTGCTTCGGTTTGGTCAATAAAATTTTTCAGTAGCTCAGGCGGCATTGAGCCATCAATCACCACTGCATCGGCATCTAAAAATGCTGTGCCGCTGACGACAGCAAACGCCATCGCACGGCTTGCTGAGGCAAGCCAAGCCTCAGTTTGTGCTTGATGCCGTGCGTCTAACGCTTCTTCACCATAAGCAGCCAGTGGCTCAAGTCCCAGTGCGCCAAACCGCTGCTCAAGCTCCCACAAGGAGGCGTGACCAAGTATCTGATCTTGTGCGTTCGTTATCGACATAGGAACCGATGCCACAGCTCCTGCATTACCATGGGTTGACTCAAGCAAGCGCCCTTGTGACACCACACTGCCACCTACGAAGGTATCGACAAACAGATAGAGAAAATTTTGGTAGCTACGGCCTTGTCCATTGAGGAGTTCGGCAATGCAAGCTGCGGCCGTATCTTTGGCCCGCTTCACAGGACAGGGGGTCATGGCTTGAATTGCAGCGGTGATGTCCAATTCATTCCATTCGTTGGCCTGTGCGTCCGAAAGCCCCAGTAATTTGTGCCACCCACCCAATGCAAATGGCGTAGCAATGCCAACGCCTATTAACGTTTGGTTTGCAACAACGAGCCCAGCCTGAATGCGGCTGAGATGTTGCTCAATTTTCAAAAGCAAGTCGTACGCAACAGGAAATGCATAAGCAATCGAGTAGCGTTCGCGTACGGTACCTAGCAAGTCGACTAACAGCACATCAGTATGCCGGCGTCCAATCTTGATACCGATGCTAAACGCGCCATCCGCATTGATAGACATAGGTTTGGGCGGCTGCCCAAGCCCTACCTTGACCGCTTTGTGATGAATGAGCAATTTGTGTTGGTCAAGCCGTCGAACGATCTGCCCGACAGCTTGCACACTGACATCCATGTGCTCAACAATTTTGTGACGTGGCATCACACCGTGCTTGCGGACGATGTTGAGAAGCTTACGCTCGTTCGGATTAAGTGGGCTGGAAAGCACGAAGTTGCTCCGAAGTTGGAATGCCAAGCCGGCCACCGCGTCTTGTGCATTTGAGGGCTGCCGCGCGGCTTGCAAAATCAATCGCGGCAGCAATTGGCTGACCCTGCGCCAAAGCCAAAGCCAAGGCACCGTGCCACGTATCGCCTGCGGCCAACGTGTCCACGACGACAACTTTGGGTGACGTCGCATGATGTACGGCCTTGCCATCAAACCAATAAGTGCCTTTGCCGCCCAGCGTCACGCCGACGATTTTGTTACATCCACCAAAACAACCTTGCAAAGCCGCACCAACATTGGCAGCATCAATCGTTTTATCGCTCAGTTTTGAAAGCATCGGCTCGCTAAGCACGGGGTGCGTGGCAGCGTGCATGAGTCCTAACACGACAGCTGTATCTCCGCTATCACCATCCAGCACTGATGGAAGACCGTGCTGGGAAGCCTTATCCAGCAAGGCCTGCGCACCACCTATCCAGCGCGTGTCGACAGACACGGCATCGGCTTCGGAGACTTTATCAAGTGGTAGCCAATCAATCACATCGGGGTAACCTTGAGGTTGCGCAGAGACGACGAGGCGCTCACCTTGCGCATCAATCAGCACCGTGGATACCTTTGTTCGATACCCCGCCAGCTGCCGCAAATATTGGATATTGACTCCCTCTTTTGCCAGCATCACCAGTACCTGATCGCCCCAACTGTCTTGCCCCACCCTGCCCCAATACGTTGCCATACCGCCAAGGCGCTGGATCGCGACCGCTGCATTAGCGGCCACGCCTCCGCCTGTAATCACAAACTCGTTGGCAGAAATTTTGGCAGAAGGCGCAGGAACATGATCGACGTAAAAAATTTGATCAATCGTGGCTGAGCCGCCTAAGCAGATGATGTGCGGGGTTTTCATTGACACAGCATATCAGTAGTTAAGGACCCTATTGGCTTTGCTCCCGTCATCACTGCCACTGCATCCGTCATAGAAATCGCCTTCGGATTAACTACTGCAATGCGGCTACCTAGGCGCTGAATGTGAATCCGATCTGCCAGCTCAAATACATGCGGCATATTATGCGAAATCAAAATCACGGCAAGTCCACGATCCTTGACTCGGCGAATGAGATCCAGCACCATCGCACTTTCTTTCACGCCAAGCGCTGCTGTTGGCTCATCCATGATGACCACGTGGCGTGCAAACGCGGCGCTTCTGGCGACTGCAACGCCTTGGCGCTGCCCGCCCGACAAAGTCTCGACCGCTTGGCTCATCGACCGAATACCGATTTGCAGCTCAGCCATATGGGATTTGGCCTGCGAGAGCATTTCGCGCTTATCTAAAAGCTTCAAAAAGCGATTCATAAAACCAGATTTTAGAATCTCACGGCCTAAAAAAAGGTTCTCGGTAATCGTCATCGCCGGCGCGACTGCGAGGTCTTGGTAGACCGTCTCAATGCCAGCGCGGCGTGCATCCATAGGGCTTTTGAAGTTAACGGCATTGCCATCTAAAGTCAGCGTGCCACTGTCTGGTTGCACAGCACCCGATAGCACTTTGATGAGACTGGATTTACCAGCGCCGTTGTCACCAATCACGGCCAAAATTTCCCCGTCATATAAATCAAAATCTGCGCCGTCTAGTGCTGTGACATTGCCATATCGCTTACTCAGGCCACGTCCTTGTAGAACTAACTTTGGAGTTGTGTTGCTCATAGTCAATTCCTAGCGAGCATTTTTGCGTGAGATCTGATCCGCACTTACCGCCAAAATGACCAAGATGCCCGTGATGAGTGTTTGGTAGACCGAAGGCACGCTCATCAAAGTCAAGCCATTTCTGAAAACGCCCACAATAATCGCGCCCACCAACGAACCAAGCACAATGCCACGTCCGCCAAACAAACTTGTGCCGCCCAGCACCACGGCGGTAATCGCATCCAAGTTATCGGTTTGACCTGCTTGTGGATCGCCAACTTCAGTTCTAGCAACGGTTAGCCAAGCAGCAATGCCGTAGAGCACGCCCGCAGTGACGTACACCCAGATCAGCACTTTGTCTACTGGAATGCCCGTCAGACGAGCGGCCTCGGCGTTGTTGCCAGTGGCATAGACGTGACGACCACGGGCGCTATCACGCAAGAGCCACCACGTCAGCACATAAAGCGCAATCATGAGGACAACGCCAAAGCTGATTTCTGTACCGCCAATTGAAAACGTTTTGCCAAGCGCCACTAGCGTGTGCGGTAAATTTGTCACGGTTTGCGAATGCGAATAAATTTGCGTGATGGCAAACGCGATGTTGAGCGTGCCCAGCGTCACAATAAACGATGGCAACTTCATCTTGGTCACGAGTAAGCCATTGAGCAATCCAAATCCTGCGCCAACGGCTAACGCCGCCATCATGCAAACGGCAGGTGGTAGACCTAAATCGGCAGCAAACTTAGTCATCACAATGCTGGACAGCGCCATCACCATGCCGCAAGATAAATCGATGCCCGCTGTGAGGATGATGAGCGTTTGACCAATTGCCAAAACACCCACCACCATCACCTGCTGCATGATGAGTGAAAAATTAGAGCCACTTAAAAAGCGGTCGCTTTGCGTTGCAAAAAAGATGCATGCCAGCGCCAATGCGAACCACGGCCCAAGAGCCGTAGCGGATGGTAGCTTGATTACTTCGTTCCCCAGCACAAATCTAAACCTGTCTTAGTGTCCTTAGAGTCCACGCCAGCAGCGGCTTTGTTGGCAATTAAGGTCACACCAGTATCGGTGTAGCCAGACGCTTTTTTGCCTGTTTTTGCATACTCAATGCCTGCAGCCACACCCATCGACGCCATCTTGAGTGGGTACTGTTGGCTGGTTGCCGTAATGATGCCAGCTTCGGTGTCTTTAATCCCCTGGCAACCACCGTCAACCGATAAAATAATAACGCCTTTTTCTTTCCCCGCTTTCTTAAGTGCGTTGTATGCACCTGCAGCGGCTGGCTCGTTGATGGTATAGACCACGTTCACGTCGGGACTCTTTTGCAAGCAGTTTTCCATTGCAGTTTGCCCTTTGGCTTGATCGCCAAACGAGTCGCCAGCGCAAACCGTCTCAGCGGTTGCCGAAAGTTCATTAGATTTAGCGTCGTTTGCTTTCAAGCCAAAACCAGTCATAAATCCATTGTGGCGCTGCGCACCCACAGGGTGGCCTGGAAACAAATCTAGCATCACAATTTTGGCGGGCTTGCCTGCGAGTGTTGCTTTGGCGTATTGACCAATCAACACGCCCGCTTTGTAGTTGTCGGTTGCAAACAGCGCATCCGCACCTTCAACAGGGCTATCCAAGGCGATGAACTGCACACCTTTCTCTTGTGCTTTTTTCATGGCGGGAATGATGGCATCGCCAGACGATGTAATCAAAATCGTTTTTGCACCCGCAGCCGTCATGTTTTCAATTGCGGTGATTTGACCTGCTGTGTCGCCGTCTTTTGCGCCTGCAGCCGTCATTAGCTTCACGCCGCTGGCTTTTGCCTCAGCTTCTGCGCCTTCCTTCATTTTCACAAAGAAGGGGTTGGTATCGGTTTTAGTAATCAGTCCAATGGTTGGCGTATCGTCTTTCTTCGAGCAAGCGCCGAGTAACAAAGCGGCGACTACAGCCGTTGCAATCAGAGTGAATTTCAAAGTTTTCATCATAGGTCTCCAAAATTTGAATTAAAAAGTTAATTACAAATGGACTATAGTCGCGACACATCTATAAATCAACACTGTTTACTTATGGAAAACCCCAATAAAAATCAATCTATTCAAGCACTCTGCGCAGGCGAGGCGTTGATTGATTTGGTAAGCGACTCAAGTGGCAAACTCACGCCCTGTTTGGGCGGCGCAGTGTACAACCTCGCGCGGGCGCTGGCACTGCAAGGTGTGGGCACGGGATATTTAAATCCGCTCTCCTCCGATTTGTACGGTCAGCAATTGCGCGCAGGCTTAGAAGCCGCTGGTGCAGAAGTATTGGATCAAGCGCCCGTGCAAGAACCCAGCTCTCTGGCCGTTGTGAACTTGGACGCGGACGGCAAGGCCGCCTATACCTTCTACCGCGAAGGTGTGGCTGATCGCAAAACGAGTAGCGATCAATTGAACAAGCTCAGTCAGTATCCAGAAGTAAAAATCGTTTGTACAGGTTGCCTCGCGCTATCGCCTGATGACACTAAGCTATATCTACCGTGGCTTGCAGAGCAAAAAAGGCTGGGACGAACTATCTGTATTGATGTGAACGTCCGTGCAGCCGTGATGAACGATGCGGCCGCCTACAAAGTCAATATCGACGCGGCGCTGCATTACGCCGACATCATCAAAGCCAGTGACGATGACATGGCATATTTAGGACTCGGTGCGCAAAAGTTGCTTGCAAAGACGAGAGCAAAGATATTTTTATTGACCCTAGGCTCACAAGGCGCACAGCTATTGACCTCTAGCGGCACATGCCTCACAGTCCAATCTCCACTAGACCTGCAGGTGGTTGATACAGTGGGGGCTGGTGATTGTTTTTTTGCTGGGTTTTTGGCGCATTGGTTGCGATCTGACTCGAGCCTACAAGCGGCACTGAATCATGCCGTGTGTAGCGCGAGCATTAATGTCATGCGGCAAGGTTGTCAGCCGCCTACATGGGCTGAAGCTTTACAGCAATTTACGCATCCGAAACATAGGCTTTACAGCCCCGCCCTTTAATACCCTTCAGTGCAAATGAGAGTTTGTGCTCGGCGTTAAACATCAATCAATTTGGGGTATTTCATGAAACAACATTTAAAGAGTATTTTTAGCATTGCCTGCGCAAGCGCAGTTGCACTTAGCTTTGGTATGACCGCTGCACACGCGGACGAACCCACAACGGGCTTGTACATAGGCACCGCACTTGGCTACAACAAATCCTCTAACTTAAATGGCAGGATTGATGGTGCGCTTAGCACACAAGGCATTGGAAGCACAACATCCAGTGGTAATACCAACGTAACGCCAAACTTTAAGCTGGGCTACATCATTAATCCTAGTTTTGCGATAGAAGCTAGTTACGACAGTGTTGGTGCCATCAATTTGCAATCGAGCATTAGTTCTCCTGCAGCGGATACTGCGCTTGGAACGTGGAAGGCAACGGGCATGGGGCTTCATATGCTAGGTATTTCACCGCTTTATAGCCAGTGGTCTATTGTTGGTCGGGTTGGCTACGAGAGCTGGAAGTCAACGCTAAATCTAACTTCCAACGCTGGCGGTACAACCGCGGTTGCAACGACGAGTACGAATGGAGGCTTGGTGTTGGGAGCGGGTCTTAGCTACGCTATGTCAAAAAATGTCGATGCCACAGGGGATTTCATCCATTACTTCGGCGTTGGTAATAACGCAACAACTGGGCAAAGTGGTATTAATACCTTTAACGTTGGCATGCGTTACCACTTCTAATAATTGTTGAAAAAATTGTTAAAGAAAAATATGAAAAAGAATCCCTACAACCAATGGTTGGCCATTGCGGTATTAATTGGAAGTGCTTTGTTCGCCGTCAAAACGCTAGCACAAGCCTATGTCAACGTTACCGTTGGCGGCGCATTCGCACCTGGTGTCTATGGACAAATTGCCATAGGCAGTAATCCGCCGCCACCCGTCGTTAATCAACAGCCGATGGTGGTTGGACAACCAATCTATGGCGCCGCACCGATTTATTTGCATGTTCCGATTGAGCAAAGCCGTGAATGGGGAAGATACTGTTCCGCGTACCGAGCATGCGGATATCCCGTTTATTTTGTGCAGATGGATCCCCGCAACCCCTGGTGGACAAGGCATAACGAGCATCTGCGCGGACGTGAGGCATATCGCATAGAAGATCGTCACGAAGATAGGCATGGCGAGCGCCGTTAAATTTCAAATATTGACATTCATAAAACGCCACTGTCTTAAACCAGTGGCGTTTTACATGTACTTTACATAAATGGTCAGGTACTGGTCAGGTCATTTTTTTTAGAGTTTAAGGCTAATTAATTTGGTTCTCAATCTTAAATTGTTTAAAACTATGCCTTTATTTTTCCAATCTCGTTTGTTTCAACTCTGTACTGTTGGCGGTGTCGTCCTAGCAGGAGTTGGATATTTTTTTATGCGTGACGCACAGCCAGCAGAACCCGTCAAATCCGAGCAAAGCGGTGGCGTGTTCTTGCGTGATACCGATGAGCTTATTTTGACCAAAGAGCAAACGTCAGAGCTTAAAGTTGGCACAGTTGATAGCAAATTATTTGCACAGCGTGCTGAGGCGATTGGCCTTATTGACTACAACCAAGACCTAGCTGTGCAAGTCTTCTCGCCTTATCAAGGTCGTATTGCTCAAGTGTTGGTTAAAGCAGGCGATGACGTTGCACAAGGTCAAATCTTGTATACCGTGCAAATGCCTGACCTCGCACAAGCCGCATCCGTACTAATTTCCACAGCAGGCACACTCAAAGTCACGACTGACGTACTGCGCCGCGCCACGAATCTATACGAGACACAAAGCATTTCTCTCAAAGAGTTACAGCAAAACACAGCAGATCAGCAGGCCGCAGATGCCACTTACCGTGCCGCACGCAAATCACTTGCTTTGTTTGGCTTATCCAATGCCGATATGGATGATGTAGAGGTGAAGCGTAAAGTCGATACCGAAATGCCAGTGCGCAGCCCATTTGCAGGTCGCGTAACTGTGCGCGCAGGCAGTCCTGGGCAACTCGTCCAACCTGGCACGGGCATTGCACCTGTGATGGTGGCTAATCTACAAACACTTTGGATGATTGCTAGCGTACCTGAGTCAGAAATTGGCGCATACAAAATTGGTCAAGCCGCTACCGTCAGGGTACAAGCCTATCCCGACACAGCCTTCACTGGCAAAATCAGCTACATCAGCGACGTGGCCGATAGCACGACGCACCGCGTCACTATCAGAGCTGAAGTCAATAACAAGCAGCACCAACTCAAGCCCCAAATGTTGGCTAGTTTTAGCATCTTGCTTGGCTCACCTGTTGCATCGCTGGATGTTCCCATCAACGCCTTGGTGCGTGAGAGTGATGGCGCCTCCTCCGTTTGGGTTGCCAAGGGTGATCTGCAATTTAAGCGCCGAAAAGTCACGGCTGGGATGGTTCAAGACGGTATGGTTCAAATCGTCAGCGGCCTTGCT
>CANFWH010000041.1 GCA_947450645.1 Comamonadaceae bacterium | reverse complement strand
CTGAAGTGAGTGACGTGGCGAACGCTGTGCTAGATGGCACCGATGCGGTGATGCTGTCAGCGGAGAGCGCCGCAGGCAAATATCCGCTTGAGACGGTGATTGCGATGAGCGAGATTTGTGCTGCGGCTGAAGCGGCTGAAGATGTGGAGTTGGACGCCGACTTTACGGGGCAATCGTTCCACCGCATTGACCAAACGATTGCGATTGGCGCACTCTTTACCGCGCATCACCTTGGCTGCAAAGCGATTGTGGCGCTCACCGAAAGTGGCTCGACGCCGCTGTGGATGAGCCGTCACCGTATTCATATCCCGATTTACGCACTCACCACGTCACTGACGACGCAGCGCAAGATGGCGCTGTATCGCAATGTGCGTCCGCTACTCATGGACACCAGCGCAGACCGCGACACGGCACTCAAGCAAGCGGAAGCGCGTTTACTTATGCGCAAGATTGTGAAGAAGGGCGATGTGTACGCCATCACCTGCGGCGAACCGATGGGCGCGCCAGGCGGCACGAATATGCTGAAGATTTGCGTGGTGGGTGGTTAGTCGTATTCAGCGCACGAAGTGCCCAGACTTCCCGCCAATCTTTTCGTCTAAGCGCACGTCCGTGATGGTCATGCCTTTGTCGGCCGCTTTGCACATGTCGTAGATCGTGAGCAGGGCGACTTGCACGGCGCACAGCGCTTCCATCTCGACCCCTGTCACGCCCACGATTTCCACCGTTGCGGTGCAAAGCCATGCGGAGTCTGGCTCAGGGGCGAAGTCAATGTTCACACGCGTGAGCGCCAGTGGGTGACACAGCGGCACTAACTCGCTGGTTTTTTTGGCGGCCATGATGCCCGCAATCCGTGCGATACCCAGCACATCGCCCTTTTTGGCGTTGCCTTGTTCAATCAATTTGAATGTCGCGGGCAGCATCTCGATGCGCCCCGATGCGCGTGCCACGCGGTGCGTTGCGGTCTTGGCCGCCACGTCCACCATGTGCGCTTCGCCTGCGGCGTTGAAGTGAGTAAAGTTTTTTGTCGTCATGTAAGGATGATAAACCTCAGCGCGGTTTGATGCTACAAACGAAGTCTATGAAAACCCTTCGCCATCTTACAATTTTCTTTGTCTCTTGCTGTTTGCTGCTCACGCCAACGCTGCAAGTGCTCGCGCAGTCCAGCATTCCTAATATGGGCGACGACAGCGCCATGAGTCTGGGTGAAGAGCGCCACTTGGGCGATCAAATTGGCAAAGAGATTTATCGCGATCCAGAGTATGTGTCCGATCCTGTGCTTGACGCTTACCTCCTGAGTATTTGGCTGCCACTCTATGCGCAAGCCAAGAAGAATGGGGCTTTGCAGCCAGAAATGGATGCGCAGTTTGCTTGGAGAATGTTTTTAGTGCGCGATAAAAGCGTCAATGCGTTTGCACTGCCAGGAGGGTATTTTGGTGTGCATTTAGGCTTGATTGCTTTGACCCAAACGCCTGATGAATTGGCCTCGGTTTTAGCACACGAAACCACGCACGTCACGCAGCGCCATATTTCGCGTGGCATGAGTAAGGAAAAAGCGCAAACACCATGGCTAGTCGGTAGCATTTTGGTTGGACTGCTGGCGATGCGCAGTAACGTTCAGGTCGCCAGCGCGGCACTTTCAACAGGGCAAGCCGCAGCGATTCAAGGGCAGCTCAATTTTTCGCGCGATTTTGAGCGTGAGGCAGATCGTCTTGGCTTTACCTTGATGGCACCCGCAGGCTACAACCCCGATGGCTTTATCGAGATGTTCAATATGCTGGGCAATGCTTCGCGTCTGTCCGATAACGGTAGCTACCCTTATTTGCGTACCCATCCACTCACCACTGAGCGCGTGGCCGATATGCGCTTGCGCGTGGGTGAGTTTGATCGTGCCAATCAGCGTGCCAATCCAGTTGCAAAAGATCCGAATGCGTATCTGTTGCATCAACTCATGGCCGTGCGTGCGGCGGTATTAGCAGACCTGAGTGTGGACGCGCAAAACGTGTTTGTACAGCAAGGCGATGCGGTGCAAGCACGGGATGCGAAGCGCACGCCTGTACTCTACGCCGCGGCACTGGCTGCTTGGCAAACAAGAGAGGTTGCAAAATCACGTGTGTTTTACGACAAATTAAAAGCCAGCACATCAATTCGCACACCGCCTGCCGTGCTGGATGCTGTGCGGTTGCTCGGATTCGAGTTGCAAATGCCAAATATCTTGCCGCCACTAGATTTGACGAGTAACTCCCGCGTAGAAATGCTTTACGCCGCGCAGCAGGTTTTAAGCAAGCCTACGCCAACTAGCGCAGAGGTCAAAATGGTCGCCAACCGTTTGCAAGACTGGACGAGTGTGAACGCCAAAGACGTCGATGCGTGGAGCTTTTTAGCGCGCACCCAGCTAATGCTTGGGCAGCGTGTGCGATCCGCTATGTCAACAGCCGAGGGCTTACGTGCTCAGATGGATGACAGTGCGGCGCTTGCGCAGTATGTGGCAGCGCAAGGCTTTATACGGCAAGGCGTGCAGGCCGATAGCGTGGACGCAGCTATTGTGGATAGCAAGGTGCGAGATCTGCAGCTTTTGCTGCGCGGCGACTCAGCTAATAAAAAGAAGCGATAAGCATTAAGTCCGAACTTCGCCATTCCCGAGCACCACATATTTCAGCGATGTGAGTCCCTCAATCCCGACAGGGCCACGTGCGTGGAATTTGTCTGTGCTAATGCCGATCTCCGCGCCGAGGCCATATTCAAAACCATCGGCGAAGCGCGTGCTGGCGTTCACCATCACGCTGGCAGAGTCCACTTCTCGCAGAAACTTTTTGGCGGAGGCGTCATTGCTCGTGAGGATGCTGTCGGTGTGATGGCTGGAGTAATGGTTGATGTGGGCAATTGCGGCATCCACACCGTCCACCACTTTGATGCTGATGATGGGGGCAAGGTATTCTTCGAACCAATCTTGCTCGGAAGCCATACTGGCTGTGGCCTGTACGAGTGCCAAACTCTCTGCATCAACGCGCATTTCTACACCTTTGGCGGCAAACACAGCCGCTATCTTTGGCAAAAATTCTGCGGCAACCGAGCGTGCCACCAAGAGCGACTCCATTGCATTGCAAGGACTGTACTTTTGCGTTTTGGCGTTGTCGCAAACTTTGAGCGCCATCGCCAAATCGGCCGCATCGTCCACATAGATGTGGCAATTGCCATCCAAATGTTTGATGACGGGCACTTTCGCCTCGGCGCTCACGCGCTCAATCAATCCCTTGCCGCCGCGCGGGATGATGACATCGACAAACGCAGGCATGGTGATGAGTTCGCCAACCGCAGCTCGGTCGGTGGTGGGCACGAGCTGCACGGCCGTTTCAGGCAATCCGCTCTCCGCTAGGGCTTGCTGGACAAGGGCTGCCAGCGCTTTGTTGGAATCAATCGCTTCCGAGCCACCACGCAAAATGCAGGCGTTGCCCGACTTGATCGCAAGACTCGCGGCTTCAATCGTTACATTGGGGCGGCTCTCGTAAATCATGCCGAACACGCCTAGCGGTACGCGCATCTGTCCGACCTTAATGCCCGAAGGCTGTGTCTTAAACGCGGTCAGCTCGCCAATCGGGTCGGCCATGGCGGCAAGCTGTTCGCAGCCCACGGCGCAAGTCTCTAGCGTTTTTGGGTCGAGTTTTAAGCGATCCACCATAGGCGCGGACAAGCCGTTTGCTACGGCGCGTTCCAAATCTTTAGCGTTGTCGATTTGCAGTGCGGCGATGTTTTCGCGCAGTAATTTGGCAAGTGTTTTAAGCGCTGCATTTTTGTTTTCGGTACTGGCGCGAGCCATAGCTGATGAGGCTTCGCGGGCATTTTTACCCAAACGCTGCATGAGTTCGCGAGTGGTTTCGATGGTGGTGTCTTGAGACGTTTTCATGCGCTCAATTGTCTCACTACATCAGCCGCCCACAGCGCTAGGCGCTCATCCCCCGATTTGCCGCGCCAAGCCGCATGACTGTTGACTGCCAGCGGCGAGAGGTGCATCACGATAGCAACCTTTGCATTTGCAAGCCGCTCTTGCGCTTGCAACTCTAAAACAGCATGCTTGGCTTTTTGTCCGCAAATCAAAATTGTCGTGATGCCTGCGAGCTCATGCTCAAGTCGATTCAAGTTATCAGGTGACAAAATTTCAGTGGCAGTCGCTTCCGATCGCGCTGTTTTGGCGGGATATTCAATTTGCGACCACGAGTTCGTCAGTACATAAGCGGCGCGGCTACTGGATGCAAAAAACTGCGGGGCAAGCGCATGAAGCTTAGGTAGCGCCGCGTCTAAATTGCGCCCCGTCGCACCTGCACATGGGTGACCAAGCAACTCCTCCTTTTGACCTGGGCATGAAAACACAAAAGCGGTCGTCGCGCCCGTGGAGGGCTGTAGGTGTGGCTTTGTGCCTAATCCAGCAGGTTCAAACAAAGAGTTCTGCAAGTGCCTCTCCAGGCTCTTTCGCACGCATAAACGCTTCGCCAACAAGGAAGCTGTGCACGCCTGCACCGCGCATTTTGGTGACGTCGTCTTTGGTCATGATGCCGCTCTCCGTTACCAAGATGCGATCCGCTGGCACGTCTTTCATCAGCGCGAGCGTTGTGTCCAGCGTCACTTCAAATGTGCGCAGATTGCGGTTGTTAATGCCGATGAGCGGTGTCTTGAGTTTTAAAGCTCGCGTCAGTTCAGCGCCGTCATGTACCTCCACCAGCACCGCCATATCTAAGCTCATGGCGATGGCTTCAAACTCTTTCATTTGCGCATCATCCAAACACGCGGCGATCAAGAGCACGCAGTCTGCGCCCATCACGCGCGATTCGTAAATTTGGTACGCATCCACCATAAAGTCTTTGCGCAGTACGGGCAAATGCACCGAGGCACGTGCTTGCTTTAAGTAGTCGACTGAGCCTTGAAAAAATTGCTTGTCCGTCAGCACAGAGAGGCAGGCGGCGCCATATTCCGCATAGCTTTGCGCAATATCGGCTGGAATAAAGTCTGCGCGCAAAACGCCTTTGGAGGGTGATGCTTTTTTGACTTCGGCAATCACCGCTGCCTGACCCTTGGCAACTTTGGCACGCATTGCGCCCACAAAGTCGCGCGTGAGCACGCGGCTTTCGGCGTCTTGCCTCACCATCGCCAAAGGCTTGATCCGCTTGGCTTGCGCGACTTCTTCGTGCTTAACTTCGGTGATTTTTTTGAGGATATCGCTCATGATGAAATGGCCTTTGAATCTTGCGGATGCGTTTGATGAAATTTTGCGTAATCGATGTGAATCACTTCATCGCTGGGTTCGGTGCGCGAGACATCGACAAATTGATGATTCCACATGATTTGCTTGTGCGAATAGTTTTGACGCATCTGAATGTCTTGCGCGATGCTCTCATCAAAGCCGACGATGCGAATCAAAAAGATCAATTCTTTGGCGGCCATATCCGCTGCCGAGAGGCCATACAGCGGGCTGCTTGGCGTGATGGCGTGCATGATCGTCCATGTTAAAAAGAACATGGGTTGATCGTTGCGCATGAGTTCTAAATCGTAAATACGGCGGATTTTTTTACCCTCTAGCGTGACCTCTTGCACCAGCACATGCATCTTGGCCGTGGCGTTGGCAATTTGATTTTGCCGTGCGTTGGCGGCGCGTAGCATCAAAGTGGGCTGCCCGTTGAAGTCTGATATCACCAGCTTGTTGGAAAACAAAATGCGCGACGTGGGCTTTGAAAATCTTGCAAAAATAAGCCCCGTGAGTACAGCCACATTCGCAATGCCGATAAATACCTCTATTGTCGCCACACTATGACTGTAAAGGCTTTGCGGGTGCATGTCGCCATAGCCCACCGTAGCAAGCGTCTCAACGCTAAAGAAAAAAGTACCCCAAAAATTTTGCGGTGCAAGATTGGCAATGCCGTTTGGCTCGATCAAATAGAGCAGCGCAAAGATGACATTGAGTGTGATGAACCCCAGCGCCGCAGACGCAAAAAATTTGGGCCAAGAAGCCGTGAGGCACAGATGGTAAAAATCTTGCCAGACATCGCTTTCGTAGCCATGCGAGGCAATGGTGCGCCCCTCGATGGTGTGGTGGCGAACTTTGGCTGGTTTAGTTTTCATGCTGCGGCTTGTGTAAAGGCCACAAACGCATCCAACTTGCGCTTGGCCGCGCCGCTGGCAATCGCTTCGCGTGCGCGGGCAATGCCTGCGCCGATGTCACTCACCACATTTGCTGCATACAGCGCAGCGCCTGCGTTTAGCACAACGATATCGGTGGCTGCCCGAATCGCAAGGTTCGCTACTGAGCTAGAGGCCATACTGGATGCGGCCTGCAGGCCATTGCCCGCCAGAACGTCCAGCACCAGCGCCTTGGAGGCCTCGGGTGTTTCCACACGCAGAACTCTAGAGCTAGTCATCGCCATGCCGAAATCTTCAGGGTGGATTTCGTATTCTGTAATCACGCCACCTTTCAGCTCGCCCACCAGCGTCGCCGCGCCAAGACTCACTTCGTCCATGCCGTCTTTGCCGTACACCACCAGTGCATGCTCTGCGCCAAGGCGCTGCAACGCGCGGATTTGAATACCGACCAAATCGGCATGAAATACGCCCATCAAAATGTTAGGAGCGCCAGCAGGATTGGTGAGTGGCCCCAAGATATTGAACATCGTCCGCACGCCCAGTTCCTTGCGGACAGGGGCGACATTCTTCATAGCGGGATGGTGATTGGGCGCAAACATAAAACCAATGCCAACGTCTGCAACGCATGAGCTGATAAGCTCTGGCGCAAGATTGATATTCACGCCCAAGCTCTCCAGCACATCGGCGCTGCCCGATTTGCTAGACACGCTACGGCTGCCGTGTTTGCTGACCCGCGCACCTGCCGCTGCCGCTACAAACATGGCGCAAGTCGAGATGTTGAACGTGTGCGAGCCATCGCCGCCTGTGCCCACAATGTCCACCAAATTCGTTTTGTCGGCAACGTGAACAGGCGTGCAAAACTCGCGCATCACTTGCGCCGCAGCAGTAATCTCGCCAATGGTTTCTTTTTTGACCCGCAGCGCGGTAATGATCGCCGCCATCATCACAGGCGACATTTCCCCGCGCATGATGAGCCGCATGATGTGCAGCATCTCGTCGTGAAAAATCTCACGGTGCTCAATGGCGCGTTGCAGCGCTTCGGTGGGGGTGATGGGGTGAGCTTGACTGGTCATAACGAGCCGCCTTAATCTAAAAAGTTTTTTAGCATCGCATGCCCATGCTCGGTCAAGATGCTCTCGGGGTGAAACTGCACGCCTTCCATCCTAGCCTTATGTGGCAAGGCTTTGTGGCGTACACCCATAATTTCGCCATCGTCTGTCCATGCGGTGATTTCTAAATCAACAGGGCAGGTCGCTCGCTCAATCGCTAGGGAGTGATAGCGGTTCACCGCAAACTGCTTGGGCAATCCTGCAAACACGCCTTGTTCCGTTGTGGTGATCGTGCTGACCTTGCCGTGCATCTGGACTTGCGCACGGATGATGCTGCCACCCAATGCCGCGCCAATGGCTTGGTGACCGAGGCACACGCCGAGGATTGGCAGCTTGCCCATAAAGTGCTGAATCGCCGCCACGCTAATGCCCGCTTCGCTTGGCGAGCAAGGGCCTGGCGAAATCACGAGTCTGTCAGCGCCAATGGCAGCCATTTGCTCAAGCGTGATTTCGTCGTTACGGGCGGTGATGACTTCTGCACCCAGTTCGCCAAAATATTGCACAAGGTTGTAGGTGAAGCTGTCGTAGTTATCTAACATGAGGAGTTTTAGTTTCTTGCTCATCTCAAAAGCCCTCCTCAACGAGTTCAGCCGCACGGAGCAAGGCTCGCGCCTTAGCCTCCGTTTCCTTCCATTCCAGCTCAGGCACAGAGTCCGCCACCACGCCCGCCGCCGCTTGCACGTAAAGCATACCGCCTTTGACAATGCCCGTGCGGATGGCTATCGCCACATCCATATCGCCCGCAAAGCTGATGTAGCCGCACGCGCCGCCGTAGATGCCGCGCTTGATGGGCTCCAGCTTGTCGATCACTTCCATCGCATGCACCTTGGGCGCGCCCGTTAGCGTGCCCGCAGGAAAGGTCGCTTTGAGCACGTCCATATTCGACATGCCCGCTAGCAGCTCGCCCTCTACGTTGCTCACGATGTGCATCACGTGGCTATAGCGCTCTACCGCAAAGGCTTCGGTTACTTTCACGCTGCCAATGCGTGCGATGCGCCCGATGTCGTTACGCGCAAGGTCAATCAACATCACGTGCTCGGCGCGTTCTTTGGGGTCGCCAATCAGTTCCACCTCGGCGGCTTTGTCTAGTTCAGGCGTTGCGCCGCGTGGACGCGTGCCTGCCAGTGGGCGGATCGTGACCATGTGTTTGAGGTTTTCTCCTGCGCCCACTTTTTCCTCGCGCACCAAAATCTCAGGCGATGCGCCCACCACTTGGAAGCTGCCGAAATCGTAAAAATACATGTAAGGGCTGGGGTTCAGCGAGCGCAGCGCACGATACAACGACAGAGGCGACTGGGTGAAAGCACGTTTGATGCGCTGCCCCACTTGCACCTGCATGAACTCGCCAGCGGCAATCATTTCTTTGGCTTCTTCCACGGCGCGGATGTAGTCCGCTTTCGCAAAGTCGCGGATCGTTGGCTGAGGCGTGGATGGCGAAACGCTAGGCGCTTGCACCGATGTGTTTAATTGCTCGCGCAGGGCAGACAGTCTAGAGGCCGCACGGGCAAAGGCCTGCGGCTGTGCGGGATCGGCGTAAACAATCAGGTGCAGCTTGCCCGAGAGGTTGTCAATCACGGCCAATTCTTCGCACAAGAGCAGCAAAATATCGGGCGTGCCTAGCTCGTCGGGTGGGCAAGAGTTCTCTAACTTGCGCTCGATGTAACGCACCGCGTCGTAACCAAAATAACCCGCAAGGCCACCGCAAAAACGCGGCAAGCCTTGTGAGAGCGCAACCTTAAAACGCTTTTGATATGCGGCAATAAAGTCAAGCGGGTTGCCCGAGTCCGTCTCCACAACCACGCCGTTGGTCACCACTTCGGTCTTGGCGTGCTTACCAAAACCAGAGGCACGAAGTAGGGTATTGGCAGGCAAACCAATAAAGCTATAGCGCCCAAAGCGCTCGCCGCCGACCACGGATTCCAGCAAGAAGCTGTTGTTGCCCTGACCAGAATTCGGAGACTCGCCTTCGCTCGGTGGCGCGGCCAGTTTCAGATACAGCGAGAGTGGGGTTTCTAAATCCGCAAAAGCCACCAAGGTGAGTGGGATGCGGTTGTAGCCTTGTGCGGCTAACGTGTTGAATTCAAGTTCCGTCATTGCGTTTCTTTCAAAATTTCTAAAGGCGGTGGGCGCACTGCAATCGAGGCGCCCGCAAGGGGTTAGAGGTAGGCTGAATTTGGCGTACGCCAAAGCCAAGCTCCTCGGCCCGAAGCGATTGCTTGCTTGCCTGAAAGAAAGTTTGAAGAAGTGAACATGAGGGCTAGTTTAGCAAAGGTTTTGATTTACCATCAAAAATTATCTAAAGGGGAGCTTCATGGCGCGCATGTTAGTTATTTATAAAACACCGAAAGATACGGTGGCGTTTGATAAACACTACTGGGACATCCATATACCAATGGCCAAACAGTTACCAGGCCTTAAGAAGTATGAGGTCAGTAAAGGTACTATTGTTCCGTTGGCAAGTGCTATCGATCCTTACCTTATTGGAACGCTTCACTTTGATTCTATGGATGCGATCAAAGCCGCATTTGCAAGTGAGTGCGGGCGCGCCTGTGCGGCGGATCGTCGAATTTTGGCACCTGATGACAAGGACATACAAATGTTCCTTTTCGACGATCAGGATACCCCATGAGCAATCTACGCTGCTTAAGTTAAAGCTCCCCGCATCTGATCAATCACACCCTTGTAATCCGTCTTCCCAAAAATAGCGCTACCTGCCACAAACGCATCTGCGCCTGCATCTGCCACTCTGCGGATGTTGTCCACTTTGATGCCGCCGTCAACTTCTAAGCGAATGTTTTTGCCGCTGGCTTCGATACGTTTCTTAATCAGCTCGATTTTGCGCAGCGCCGAGTCGATAAAGCTTTGTCCGCCAAAGCCAGGGTTGACGCTCATCACCAAGATTAAATCTAAATCGTCGATGACCCAGTCGAGCACGTCTAGCTCCATCGCGGGGTTGAATGCAAGCCCTGCCTTTACGCCTTTGGATTTGATGACTTGAATACTGCGGTGCACGTGGTTTGATGCGTCGGGGTGGAAGCTGATGTAGTCTGCGCCTGCATCGGCAAAGGCCGCAGCGAGTGCGTCCACGGGCTGCACCATCAAGTGCACATCAACTGGCACGGGCGTGCCGTCTGCGCGTTTGGCGTGAGGCTTGAGCGCTTGGCAAATCATGGGGCCGAACGTGAGGTTGGGCACGTAGTGGTTGTCCATGACGTCGAAGTGAATCCAGTCGGCGCCTGCGGCAATCACGTTTTTAACTTCGTCGCCAAGTCGGGCAAAGTCGGCTGAGAGAATCGAGGGGGCGATGATGTGTGTTTTCATGTTACTATTTTCGCATCAACAAGCAGCGCACCCCTCATGTCTAAATATCAAATGTTAGTTAGTGCGATTCCGCAGTACCTGCCCGAGCAGTCAAGCCCGATGGACGATGTGTACACGTTCGCCTACAACATCGAGATCATCAATTCGGGACAAGTGGGCGTGCAATTGATTTCGCGCTATTGGAGCGTGAACGATGCCAATGGCCTCATCCAAAAAGTCAAAGGCCTTGGCGTGGTGGGGCGCCAACCGTATCTCAAGCCAGGCGAGTCGTTTGAGTACACCAGCGGCACGCGCATTGCCACGTCTAGCGGCACGATGCATGGCAGCTTTTTTTGCGTAGCTGAAGACGGCGAGCGTTTCGATGTCGAGATTCCGCTCTTCGTGCTGGATGCGGTCAGCCCCGATGCGGGCAGGCATACGTTCAAAAAATAAATCACCATCTGATGGGCGAGTTCGACCTCATAGCTAGGTTTTTTAATCGTCGACCAGAGCAAGGCATTGGCGACGACTGCGCGGTGTTCACTCCCACGGCTGGCACGCAGCTTTGTATCTCGTCCGATATGTTGGTGGAAGGGCGGCATTTTTTTGCTGACGTCAACCCCGAAGCACTTGGGCACAAAGCGCTGGCGGTGAATCTCTCTGATCTGGCGGCTTGCGGTGCAACACCTCGCGCCTTTACGCTGGCGCTGGCTCTGCCCGAAGTAAACGAAGCGTGGTTGGAAGGCTTTTCTCGCGGGCTGTTTGCATTGGCTGATTTGCATGGTTGCACGCTGATTGGCGGCGACACCACCAAGGGGCCGCTCAACATTTGCATAACGGTGTTTGGCGAAGTGCCAGTCATCGGCGGTAAGAGTAAGGCGTTACTACGCAGTGGCGCACAAGTGGGTGACGATATTTATGTCTCGGGCACAGAGGTTGACCATGTTGGGCAAGCGCGGCTGGCGTTAGAGCTCATGCGTGGCAATGTCAAAGCAGATGCGGCAGCGCTGGATTCCATGCGCCACCGCCTAGAGCGCCCTACGCCGCGCATCAATCTGGGCGTGGCTTTGCGGGGCATTGCCACATCTTGTATCGACATTAGCGATGGACTCTTGGGTGATCTTGGGCACATCCTCAAAGCATCCAATGTGGGGGCAAGTGTGCAGACCGATTGGATCAAAGGTTCAATGGAATTTGCACTGGCTGGCGGCGATGATTACGAGCTGCTATTCACCGCACCGCCCAGCCAGCGGAATGCTCTGCAAGCCATATCCAGCAAGGCTTCTACGAGGGTCACATGTGTCGGGCAAGTAAGCCGCGAGCTGGGTCTCCGTGTTCTGGACGAAGCTGGGCTGCCGATTGGCAAGTCGTTTTCATCATTCGATCACTTTTCATCGCCTTGATCGTGCCGCGGATCACGCTCCAATAATTCATGGCTTCGTCACTCAAAAATTGAGCTCGTAATTGGCGGGCGTTGGTGCTGTTGCTGTAGGTCATGATGCTTCTCCTTTAAAAAACCACCTGATGTGATGGCACGTTTGAACTGTAGGTTTTGCGTGTATTTTTGGAAACCGCATGGCAAGCAAATAGCTATTGCAAAAAATGCAAAACAAATCATTCATAATTTGATTTATGCAAAAAGAAGCACTCGTCAGTCCTGCGCATCAATTAGGTTTTGAAGACCTGCACATCTTTACGCGTATCGCCAAGCTGGGATCCTTATCTGCTGTGGCTCGCGAGCGGGATGTGCCCGTAAGCCAGATTACACGTGCCTTGCAGCGCATCGAAGCCGCGTATGCCACGCGCATGGTGCATCGCAGCACGCACGCGCTGTCGCTCACGCCCGAGGGGCAATCGTTCCTCGCGCACTGCGAGCGGATTGCGGACGCGCACACCTTGGTCGAGGCGGACATGGGTTTGCACCGAACGGATATACGAGGCGTAGTGCGCGTGAGCGCCAGCGCGGTGTTTGCCGACCATGTGTTGATTCCCGGCCTGCCCGCCCTGCGCGAGGCGCATCCGCGGTTGGTGATTGATTTGCGCGTGGAAGATCGCTTGGTGGACATGGCGCGGGACGGCATTGACATCGCCATTCGCACGGCGGTGCCGAACAACGATTTGCTGGTGCAGCGCAGCTTGGGCGAGTTCAAGCGTGCGCTCTACGCCAGCCCTGCGTACCTTGCCAAACACGGCACGCCTAAAACGGTGGCCGATTTAGCCAATCACAGTTTGATTGTGAATAGCCGCGCGGGGCATCCGAACCAGTGGCGGTTTAAAACCAAGGGTGCGGTGCAGACGTTGCATCCAGTGGGAACGTGGCAATCGGACAACACCAGCACGCTGTGCGCGATGATGCTTGCAGGTCTTGGTATTGCGCGCACGGCGGATATCGTGGCCGCGCCGCTGGTCAAGCGCGGCTTGCTCGTGCCTGTGTTGCCCAAACTCATTGTCGAGACGCCCACGCCGATGAACGCTGTGATGCTGTCAGAGCGGCATCGCTTGCCCAAAGTCCGCGCTTGCATTGACTACTGGGTGCAATACTTGGCAACGCTAAACTCCAAATCATGAACCAACAGCAATACACGCCACCACTGCATCCAGACGCACGATTTTTGTTTTCCCATCCTGCGCATTTCATCGCGCTGGGCGCTGGTTCGGGGATGTCGCGGCTAGCGCCTGGAACAGTCGGCACGCTTTGGGCGTGGGCATCGTTTGGCCTCTTGCAAAGCTTTCTTAGCTCCGCGCAAATCGGTTGGGTGATTGCAGCAACCGCCATCGTCTCCATCTGGGCGGGTATGCGCACGGCTCAGCACTTGCAAGTGATGGATCCCGGTTCCATCGTGATTGATGAGATCGTCGCGTTTTGGCTGATTTTGTGGTTAGTCACGCCCACCACTTTTTGGGGGCAGTTCGGCGCGTTCGTGCTATTTCGTTACTTTGATGCCGCCAAGCCAGGCCCCGTGGGCTGGGCAGATCGCACCTTTAAAGGCTTTGGCTGGCGCGGTGGTTTTGGGATTTTGTTTGATGATTTGGTGGCGGCGTTTTGCGTGCTGGTGGTGTTTGCGATTATTCGGTTTTGAAAGTCCGTATGAATACATCACAGTTAGTCGAACAACTCGCCACCAAACTCCAATCCCGTGGACTCTTACTCACCACTGCCGAGAGCTGCACGGGCGGGATGATTGCTGCGGCGTGCACGGACTTGGCGGGCTCAAGCGCTTGGTTTGATCGCGGGTTCATTACCTATTCCAACGACGCGAAGACGGCGATGTTGGGCGTCTCGTCCAGCATGATTCGGCGTCATGGCGCAGTGTCGGAAGACGTGGCGCGTGCCATGGCACGCGGCGCTGTGCGGGTGATTGCAGAGGCGATGGCTGGCAGGCCATATCCAACGGGGCTTACCGGTCACGTTGCCGTGGCGGTCACGGGGGTGGGGGGTCCTGGCGGGGGTAGTGATTTAAAACCTGTGGGCACGGTGTGCTTTGGTTTTTCGGTGGGTGATGCGGTGACGACTTGCACGCAGCACTTCGAGGGTGATCGCTCTGCGGTTCGAGCACAGACCGTGGCTTTTGCGCTGTCGGAGCTCTTGCGGTTATTGGGCTAACTCCGAAATCTCAATCAAATTGAGATCGGGATCTCGCACATAGATGGATTTAATTTTTTGCGTTGCGCCTGTTCGCATCACGGGGCCTTCGACGATCGGCCAGTTGTTAGCGTTTAATTTTTCAATCACGCTATCAAGCGGAATGCTCGCGATAAAACACAAATCTAAACTGCCAGGCGTGGGGAAATGCGCTTTCGGTTCGAACTCTTTGCCTTTGATGTGTAGATTGATCTTTTGATTGCCAAACTTAAACGCTTGCCGCGTGACGGGTGGTGTGCCGCCTACAAATGATTCGAGCCTCATGCCCAGCACATGGGTATAAAAATCAATGCAAGCCGCTTCGTTGCTAGTGGTAAGTACGAGGTGATCTAAGTGGCCAATCATTTTTATCCCCGCTGCGTCACCTTGCCAGAAACCCATAGCGCTGTCAGCATGGCGGCAACTGCCATATAACCTGCTACATCGTAGTTGTGCATGATGCCGCTAGCGTCTAGGCTGATGATGTGTCCTGTGACGAAAGCGCCCATTCCCATGGCGGCTTGTTGCAGCGAGGCCGAAAGGCTCATGAATGTGCCGCGTAGGGGCGGGTTCGCCGCGCCGTTCATGAGCGCCATACTGGGGATCATGCGGGCGCTAGAGGCGACAAAAAACAAAGTGCTTGCCATCAAGTAAACCCACACAGGTGCCTGTTGCATGTGTGTGGTAATGAGCATAGGAGCCAGAGCAATAGAGCCAAAAATCAAAAAACTTTTACGTTTGCCAAGGCGATCAGTTTGCCTGCCCACCCAACGGCTTGTGAAGAGCGTACACGCGCCGCCAATGAGGTACATCAGGGGCAACATGGTTTCTGGAAATTTGACTGTCCCTGTGGCAAAAATAGTGATGAACGGCACGATAGAAAACATGGAAAACATAATCAAGCAGCCAAACAGCATGGACCAGCGATGGATCGGGTCGGCCAGCGTACCTTGTATGCGCGGCCACACACCTTGCGGCGCGTGTACGCGCGGCCCCGTACGTAGCCACTTGTAGGCAGCCCAGCCTAAGCCGACGCTGAGTAAGGCGACAAACACAAAGGGTGAGCGCCAACCCAGTACGGGCGTGTGATTGGCAAGCCATAATCCAAGCGGCACGCCCGCAATCGTGGCAATGGAGAACGAGGACGCCATATAGCCGCCTGCACGGCCACGGCGCTCTGGCGGAATTTGATCGCCAATCACGGTGCTAATCAAAGCGCCCATTACGCCGCCAAATGCTCCTGCCAATGAGCGTGCCACGAGCAAGCCGTAATAGCTGGGTGCAAGCGCACAGGCCAGCGTTGCCAAAGCAAAAAATGCATAGAGCGTGAGGAGGGCACGCTTGCGCTCAAAGTGATCAATAAACATGGCGCAGAGCAAGCCTGAGACGGCTGCCGAGAGCGAGTAGGAGGACACCAAAAGGCCAAATTGATGCGCCTCAATCCCTAGATCCCGCATCAGCAAAGGGCCGACGGGCATCATGATCATGAAGTCCACAATGTGCGTGACTTGAATGCCTGCCAAGATGTAGAGCAGGCGTTTCTCCGCCTTGGGCATGGGGGAGAGTTTGGGTTGTGGGTCGTCAGTCATCTATTCAAGTGTAGTGGGTGGAAACGACGGCCCCGATTCGTGCCAAGCGTGAGCGCATCGCCAGCACGGCCTTGTCTTTGCTAAGCAGTATGCAACGATACTCGCAAGCCAAATCAATAAAGATTTGATCGTCTGGGTCTTTGCAGGTGTAGGGCGCTTTGGGTGCGGGAGCGATAAATGTTGTGAGCGCGTCCATGTGCGCCAGCACCTCATCTGCGCGGCAGTTGGATGCCGCTAATCGTTTGACAATTTGCGGATAGGTGAGTACGCGTACCAGCTCATTTCGCATGGCGGGCGTTGCCAACCAATTTACAATACCTGCCCGCAAAGCCTTATCCAGCGTGGCTTGCACAGTGTCTAAATAGACGAAAAGGTCTAGGACGATGTTGGTATCTAAGATGATGGGAGTCACGTGCCAGCCCGTGCCATCCGCTCACTTTTCCAATAAACATCGTCTCCGCCATTCATGCGATTCAAAACGCGCGACAGCACAAACATGAGATCGCTGAGACGGTTGAGGTAATGTCGCGGCGTGGCGTTAATGAGTTCGGATTCGCCAAGCAGCACGACCCAGCGCTCGGCGCGGCGTGCCACGGTACGGCAGATATGAGCTTGGCTGGCGGCTCGGTTGCCTGCTGGCAAGATGAACTCCGCTAAGCGCGGCAGTGCCTCGTTGTAATGGGCTAGTGCCTCGTCTAGCTGGATCACGGCTTCTTCTTTGAGTAGTTGAAAGCCTGGGATGGAGAGCTCGCCGCCTAGGTTAAAGAGTTGGTGCTGGATATCAATGAGTAGCTCGCGAACCCCGTCTGGTAAGGCTTCGCACAGGAGCAATCCGATGTGACTATTGAGCTCGTCCACGTCCCCCATGGCTTGTACGCGGTTGCTAAATTTTGGAACGCGCGCGCCGTCACCCAATCCAGTGGTGCCGTCGTCGCCTGTGCGCGTAGCGATTTGTGAGAGTCGGTTGCCCATATTTTTCCTTGTGGTGTGCAGCAAATTTTAGGACATGCCTAGCGGTGATAATCTTGATCAAATAGATCCGTACATCATGAATAGCATTCTCATCATCGCCCATGCACCGCTGGCTTCTGCCTTGCGTAGTGCGGCGCTGCACGCCTTTCCTGATGCGGCTTCGCGTGTGTCAGTGATTGATGTGCCACCAGAACAGTCGCCCGAGGTGACGCTTGGCATGGCGCGTGCGTTACTCCATACGGCAGCGCAGGGCTTGGGGATGACGGGCACGTTGGTGATGAGCGATGTGCTGGGTGCAACGCCTTGCAATGTGGCGCAGCAATTGGTGGATGACACGAATGTGAAGTGCGTTGCGGGCGCGAGTTTGCCAATGCTGTTTCGAGCAATCACGTATTGGGATACGCCGCTCGCGGTGATGGCGGAAAAGGCGATCTCAGGTGGCAGCCAAGGCGCAATGGAGTTGGTTTAAAAATTAAAACGAAGAGAGATATTTGACACATGAAAACGACGACCACAATTTCTAACAAGCTGGGGCTGCACGCCAGAGCTAGCGCAAAGCTCACCAAGGTTGCAGGTAGCTTTCCATGCGAGGTTTGGCTGACCAAGGGTGAGCGTCGCATCAATGCAAAGAGCATCATGGGTGTGATGATGCTGGCGGCGGGACTTGGTTCAAGCGTGGATATTGAAACGCTGGGCGAACAAGAAGCGGCCGCGATGGAAGCGGTGGTGGCGCTCATCAACGATAAATTTGGCGAGGGTGAGTAGGCGATGAGCTTTAGCGTCCACGGACTGTCGGTAGGTCGTGGGCTGGGCGGCGGCATTGCGATTGGCCGTGCGGTGCGTGTGCTTTCTAGTCGTGCCAGTGTGGCGCATTACTTCATAGCGCCCGAGCGAGTTGATCAAGAAATTGCTCGCCTTCGTGATGCGCGCCATGCGGTGGTGGACGAAATGCAGCGGTTGCAGCAAAGCCTCACTACGCAGTCTAGTAAAGATGCGCCGCATGAGTTGTCGGCCATCATGGATGTGCATCTGATGCTGTTGCAAGACGAGACATTAGCCGATGGTGTGCGTCACTACATTACAGAGCGCCATTACAACGCCGAGTGGGCGTTGACCACGCAGCTAGAAGTGATTGCGGCGCAGTTTGATGAGATGCATGACCCCTATATGCGTGAGCGTAAAGGCGATTTAGAGCAAGTAGTGGAGAGAGTGCTGACACATTTGCAAGGAACGGCGCAGCTTGCGCAGACACAAGCAACTGCAAACCTAGCCCGCGAAGAGCCTGTGGTGCTGGTGGCGCACGATCTTTCGCCTGCGGACATGATTCGTTTTAAAAGCGGTGTGTTTATTGGCTTTGTGACGGATGTGGGCGGTAAGACTTCGCACACAGCAATCGTGGCACGCAGTCTTGGCATTCCTGCCATTGTGGGTGCAAAGAGCGCAAGTAGCCTAGTACGCCAAGACGATTGGGTGGTGGTGGATGCGGATGCGGGTGTGCTCATAGTCAATCCATCTGAGCGCGTCTTGGATGAGTACAGACGCAAGCAAGCTCTAGCAGCGCAGGCGAAGGCGCCTAGCGTGAATGGTGAGCCACTATTTGCTTTAGATGGGACGCCGATCACGGTGCTCGCCAATATTGAGTTGCCCAGCGATGCAAAAGCTGCGCTTGCAGTAGGTGCGCAGGGGATTGGCCTGTTTAGGACTGAGTTTTTGTTTATGGGGCGCGTGCAATTGCCAGATGAGGAGGAGCAATATGCGGCGTACAGTGAAGTCGTGCTGGCGATGAAGGGATTGCCCGTTACGATTCGCACCATTGATATTGGCGCTGATAAGCCGCTAGAGGGTGATCATGTGCAAGCAAAAGCGGCGCACACAAATCCTGCACTGGGTCTTAGGGCGATTCGATGGTGTCTGGCCGAGCCAGCGATGTTTCTTACCCAGCTACGTGCACTGCTTAGAGC
Organism: Comamonadaceae bacterium; assembly: GCA_947450645.1. GTDB lineage: Bacteria > Pseudomonadota > Gammaproteobacteria > Burkholderiales > Burkholderiaceae_C > JASGCK01. The sequence continues at coordinate 646 of CANFWH010000041.1, read as the reverse complement.
AGCAGTGCACGGGCGTATTCGTGTGCTGATTCCGATGCTGGCGCACGAGAGAGAAATCAAGCAAACCATGCTCTTGGTGGATAGGGCGAGAACAGAGTTGTCCAGCAACGGAGTTGCTTACGGTGAAATAGAGCTTGGCGCCATGATTGAAGTGCCTGCGGCCGCATTAATTACGTCTATATTTTTGAAGTATTTTGATTTTCTATCTATTGGCACAAACGATTTAATTCAATACACGCTGGCAGTTGATAGGGCTGACGAGGCGGTGGCACATCTCTACGATGCCATGCATCCTGCCGTGCAGTTTTTACTAGAAAAAACAATCAAAGAATGCATTACTGCTGGAAAACCGGTGAGTGTTTGCGGCGAAATGGCGGGTGATACTTCTCACACCAAAGCCTTGCTGGCTATGGGTTTGCGAGAATTTTCTATGCATCCAACGCAGGTGGTGGAGTTTAGAAATTCAATAAAGAAGTAGCTCGCCAGTAAAAACCCTGCTATAATTCGCAGTTCCCCTTCATCGCAAGGGTTGTGAAACGAGAGTAGTTTTATTGGTTAGCGAAGAAATTCAAATAACCACAAAGATTGCAGGGTAGATAAGAATCGTGGCACAATAGACCCTCTTTGCACATCGCGGCAAACAAGT
>CANFWH010000040.1 GCA_947450645.1 Comamonadaceae bacterium | reverse complement strand
TCAAAGCAAAACAAATTGATCCTGACAATGTAAACGCCCATATACCAACCATGTTGTATGCAGAATCTCAAGGTGATTTTGATGGTGCTCTACGTGCCGTTGAGCAGGGGTTTGCACGTCTGCCGAAAGATCCTGTCATCTACAACTCATTCGCGCATACGTTACTCATGCGGGGCGAATCTAAAAAAGCCCTTGAGATTCTCAACCAAGCACTCGTGCTTGACCCTTTGCATCCGCGTACACGTGACCTCATTCCATTTAATTTGGGCTGGGGCTACTTCATGGCAGGCGACAACGACGCTTCCATCAAATGGTTTATCACCACATTAGAAAAGACGCCAAGTTATGTCGATGCTTATGCTTTTTTAGCGATGGCGTACACCCTTAAGGGTAATGAGGCTAAGGCGCAAGCTGCATTGGCAGACTTAAAACGCGTCGATCCAAAATCTTTTTACGCAACCCACAGAACCCCCAAGCCAACTAGCCCACAAGCGTTTAAAGATTACTATGCAAAAAAGTATCTACCCCCAGCTCGCAAAGTAGGATTGACGATTCCTGATGGTCAAAAATAATACCCATGAATAAGTGGCTTGAAAAACTCAAACACGCCAAAGGCATAATTGTTGCCGTTGCTGGCGGAGGTGCCGTACTCAGTGGTCTGGTCGGCTACTACACTACCTATCAAACCGTCAAAACGGGCGCCTCATCGTCGTCCATCACTACTCCTGCGTTGGTGAACACAGGAGCACTCTCCATCGTTGTGCTGCCTTTTGCTAACCAAACGGGTGACGCGCAAAAAGGCTATATCGCTGATGCTTTGACGACCAGTATTACCGCTGATTTATCACGTATCCGCGATGCGTTTGTCATTTCATCGGCAACCGCTTTCACCTACAAAGACAAGCCAACAACGACGCAGCAAATCGGTAAAGAGGTTGGCGCACGCTTTGCATTGCAAGGCAGCGTACTTGCCAGCAGTGACAAGTTGCGTATCCATGCGCAGCTTGCTGACACGCAGACGGGAGCGCAATTGTGGAGCGAAACATTCGATGGCGAAATCGTCAATTTGTTTGCTCTGCAAGATCAAGTGACAGCAAAGATTGGCAACAGCATTGGCCGTGAAATGGTACTTGTTGCCGCGCGGGAAAGTGAAAAGCGAACAACGAGCCCTCAAATTGCCGACCTCATGATGCGAGCGAGAGCCCTTGCTTGGAAACCTCTCACACTAGAAACATTCAAACAGAGAGAAGATTTGTATCGACAGGTGATTGCACGTGACACAGCCAATACCGCAGCACCAGCAGAACTTGCAGTTTTATTAATAAGTGTGGCAACTAATTTTGCTACACAAATAAAGTCTGATGCCAGAGAAGCAATGTTTCAAGAGGCAGATCAGTTGGCACTCAAAGTTGAAGCGATAGATCCGCAGAATCCGCTGATTTACCGTGTACTGACAACTGTCCGTATTGAGCATCATGATGTTGAGGGCGCTAAGCGGGCAGCCATGCGAGGGCTGGAGCTGAACCCTAAAGACCCGGTAGCATACAACTCAGCAGGCATCGCTTATTTACATGACGCTAAGCCTCAAATAGCTGCGGAGTACATCTCTAAGGGAATCAATTTAGACCCTAAAAATCCACCCACCGTGATGCTGCATACCTTGGGTTGTTCTTATTTTTATTTGGGCAAAGATGCGGCCGCTATTGAGTGGTTGACCAAGGCAATAGAAAGAAGTCCTAAGTTCCCAGCACCGCGCGCTGTACTTGCTGCCGCCTATTTGCGAAGTGGTGAAACTGAAAAAGCAAAAGCTACGGCGACAGAGTTATTGCGCATTAATCCTGAGTTCAGAATGACAGATATGGCGCAATACAGAATTGCTCCCAAACTTTGGGAGATGAATAAATTGACATCTTTGGCTAAACAAGTTGGTTTGCCTGAGTGAATGCCCATTCAAAACCCAGCCACCACCCCATCACTACGCGGATCAGCAGCACCCAGATACAAGCCATCAGGCTGCCGCACAATCGCGCCCGCATGACCCATGGTGTCACTGTAATCGTCCAGCACCTCTACGTCGTGACCCGCGTCCCGTAAGGCTTGCAGGGCTTTTGCATCTGTGCGATTTTCAAATTTAAGCGTGGTTGATTCTTGCCCCCATGTCTTACCGAGCAGCCATCGTGGCGCGCTGACCGCCGCTTGGAGCGTTTGCCCAAACATGGCGTAGCGGCTAAAGACTGCAGACTGGCTTTGCGGTTGACCGTCGCCGCCCATATTGCCGTAGACCATCGTTCTGCCATCGTCAAATCTGGCATGCGCAGGGTTTAGCGTATGGAATGGTTTTTTATGCGGCGCAAGCGCCATGTGTGATGCGGAGTCAAGCAAGAAACTGGACCCACGGTTTTGCCAGCCCACGCCTGTATCTGATAGCACCACGCCCGAGCCAAACTCCCAGTACACACTTTGGATATAGCTGACCATGCGACCGCTAGAGTCAGCCGTGCCCATCCAAATAGTGTCACCGTGAATGGTTTTTTCTGGCCACGGCAAGGCCTTTTTCATATCAACTGCTGCCACGCATTGATCGATGAAAGCATCGGTCAAGAACTGCTCGGGGGTCACACTGTTAGCTGCCATCGTTGCTGGATCGGCCACATGGCGATTGCGCACTTTGAACGCTTGCTTGGTGGCTTCGACGATGGCGTGCAGGTACTCGAAGCCCTCGGCCTCGCGGATGTTGTGACGGATTCTTAGCTTGTCAAAGATCGCCAAAATCATGAGTGATGCCAGTCCTTGCGTAGGCGGCGTCATGTTGTACAGCGTAGCGCCCGTGACGCGCACCGACAACGGTTTCACGCTTTGTGCGCGGTGTGCATGGAAGTCGGCAAGGCGCAGCGGCGAGCCAAGCTCCTCTAATTGCGCCGCGTTAGATGCCGCAATATCGCCACGGTAAAAATCGTCTAAGCCCCCGTTCTTATTGCTTGATAAGGCTTGCAGCGTGTCACCTAGTGCCGCGTAAGTGCGCAGCGTATTGACCAGCGGCACTTGATGTCCATAGGTGTCGTCATTTAAAAACTGCTTTGCAAAGCCAGGCTGCGTTCCTAGCTCTGGCAAAAACTTGGTGGTGAAATTGACTTGACTTTGCGTGACGGGTGCGCCATTTTTTGCGTAATAAATCGCGTCTTGCAAGAGTCGCGAAACGGGCAGCTTGCCACCCATGCGCGCGCTATGCACCAACGCTTCTTGCCAGCCTGAAATCGCGCCAGCAACGGTATTGGCTGCCAATGGTCCGCGACCTGGAATGACCGTGCCATCAATGCCTTGCTCACGATACCAATCAATCGATGCAAGCCCTGCGGCGCGGCCGCAAGCGTCAATGGCGACGGGCTCTTGGCCGGGTTCGGAGATGATCCAAAAACCATCGCCGCCAATCGAGTTCATATGTGGATAGACGACCGCAATCGTGGATGCAGCAGCGACCATCGCCTCGATCGCATTGCCGCCTTCGCGCAAAACAGAAGCTGCGGCAGAGGTTGCCAAATGGTGCGGCGCTGTGACCATGCCGCGTGGGGAAGTGAGTGTTTGACGCATAAGAATTAATTTAATTTTGTTGCAATAGCAGTCAGCGCTTTCGAATACGCCTCCATCGGCACACGCACAATGCCTGCACCAATTTGCCCGACGCCCGCATCTTTGTGCGCGATACCTGTGGTGACAACGGGGCGAATGCCTGTGTCCACCACCTTGCGCACGTCAATGCCGCACGGCGCGCCCGCAAAATCTAATGCTGGCAACGAGAGTGCAGGGTTTTTGGTGACCGTAATTTCGTACATTTCTTTAGAGTAGCGAACCGCATCATCTACCGTTCCGCCTGCAAGCAGCGTCAGTGCTGGCGACGCCGCAAAGCTGCAGCCGCCAAAGCCTGCGGTTTCTGTAATGGCGCTGTCGCCAATGTCAGGGCAAGCATCTTCTTGCTTAAAGCCTGGGAAGAAAAGTCCTTGCGGCAAATCGGACTTGGCCGTAAACCATTCACGTCCCATGCCACTGACGCGCAGTCCCGTCTCCGTGCCGTTGCGCGCAGTGGCGGTAACGACGGTGGAAAAAGGAATGCCATGCGCCGCATCCATGATGGCCTTGCACGATGCCATGGAGTAGTTCAAAAAGAACTGCGAATTCTTGGCGATGAAGTCCAGCGTTTGGTGCACGTGATCGCTATTCAAGTTCGGCTGCGCCGCCAAGGCTGGTGCGACCGCCATAAAAAACAGCGCGGTCGATGCGGCGTTGCGGCTGTGCACTTCGTCGCCCATGAGCAGCGCCTGCGATTGAATGGCCTTTAAATCTATCCCGCCTGTTTTATCAAAGTTATGACGCACGGCAGCTTTCAAAATCGGAGCGAGCACGGACTCGAACCACTTCATTCGCGCAATGACTTCGGGGCCATTCGCACCAAAGCGCAGGCACTTGCCAATGCCTTCGTTCAGCGTGCAATACGCGACGTTGCCATAGCTCACATTACGAACTTGAATCAGCGGCATCGAAGCGCTGATGATGCCCGTCATCGGCCCGACGCTATTGAAGTCGTGGCACTGCGCAAAATCAATTTGCCCCGACTTCAGCATTTGCGCGGCTTCAATTTCCGTCTTCGCCCAGCCCTCGTACAGCACGGCACCGACCATCGCGCCATGCATCGGGCCGCACATATCGCGCCACTTAACAGGAGGTCCTGCGTGCAAGAGCAGTCGTGCACCTTTCAATTCTGGGATCACGCCGTCCGCTCGCAAGGCCATGTCTTCCCACATCGGGCGGGCGTTGATGATGCGTTTACAAGCCTCTGCATTCGCCGCTTCGATGCGCTCATCATTCATCAACTGCGCCAACTGCCAAGCCAATGCGGGATCAGCATTGCCAGGGGGTTGCCACTCAATAGATGCGAGCGTTCCGCCATTGGCCGTGACACTATCGTTAAAGCCATCGATGCCGATGTTGAGCACCGATGGCGCTTGAGTGAGGAGTGTGTTCTTCTTCATAAATTTAAAGGATAGTCAAAGCTAAAAGTAATCCTGCCAGCATATCCGCACCTGAGCTAGAGCCTACACCCAGCAAGGCCTCACGCGATGTGACTATAAAGCGCGAGTCGTTAGATTCCAGCGCATCCAGCATATCGTGCAGCTGTCCAAAACTGTTGCCTGCCATGTTGTCTGCCAGCAGCGCCGCAGAGATGGGATTGGTCGATACCTCGCAAGCCAAGCGTATATTGGCTTGCAGAGCAGGCAAGCCCACAAGCCAATCAGTATGTGGCTTGCAGACCATATGCCTCGCGTGATGAAGGGCAAAGAAGACGCCGCCTAAAAAATCATCGCCACTTGGCGTGAGGCCGTTTCCTAAACCCAGCACACGCAAAGCTGCTTGCTCGAAAGCCTTGATCTGCTTGGCCTCTAGCGCATCTCGTACCGCATCGAAGCGCGGTGCATCTTTGTCCAATGGGAACAGCATCTCGCGATTAGTAAGCCACAGCAGCAAACCATGCGTGTCGCTTTTCGTCATTTGCTGCAAGCAAAGCTTCGCGCCCGCTTGCAACAACGCCGCACTGTACGTCTTGGCGGGCGGCTGCCAAGGCTTCCAATAGTTGCGCGGATGGCGGACGGCTGCGTCATCTCCCACCCACACGATGCGCCCTTCAAAGTAGGCGTAGTCGGTCGCTTCAAAACCTTGGATGGGCGTAAATTTTTCCACTCTCGTTTGCATTTTTATTTCGCCGTAATGTGCGTGCCAGCCTTGCCCATCAAAGCTTCAAATGTTTTCTCTAAGCTAGTAATGATGACGCGGCCATCCTTATTGGCTTCGGGTAACTCACTCAAATACATCCGTGCCGCGTCAATTTTTGGCCCCATAGAGCCCGCAGGGAATTGCCCGGAAGCCGCATGGGTATTGGCTTCCACAAGGGTCATATGGTCTAGCCAACGCTGCGTGGATTTGTTGAAGTCGATTGCCACGCGCTCCACACCCGTCAGCATGATGAGCGCATCCGCATGCAAATGCGCAGCCAGCATGGCACTCGTTAAATCTTTGTCGATGACGGCAGGCACGCCTTGCAAATGACCCGCGCTATTGATGATGACGGGCACACCGCCGCCGCCGCAAGCAATAGGGAGCACGCCTGCTTTGAGCAGCGCATCAATGGTTGGCAAATCCAAAATTTTGCGCGGCTTAGGGCTTGCCACCATGCGCCGCCAACCACGTCCAGAATCCTCGGCAAACGTCCAGCCCGTGAGGCTTGCCATGTCTTTGGCATCCAACTCACTAAAGAATTTTCCGACTGGTTTGGTTGGGTTTTGAAACGCTGGATCGCCTGCGTCAACCTCGACTTCGGTGATGACGCACGACACCACCGCGTTCATTCCGTGGTCATGCAAAACGTTAGCGAACGACTGCTGAAGCATGTAGCCCATACCGCCTTGCGAATGCGCCACGCAAATATCCATGGGCATGGGCGGCAGCTCATCCGCCGTCTTCGCCATGCGGTACAAAATGTTGCCGACGACTGGGCCATTGCCGTGCGTCAGCACAATCTGCCAACCCGCTTTGATGATCTCCACAAAGTGCTCACAGACACCGCGCATGAGCTCTAGCTGCTCGTCCGCCGTACCTTTGATCGTGGGTGGATAGGCGGCGTTGCCGCCGAGAGCTACAACGGCAAGCTTGCGACTCATTTCAACCACTCCCCAGCCAACCAAGCCGCGCTCGCGCTATTGGGTGCAAGCACCATGCCCGCAGCGCGCAATTTTTTCTCTTGCGCCGCAAAGCCTTGCGGATCAAGGTCTGTGCCGCAGACAAAACCAATCATCGCAAGATGCCGCTTACTTTTAGCTGCGATTTTTTTCGCCTGAGAAATTGCCGTTGCAAGCTCTGATGCAGGGTCAGCATGAGCGCCCCAGCCAATCACAACGTCCAACAAAATCACGCGAACCGTAGGATCGGCGGCTTCGCGCAGCAAGCGCTCAATGCGTGCGCCTTGGTCAATCATGGGATGCGGCTTGCCAACGGTGAAGTCGTCGTCGCCTAAATCTAAGGCTGTGTGTTCAAAGCTTTCACGCTTGGGATTTTGCAAGGCGAATGCTTTATTGACGGGAATGTTTGACCACACGGCTAGGTCAGACTTTGCCCAAATCGTTTGGGCTTCTGAGCAGTAGGTGCCACCTGAGTAGAGGGCGCGGAGGTAAGTTTGTGTTTTTTGGAAACGTGGTTTGCTCGGGATGGGGTAGACCCCTTTGTCAGCTACGCTGACATTTCCCCTACTGCGCAGGGGCAATCTAATACCCGCCAACTGCACCGCTTGCGCCGCGCAATCAACCATCGTCTGCACGGTGCGGATATTTTTATCCGCGCTTTTTAAGTCGCTACCTAAAAACAAAACCACCGCTGCCTTACCCGCACGAGCCAGCGCTGACATAACTTTGACTGTGACTTCTGGCGCTGGTGGCTTGGACACAATCGCAATGACTTTGGTATCTGCGTCACGCGCCAAAAGCTCAATCCCTTGCAACATGGTAATACCGCCAACATCCGCGTACACATCGCGCCCGCCTGTTCCAATCGCGTGACTGACGCCGCCGCCCATGCGATGGATTTGCGTCGTCACTTCTTGCAAGCCTGTGCCCGATGCCGCCACCAATCCGATATTGCCTTTGCGCACGTTATTGGCAAACCCCAGCGGGACGCCACCAATGATGGCCGTGCCGCAATCGGGGCCCATCACGAGCACGCCGCGCTTGGCGGCTTCCGTTTTGATGGCGACCTCTTGCGTCAGCGGCACGTTGTCGCTAAACATAAAAACGTTGAGTCCCTGTTTGACCGCCTTCAAGGCTTCCGCTGCGGCGTACGAGCCTGGCACCGAAATTTGCGCGATGTTGGCCGAGCCGAGTTTGGCAAGCCCCATGCCCACGGTTCGCGGTGCAATCTCTTCTTGTGCCGTACCACTAGCAACCTTGCCTTGACCCGCAAGCTGACTCTTAGCTGCATCGATGGCACTCGTGCAAGCCTTGCTGGACGTGGCCTGCACGACCACCATCACATCACTGGGGCCTGCGCCGCTGACCTCCGTGGTGAGCAATCCCGCCTCAACCAATATTTCTTTGTTGGCGGGGTTGCCCATTTGCAACGTGGCGTTGACAACGCCATCCATCGCCAGCATGGCCTGCGCCACGCGCATTAAAGCGACCGAGTCTTTGTAGAGATTGGCGTGGACAAAAGCTTGGGTAAAAAGTGACGCGGTGGGTTTGGGTGACATGATGAATTTAGATGTGTATACACTTTTGCTATCATAACGCCATGACATCAATTTCTCTCCCAAAACTGTCGCCTCTCGCCAACCCCAGCTCTGCATTTGAGGAGCTCAATCCAAAACCACGCCTGCTCATGGGGCCAGGACCGATTAACGCCGACCCGCGTGTTTTGAAGGCGATGTCCTCGCAACTGCTCGGGCAATTCGATCCGCAGTTCAGGGGTTTCATGCGGGAGACGATGGCGCTGTATCGCCAGTTCTTTGAAACCAAAAACGACTGGACACTGGTGCTGGATGGCACGGCGCGTTCGGCGATTGAGATGGTGATGATGTCGGCTATTGAGCCAAACGACAAAGTGCTGGTGCTCAGTTTTGGTCGCTTCGGCCAGTTGCTGGATGAAATCGCCAAGCGCTCGGGCGCGAACGTGAAGGTGCTAGAGGCGCCTTGGGGTACGGTGTTTGATTTGGCGCAGATCGAAGCTGCGATCAAATCCTTCAATCCCAAGCTGGTCGCGGTCTGCCAAGGCGATACCTCCACCACCATGCTGCAACCACTCGCAGGCCTTGGCGAGATTTGCCACCGCTATGGCGCGCTCTTGCAAGTGGATGCCACAGCATCGTGCGGCGGTACGCCACTGCCTGTGGATGCGTGGGCGATTGATGCGGTCACAGCGGGCTTGCAAAAATGTTTAGCAGGCCCTTCGGGCGCGGCACCCATCACGCTGAATGACAATTTCGCAAAAGTGATTTATCGCCGCAGGCATTTAGAAGAAGGGCTACAGACCAAAGACTACGCGGCTGGCGCAGGCTCGCGCATTGCATCCAACTACATGGACATGGCGATGATCATCGACTACTGGAGCGATGGCGCGCTCAACCACCACACCGAAGCCACGACCATGCTCTATGGCGCACGCGAATGCGCGCGCATCTATGTGCAAGAAGGATTGGCACTCGCGCAGGCCAGACACAGCAAGGCTTCCCAGGCCGTGGTTGCTGGCGTGCAAGGCATGAACCTCAAAGTGTATGGCGATCTCAAAAACAAAATGCCTAATGTCACGGGCATCTATATTCCAGACGGCGTGAACGGCGACAAGGTGCGTAGCGCATTACTGAACGATTTCAATATCGAAATTGGCACTAGCTTTGGCCAACTGCACGGCAAGGTCTGGCGCATTGGCGCAATGGGCTACAACGCTCGCCCCGACTGCGTTATGAACACACTGGCGGCGTTAGAGATTGTGTTGGCGGCAGAAGGGCACAAATTCACACGCGGCGCGGGTGTGGACGCGGCGTATCAGACTTATCGCTAACTAAGACTAGTAAGCATAGCCCGATGTTGCGGGTGCTACCCTCACACGCCGAGCCGTCACTTGCAGTTGGATCACATGTTTGGTTGTACCACTAGAGATATCGAGTGGCGCGGGCGCAGGCTCTACCAATTGATCAGCTTGCCAGACTTTGACATACGCTGGCCCCACAGGAGCATCTGCAAAAGTTGCCCATCCCTCGCTGTTAGTTTTACTAGCCCAAGGCGAGTCGCTCACAAAAATGTAGCCGTGCATCGACCCGTGAATAAAACAACCCAGCAAAGTTGCACCTAGGACGCCTGCTTTGTCCATGGTCACGTCTTTAGAGATAGCTTTTTTGCCTTCTGATTTACCCTCCAACAGCAATGCAAAACCACTCGATTTACCCACATCAACCTGCGTCATATCAGCAGAGTAGCCACGTATATGATGATTCCATGGATCATTATTGGTAAAAGTAATTTTTGCACCCACCGCAACCAAACTAACCAAGGGAATAAATTGCATTTTTTCTTGAGCAATCACGGCCTTTACTGGTAATACATTGGTTGGCTTAATGCCCTTATCAAACGGCAGCAAAGTCACCACAGCATCGGGCAAAGGTTTGCCCGTTTTATCAACGACTTGCACCGATAGTGTTCCTGCGTAAACGCTATGCGCAGTCAACAGCCACACGACGCAAGTCAATTGAAAAACCAATTTCGAGCATGGGGTATTGAGTAAGAATTTCATTGGACAGTAATCACTTCTCTATGCATGGGTGCCAATAAAGCCAGTAATCGGTTTTGTGCTCTAAACGAAATGCCCTTTGCATCCATCGCTTGTTGCAAAACTTCTACCAGCGCGTTGAAGTCAGCTTTGGCAATATCAAAATTCGCATGCGCCGACTTCATGTCAGCACCTTTATACACGCAAGGTCCACCACTCACCGCACAGAATTGATCTGCAAGCTGCAATTTAAAGTTCGGTAGGTTTGTTTTTTCGAAGAAGGGCGCAAGGCGTTTATCCGCCACCAAGCGCGTCACAAACTCATCGGATAGCTGCGTAATACCCGTCTTTTGCCCAAGTGCAAGATACAGGCTGTCATCTTTGCTAACCTGCGCTGGCACTGGTTGCGCCCATCCGACTGACAAACAAAGGCAAGTGGCAAAGCAAAGCAAAAAGGTGGGGATAAATTTTTTCATGAGATGCTCCGTTGATCAAAATGCAAATTGCGTCGAAACATATGCGCCCGTCTGCGCGCGGCCAGCCGTTGTGCCTGGCACGATGCGTCCTAGGTCAACATAAGCAGCTGTAATCGAGACGTTTTTACTAGGTGCCCACGCAATAAAAAAGTCGCGCCAAGCGTCGCCCTTTAGCCCTGCTGGTCCGAGACCCGCCGCTGCCCCTGCCACTTGAAGATTGTTCGGCATCGCGCGGTACTCTGCACCAATAGCGATACGACTACTAAGCAAATAAGCTACTGAGAACTCAGGCATTAGTTGGTACTTATTGTTCGCACCGCCAAGACTTGCACCAAACCCAAGTAGGCCATCTTGATTGGCATTGGTCGCACGGAGCGTACCATTGACCAAAATACCTTGCGCTAAAAAGAGTTTGCTTGAACTCACGTACACATCAATACCTGCGCGCTTGGCACCTAACGTCGTCAACGTTCCATCTAGGCCTGATGAATCCAGCGATTTGAACTGTGCACCCACCGCAATTTGAGGCTTCCACGTATCGCTGTCTAGAACCGCATCACCCGCCACGCGTATCTTCACACCCACAATAGTTTGTTTGAGCACCAAGTTGGGCACGCCAAGCTGAGGGCCTGTAATGCCTGTGTTGAAAGCTTGCCGCGCAAGCGAAATTTCGTAATGATTATCAAACCCGATCGCCAAGCCTGCGCTATTCAATCCATAGTCCTTGGTCGATGCTCGGGTAACGTGGACCGCCGCACCTGTTTGACCATCTGTGGCGTTGCTACCAATAACTGCCCATGGCGAGAGGCCACCACCCGCCGCGCCGTCAATGGTGCTGACACCGCCAGTCAATAATAGTTTGCCCGTATCTGCCTGAGCCATCACGCAGGCGCTAGTCACGCCTAATAAAAGCGCCGCTTTTCCAAAAATAGTTCGATGTGCCATGATTAAGTCCTAGTAGTGAAAAAAAGAAGGTCTTTATCTCAATACGCACAGACTTATTGATTGGATTCAATTTTTTCAAAGAGACTTAAAAACTAGTCGCTCTTAGTTGCCCTTTAAACAACACACGCCCAGTGGGTCCGCCTTCGCTAGGCACGCCGCCCTTGGGCTCTAGGCTGACAGCGAGCAGGGGAAGCTTTTCGATCTGAGCGATTTTTCTATTGTCTGCAGCCAAGCGCAGCACAGCATCCGCACCCAACACGCCCATAGATTCGGGCTTGCCAGAGCCTTTGCCACTGGTATCAATTGCCCAAAGTTGCAAAGATTTTTCAGCGCCTTCTTGATAATTGGATAAGCGTTTGAGATTCAATTTTTGCGTCTTTGCGTCAAACGTCACGAGCACGCTCTCGGTGGCAGCCTCATCGGTGAGCACGGCGACAAATTGATTAGGCGCTTGTGACTCCATGCGAATGACGCTAAAGCTGCCCGCAATTAAAAAGCTGCTCGCGAGCGCCATGCCCCACGAGGCCCGCTGCCACCACTGGACGCGCGCACGTAGCGCAGCAATGGCCGATTGCAAATCATCAAACAAAGTCCTTGCTGGTGTCAGGCTAGGCGTATGGAGTGGGAGCAGATTGCTGATTCGCTTCCAGACATTCAGACTTGGTTCTGCCGTAGGGCTGAGCTCGTTCATGGCGGTCAAACGAGTTTGCCAATCGCTCACGGCCACCCTTAGCGAAACATGCTTTGCAGCCAGCACCTCAAATCTGCGTCGTGCGCCACCACGCAGAGTTCCCAGGGCATAGCTACTAGCGAGGTGCTCGATCAAAGCTGCATTCTTATGTATCTTCATTTTTCTGTTGCCCTCGCTGGTAATTGGTTCATAGTTAAGCAAACGACGCCATACACGATTTCAGTTGCGCCAAACCACGTCTAATCCATGTTTTGACCGTCCCAATGGGCAAATCAAATTGACTCGCCAAATCACTGTGACTCATATCCCGAAAGTACGCCCACACAATCACATCGCGCTGCTTGGCTTCAATTTTGGACAAGCAGCCGTTCAGTGCACTGGCTTGCTCACCCGCCATCGCTGCATCTAGCAATCCAACTTCGTTGGATGCCATTTGCTGCGACTCGTCATCGTCAATGGACTGCGTCTTCCCATCCATTTGGCTGGCGAGGCGCCGCAGCATATCCAGCGAACGGCTGCGCACAATCACACTCATCCACCCTAGTGGTGGGCTCAGGCTTGATCGATAGTCGCTCGCAATACGCCACACATTCAAGTAACACTCTTGCAAAACATCTTCCGCAAGGTCAACTCGCCCCACCATGCGTAGCGCCAATCCGTAGAGTTTGCGACTGGTGATGTCGTACAGCTCACGCAGCGCATCTTCCTCACGCGAAGCAATGCGGTCAAGTAAGCCCATTAGGTGCTCATCAGTTGCTAGAGTAATGCTCATGCGTTCATTTTAGGGGCACTACTTTTAAAGTCGCAAGATAAGCAATCACATCTTGTCTGTCTTGTACATTGCCCAAACGAAACCCCATCGCTTGCCCTGGGATCACTTGCTCAGGGTCGGTAAGCCAACGCAACAATAAATCGCGACTCCAAACCAGATCGCTCTTTTTAAGTGCAACTGAATACGCAAAATCTTTGATGCTGCCCGCCTTACGCCCCACAACACCTATGTGCTTGGGGCCAATGCGATTGGCGTCAACGCTATGACATCCAGCACAAGTGTTTTCGTAGACCTCCTTGCCGCGACTAATGGATGGCTCATCAGCCGCCGCCGCGCCACCAGCAAATAATGCCACCAGCAAGGTCGCCCAAGTAAAACGACTAAGCACCGAAGCTGAGTGCGCCTGTTGGCAGAGCACGTCCTAAGGCATTAGTCAAAATCGTCCAGTGCATGGTCTCATCCGCTGCCAAACGACCTGCAATTTGTGCCAAGTCTTTGCTTGCAAAAGCGGGGATGACACCAAGGTAGGCATTGATCGCGCCGCGCTCCAGCTTGGCTGCCAAACTCAAAACATCAGATTGATTTTTGAGTGAGGCGGCGCCCAGTGCTTTGGCGTATTCGTCCAGCGATTTTTCCATCACGGGCGAGCCGCCTAATTTTTGAATCGTGGCAATCAAGGCATCACGATGACCTTTGTGATGCCCTTGGAACGACACCGCGATATCGAGCACAGGTTTTTGCAAGAGGCCACTGCCAGCACCGAGTTGATAGGCATTAATCGCTTCGTGCTCAAGGCCGAGCGCGACATTCAAAATGCCGACGTCTTTGCTGGGATCGGCCGCCATGCCTTGCGCGAGCGCTTCGTTAGCGCCCAGCATGGCAATCGCGACGGCGGAGAGACTGCCCGTGGTACGAAGCCACGCACGGCGTGAGTTGGGCACGAGAATCGAAGAAGTGTGAGTGTCAACTTGCATGATGCATCCTTTAAAAATAAAGCCAATAAAGATAAATCACAGAAACAAAAATTTGCCCCTGTAGATATCAATACGCAGCTTTATTCAAATCGGATTCAAAGCAAGCTCAAAGCAGATTTATGCCCTGCACATTTTTAACAAAATCTCGCCCATCACTTCGGGCTTTTGGTTTTCATTGAGGCGGCTATAAACCTTGCCTTCAATCAATTGCTTGGACAGCATCCAGCGCTCATGATGGTTGTGTGCCATGCGAAGTGTGGCCGCAATGTAGTCATCAATCGTCCAGGCCACGCACCAATTGGGCAGGCCAATGAGTTTGAACATGCCCACATCAATGTGCTCGGCAAGTTCCGGACCTGCCTTGCAAATGCCAGGCATTCCGAGGAGCGCCATATCGGCAATGCCATTGGTATTGCCATACGGAAAGGGATTGATGAACATATCGCAGTCACTAATGATGCGCATGTACTCTGGGTATTGCTGATGCGGATAGACAAACGCTCGACGCTGAAAACCAACATCCAACTGCGCTTCAATCTCGGCGCGTATGCGCTGGTACAGCGGCTCGACAGCTTGCGCCATCGGGAAGTGAAACTCAAGCGACAAACCTTCGGCTTCAGAGCGCTCGGCGATGGTGCGCAGCGTACCAATAAACACAGGGTTAATTTTGATGATGGCGGCCGCAATGGCAATACGCACGGGGCTTGCACGAGGGCGCGGCACGCGCTGGACTTGCTTCAAAAACTCATCGGGCGTATCCACATTAGGAATCATTTGCATCACGTTCGCGGGCATGGGCAAGATAGTTTCACCAAACGCTGCTTGTCCGCTGATGTAGCCCTCGTCGGTGATGAAGTAATCCATCTGCGTTGACCACGTCGACGCGCCGTGCCCATTAGATACCATTTGAATCGGTGCAAGACGGATATTGGACAGATACACCGTGTGCGGAAACATGCCCACACCAAGGTGATAGACGATGTTAGGTTGAATGCGACTAGCTAGCTCGCGAGCGAATACCACAACCGCTAGGGCATCACCAATCGGTGTCTCGTGGAATTCATCAAACACGGCTTGCCCCACGTCGTTTGCACCTACACGCGGCCCCATACCTACCAGATGAAACTTATCTTTTAGCGCACGCAGTGTCATTGAGTGCGTGCGATACACCGCAAAGCCTGGCGAAAACCATTCCGTCACCACCATCAATACTGGCTTGCTCTTAGGGCGCTTTGTAGATATCGGTAGCGATGCCAAGACCGCCACATCACCCAAACCTTGTGCGATCAAATGTTGACGAATCAAGGCATTGAGAGATTTTTTAATCGCATGACGACCATCCAAAAATCCATAGCTGCACAGCATATACACCTGATGGATCACGGGCAAAGGCCAGCTCGCAAAATCTGTCGCCTCCATCATGCGCGTAGGCCACCAGGCCAGCAAAGCTTCGCGCTTTTGATGCGCAAAAGGTGATGCCATCACGGTAGTTGATAGCCACGCAAAAAAAAGAGATGCCGCCAATGTTTGATTTTGCTCCCATAGCTGATCGAGATTGAGCGGGAGCTCTGACTCAACGGTCATTAAAAAAATGCACTTCGTGAGTTGGCTCTCGGGTATCGCGAAATCTGGCGCGGTACTGCTGACGCCACAGAGCGTGCGGATGACATGATCGGCATGCCTCTGGGCGGTACAACCGTAGATCAAACTTAACCAACGTTGCACACACATAAACCGCAAAAAACCTTGCGCAGAGAACGTAAACGCTTCGTCTAAAAAGAGTCGTGACGTTGCATCCGCTATACGTTCACACAGGTGCAGCTCTCGCGACTTGGCAAATGCGGCGGGCACGATACAAGTAATGGCATCCATCGCCCCTGCGTTGTTATCCATGTTGTAAAGCATGGCAAACAAGGCGTTGCCAGCGGCCTCGTGCTGGCGGGTTTGAACGAAATGCTCAAGAGACTCAATCGATAAGCTCACGGGCCGCGCTCTTAACTTCTATTCGTTACTGTTTGGCAATCTTGGCGCGGGTAATCACATCGCCCCAACGCTTAGTATCAAAAGCCAAGAGCTCGGCCAATTGCTCTGGCGTGCTGCCTTGTGCATGCAATTGCAAAGCCTCAAGGCGCTTAATCACATCTGGATTTTTAAGCGCTTTTTGAATCTCAGCGTTCAACTTTGCAACCACATCTTTGGGCGTTTTAGCAGGCGCCGCAAAACCATTCCATGAAGACGCATTAAAGCTGGCAAGCGCGCCGCCGCTCTCGCGCACGGTTGGAACATCCGAAAACTGCGGCGTGCGTTTGTCACTCATGATGGCCAAAGGCCTCAATGTCTTCGCGTTAAATTGCGTAACGAGTGGCCCTAAAATTTCCACCATGATGTCAATCTCGCCACCACGCAAAGCCGAAATCACGGGCGGTGTGCCGTTAAATGGTACAAGTTGCGCGTCAATGCCAGCGGTGCTTTTAAAGAGTTCTGCCGCCAAGTTTTGTGTCGAGCCAATTTGCGGTGTACCGATATTGAGCTTGCCAGGATTGGCTTTAGCGTAAGCAATCACTTCTGCCAGTGTGTGGAAACGACCACGATCCGACGACGCAATGACCAAATCAAAAGTGGCGAGCTTAGAGACGGGCGTAAAGTCTTTGAGCGTATCAAAGGGCAGTGATTTAAATAACGCCGCACTCACCGCCGTGCCACTAGAAATAAGAAGTAGCGTATGTCCATCTGGCGCGGATTTAGCGACCAAATCGCCCGCCACGATTCCACCCGCGCTAGGTTTGTTCTCCACAATCACAGGGCTACCAAAAGCCTCGGAAAGCTTTTGCCCCACCTCGCGCGAGGTAATGTCCGCCGCGCCACCCGCTGCATTGGGCACGACAATTTTGATGGCTTTGGTGGGGAATGTTGTTTGAGCCTGCGCAACCGCTGCGAGCGCTCCAACTAAAAAAATGGCGAGTAGTTTGCGCATAGAGACCTCAAATGGTTGGCGGAGAGGGTGGGATTCGAACCCACGGTACCTTGCGGTACGCCTGATTTCGAATCAGGTACATTCGGCCACTCTGCCACCTCTCCTAGGGGTTTGCTTCGTGTTTGGCGAAGCCGCAATTCTATCAGCCGCTCGCTTTGCCTTGCAATTTCTCAAGGCCGCCCATGTAGGAGCGAAGCACCGAGGGAATCGTGATAGACCCGTCAGCGTTTTGGTAATTCTCCAGCACCGCCACCAGCGTTCGACCAACTGCTAGGCCAGAGCCATTCAACGTATGCACATGCTCGTTTTTGCCTTGCGCATTTTTAAAGCGCGCTTGCAAGCGGCGCGCTTGAAACGCCTCGCAATTACTCACCGAGCTAATTTCGCGGTAGGCATTTTGCGCAGGCAACCACACTTCAAGATCATGCGTCTTAGCTGCGCCAAAACCCATATCGCCCGTGCACAAGAGCATCACGCGGTACGGCAGGCCTAACTTTTGCAGCACGGCTTCGGCGTGACCCGTCATTTGCTCCAGCGCCTCATAGCTCTTATCTGGATGGACGATTTGCACCATCTCGACTTTGTCAAACTGATGCTGTCGAATCATGCCGCGCGTATCGCGCCCGTAGCTGCCCGCCTCAGAGCGGAAGCACGGTGTGTGCGCGGTGAGTTTGATCGGGAGTTCAGACTCCGTCACCACCACATCGCGCACGAAGTTGGTGAGGGTGACTTCTGATGTGGGAATTAAATACAAACCCTCTTCGCCCACGGCGTCCTGCCCGCCTTTTTTTGCGGCAAACAAATCGCCTTCAAACTTAGGAAGCTGCCCTGTGCCCTTGAGCGTCTCAGCATTCACGATGTAAGGTGTATAGCACTCTGTGTAACCATGCTGCTCCGTTTGCAAGTCCAGCATGAACTGCGCGAGCGCTCGGTGTAACTTAGCGATTCCGCCCTTCATCACCGTAAAACGCGAGCCCGTCAGCTTGACGCCCATTTCAAAATCAAGACCTAGTGGTTCGCCTAAATCCACGTGGTCTTTGGCTGGGAAGCCAAGCGGGACGGGGCTTGCACCAGTGCCGTTTGGTGACCACTTGCGCAGCTCCACATTGCCATGTTCGTCCGAGCCGACGGGCACAGATTCATGCGGCAGATTGGGGACGGCCAAAAGCATCTCAGCAATTTGCGCTTGCAGGTCATCGCTTTCTACAGCGGAGGTCTCTAACTCTCTCTTCAGAGTTGGAGCATTCAGCATGATTTCTTCAAGCCGTTTAGCGGCGGTGGCATCACCCTTAGAAGCAGCGCCTTTAAGTTGCCCAACTTCTTTAGCGTTAGTATTTCGTGTAGCCAAGAGTTGTTCGGCATAGACTTGGATTGATTTACGTCGAGTCTCCAAACCTTTAAATTTATCCACATCTAAAAACGCTTGCGGGTTCTTGCGCTTTTGCAATGCAGCAACCACAGTGGGCAAATCTTTACGTAGTTGATTGATATCTAACATGACTCTTTCCCGTTATTTGGCGCAGGGCTTCTCGCCCTCGCCTGCTTTGGTGTAACAAATGGGATCAACTGCATCGGCATTTTTCCCGCCTGGAGTAGGCGCAAGCGCTTTGCGGCGTAACTCTTCGTCCGCTGATATCGTCCGATGTCCTCGTGCCTGACAATCAATCCGCTCGGGGTAACTGGCCAAACTCAAGCAGCCCATATCACCGCTCCAAGGAGCTGTACAGCCTGCCAGCAAGCAAGCAGCAAAAACCATCATCAATCGAGTCGTGTGATGCCACATATTAAATCCAATCTTTATTTCAAAGCCTTAAATCGGGCGCGTTTAGGACGTGCGCCCTCTTCACCGAGTCGCTTCTTCTTGTCGGCTTCGTACTCTTGGTAGTTGCCGTCAAAGAACGTCCACTGGCTATTGCCCTCGCACGCCAAGATGTGCGTCGCAATGCGATCTAAGAACCAGCGGTCATGGCTAATCACCATCACGCTGCCTGCGAACTCTAAGAGCGCGTCTTCTAATGAACGCAATGTTTCCACGTCAAGGTCGTTGGATGGCTCGTCCAGCAGCAAAACGTTACCGCCTTCGATCAACGTTTTTGCCATGTGCAAGCGTCCTCGCTCGCCGCCTGAGAGGCTGCCCACGCGCTTTTGCTGATCGCCACCGTTGAAGTTAAAGCGTCCACAATACGCGCGGCTAGCCACAGTGAACTTGCCGATTTGCAGCATGTCCAAGCCGCCAGAAATTTCTTCCCATACGGTTTTATCGCCATCTAAATCGTCGCGGGTTTGATCGACAAACGCCAACTTCGCCGTCTTGCCGATGGCCACTTCGCCGCTATCAGGCGTCTCTTTGCCCGCAATCATTTTGAACAGCGTCGATTTACCCGCGCCGTTTGGCCCAATGATGCCGACAATCGCGCCCGCTGGTACTTTGAAGGACAAATCATCAATCAGCACGCGATCACCAAACGATTTGGTGACGTTTTTAAACTCGATCACTTCATTGCCCAAACGCTCGGCCACAGGGATAAAAATCTCCTGCGTTTCGTTGCGTTTTTGGTAATCGTGATCCGACAACTCTTCGAATCGCGCAAGACGAGATTTACTCTTCGCTTGGCGACCTTTGGGGTTTTGCCTAACCCACTCCAACTCCTTCTTAAGCGCCTTTGCACGGGCTTCTTCGCCCTTTTGCTCTTGCGCCAAGCGATTGCCCTTTTGGTCCAACCAGCTGGAGTAATTGCCCTTCCAAGGAATACCGCTACCGCGGTCAAGCTCCAAAATCCACTCGGCTGCGTTATCCAAAAAGTAACGGTCATGGGTAATGGCAACCACGGTGCCCGAGTAGCGCGACAAGAACTGCTCCAGCCAATCGACAGACTCGGCATCCAAGTGATTGGTTGGCTCGTCAAGTAACAACATATCAGGCTTAGACAGCAGCAAACGGCACAGCGCCACGCGGCGCTTTTCACCGCCCGAGAGCACGCCCACCACGGCATCCCATGGCGGCAAATTGAGCGCATCGGCAGCAATTTCCAGTTGGTGCTCGCTGTCGCCAGAGTCCGTGCCAATAATAGCTTCCAGCTCAGCTTGTTCGGCGGCGAGCGCATCAAAGTCCGCGTCTTCCGCACCGTAAGCCACATAGACTTCTTCTAAGCGTGTCTTCGCAGCAGCCACTGCACCCATGCCGTCTTCAATCGCCTCACGCACGGTGTGCGCGGGGTTGAGTTGCGGCTCCTGCGGCAAGTAACCGATGTTGAGATTCGGCATCGGAATCGCCTCGCCCTCAAACTCTTTATCCACGCCCGCCATGATTTTGAGCAGCGTCGATTTACCCGAACCATTGGTTCCCAGCACGCCAATCTTGGCGCCCGGGAAAAACGACAGGGAGATGTCTTTAAGAATATGACGCTTAGGCGGGACAATTTTGCCCAAGCGGTTCATGGTGAATACGTATTGCGCCACAGTAAATCTCTCTTGCTAGATGCTCGCTAAGGTTTTAGCGAAACCGTGTATTTTCTC
>CANFWH010000039.1 GCA_947450645.1 Comamonadaceae bacterium | reverse complement strand
TCACGGGCACGCCTGACTCGCCTTGTTTCAAGATCGTCATGATTTGGCTGTCGCTAAATTTACTCGTCTTCATTGGTAAAAACTCTTTCTGCCCAGTGGGCTTTGAAGTCTCTACTTTTAACTGTTATTAATTTGCGGGGGGATTACCGGTATATGACATTATTTTTCTTAAAAGTCTCTCACGCATGTTTCTGTCTCATCAGCAAAACGTACCAGATTTTGATGCCTTAGAGTTATCTGGTGAGTTAGTGTTTGTACCTGCGGGCGGAGCAGAAAATCTAGCGTATTGGGCTTCTAAATTGCAACCTATTAATAGACCCGAATTTCATTTATTTGATCGAGACGCGCCGTACGCATCAACACCGAAGCACCAAGCTAAAGTAGAGGCAGTAAACCTGCGTAGTGGTTGCAAAGCAGTTTCAACCGCTCGGCGTGAAATGGAAAATTATGTTCACTATCAAGCTATCAATAATTACGCGACATCGCACGGATACGTTTGCGATCTAACAGCTCAATATGGATTTGATGATGATGTACCACAACTGCTAAAAGAGAAGCTTAACTCGCTCAATCCGAATAGTCATGATAAGTGGGGACAAAGTAGAGTCAAACGCTGGTTAGCTGAGTCGGTATTGCCAACAATGACCAGCCAAATGGTGGCAGAGATAGATCCAAAGGATGAAATGCTCGGATGGTTAGACGATATACGTGCAATGCTAGAACAATCCGCCGCTTCTTCTCATGGCTAGCAAACCAAAGACAAGCCCAAGGGCTCCCATCAAACACCATACTGCGCACGGTAAGCCTGCGCAGCAGGCATATGTGCCGCAAAGCCTTGTTCTGTATGGCTTTGCGAGCAGTCAAGCTATCAAACCTTCTCCAAAACCAGCACAGCCGTGGCGGTGTTAGAAATAGGAATGTGGTAGTTGCTATGGATTTTCCGCACGCTTGGTTTATCGCCCACGGTGAGCGCAGCTCGCATCGCTAGCCACATCAACAACTCAATGCCTTGCGTGCCTGATTTTTCTACTAACTCGTGAATGCTGTATTGCGTTGCCCACTCGGGGTTGGTGAGCAAACTCTCCATGAACTGAAGGTCAAATTCTTTATTGATAAAGCCCGCACGCTCACCATCCAGTTGATGCGACAAACCGCCTGACGCAATCACGGCCACCTTTTTATCGCTACCCCAAGATTGGATCGCCTCGCCTACAGCACGCCCCAGCGCATAAACCCTTTTGGCGCTCGGCAGTGGAAACTGCACTGTGTTGATGCAAATGGGCACGACGGTCACAGGGCATTCACCCTTGGGCCAAAAGAGTTTGAGCGGCAATGTGCAGGCGTGATCCACCAGCATTTCTTGGCACGTCGTTACGTCAAACTCTTTGCCCGTCAAAGTATTGATAATGTGCCACGATAAATCGATCTCGCCCTTAAACGGCGGTAGGGTTGGAATGCCCCAGCCTTCATCGGCGTTGTGATACAGGGGCGCTGCACCAACGGCAAAAGTGGGCATTTTGTCTAAAAAGAAATTGAGTCCGTGGTCGTTATAAAACATGACCACCACATCAGGCTGAGCCTTATCCAACCACTGATGGATGGGCGGAAAGCCATCAAAGAAAGGTTTCCAATAAGGCTCTTGTTGCAAATTTTTATGAATCGCGCCGCCAATAGCAGGGATGTGCGAAGTACCGAGTCCACCAATCAGTGTTGCCATGATTTATGCTCCTGCCTTGCAAAGCATGGCTTTGAATTGATCTTTGCTCATCCCTGTTTGTTGCGCGCCAATGTCTTGCATGTCGAGCCCAAAGATGCCAGCAAACTTAGCCAAGTAATACGCGTTCCCACCCGCATCAATTAAGTCGAGCACATTGCGTGCCTTGATGGCGTTTGCTTGCTGGGTATTGAGCGCGTACTTTTGCATGTACGCCTCTTCATCGCGAACAAACTCTTGTCGATTCGCAAGCTCGTTAAAAGAAAAGCACATTTTGTTAAGCGCATAGCCTTTTTTAGCCTGATCGCCATCAAAGGGCGTTGTGCCAAAAATCTTTGGCACAGTCTCTAACGTTTCTATCGTTCCCATTTTTTACTCCCGTTTTAAAGTTGATGAGCATGAGTATTCAACTTTGACAACAAAAGATAAATAGATGAATTAAGATTAGACGCATGAGTAAATTCGATTATTCAGATGTCGATGGTCGCCTGCTAAAGCTATTGCTTGCCGTCATTGAAACAGGCTCCGTCACGCGTGCAGCTGAGCGCTTGGGCGTAACTCAATCCGCTGTGAGTCATCTGCTGGACAAGCTACGCGCCATTACAGGTGACCCCTTGTTTGTGAAATCTGGACGCGGCATTGTGGCAACCGCGCATGCAAAGCAGCTAGCGGTGCAAGCTCACGAGTTATTGATTTCGATGGAGCGATTTGCCGCGTCAAGCACGTTTGATCCTGCCAATTGGGATGCCACATTTACGATTGCGGCCAACGATTTTCAATGCGATGTATTGTTGCCGCCACTCGTCAAACGACTGAGCGCTTTGGCGCCTAAGCTGCGACTTCGTGTCATCCCATCTGGCATCCCGAGCCTTGAGATGCTGCGCGATGAGCACTGTCAATTGGTCATTAGTCCACGCCCTCCTGATGGCAGCGACATCATGCAAAAGCGTTTGTTCAACGATGTGTACCACGTCTTCTATGACGCAAAAGAACGTGGTGCGCCAAAAACAAAAGTCGAGTATTTGCAAGCAAAGCACGTCACGGTTGTTTATGCGCCGAATCGCCCCTTAGACCTTGATGCATGGCTACTTAAACGCGGGGTTGAGCGGCAATTTATGGTGATGGTGCCTGGCTTTGCGGCAGTGCCATCCTTTATCCGAGGAAGCGATCGACTAGCCACCGCACCCAGTTTGCTGCAAGGCTATTTGCTGCAAGACTTCGCTAGTTGCAAAGTGCCTGTGCCCTGCCCGCCCATCCCCATGTACATGATTTGGCATAAGCGCCATCACCTGAATCCTGCTCACCGCTGGCTCAGGCAGGCGTTAGAGGATCAAACGCCATACCGCTCACGGTAAGCCTTTCATTTCCCACTCTCCACAGCCAGCACAGCATTCGCAAACCCAATCCCCATGCCACGTAGCGCTTCTTTGCCGCGCAGCGTCAGGTCGGTAATAAATTGAAATTGATCGCGGCTTTCGCTCACATAGGCTTTGAGTTTGTAGTGCGTGCCCCAAGGCTTTTCTTGGACTGCAACGGCAAGCTTAGTGCCCGCTTGCCGTAGGCTACTGCTCTCGCCCACAGCTAACAAACTGGCTTGCACGGCTTTGCCATCGTGGTCGGGATGCAAATAGAAATTCGCCACACACATCAGGCTGTGACTACCGTTGGTGGCGTTGGAGATTTTTTTAGACCAAAAATGGTAATGTGGAATCATGACCAAGTTGTCCTCGGGCGTGACCAGATGCACAGCGCGCAGGCTAATCAATTTGACTTCGCCATAAACCCCGTCCATTTCAACCCAGTCGCCAGGCTGGTACGGATTTTCTAGGATGGTGACTAGGCCCGCTACCAAGCTACTGGCATAGTCTTTCAAGACAAAAGCCAAAACCAAGCCTACGCTGGCTAAGAGCGTTATCACGTTTTGCAGTGATGGCTCAATCAAGATGGGCACGGCTAACGTCAAGGCCACCAGCCAAATACTAAGGCGAGCTAGCGGGATGACACGCAAAATCAAAAGGCGAATGTTGGGCTGCATGCGCTCGGCCAATTGGCGCAGCAGCCAACGAACTAGGGCAGCGCCAAACCAAGCCGCAACAAGGACAGCGACGATGCGCAAAACATCATCGGATTCGAGTTGATGCAAAAAATGAAACGGTTGAGTGGACATAGTCATAGGACACCATACCTTTCTCGATAAGTCTCCACCGCCAGCATATGTGCCGCTAGGTCTTGCCCAGTATGGCTTTGCAGATACCCCAGCAAGTCCGCTAGCGTTGCAATGTGGCACACCGCGAGACCTAGTTCACGCTGCACGTATTGCACGGCGCTGTACTCGACCTCTACGCCGTTCTCCACGCCGCGCTCTTGGCGGTCTAGCGCAATAGCGATGGCGTGAGCGCTCGCGCCTGCGGCTTTGATGAGTGCAATGGATTCTTTGGCTGCTGTGCCTGCGGACATCACGTCGTCGATGATGAGCACGCGCCCTTTGAGCGGTGCGCCCACCAGACTGCCGCCTTCGCCGTGGTCTTTAGCTTCTTTGCGGTTGTAGGCGAAGGGTACATTCTTGCCTTGCCTTGCCAACTCCACCGCCACCGTTGCCGCTAGCGGTATACCTTTGTAAGCAGGGCCAAAAATCATGTCGAACTCAATCCCGCTCTTCAAAATGCTTGCCGCATAAAATTGAGCCAGTAGCAGCATTTTTGCGCCGTCGTCAAAGAGTCCTGCGTTGAAGAAGTAAGGACTTATGCGCCCCGATTTAAGCTTGTATTCACCGAACTTGAGAACGCCTGAACCCAGTGCAAAATTAACGAATGCTTGGGATGAAAGATCGGCAGACGGATTCATTTTTAACCTTTAATTTTTATGTTTCATTTAACCAGTTTGAACTTCAACGGCATCCGCTCTGCGGCCAATAAGGGCATGGAGGCGTGGGCGGAAAAAGCTGTTTCGCAAAACGCTCTCGATTGTATGTGCGTGCAAGAGATCAAGGCACAAGCGGCGGATGTGGCTGGTCGCTTTGAGTCCATCGCGGGGATGAAAGGCTACTTCCAGTTTGCCGAAAAAAAAGGTTACTCGGGCGTGGGCGTGTATTCGCGCCATGAGCCTAGTGATGTCATCGTTGGTTTTGATTCCGCGACTGGGGGAGAGTTCGACGCCGAGGGGCGATTTGTGGAACTGCGATTTGACACACCCACGCACAAGCGTTCCATCATCAGCAGCTATTTCCCCAGCGGCTCGTCGGGCGAAGACAGGCAAGCCGCCAAGTTCAGGTTCTTAGATTTGATGTATCCGCACTTGACGAATTTGAAGAAGAATCGCGACTTTATTTTGTGCGGCGACATCAATATCGCGCATCAAAACATTGACCTCAAAAATTGGAAGAGTAATCAAAAGAACAGTGGCTTTACACCTGAAGAGCGGGCGTGGATGACAAAACTCACGACCGAAGGTGGCATTGTCGACACGTACCGTCAGTTAGAGCCAACGGCGACCGACGAAGCTTACACATGGTGGAGCAACCGAGGTCAGGCCTACGCCAATAACGTGGGTTGGCGACTAGATTACCACCTCGCCACGCCAGAGCTAGCAAGGCTTGCAAGAGGGGTGAGTATTTACAAAGACGAAAAATTCTCTGACCACGCGCCGATTACGATTAACTATGATTTCAAGCTTTAACTCTTCATTATTTAATCTCTCATGAATCCTCGCACACAGCACACCCATATTGCTGGCCCCGTTGGCCAGTTGCAAATCCAAATTGACGAAGCCGACGCGAGCGTCCCGTTTAAAGGCGTCGCCATTACGGCGCACCCCAACCCCGTGCAAGGCGGAACGATGGACAACAAAGTGGTGCAGACCCTTGCCAAAGCCTTTTTGGCTATGGGCTGGCGCTCGATTCGGTTTAACTATCGCGGCGTTGGCACAAGCGCAGGAGAGTTCGCCAACGGCATTGGCGAGACCGATGATCTGCTCGCGGTCATTGCCGAATACGCGCCATCGGGCAGCATTTGCTTGGCTGGATTTTCATTTGGCACATTCACGGTAACCCACGCCCTGCAAGCCTTGGCGGCTGGTGGACGCGATTTAGATGCCGACGTGCAGCGCATCGCCCTCATTGGGTCAGCCGCTGGCAAATTTGCACTGGCGCCCATCGCTCCCGAGTTGCAGAACAAAACTTTAGTGCTCCACGCCGAAGCTGACGAGGTCGTCACGCTTTCCGCCGTCATGGACTGGGCGCGCCCGCAAAGCCTACCCGTCATGGTCGTGCCCGCGGGCTCGCACTTCTTTCATGGACAATTGCCACTGCTCAAAAATGTTGTTCTTCGTCACCTTGCTTAAAGCCCTCAATGAAATACTGGTTACTCACTCTTGCTGCTCTTTTTTCACTAACTGTTACTGCGCAAAGCCCCGTCCCATCTGGCCTGCAGGCCACTTTTCCGTCCCCTGCCGCACCAGAAATTGAAGCTCGCGCTTATTTATTGCTGGACATCACCGCTAGCAATCAAGTCCTTGCCAGCAAAGGCGCAGACCAACCCGTCGAGCCCGCATCGCTAACAAAACTGATGACGGCCTACCTCGCATTTGATGCGCTCAAAACGAAGAAGCTAGTCCTAGACCAACGCCTGCCCGTGAGCGTACGCGCGTGGAAGATGGACGGCTCGCGCATGTTTATCGATCCGAAGATGACGGTACGCGTGGAAGACTTGCTCAAAGGTCTCATCGTCCAGTCAGGCAACGACGCAGCAATTGCGATTGCCGAAGGCGTAGGCGGTTCGGTCGAGCATTTTGTAGACATGATGAACGAACGCGCCAAGCTGCTGGGCATGACACACACCAGTTACAAAAATCCTGAAGGACTTACCGTAGCTGGGCATACGACAACCGCGCAAGACCTCGCGATTTTGGCCACACGTTTGATGAATGATTTCCCCGAATACATTGGTTATTACGCCATGCAAAAATTTCGGCTAGAGGGCTCCCCCAAGTCCAATGACACAAACCGTAACAAGCTGTTGTTTCGCGATTCGACAAAAACGGGCTTCGTCGTTGATGGCCTTAAAACAGGTCACACTGATGCGGCGGGTTATTGTTTTGTTGTCACGTCCAAGCGAGCTGATGCACGCGTTGGCGAGCGTCGTTTGCTGGCTATTTTGCTGGGCACACAAAGCGAAATCGCTCGCGCCAATGAAGGTGAAAAGTTATTAGTTTGGGGCTACAACGCCTTCGAAGTGATCAAGCTGTTTGACGCAAAAACCGTGGTTGCCACGCCGCGCGTTTGGAAGGGCACAAGCAATGAAGTGAAGCTAGGCTTAACCAGCGGTAAACCACTCGTCGTGGCCGTTCCAGCAGGGACAAATCCAGTGCAAATGGCAAGCCAAATTGCACGCCCCGATCCACTGGTTGCACCGTTTATCACAGGTCAAAACGTTGCCACACTCAAGGTGCTGATTAACAACCAGCCGTGGCAATCCATACCGCTACAAGCCTTACAGGATGTAGCTTCTAGTGGATGGTTGGGACGTAGTTGGGATGGTCTGCGGTTAATGTTTCACTGACGCAATAGTCAGATCAATCTGCTTTGATATTGTTGTCTTTGACAACCTTATCCCAAATCATCATTTGCGACTCGATAAATGCTTTCGCTTGAGCAGACGTGCCGCCCACAATGTCAATGCCTTGCTCGTCTAATTTTTTGGCAATAGCAGGATCTTTGAGTACTTTGTTAATCGCTTCGTTCATTTGACGCACGATCTCGGGCGGAGTTTTCGAGGAGACCACCACGCCCCACCAGGCTTGCGCTTCAAAGCCCGCGTAACCCAGCTCGACAAAGGTGGGCACATTTGGCAAATCAGGTGAGCGCTTGGAGCTCGTCACGGCCAAGGGACGCATCCGCTTACTGTCGATGTGCGGCTTGGTTAAAAACACTGTGCCAATCGAGAGCGGCACATGACCAGCGATGGCGTCATTCATCAGCGGGCCTCCGCCTTTGTAGGGAATATGCTGCCAATCGAAGCCACCCGATTTACCCAAGAGCGTCATCGCCAAATGCCCGAGGCTGCCCGAGCCAATCGAGCCATAGCTCACATTCTTTTTAGCTTTAGATGCGGCCACAACATCAGCAAAGGTTTTGTAATCCGAGCCTGCATAAGTCGCCAACACCATGCCCGACTTGCCAATGATGACGACATCAGTCAAGTCTTTGCGTGTATCAAAGCTCATGTTTGAAATCAAACTTGGATTGACTGCGTGCGTATCAAACACCACACCGAATGTATACCCATCTGCGGGGGCTTGCGCGACTTGGGCTGTGCCAATGGCCCCCGAGGCGCCACCTTTGTTGTCAACAATTACGATTTGTCCGAGCACCTGTTGCAAAGGCACTTGCAGCACACGCGCCACTTGATCAACCGAGCCGCCCGCTGGAAATACCACGACAAGCTTGATGGGTTGTTTGCCTGGCCATGCCTGTGCAATAACCAAAAGCGGTACAAATGTGACGAGCGTAAAAAATGTGCGTAGTTTTTTCATCGGTGAGCCCTCTTATTTAAATCATGAATGCCAGCGTCGCATCCATATGTTCAGTTGGTAATTTTTTAAAGCCAGATCTGGCATACCGCTGCAAACGTCCAGCCAACAAGGCCGTGAGAGCAGAAGCACGTGCATTGGCATCCGCTGTCGGTGTGCTGGAAGTGGTGTACACATCACGCATGGCCTGCTTGAAGCCAGCTTCAATTTTGTCAAAAAACTGATTCATACGCGTTTGCAAGCGCTCGTGTTCAAACACCAGCGCGTCTCCCACCATCACACGCGTCATACCAGGATTCTTTTCACCAAAAGTCAGCACCATGGCCGCGATTTGCTTGCACTGCAAAGCGGGGTTGGCCTCGCGCTCAGTGATTTGGTTAATCAGCCCAAACACCGAAGACTCAATGAACTCGATCAGGCCTTCAAACATTTGGGCTTTACTCGCAAAGTGACGATACAGCGCGGCTTCCGACACATCAAGCCGCTTGGCTAAAAGTGCGGTCGTGATGCGTTCACCACCTGGCGTCTGCAGCATTTCGGCCAGTGTTTGCAAAATTTGAATACGCCGCTCGCCTGGAGCAGGACGGGATTTGGTAGGGGTAGGTTTATCGTCAGACATGGATGCGGATTATGAATGAATGCGCCCTGCTCAAATCGCCGCGCCGTGCTCGGTGAGCACGACATCTAGAGGCATATCGTGCTCTTGCGGCTCAAAATCGCATCTGGCGCAATCGAAGGCAAGCCCAACCGTGTACGGACGCGGCTCAAGGCTAGCCAGTGTGCGATCATAAAAACCACCGCCATAGCCCAGCCGATAAGACTTTCCACCATTTGCGGTAAAGCCCACGCAAGGAACAAAGAGCAGCGTCGGGGTAATCACGTCGGTATCTTTTGGTTTGGGAATGTCATACGCATCCAGCTCCATTTCGCAGCCTGGATACCACACATGAAACTTGAGTTGCATCGTGGTTTTATTGACCACAGGTAGTCCAATTCGGCGTGGCTGTGACAAGCCAATCAGTTCACCATCTTCCTTCCAGCGGTGCAGCGCAGGCAAAGGATCGAACTCGCTTTTGATAGGCCAATAAGCACCAATCACGGCATCGGTTCTGCCCATCAGCCACAAACGCATGGCCTGCGTCAAGCCTTGAATGCAGCCAATTTTGTTGGTCAAGTTTTCACGCTTAGCCATTAACTCTTTACGTAGCAGTTGCTTATCCATATTTCCTTACCGATAATCGAAGCCATGACATTTAAAAGAATCATTACAACATGCCTAGCCCTTACTTGCATGACGCTTTGCACGGCATGGGCGCAAAATACAGTACAAGATGGTGTACTCCTAGACATGAGCGCTGCATTCAAAAAAAATGATGCGCGGGCGCTTGCCAAACTCATGCCGCGTGCTAAAGGTCACATGCTCGAGCCTTGGGCAGCTTACTGGACTTTAAAAGCACGGCTAGAAGAGGCCTCGCAATCTGAGCTGGATACATTTTATAAACGCTATGCAGGCACCTATGTCGAAGATAGACTGCGTGCTGATTGGTTGCTCCTCCTTGGCAAAAATCAAGACTGGAATGGCTTCGCAGCCAATTTATCTGCGTACCGTATGGCTGACGACAAGGACATCAAGTGCTATGCCAATCGCGATAACGCAGCGCTTGTAGAGCGGCTTTGGATGAGTCAAAAGGAGGTGAAATCTGGCTGCGGTGATATTGCCCAAATGCTCACCGACGCTGGCAAGATTCCTGCCATTGTGGTTTGGCGTAAAAACTACAAACCACGCACAGGCACGGATTTACCGAAGGACTTTGATTCCTTCGATACACAACAAAAAAACTGGGCTTTAGGCTATGCAGGGCGTGCCTTGGCGCAAAATCTCGATTTGTCGGCGCTGGATCAATTTTCAAAAATTACAGCGATAACGGACATCTCGGACGACATGCTGGCATGGTGGACGCGCGCTGCCCTACGTATGCAAGATTGGAAGTTAGTCGAGCGAGCCATTGCCGCCATGAGCGACGAAACGCGACAAGATCCGACTTGGATCGATTGGCTCATCAAAGCTCGGCAAGCCAATCGCAGCAGGCCCTTGCAGGCCATCGTGCCCACAGCGCCAATCCTGGCTTCACCTAGCGAGCAAGCGATTAGTGCGGCCAAGGCCAACGCGGGTTTGCAGCGTGCGCTCTACGCTATACGCATCGGGCTACGAGCCGAAGGCGTGCGCGAATGGGCCTACGAAGTCAACTTGGCCAAGGGTTCGATGAGTGATGAAGATCGTTTGGGTGCTGCCGCTATTGCCTGCGAAGCGGAGGTCTGGGATCGCTGCATCAGCACTTCCGAGCGAACCATGCGCGTGGTGAATTGGGCGCAGCGTTATCCGACACCACACCGGGAAGTACTGCTGGCGGAGGCTAAAGAGGCGGGCATTGACCCAGCGTTTGTGTACGGATTGATCCGGCAAGAGTCGCGCTTTGTAGCCGAGGCCAAATCCAGCGTAGGAGCATCAGGACTGATGCAGCTCATGCCCGCAACTGCCAAGTGGACAGCCAAACGTATTGGCATGACAGACTATGTTCGTAGCAAAGTGCACGATGTCAACATCAACTTAAAGCTAGGTGTGTCGTATCTCAAGTTTGTACTCGATGAAAACGACGACAACCCCGCTTACGCTGCTGCTGCCTACAACGCAGGCCCGAACCGTGTGAAAGCTTGGCGGGCTGCGATGGAGACCGATCCAGCCGCAAAATTGGCCGATAAAACGATCGCACTGGCAATTTGGGCAGAAAATATTCCTTTTCCTGAAACACGCGACTATGTAAAAAAAGTAACCACTAACACTGAAAATTACAAGCGTGTATTGGCTTTACCGTAAGTGTGCGCTTACAAATAACAAACCATCATCGCCCTTTACAATACAAATAACGCATCAGCGCCTCATTTTGCGGCAACTTAGAGGATTTTCATTGTCTACAATGTCCGTCCAATATCTGCAGTTGCCACTCAGGATTGGTTTAGGGCGCGTCACAAAATATGACGCGCCCTTTTTTTCTGTACATCGCCCCTCTCACGTGATTCTTCATGCAACACATTCGGAACTTCTCCATCATTGCCCACATTGACCACGGCAAATCCACATTGGCTGATCGCTTAATCTCACGCTGCGGCGGTTTAGAAGAGCGTGAAATGTCGGCGCAAGTGCTGGACTCGATGGACATCGAAAAAGAGCGTGGCATCACGATCAAAGCGCAAACCGCTGCCCTGCACTACAAAGCCAAGGATGGCATCACCTACAACCTTAACTTGATTGATACACCTGGGCATGTTGACTTTAGCTACGAAGTCAGCCGCTCGTTATCAGCCTGCGAAGGTGCGCTTTTGGTGGTCGATGCCAGCCAAGGCGTGGAAGCGCAAACCGTCGCAAACTGCTACACCGCCTTAGAGCTAGGCGTAGAAGTGATGCCCGTCCTCAACAAAATGGATTTGCCCAATGCCGACCCTGAAGCGGCTCGCCAAGAAATCGAAGATGTAATTGGCTTAGATGCTTCCGAGGCGATCCCCTGCTCCGCCAAAACAGGTATGGGCATTGAAGAGATCTTGGAGATGGTCGTCGCCAAAGTGCCGCCGCCAAAAGGCAATCCCGACGGCCCGCTGCGCGCCATGATTATTGACAGTTGGTTTGACACCTACGTCGGCGTGGTGATGCTGGTGCGTGTGGTCGATGGTCGCCTTGGCAAAGGCGAGCGCTTCAAAATGATGGCGACGGGCACGATGTACAACGCCGACAACGTGGGAGTCTTCACGCCTGCAAGCGAAGCGCGTGAATCGTTAGAAGCGGGCGAAGTCGGATTCATCATTGCTGGCATCAAAGAACTGCAAGCCGCCAAAGTGGGCGACACAATTACGCTGCTGAAACCTGGCACAGGCGGCGCAGCGTTTACGGCGACCGAGCCACTCCCAGGTTTTAAAGAAATTCAGCCGCAAGTGTTTGCAGGGCTGTATCCCACCGAAGCCAATCAATATGACTCGCTACGCGATAGCTTAGAAAAGCTCAAACTCAACGATGCGTCGCTGCACTACGAACCAGAAGTCTCACAAGCGCTAGGATTTGGTTTCCGCTGCGGCTTTCTGGGACTCTTGCATATGGAAATTGTGCAAGAACGGCTAGAGCGCGAGTTTGACCAAGACCTCATTACGACTGCGCCCAGCGTGGTCTACGAAGTGCTGACTGCTGGCAAAGACGGCGCAGTCATCCGCGTGGAAAACCCATCGAAGATGCCCGAGGTCAGCCAGATTGCAGAAATCCGTGAGCCCATCGTGACTGTGCATTTATACATGCCGCAAGAGTACGTGGGCGCGGTCATGACGCTGGCGAACGTGAAACGTGGCAACCAAATGAATATGGCCTACAAAGGCCGCCAAGTGGTGCTGACGTATGAAATGCCACTCGGGGAGATCGTGCTGGACTTTTTTGACAAACTGAAATCAGTGAGCCGCGGTTATGCGTCGATGGATTACGAGTTCAAAGAGTACCGCGCCTCGGATGTCGTGAAGGTCGATATCTTGCTCAACAGCGAGCGCGTCGATGCGCTGTCCATCATTGTGCACCGCTCACAAGCCACCTACCGTGGGCGCGCCGTCGCCGCCAAGATGCGTGAAATTATTTCGCGCCAAATGTTTGACGTGGCGATTCAAGCCGCGATTGGCGCGAACATCATTGCCCGCGAAAGCATTAAAGCGCTGCGCAAAAACGTGCTGGCAAAATGCTATGGTGGTGACATTTCGCGCAAGCGTAAACTGCTAGAAAAACAAAAAGCGGGCAAGAAACGAATGAAGCAAATTGGCTCTGTCGAAGTGCCACAAGAAGCCTTCCTCGCCATCTTGCAAGTAGATGATTAAAAATAAGAACAGGCTCCCAAGAAAAATTATGCAAAACAAAATCATGTCCGTTATTACTGCCTTTGTGCTGGGCTGCTTTGCGGCTTATATTGGCGCTTGGTATACAGGTAAATTAGAAGGTAACTTCGCACTGCTACTCTTTATGGCCGTCGCCGTGACTGGTATCTATTGGCTGGCCGAACTCTTGTATTTCAAACGGGCTCGCGACAATGCGCCTCCTCGCCCTGGCTATCCAGAAGATACCGCCATCGCTAAGCAACAACCTTGGTGGCTGGACTGGACGGCAGGGCTCTTCCCCGTCATCTTGATCGTATTTTTATTGCGCTCGTTTTTATTTGAACCCTTCAAAATCCCTTCTGGCTCAATGATTCCCACGTTGCAAATTGGCGACCTCATCTTGGTCAACAAATTTCACTACGGCGTTCGCTTACCTGTTCTCAATAAAAAGATTACAGATGGCACACCCGTGGCACGCGGCGACGTGATGGTGTTTAGGTATCCGCCCAAACCAAGCTTGGACTACATCAAGCGCGTGGTCGGCTTGCCTGGCGACAAAATTGCCTATATCAACAAGACTCTCACGATCAACGGACAACCGATTTCTAAGACGGCACTGCCCGACTATTTTGATGAAGACCAAATGATCTATACCAAAATGTTCGAAGAACAAATTGGTGGCAAGACGCACCGCCTACTCAACAACGATAGACGCCCTGCGGGCTGGAATGAAGCGGACACCGAAGCCAATTACCCCAACAAACAAAACTGCCAATACAGCGAGCTGGGCGTTACGTGTACTGTGCCAGCGGGTAACTACTTCATGATGGGTGACAACCGCGACAACTCGCTCGATTCGCGCTATTTTGGTTTTGTGCCTGATGCCAACATTGTGGGCCGCGCCTTCTTTGTGTGGATGAACTTTGGCAATCTCAAGCGCATTGGCGGTTTTGAGTAATGAACCTCGCCAAGCCTTTGCTCGCGCTGCAAGAACGTATTGGCTATACGTTTCAAAAACCTGCGCTTTTGCAGCAGGCAATGACGCATCGCAGCTTTAGTTCGGAGCATTACGAACGGCTGGAGTATTTAGGCGACGCGGTCATCAACGTGATCGTCTCCGACTTGCTGTATCAAGCGCTGCCCGATTTGCCTGAAGGTCAACTCTCGCGTATCAGGTCGAATCTGGTGAAACAAGATAGCCTGCACAGCCTCGCGCTCAAACTTGGGCTATCGCACTGCTTGCGACTAGGTGAAGGCGAAGCCAAATCTGGCGGCGCTAAGCGCCCTTCCATCTTGGCCGATAGCTTGGAAGCCTTGCTGGGCGCGGTCTACCTTGATGCAGGGTATGACACCGCGCAACGTATTGCGAAGACGTGGTTAGAGGACATTCGTGTCGATATGAACATGAGTCAGACGGCCAAAGACGCCAAAACAGAGTTGCAAGAATGGCTGCAAGCGCGCAAGATGCCGCTGGCGGTGTACTCGGTGATTGGCACGGTCGGGGCGGCGCACGAACAAACTTTTGATGTGGAGTGCTACGTGCCTTCGCTCAAAAAAACCGAGCGCGGCATTGGCAGCACGCGCCGCGCAGGCGAGCAAGCCGCGGCGCAGGCCATCCTAGACACTATGAAAGACAGCAAATGACAACCCCAATCGACGACATGGCACTCGTGCAGCCCACGTCCAGTAAGCGCTGCGGGCTAATTGCCATCGTCGGCAAGCCCAACGTCGGCAAGTCAACTTTACTCAATGCCTTGGTTGGACAGAAGATTAGCATCACCTCACGCAAAGCGCAAACCACGCGGCATCGCATCACGGGCATTCGCACGATAGAGCAAACGCAGTATGTGTTTGTGGATACGCCTGGCTTTCAAACCCGTCACAGCAATGCGCTCAATAAAGCGCTCAATAAAACCGTGACAGGCGCTATCAACGATGTCGATTTGATTTTGTTTGTCACCGAAGCGGGACGTGTCTCCAGCGCGGACGCGCAAGTGCTAGAGCTATTTAATAAAGACGTGCCCTGCATCTTGGTCGCCAACAAACTTGACCTTGCCAAACGCGCCGAAATCGCGCCATGGTTGCAAACCATGCAAGGCGAACAAAACGAAAAAGGCATCACCTTTGCCGAGCTCTTCCCCATGTCGGCGAAGAACAAAAAAGACGTCGAACGCCTACTCACACTGTGCGCCACTTATCTGCCCGAGCAAGACTGGTTTTACGGCGAAGACGAACTCACCGACCGCAGCGAGCGTTTTTTAGCCGCCGAAATCGTGCGCGAGAAATTGTTCCGCCTCACGGGTGACGAGCTGCCCTATACCAGTACGGTAGTGATTGATGAATTCAAAGAGGAAGTCATCAAAAACGCTAAGGGCAACGACAAACCCGCCATGAAGCGCATCGCCGCCACCATCATCGTGGAGCGCGACGGCCATAAAGCTATGGTCATTGGCGACAAGGGCGAACGCTTGAAACGCATCGGCACTGAAACCCGCATGGAGCTGGAGAAGCTCATGGATTGCAAAGTCTTTTTGCAGCTCTGGGTCAAGGTCAAATCTGGCTGGGCGGACGATGCCACGCGGCTCAAGACTTACGGCTACGAGTGACACGCATCACCTTAGAACCCGCTTTTATCCTCCATCGCTACGACTGGAGTGAGTCGAGTTTGATTGTGGAAGTGCTCACGCGGCATCATGGCCGCGTGGCGTTGGTGGCCAAGGGAGCAAAACGACCCGCCTCTAACTTTCGTCCTGTGCTGCTGCCCATGCAGCCCCTGCGCATCACGTACTCGGGCGATGCCGAAGTCAAAGCTTTGAAGAGCGCCGAGTGGGTCGGCGGTTACGCCATGCCGTCGGGCAATGCGCTGTTGACGGGCTTTTATCTCAATGAACTGATGATGCGACTCTTGCTGCGTGATGACCCGCAGGAGCTTGTCTATGACCTCTACGCGCAAACCGTCTCGGTGGTCGCACAAAACAACGGATTGATGACGGCCGCGCTGCGTTCGTTTGAACTTTTACTGTTGCAAAACATGGGCTGGTTACCAGACCTATCGGCTGTAACCCAGACCCAGCAAGGCTTGCAGGGCAATGCCGCCTACAACCTCAATACTGATGCGGGCTTGCGGCTTGCGGCAGATATAGATTCCGCATCTTTGCGCGGACAGCAATGGCTGACGCTTGCTAGCGCGTTAGCTGCGAGGGACTTTTCGCAATTGCTCACGCATTTAACGAATGAGCCGCAAACCACGCAAGTACTCAAAAATCAACTCCGCGCGCTCTTGAATTACCATTGCGGACAACCGCTAAAAACGCCGCAAATGATGACGGTCTTGCAGCAGCTTTAAACAACTTTAGAAGGCGCTATGTCCACACCTCACACCGCTCTATCCGTCAACCTGAATAAGGTCGCGCTAGTCCGCAATACCCGCCATCTGGGGATTCCTAGCGTGATGAAGGCAGCACTGATGTGCTTGCAAGCAGGCGCGGCGGGGATCACGGTGCATCCGCGTCCTGACGAGCGCCACATCCGCGCCGACGATGTGCGCGAGCTCTCGGCGCTGCTGACGCTGTGGAAGGGGCAAGGCCACGCGGCAGAGTTCAATATCGAAGGCAATCCGTTTCAAAACTTGATGGATTTCGTGCTGGAGTGCAAGCCCGATCAAGCCACCTTCGTCCCCGACTCCGAAGATCAATTTACCAGCGATCACGGCTGGGCGCTGGACATGATGGGCACTGCGGATAAGGCAAGGCTCAAAGCCGCCATCGACAAGGCGCACAGCGTGGGCACGCGCGTGAGCCTGTTTATGGATCCGATTGCCAGCCTCATGCCAATCGCCAAGGCGCTTGGCGCTGACCGCGTGGAGCTCTACACCGAATCGTTTGCCAAAGCGCACGGTACGCCCGAACAACCAAGGTTGATGAAGCAGTTTGCCGATGCGACCAGAGCTGCCGCCTCTGCGGGCTTAGAGGTCAACGCAGGGCACGATTTGAACTTACAAAATCTGAGTGATTTTTTGATTGCCTGCCCCGCAGTGAAAGAAGTGTCCATCGGTCACGCCTTGATTGGCGATGCGTTAGAGATGGGTTACGCGGCAACCGTTCAGGCGTACAACCATTGCATCGAAGTGGGGCATGGACAAGCAGTGGGGCAAGCGCATTTGGCTCCTCCCGCACATGTCCACGGTCCAGGCTGCGGGCACGACCATCATCACTAAGCTGGCACATGATCTACGGCATCGGCACCGACATTTGCGACATCCGCCGTATTCGCGCGGCTCTGGATAAACACGGTGAGCGCTTTGCGGCGCGCATATTAAGCGCGGGCGAAATGGCGCTGTGGCGCACGCGCTCTGCCAAAGTCGCTGAGCGCGGCGTGCGCTATTTGGCGACGCGATTTTCTGCCAAAGAAGCCTTCTCCAAAGCTGTGGGACTCGGGATGCGCATGCCGATGACGTGGCGCTTGTGTGAAATTGCCAAAGCCCCATCTGGCAAGCCTTCCGTGGTGTTGCACGGTGCCTTAAAGGAATGGTTTGAGGCTAAAGGTTTGAGTGCGCAAGTCAGTGTTTCAGACGAAACCGACTACGCTATTTCATTTGTTATTGTTGAAAGCAAAGCATGAGTTTCCATTGCCCCGTCATCCTTGATATCGCTGGTCTTGCTTTATCTGCTGTCGATAAAAAACGTCTCAAGCATCCCCTCACGGGCGGGGTGATTTTGTTTGCTCGTAATTGGGAATCGCGTGATCAGCTCGCTGCGCTTTGCACCTCAATTAAAGCGGTGCGATCTGATTTGCTCATCTGTGTCGATCACGAAGGCGGGCGCGTGCAGCGCTTTAAAACGGATGGCTTTACGCATCTGCCGCCCATGCGCGATTTGGGCAAGCTCTGGCTCAAAGACCCGATTGCCGCCACCAACGCTGCCACCGCTTGCGGCTATGTACTAGGCGCGGAATTGCGTGCTTGCGGTGTCGATATGAGCTTTACACCCGTACTCGATTTGGACTGGGGGGACAGTGGCGTGATTGGCGACCGAGCCTTTGCGGCGGACGCTCGCGTTGTCACTTTGCTGGCTAAAAGCTTGATGCACGGTCTTTTGCTCTCGGGCATGGCGAACTGCGGCAAGCACTTCCCAGGGCACGGCTTTGTGGCTGCTGATTCGCACACTGACATTCCCGTCGATAAGCGTAGTCTCACCGCGATTTTGAAAGACGACGCTGCGCCGTACAACTGGCTCTCCACCACGCTTACCAGCGTGATGCCTGCGCACATCATCTACCCCAAAGTGGACTCACGTCCCGCAGGTTTTTCAAGCAAATGGTTAAACGACATCTTGCGCGGCAAGCTCAATTTTCAAGGTGCGATTTTTAGCGATGACCTCAGCATGGCGGGAGCAAGGCTCATCGACGGCAAAGAAGTGTCCTACGCCGAAGCGGCAGGCGTGGCGCTGGCGGCGGGCTGCGATATGGTGTTACTTTGCAACCAATCTGTTGATGGTGGCGAAGCGGTGGACGAATTACTCGATGGCCTGCAAGCCACACTGGATAAGGCTTGGCAAGCATCCGAGGTGAGCGATCAGCGCCGACTAGCGCTACTACCCCAAGCACCGTGTGCCATGTGGGACGAGCTGATGACGCAGCCGCACTATGTGCACTGCCTCGACCTCGTTGCGCAGCTTTGACAGCGCACCCTTAACTACGTCACTCGCCCAATCGCGCAGCTCACAAACGACTTGGCTGTGGCGATGCCAGAAGCAAGGCCGCTAACGCTGCCCGCCTCTGGATAGCCCATCGATTGCAGTTTGTCGAGAACAGCAGGACGTAGCGCTTCACTTGCATTCATGCTGACTTGGTTGGTGTCGTTATTAACGACTACGTCCGTCACGCCATCAATGGCGCTAAGCCCTTTGGTGATGGTATTGGCACAACCACCGCATTTGAGGTTTTCGATTTGAATGTCCATGCTTTTACTCCTAGTTAAAAAATTAAATCGGTGTGACTTGAATCACGCCGCGCATACCTGCCTCAAAGTGGCCAGGTTCAAAACAAGCCATCGCTAGCGATTCAGCTTTATCGAAAGTCCATGTCAACATGCCTTGCTCGCCCGCGGCTAATGAGATGGCATTGGCCATGTCATGCTTATGAGAGCTAGTACCCGCTTTTCCCATTTCCTGTGCGTGCTCCACTAATTCTTTTTCGTTGCCAATCACCCACTCGTGGCGCATCTTTCCTAGGTTCTTGACGGTGAAGCGAATCGTCTCGCCCTGCTTGACCTGAAGTTGATCAGGCGTAAACCGCATGTGATCCGTCATTTCAATCGTGATCTCACGCGTGCTTTGAATCACGGGAGCAGGGCTGCTGGCGGCATGACTGTGTGAATGCCCATCGTCACCATGCAAGCTCTCCGAGCTACTGAGCATGCGCCACGCAAGGGCTGATCCAGCAACCACCAAGACGGTTGCCACTAAGCCATAAATCGCTACGTTTTTACGGCTTGATGTACCCGCACCTTCCAGCACATACATCGCTAGCACGCTCAAAGCAAAACCCAGTGGAACGACCCACAAGCTACGCTCTGGCGAATCTGGGAAATGCTGCAAACCGCCTGTAAAAAAGCCAATGCCGATGGAGAAAACAATGCCCGCCCCCAGCACATCGCGCCAAGTCTTTGTGACCTCGATTTGGTTACGCATCTCGATCCAGCTACCGAGCAAATAAAACAAAACGCCAAAGCCTGCTGTCCACAGCGAGCGCGACTCACTAAAAAAGCCGTGATTCACTGCGCCCGCAATAAAGCTAATGCCGCCGTACTTAAGTACCGTTGAAAGGTGTGTAGAAGTAAATGTCATAGTGTCAGTATCCTAGGCGCGATTGGTCTAGCATTTGATTCAAGTCAAACTCAAGCGGTAAACTGTGCCCTCAATGAATATAAGCCGTGGTCCGCAGCGCATCGTCTGCCTTACTGAAGAAACGACCGAGTGGCTCTATCTACTTGGCGAACAGCATCGCATTGTGGGCATCTCGGGCTATACCGTGCGGCCAGAAGGCGTGCGGCAAGCACATCCACGTGTGTCGACATTTTTAGATGGCAAGATTGAGCAAATCATCAACCTCAAACCTGATCTGGTGATTGGCTTTTCCGACATGCAAGCCGAGCTGGCGAACAAGCTCATTCGCGCAGGCTTGCAAGTGCTAATTACTAACCAACGCAGCATCGAAGAAATTTTTGACACCCTGCGCTTGGTCGCAGGCATGGTGGGGGCATCTAAAAAAGGCGACGCTTGGGAAGCCAAGACCAAAGCGGATCACCAAGCCATGCGGCTTGTAAGCCAGAGCTGGCATGGCCTGCCGAAGGTGTACTTTGAGGAATGGGATGAGCCCATGATTAGCGCCATCCAGTGGGTGTCCGAACTCATTGGAATTGCGGGTGGCGTGGATGTGTTCCCCGAGCTTGCTTTGCAAAGCCTTGGCAAAAACCGCGTGATTGCTGACCCGTTAGAACCTGCGCGCCGTGCACCCGATGTGATCGTGGGCAGTTGGTGCGGTAAAAAATTCCGCCCCGAAAAAGTATCTGCAAGAGAAGGTTGGCAAAACGTACCAGCGGTGCAAAATAGCGATCTGTTTGAAATTAAATCGTGTAATATTTTGCAGCCTGGACCTGCGGCGCTGACTGATGGCCTAGCGCAACTACACACTATCTTTTCAAACTGGCATGCCCAACAGGAGGTGTCAAAATGAAACGCATTATCTCAACTCTCGTCGCAGTTGTCCTTGCTACAGCCCTTGCTGGCTGTGCCTCGCCAAGCTATTACCAAGCCGCAGGTGCTAACGGCAGATACTTTGGATACGCCGACAGACAAGTTGATGGCTCGCTGTACCGCGTCAACTTTATAGCTAGACCTGTGGCCAATCTTGACCAAACCTACGCCTTCGCGATCTATCGCGCAGCCGAATTGGCGCGAGATAAAGGTGCGACGCATTTTGAAGTGCTGGAGGGACCCGTCAACAAAGATGCGATCGAGCGTTTTATTGGCAAAGCCACAGCGGCTAACTCGCGCGCATTTGATAGCAAAGATTTAAGTGCCATCACATCTGTCAGCGGCGGCTATCCAATGCCCGCTCCTTTTTACCCTTATGGCGCCTATCAGCCTATAGGCTATATACAAACGCAAACCTATATCTATGTGCCCGTGCAACCACCGCCACCGCCCGTGCAAGTCAGCTTACTGATTCGTCTCTTAAACGCGCCATCACTAGATGCCGCCAAAGGCTTCGATGTGAATGATTTGCTCACAAGGCTTGGCCCAAAAATTATTCGTCCACCTATCAAAACAACCTAGACCGTCTCATGAAAACACCTATCAATACATTCAAACTCGCACTCAAAAACAAGCAAGCACAAATCGGCCTGTGGCAAGGCTTAGCGGGTGTCTACTCATCTGAGATTTGCGCCAGCGCTGGCTTCGATTGGCTTTTGGTGGATAGCGAGCACAGCCCCAACGATTTGCAATCTACGCTGCACCAATTGCAAATCATCGCGGCCTATCCCGAGACCACCGCCATCGTCCGCGTGCCGCACGGCTATGGCGATTCGGGCGCAGCCATCATCAAACAGCATCTCGATTTAGGTGTGCAAACATTGTTAGTTCCCATGATCGACACGCCAGAGCAAGCCGCGCATGTGGTCGCGGCCACACGCTATGCACCGCACGGCATACGCGGCGTGGCAGGCGGACGCGCATCCAAATGGGGACGCATTGCCGACTACGCCGTGACAGCGAACGAGCAAATGTGCGTGCTGGTGCAAATCGAATCGCAATTAGGGCTAGATAATTTAGACGCTATCTGCGCGGTGGACGGCGTAGACGGCGTATTCATTGGCCCTTCCGATCTGGCCGCATCACTGGGCTACCTAGGGCAACCCATGCACCCAGACGCACTCAAGATCACCGACGATGCATTCGCCCGCATCATCAAAAGCGGCAAAGCAGCAGGTTACCTAACCGCAGACGAAAAACTAGCGCAGCGCTACCTAGATATGGGCGTAACCTTTATGGCCGTGGGGCTGGACAACAACATCTTGGTGCGCGGCACGAAGGCGCTGGTGGAGCGGTTTAAAGGCGCGGCGCCTGCGGCGGCTAGTACGAGTGGGTATTGATAGGACTGGATATCAATTCTTATCATCAATTAATACGTATGCCATTACTTAGCATCAGCAACCTTCAGAAAAACGATAACTTCCTCATTGACCTTGGGGAAAACATCTGGCTTATGGATGATCATCGCTGGGCATTACTAGTATGGGAAATGAAACGAAAACA
Source organism: Comamonadaceae bacterium (assembly GCA_947450645.1). Classification (GTDB taxonomy): domain Bacteria; phylum Pseudomonadota; class Gammaproteobacteria; order Burkholderiales; family Burkholderiaceae_C; genus JASGCK01. The sequence goes on along the minus strand of CANFWH010000039.1, from coordinate 546 downwards.
TAATAGATACACACTAGTGCATGCCGACCAGCACTGGGATGCTTGTTACGATTTTCATGAAAATAAAGAAGAAGAGGGAAAACTACTCGTTGCTGATACTGCACGAATCCATGAATACTTGATTGAGGATAACTTCATCCGCTTCGATTCATTTATTGCACCTGCTGTACGACGAGGTTTGTTTGATGTTGTTCATTTCTTTTGTACAGAAGATAACGAAAACGATATCGGTCTTTACGATGTTTTCTTAAAGGAATGTGGAGCTAGTCAAGTAATTCATCCTAGTGTCGACTCTTTGGCAGCCGTTAAGTTCAAGAATCCTGTAATCTTTGATTTATGCCTCGATCTTTTTAACCGATCAGACATGATGATGAAAGGCGATTTATGGTCTGATTCGGAAATTCAAAATTTTTTAAATTCGATAAAACACATCATTGGGTAATCCCCCCTTTGTTAACGACACGTCAAAGTAGAGGGTTGATGATTGCTGACTAAATAGGCTTGCAGGCATTGAATGGGCGTACGCCCATTCAATGCCATGCTCGG
>CANFWH010000038.1 GCA_947450645.1 Comamonadaceae bacterium | reverse complement strand
GCCTGATATGTCGGCGCTGTTTAACACCGTGCTCGAGCATGTGCCTGCGCAAAAAGGTGATCCTGAAGCACCGCTCCAATTACAAATTTCTGCGCTCGATTTTTCCACCTTTGTGGGACGTATCGGTGTGGGACGTATCAGCCAAGGCACGATTAAGCCGATGATGGATGTGGTGGTGATGGAAGGTCCTGATGGCAAAGCAGTCAAAGGCCGTGTCAATCAGGTGCTCAAGTTCCAAGGGCTTGACCGCATTCAGGCAACGGAAGCGGGTCCTGGCGATATCGTGCTGATCAACGGCATTGAGGGTATCGGTATTGGGGTGACTGTGACGGATGTTGCTACTCCCGCACCGTTGCCGATGCTGAAAGTTGACGAGCCAACACTCACCATGAACTTTTGCGTGAATACCAGCCCCTTGGCAGGTCGTGAAGGCAAGTACATCACCAGCCGTCAAATCTGGGATCGTTTGCAAAAAGAGTTGCAACACAACGTGGCACTGCGCGTGTCTGAAACCGACGAAGAAGGTATTTTTGAAGTGATGGGTCGAGGCGAATTACACCTGACCATCTTGCTAGAGAACATGCGCCGTGAAGGCTACGAGATGGCCGTCTCTAAGCCGCGCGTGGTGTTCCGTGATGTGGATGGCGAGAAGCATGAGCCGATTGAGCTAGTGACCGCTGACGTCGAAGAAACTCACCAAGGCGGCGTGATGCAGGCCCTCGGGGAGCGCAAAGGCGAGTTGGTCAACATGGAGTCCGATGGCCGTGGCCGTGTGCGCCTTGAGTACCGTATTCCTGCGCGTGGCTTGATTGGTTTTACCAATGAGTTTTTAAACTTGACCCGTGGCTCTGGACTGATTTCCAACATTTTTGACAGCTACGAAGCGCACAAAGGCGATATCGGTGGCCGTAAAAATGGCGTGCTGATTTCTATGGACGACGGCGAAATCTTTACCTACGCACTGGGCAAGCTGGACGACCGCGGTCGCATGTTCGTCAAGGCCAATGACCCTGTGTACGAAGGCATGATTGTGGGCATCCACAACCGTGATAACGACTTGGTGGTCAATGCGACGCGTACCAAGCAGCTCACCAACTTCCGCGTGAGTGGCAAAGAAGATGCGATTAAGGTCACACCGCCGATTGATTTGACATTGGAGTACGGCGTTGAGTTTATTGAGGAAGATGAACTCGTCGAGATCACACCTAAAAGCGTGCGTCTGCGTAAGCGCCATTTGAAAGAAAACGAGCGCAAAAAAGCAGGTCGTTAATCAGCGTTTAGTCGTTATGAAAATAACACACAACAGGGCAGTAGCACTCATGGTGCTCTGCCCTTTGTTATGGTCGACAGCCGGTGTTGTGACCAAGCAGCTTGACTCGGCGCAGAGTTTTGAAGTCACGTTTTGGCGCAGCTTTTTTACGGCTGTGTCTCTCGCCTTGCTGCTCCCTGCGATGCGTGGCTGGCATTGGTATAAAGCCGTACCGTGGTGTAGCCGAGCGCTGTGGGTCTCTGGCATTTGTTGGTCAGTGATGTTTAGCGCCTTCATGATTGCGATGGTGCTGACCTCGGTCGCTAACGTCTTGATTACTCTAGCCGCTGGACCCTTGCTGACAGCGCTTGTGTCTAGGTTGGTCACAGGGCATCGATTGCCAAGCCGCACTTACTATGCCATCGGGCTGGCTGCATTTGGCATCGGCTACATGTTTTGGTCGCAATTCGCCGTTGGTAAGCCTAGCGATATTGCAGGCTGTTTGATTGCGCTCTTAGTACCGATCTGCGGCTCCATCATGTGGACGAATGCTCAGATTCAGCAGATAAAGTCACATCAGCAAACTGGCGTGAGTCTTGATTTAGTTCCTAGTGTCTTTCTTGGCGCGATCTTGTCCAGCATCACCATGCTGCCATTTGCCTTGCCACTGCAAGCGACTACGCATGATGTGGCGTGGCTCGGGTTTTTGGGCTTATTTCAATTGGCGATTCCTTGTTCGCTTGCCGTCATTTGCGCCCGTGTTTTAAAAGCGGCCGAAGTCTCGCTGCTCGCTTTGTTGGAGATTGTTTTTGGGATTACGTGGGCATGGATTTTTATTGGCGAAGTGCCCACGCATCAGGTGCTCACTGGCGGTGCTTTAGTAGTGAGCGCTTTAGTGGGTAACGTTTTATTGGGATTGAAAGATGAACAGCACGGGTAACCATGTTTTAACGAGCATAGAGGGCGGCATTGCAAGACTCACGCTCCATCGCCCTAAAGCCTTGAATGCGCTATCGCTCGCCATGATTCGTGACATTTCAAAAGCGCTCTTTGCATGGCGTGATGATGTGGCTATCACTCATGTGCTCCTGCGCGGGGCCAAGTGGAATAAGGCCTCCGAGGCATCGGAGCCTTTTGGTGCGTTTTGTGCGGGCGGTGATATCCGCTATTTCCACGAAGCAGTTTATTCAAAACCTAGCGATGCGAACTATGACGAAGCGCTCAATCGCGATTCGTTAGAAGCATTTTTTACCGAAGAGTACACACTCAATCATTTGGTTCACCACTACCCCAAACCCGTCATCGCTTTTATGGATGGTGTGGTCATGGGCGGCGGCATGGGACTGACACAAGGCGCAAGCACACGCATCGTGACCGAGCGAACCAAAATGGCGATGCCCGAAACGGCGATTGGCTTATTTCCTGATGTGGGCGGCGGTTATTTTTTAAGCCGCTGTGCAAATTCAACTGTCGGCGTGGGTGAGTATTTGGCTCTGACGGGGCAAATGCTCTCAGGGCAAGAAGCTGTATCCATGGGGCTTGCAGACGTTTTTGTTGAATCCAAAGACTTATCGATGATCTGGAATGATCCTATGTTAGTCACTCCATCCAAACAATCCAAACAAGTTATTGCTAACCTAGATTTAATGCAAAAGCATTTTGCACACGCCACGATTCAAGAGATCGTGCAGTCCTTGCAGTTAAGCGATTCGGACTGGGCAAAAGCAGCACTTGCCAAGCTGCAAAAAAACTCACCTTTGATGCTCGCCGTCACGCTAGCGCAAGTCCGCAAGGCACGTCAAATGAGCCTTGCAGACGATTTTTGTATGGAGCGAGATATGGTCTTCCATAGCTTTGCAGGCACGCCAAACAAACACAGCGATACGGTGGAAGGCATTCGCTCACTGGTCATCGACAAAGATCACGCGCCGAAATGGCAGCCTGCACGGATTGACGACGTGACAGCCGCGATGGTGAATGCGTTCTTTGTGAGTCCGTGGACGGCGGATGAACATCCGCTGCGGAATTTATAGGGAAAACCACATCACATAAGCAAGCGGGTTGCGATAAAAATGAGGGTATGAACTCCACACACGCTGCTCCCTCCGATCGCCCCCACTTTAAACATTGGCCTCGGCGCCTGCCGCACAGCATTCCGCTGCCAGAAACAACGCTATGGCATAACTTAGAAACCTCGGCACAGCGCTATCCACATAAGGCCGCCGTGGTGTTTTTAGGAACTACGCTGACGTATGCGGAGTTGCTGGATCGCGTGCTACGCATGGCCGCGTACCTGCATGGGCTGGGCGTGGTGCAGGGCGACCGCGTGGTGCTATCCATGCAAAACTGTCCGCAGCTCATCATTACGCACTTCGCTATTTTGCAGCTGGGTGCGGTGGTGGTGCCCGTTAATCCGATGAACAAAGCGGAGGAACTCAAGCACTACATCACAGACCCCGACACGCGCGTTGCTGTTACCACGGCTGATCTTGCTGCGGATATGGCGGCTGCCAGCAATGCCCTAGAGCCTGCGCTGCGCTTGGCGCATCTCGTGACCACCCACATTAGTGATGCCTTTGATTTGAGCGTGACCGGTTCGGATGCACCTCCAGCGGCGTGGTTACCGTGGTTGTCTGCTCGCCATGCCGCACCCGCATTGGCCGCGCGGGCAGGATGCGCTGAAAGCCTTGTCCACACTTGGCCCGAGATCATGGGGCTCGCAGATGCTGATGCTGCAGCGCTTGTAGCGGTATTGCCCGCGCATGCAGCCAAGCCGCTTGATCTAGCGATCCTTCCCTACACCAGCGGCACGACGGGCTTACCCAAGGGCTGCGAGCATACGCACCGCTCGGTCATGCACAACGCCATTGCTGCCAGTCTGTGGGGCAATGGTTCGGCGGCAGGAGTTGCCCTTTTGGTGGTTCCCATGTTTCATTGCACGGGTCTAATCAGTGTTATGCACACCAGCATCTTGCAAGGCGCAAGCCTTGTGGTGATGCCGCGCTGGGATCGTGACTTTGCAGGGCGCATGATCTCTCAACATCGCGTGACCCACTGGACGAACATTCCGACGATGGTGATGGATTTGCTTGCCTCCCCCAACTTTGCCGACTATGACCTTACCAGTTTGCTTAATATTGGCGGTGGCGGCGCGGCAATGCCTGCGGCTGTGGCACAGCGATTGCTTGAGGCGTATGGCTTGGTGTATGTCGAAGGCTACGGCCTGACTGAAACCGCTGCACCTAGCCACAGCAATCCGCCAGATCGTGCCAAGCAACAGTGCCTCGGTATTCCTTTCATGAGCACCGACGCGCGCGTTTGGAATCCCGAGACGAACCTTGAATGCGAGGTCGGCGAGCAGGGTGAAATCATCATCAGCGGGCCCGAGGTTTTTAGAGGTTATTGGAAACGTCCTGACGCCACCGCAGAGGCGTTTATCGATTTCGATGGCAAACGATTTTTCCGCTCAGGCGACATTGGACGTATGGATGAAGAAGGTTACTTCTTCATGACTGACCGCTTAAAGCGCATGATTAACGCCAGCGGTTTTAAAGTCTGGCCAGCCGAAGTGGAAGCGTTGATGTTCAAACACGAAGCGATTGCCGAGGCCTGTGTGATCGGTGCGCGCGATGCGTATCGCGGCGAGACCGTGAAGGCTTTGGTCGTGCTGCGCGGCACTCACAAAGGCAAGGTGAGCGAAGCGGACATCACCGCATGGTGCAAAGACAATATGGCCGCTTACAAAGTCCCCAAGATTGTTGAGTTCATCGACGCACTACCTAAAAGCGGCGCAGGAAAAACCATGTGGCGAGCGCTGCAAGAGGCGGAGTTGGCGAAGGCTATATAAATAGCTTTAGAATAAAAATCACTTACAAATAAAGGAAAACAAAATGGACGTTTTTTTAGGATCAATTCAACTTGTCGCTTTTAATTTCGCGCCAAATGGATTTTTACCTTGCAATGGGCAGTTACTTCCAATTGGCCAAAACGCGGCTCTGTATAGCTTGCTAGGCACCATCTACGGCGGCGACGGCGTGACAACATTTGCGTTGCCTAAGCTATCTAGTCCTATCGAAGGATTGAACTTCGTTATTGCGACGCAGGGCCTCTATCCAACCCGTCCATAAAACAGATTTTGGATTTATTTGAGGCTGTCAAAGCCTCGTAGCAAATCGGCTTGCAAATCGCCGAGGTGCTCTAACCCCACCGCCACGCGGATAAGGTTTTGGCTGATGCCCGCTAGCTGACGTTGTTCTTCTGTTAGTCTGCCGTGCGAGGTGCTGGCAGGGTGCGTGATGATGGTTTTGACATCACCCAAGTTCGCCGTAACGGACATGAGCTGCGTCGAGTCAATCACGTGGAAGGCACGTGCTCTCGCCTCTGCGGGGCTACTAGCCTTCATATCGAATGACACCACCGCGCCGCCGAGACCTGTACCTGTTTGGTTTTGTTGACGCATCGCTAGCTCGTGCTGTGGATGCGATTTAAGTCCAGGGTAGTACACGCGAGCCACGCCAGGTAAGGCTTCCAGCCACGATGCCATCGCTAGCGCCCGTGCAGACTGGGCTTCCATGCGGATGCCGAGTGTCTCCATGCCTTTGAGCACGACCCATGCGTTGAAGGCAGACAAGCTCATGCCCGCACTGCGCATCACGGGAATGAATTTGTCTTTGATGAGCGCCTTTGAGCAGCACAGCGCACCCGCAATCACACGGCCTTGACCATCTAGATACTTCGTCCCAGAGTGCACGATGATGTCCGCACCCATACAGGCTGGGCGTTGCAGGGCAGGCGTGCAAAAACAGTTATCGACTGCGAGCAAACAGTTAGCGTTGTGCGCAATGTCCGCCAGAGCTTGAATGTCACATACTTCGGTCAGCGGATTGGTTGGCGATTCGGCAAATAAAAGCTTCGTGGTTGGTTTTATGGCGGCTTGCCATTCGCGCGTGTCGGTTTGGCTCACAAAGGTGGTTTCTACGCCAAATTTGCCAAATTCAGAAGCCAGCAACTTGATGGTGGAACCGAACACCGAGCGCGAGCACACCACGTGATCGCCTGCTTTGAGCAAGCCCATCACGAGCAGCAAGATAGCCGACATACCGCTAGACGTGGCAATCGCGCCTTCTGTGCCTTCTAGTGCGGCCAAGCGGCGCTCCATGCTATCAACCGTGGGGTTGGTAAAGCGCGAGTAGATGTAGCCTTCTTCTTCGCCTGCGAAGCGCCGTGCCGCCGTTTCGCAATCGGGCTGAGTGAAGCTGCTGGTCATGTAAATTGACTCAGAATTTTCGCCGTATTGGCTTTTAGCCACGGCCTCTCGCACAGCGAGTGTGTCGAGGTGAAGTTTGTTTGAAGTATTCGTTTTGCTGTTCATGATTTAGATTCGTCCAGCATTGAGTTTAGCAATCGACGCGGCATCCACATCGCCCGTGATGTACACACCGTCAAAGCACGAGGCATCAAAGTTTTTAACGTTTGGATTAAGGGCTTGAATCGCTCCACGCATCGCGTCTAAGTCTTGATAAATCAAGGCATCGCAGCCGATGTGTGCTTCAATTTCGGCAATCGATTTGCCATTGGCAACTAGCTCGGTAGCACTTGGCATATCGATGCCGTAGACATTCGGAAAGCGCACCGGTGGCGCGGCGCTGGCAAGGTAGACTTTTTTTGCACCTGCTTCGCGTGCCATTTGCACAATCTCTTGACTGGTCGTGCCACGCACAATGGAGTCGTCCACCAAGAGCACGTTCTTACCGACAAATTCGCTAGTGATCGCGTTGAGTTTTTGCCTGACCGATTTTTTGCGCATCGCTTGCCCCGGCATGATGAAGGTACGTCCTACGTAGCGATTCTTCACAAAGCCCTCGATATAAGGCTTACCAATCAGCTGCGCCAATTGCATGGCGCTTGGGCGGCTCGATTCTGGAATGGGAATGACGACATCAATTTGATCTGGTGGAACGGTGGAGACCACGCGCTTGGCAAGCGTCTCGCCCATATTGAGCCGCGCTTGATAGACAGAAATGCCATCCATAACCGAGTCAGGGCGAGCCAAATAGACAAACTCAAAAATGCAGGGATTCAGGCTCGTCACAGCTGCGCAAGGCTGGGCGTGGAGCTTGCCTGCTGTATCAATAAACACGGCCTCTCCAGGGGCAACATCGCGCACAAGCTGATGCCCTGTGCCCTCCAAGGCAACGGACTCGCTGGCCAGCATGTGCGAGCCAAAAGAATCGATGCCAAGGCATAGCGGGCGGATGCCATAGGTGTCACGAAACGCCAAGAGACCATGTCCCGCAATCAGCACGATCACCGCATACGAGCCACGAATGCGCTTGTGCACGCCGTGTACCGCGCGAAACACGTCTTCAGGTGTGAGGTTGATGCCCCGCGTGGCCTTCTCTAGCTCATCTGCCAAAACGCCGAGCAAAACTTCGGAGTCGCTGGAGGTATTGGTGTGACGGTGGTTGGTTCTAAAGAGCTCATCGCGCAAGCTATCGGCGTTGGTGAGATTGCCATTGTGAACGAGCACCAATCCAAACGGCGCACTCACGTAAAACGGTTGGGCTTCAGCTTCGCTGGCGGCATCGCCTGCTGTGGGATAACGCACTTGCGCAAGGCCAATTTTGCCGACCAAGCTGCGCATATTGCGGGTGCGAAACGCATCACGCACCATGCCTTTGTCTTTGTGTAGATGGATACGGTGGCCGCCGCCTGCGTCCTCTAGTGTGGCCATGCCCGCTGCGTCTTGGCCACGATGTTGTAAGAGCAGCATCGCGTCGTACAAGGTTTGACTCAGCGGACTGACATCAGTTGGAGATTGGACAATGCCAGCAATACCGCACATAGATAAAAAGGATGTAGAGAGAGTTTAGAAAAAAATTAAGGAATCAAGGCAGCAATGGTGGTGGGCAACATAGGCTTGAGAGATTGCGCTGCACCTTTGGCCATTTTGACAGTGGTGCTGGCTTGCCATGTCACGGATTGATCGGCAGGCGAGAGGCTAATGAGCACGGTGAGTGACACCACAATCACCACACCGCGTGCCAGTCCCGCTACTGCGCCTAGCAAACGATCTAGCCCTGCAAGCCCCACTCCGCTGATAGCTTGTTTGACTATCATCGTCACGATACTCCAAGCGATCAAGGCTATGACGAACACCACCACAAACGCTAAGGCGTAGCGCGGTGTTTCGCCAAGACCCGTAGACGTGAGGTAGGGCACTAAGAAACTGGCCAAAAAGTGCGCGGCAACCAATCCCACAAACCAACCCGCCAGTGACATGGCGACTTGAACAAAGCCGCGTGCTGCGCCATGAAGCATAGATAGCACAAGTACGGTAATGAAACCATAATCCAGTGGGCCTAGGGTAGTCAGTAATTCCATAGCAGCGCGTCCTTTTTGAAATTTAAGGTTTGATCACGATCGTTTTGATGCCTAGCTTGCCAATGCGTGCGGCTACGCTATTGGCTTCGGCCTGCGTGGCAAAAGGCCCTAGCCTGATGCGGGTATGCGCTGTGCCATCTTTGGCCATAACGTCTTGCGTAAAGTTTTGAAATCCTGCTTTATCGAGCTTGACCTGTACGGCTTGCAATTTAGTTTTGTCGGTAAACGATCCCGCTTGAATTTGGTAGCCCGCGCCGTTGAGCAGTGCGGCTGCACGTGCGCCATCATCTAGCTTGGAAGCCACAGCTGGCATGGCTTGCACGGGAGCAGATGTTTGTGCAGATGTGGTACTGGACTCAGTCGGCGCTGGTTTTTCAACGACGGCTGGAGTTATCGGCGCAGCAGCGGGCGTTGTAACGGGGGCTTGAATCTCAATAGCGATATCAGGTGACACAGGGCGCGGTTTAGTGTCTAGCACAAAGGGGAGTGCAATGATAGCAATGAGCACGAGTACGGCTGCGCCCACAAAACGCTGACGTGCTTGACGGCGGAGCATCTGAAAGTCGGTAGTGGCGGAGATTTCTTCGTGGCTTGCATCCATGATGATTGAGATATTTACGAGGCCAAATGTGGTGCGGTAAGCAAGGGAATGCCGTTTTGTAGCACGCCGCCCACGGTAAAAAATGAGCCAAACACGACGATTCTATCAGTGGGGTCGGCTGCCCTGAGAGCCGCATCCAGTGCGGCCTGCGGGCTGCTGTGCAAGGAGAGCGTTGGCGTGTTTAAACGTTTTTTCTCCATCACCAGCATGGTTTCGATTTTGTTTTGCAAGGCGTTCGCCTTTGCAGCACGTGGCGTGGGCAAATCGCAGACATACCAGCAGTCGATCAGGGGCGAGATTTTGGCAAGCATCGACGCTAAATCCTTGTCCGCCATCGCGCCAAACACAGCGTGTGTGCGGGGGTGATAGCTCATCGCATCCAAGTTGGCAGTCAGCGCCGCTACTGAATGCGGGTTATGCGCCACATCCAGTACCAAGGTGGGCTGACCTGGGATGATTTGAAAGCGCCCAGGAAACTCAACAAAAGCAAAGCCATTTCGCAGCGCCTGCGCCGTCACAGGCAACAGCGGCCTGATGGCATCCAATGCCGCGATCACGCCTGCTGCGTTGATGAGCTGGTTCGCGCCGCGCAGGGCAGGGTAGGCGAGGCCGTGATACTGCCTGCGGCCTCGCGCTTCTGACGCCGCCCAAGACCATTGCTGCTTGTCTCCGCCCAAGTGAAAGTCGCGTGCCAAGAGCCACAAGTCCGCGCCAATGTCTGCGGCATGATCGATGATGCTTTGCGGCGGTAGCGGGTCACTGCAAATCACGGGCTTGCCCGCGCGCATGATGCCTGCTTTTTCAAAACCAATGGCTTCGCGTGTATGCCCGAGCAGTTCGGTGTGGTCAAGGTCAATGCTGGTAATCACGGCGCAATCGGCGTCGATGATGTTGGTCGCGTCCAAGCGTCCGCCAAGGCCGACTTCTAAGATGGCAATGTCCAAATTGGACGCGCTCATCAGCGACAAAATCGCCAGTGTGGTGAACTCGTAATAGGTAAGCGAAATGACAGGCTCCGCCAATCGCGCTAGTTCTACTTTTTCTAAGTGCGGCAGTAGCAGGTCGGCTTTGATGACTTGGCGATGCAAACGGCAGCGCTCTTCAAAATGAACGAGGTGCGGTGAGCTATATACGCCCGTTTTGAAGCCAGCCTCCGACAGAATCGACTCCAACATCGCACAGGTAGAACCCTTGCCGTTCGTGCCCGCCACCGTGATAACAGGGCACGCAAAGCCAAGCGCCATGCGGCTTGCGACAGCGCCAACCCTTGTGAGTCCCATGTCAATACCGATAGGATGGATGCTCTCGCAGTAGGCTAGCCAGTCAGTGAGTTGCCAACTATTGCGATCTGCGCTTTGCGTTTTAAGCATGACACCATCCCGAGGCAATCCACTCATTGAGCAATTCGCGTGCGCCCACGCTTGCTTTGACGAGGTCGCTCAACAGCAACTCGCGCTCATTTGCTAATGTACGCATCAACTTGGCGTCAGCCCCGCTAGCGGCAAAGCTCTCGCCGTTGATAAAGATGTGCTGTGCATCAAACATCATGCGAGTGGCGGCATCTAGCCTGATTGATTTAATTTTTGACCATGCAACTTTCTTATCACTTGCTTCAAACCAGACCTCGGGTTTGGGCTCGGTCAGGTATTCGCCAAGATGGATTTGCAAATCTAGTTTGTTGCCCAGAGCCGCTTGCAAAGCCTCATGGGCGAAGGCGTGCAAGGCATCAGGGATTTGTGCGGGGCTATCTGTTGCGGTTTGATTTTTGTCGATGTAGAGCAGTGCCTCGTCTATTCGATCGGCTAAATCTTCGCTGAGTCTGTCCATCAGTTCACGTGCTAGTTCCACTTTTTTAGGGGCTCTAAATCCAATAGAACAAGTGATGCAATCCGCGCCAGCTATTGCTACGCCATCATGCGCATAGCGTGGTGGCAAGTACAGCATGTCACCTGCTTCCAGCACATATTCTTTTGCGGGTTTGAAATCGGACAAGATTTTGAGCGGTGCGCCATCGACCAAGTCCAAGTTTCTTTGTGCAGATATAGCCCAGCGCTTGCTACCGCTCGTCTGTATGAGGAATACATCGTAGCTGTCAAAGTGCGGCCCCACGCCACCGCCTGTGGCCGCAAAGCTATACATCGCGTCGTCTAAGCGAGCGTCTGGCACAAAACGGAATTGTTTGAGCAGTTCATGCGTAGCCGCATCCAACAAATCCACGCCTTGCACCAAGAGCGTCCAGTTAGGCGTTTTGAGCGTGGGAAGTTTAGAAGCACGCGCGCCGAAAGGGCCATGTGTCAATTGCCACTTTGATTTATTAAGCTCTACAAGACGCGACGGCACGTCCTCACGAGCAGCTAACTCAAAAATGGCACTCGTGGAAGGCAGGCTGGATATGGCCTGCAGGCCGATTGCACCACGCACCAGCAATGGTTTTTTTGCCAATACTGAGCCATAAATTCGGCTGGACTGATGTTGCCAAGCAACTGGAGGGGGCTATTCGTTTTCATGATGCGACAATTGTCCCATGAACAAATCAAATTCCACTTTTGTCGCTTCGCTCACATGGATCATGAAAGACTCCTTAGGCGATGAGTTAGACGTTTTAGATGAACCCGTTGAGTTTTTGGTGGGTGGCGACGATTTGCTGCCGCCCATTGACAAAGCCTTGCTAGATAAGCCTCGCGAAGAGTTGCTGGGTAAAAAAATCAAGCTCTACATTGAACCCGAGCAAGGATTCGGTGACTTTAACGACAAGCTCATTTTTCTCATCCCACGCGAAGCCTTCCCAGAAGATTTTGCCAAAGGCGTGGAAGTCGGTATGAGTTTGGATGGCACGGCCTTGCAAGACTTGCGCGAAGAGTACTCGCCCGTGCAAGAGATGCTCAAAGACGCGCCAGTTGAGGCACTCTATACCGTCACCGACATCTACCCAGAGCACTTGGTGATTGATGGCAATCACCCGCTGGCGGGTATCAGTATTGACTTAGAGATCAAAGTCCATGCAGTCCGCGAGGCGACTGTGGACGAGGTCGGTAGCGGTTCGGCTGGGGTTGGATTCTTTAAGATCAGCTAGCCCAACAAATTTATTTAGGAGTGGCACTTGGAAGTTTCATTTAGTCACGAAGTCGAATCACTCAAGCTAGGCGAGGGCGATGTGTTCCATGGCGAAGGCATTCTCGCCATCACCAAGGCCTTGCTCCAGTCGGGCGTCTCCTATGTGGGCGGCTATCAAGGTGCGCCTGCTTCGCATCTGCTCGATGTCTTGGTTCAAGGCAAAAGCTATTTAGACGAGCTGGGTGTCCATGTTCAGGCTTGCGCGAATGAAGCTTCAGCCGCCGCAATGCTGGGCGCGTCGATTCACTATCCACTGCGCGGCGCAGTGACGTGGAAATCGATTGTTGGAACGAATGTTGCAGCTGATGCACTCAGCAATTTAGCTTCACCTGGCGTGAAGGGTGGCGTGCTGATGATTGTGGGTGAGGACTATGGCGAGGGCGCTTCCGTGATCCAAGAGCGTACTCATGCGTATGCGCTCAAGTCCAGCCTTTTGATGCTCGATCCGCGTCCCGATTTAACGCGTATGGTGGAGATGGTCGAGCATGGCTTTCGTCTGTCCGAAGCATCGAATATGCCTGCCATCATGGAGCTGCGCATTCGCGCGTGCCATGTGCGCGGTAGCTTTGTGGCAAAAAATAATGTGCCGCCACTCTTTTCAGCCAAGCAGTTGATGCAAGAGCCTGCTGCTTTTGATTACAGCCGCCTCGCGCATCCGCCCGTGACGTTTGGGCATGAGAAGCTCAAGCACGAAGCGCGTATTCCTGCGGCCAGAGCCTACATTGCTGAGCATCAATTGAATGAGCATTTTGCGGGCGAATTCAAAGACCTCGGCATCGTGGTGCAGGGCGGGCTCTACAACACTTTGATTCGCACTTTGCAGCAATTTGATTTAGCTGATGCGTTTGGTAATAGCAAAATTCCACTTTTGGTTTTGAATGTCACTTACCCTTTAGTGCCTGATGAAGTGCGTGTGTTTTGTGAGAGTAAACAAGCGGTACTTGTGGTCGAAGAAGGCCAACCTGAATTTATCGAACAAGAAATTGCCACACTACTGCGCAGGCAAAACGTCAGGGCGGCTTTGCATGGCAAGGATTGGTTGCCGCAAGGCGGCGAATACACCGCGTTGGTGATGGCAAAAGGCCTGCTCGCCTACGTACAAAAATATCTGCCAGAGCACGCAGGCAGCGCGACAGCTGAAGGCTGGCTGCAAGGTCACCAAGTGCGCGTGCAAGCTGCGCAAACGCATTTAAAACAGGGGCAAAACTTGCCTGTGCGTCCGCCGGGATTTTGCGTGGGCTGCCCCGAGCGCCCCGTTTTTTCGGCGCTGAAATTGGTGCAAAAAGAAATCGGCGATGTGCATATCTCTGCCGATATTGGGTGTCATGCTTTTGGCACGTTTGCGCCGTTTTCTATGGGGCACACCATTTTGGGTTATGGCATGAGTTTGGCTAGCGGCGCAGGCGTCTCGCCCATGATGCAAAGGCGCGGCTTGTCTATCATGGGTGATGGTGGCTTTTGGCATAACGGTTTGCTGACGGGCGTGCAAAGCGCGCTCTTTAATGGCAACGATACGGTGCTGCTTATTTTTAAAAATGGCTATACCTCGGCAACGGGAACGCAAGATATTATTTCGACACCGCAAGACGCCGCCAAGCTCGCGGCAGCGGATAAATTGCAAAGCTTAGTCCATACCAATCAAACGATTGAGCGAACGCTAAAGGGTATTGGCATTGAGTGGATGCGTACGGTTCACACTTACGATGTGGCGAAGATGCGCAAAACCTTAGCCGAAGCATTTCACTCTGATTTCAATGGACTCAAAGTCATCATTGCAGAAGGTGAATGCCAGCTTGAGCGCCAGCGCCGAGTGAAGCCTTGGATCACCAATTTATTAAAGCGCGGCAAGCGTGTACAGCGCGTGAAATATGGCGTGGACGACGACGTGTGCAACGGCGATCATGCGTGCATTCGCTTATCGGGATGCCCTACGCTTACGCTAAAAGACAATCCCGATCCGCTCAAAGTTGATCCTGTGGCGACGGTGATTGATGGTTGTGTGGGCTGTGGCCTGTGCGGTGAAAACGCGCACGCAGCGACGCTTTGCCCATCCTTTTATCGCGCTGAAATTGTTAAAAACCCCAAACTGCTTGAGCGTGTATTTGCAGGTGCTCGCGCCCGTTTGATCCGAGCTTTGCAACCCTTATGAAACAGCCTATTTCTATTTTGTTGTGCGCCTTGGGCGGTGAGGGCGGCGGTGTGCTCGCCAAGTGGTTGGTGGACGCGTCGCGCATTGGCGGTTATCCCGTGCAAGCCACGTCGATTCCTGGTGTCGCGCAGCGCACGGGCGCAACGACTTACTACTTGGAGTTGTTCCCTATCCTCGAGACGGAGCTCGCTGGCAAGCGCCCCGTGCTGGGCTTAAATCCGCTGCCTGGACGCATTGATTTATTGGTCTCGTCCGAATTGATGGAGACGGCGCGGCAAATCACCAATGGCATGAGCGCGTCTGATCGCACGGTGCTCGTGAGTTCGAACAACCGCGTCCTTACGACCTTAGAAAAAATCCAATTGGGTGATGGCCGCGTGGAGGCCGATGAGCTCGTTCAATTGATAGCGGCCAATTGCAAAGCCAGTCATCTGTTAGATATGGATGCGCTGACCAAGCAAGCGGGCACTGTAGTCAGCTCCATCATGCTGGGCTGTATTGCCGCCAGCGGCGTGTTGCCGCTCAAACGCGAAGACTACGAGGCCGCCATAGACGCAGATGGCGCGAGTGCCAGTCAAAAGGCGAGCTTGCGTGGATTTGCGCTCGCGTGGGATGCGCTGTTGCAAAAGAAATTGGCGACTCAAAAATTAGAAATCCCAGAGCCTGACATGAAGGCGCTCGGGATTGCGCGTTTGATCGAATATCAGGATGATCGTTACGCAGACCTCTACGTGCAGCGCTTAAAAAAAATAGAAGCTGCGGTGCAAGGTGCTAGCACGCCCGCAGACATCACGAATGAAACAGCACGCTGGCTGGCGCTTTGGATGGCGTTTGACGACATTGTGCGTGTGGCCGATTTAAAGAGCAGAGCCAGCCGTATGACGCGTGTGCGTAGCGAAGTCAAAGCACAGAGCGATGAGCTGGTCAAAGTGTTTGATTTTTTTAAACCAGGCGTTCCAGAGTTTGCAGGGATGTTGCCAGAGGGTTTATCGAATCGCTTATTGAAGTGGGAGCAAGCTCGCGTGCGCCGTGGTCTTGCGCCGCTGGAGTTCCCAATCAAAGTCAGCAGTCACAGTGTGTTTGGATTTTTAATGCTACGCACCTTAGCGAGTATGAAATGGCTGCGCGTGCGCGGTACTCGCTATGGGCGTGAGCAAGAGGCTATCGAAGAATGGCTAGCCGCTATCGTCGCTGCCACAGAGCAGCACGCCAGCCTTGGCCTTGCGGTGGCACGTTGCGGCCAGCTCATCAAAGGTTATGGCAGTACGAATGCTCGCGGACATGAAAACTGGCTACACATTTTGCGGCATTTGGTGCAGGGCGTCCCCTTTGCAAGTCCTGAGGCGCGGGCGCTAGCGGTCGATCAGGCACGCGAGGCGGCACTGCGCGATGAAGCGGGTACAGAGCTTGATGTAGCACTTCGGGCGCATGGCGCTCCCAAGCGGGAAATAAAGTCTCAGTCCATTAAGTGGATGCCACGCCCCGTAGACGCTCGTTAGCGATTGCAAGGGGAAAACCCTGTACCGCTGGGTGCGTGTGCGGACATAGAATTTGATGGTCAACAATTTACTTGCGAGAAAACAATGATCACCTCATTTCTTAAAGCTTCATCTTTTAAATTTCAAACCTTAGCCGCAGGCTTGCTCGCCGCTTTGGCGACTTTAAGCTCTGGTGCAGCACTGGCACAAGACAAACCCGTCACACTTAAATTATCAAGTTGGGTGCCTGCGCAGCATGCACTCAATCCTGCGCTGCAAGCTTGGGCGGAGAGTTTAAAAGCAGCCTCGGGCGGCACGATTAATTTCACGCTGTTTCCATCAGAGCAACTCGGCAAGGCGTTCGATCATTACGACATGGCAAGAGATGGCATCGCTGATGTGTCGTACATCAATCCTGGCTATCAACCAGGACGCTTCCCCATCTTTGCAGCGGCATCGCTGCCTTTTATGGTGAGCAATGCCAAAGCGGGTTCAGCCGCGATTGACGCTTGGTATCGTCCTTACGCTGCCAAAGAGATGAAGGACGTGCATTTTTGCTTTGCCTTTGCACACGATCCAGGCGCTTTGCATTCGAAGAAAAAAGTATTGCTACCAACAGATATTAAAGGGATGAAAGTGCGCCCTGCCACGGCAACGATTGGTCAAATGATTACCAATTTGGGCGGCACGAATGTTCAATCTTCAGCGCCCGAGGCGCGTGATATTTTGGAGCGCGGCGTGGCCGATGCCATCACGTTTCCATGGGGTTCACTGAGCTTGTTCGGCATTGATAAAGTGGTCAAGTTTCACATGGACGTCCCGCTATATGTCACACCATTTGTTTGGGCAATGAATACGGATAAATACAATTCCTTGTCAGCCAATCAGAAAAAAGCAGTAGATAGTCATTGCACTAGCGAGTGGGCGCAAAAAGTGGGTAGCGCTTGGGCTGATTTTGAAATCGCTGGGCGCACCAAACTGCTGGCAGACCCAAATCGCGAAGTTTATAAATTGACCCCCGCGCAGTTGGACGCTTGGAAGCAGGCGGTTGCACCTGTGCAAGCACAATGGGCTGCCGAGGTGAGTAAGGCGGGACAAGACCCTGTTGCTGTATTGGCTGCATTTAAAAAATCTTTAGTGGCACATAAGTCAAACATGTAATTCACGTTACATGGATAGCAAACCTGCTTTAGCACCAAAAAATCCATTCGATCGCATCATTGATGCCATCGAATGGATGGCCGCTTTGTTTGTCGGCATCGTTGCGGCCAACATTTTTATTGCTGTTGTCTTGCGAAAATTCTTTGATACGTCCATACCCGACAGTTATGATTTTGGGCGGTTGCTTTTAGGTATTCTGATTTTTTGGGGTATTGCTGCCACCAGTTATCGCGGTGCGCACATCACGGTTGATTTGCTGTGGACGAATGCCAGCACGCGTATGCGTCGCTACATCGACGTGTTTGCGACATTGGTTTTGCTATTTGTCGTCTCCGTCCAAACGGTGATGCTATTTGACAAAGTCTCAGGCACGTATCGTGACCATGTTTTAACCTATGACTTGCATTTGCCGACGTGGCCTTTCTTTGCCATTGCTTGGATGGGGGATGTGTGTGCGGTGCTCTTGATTGGCATTCGCACGTGGCGTTTGATTTTTCAGCCAGAGGCATTGAAATAACATGGAGTTGAGCCCAAACGCAGTAGCCATTCTTGGATTTTTGGCTTTATTTACACTGATGCTTTTGCGCGTGCCTGTAGGGATGGCAATGGGTCTAGTGGGCGTTGTAGGCTACAGCTACATCGCGGGCGTTGGTCCTGCACTCAAGCTGGTCGGCCAAACTTCTATGCGCACGGTGACAGATTACACCTTTGGCGTGATTCCCATGTTTATGCTGATGGGGGCATTCGTTTCGGTCTCAGGCGTGAGCCGAGAGCTGTTTAAAGCCGCCAATGCTTTTATTGGACATTTGCGTGGTGGCCTTGGTGTTGCGACCGTTTTAGCTTGCGGTGGTTTTGCGGCTATTTGCGGTTCTTCGGTTGCAACAGCGGCAACGTTTTCTGCCGTGGCGTATCCAGAGATGCGCCGCTTTAACTACCCGCAATCTTTTTCTACGGGCGTGATTGCCGCAGGCGGCACTTTGGGCGCGATGTTGCCGCCATCTACCGTGCTTGCCGTCTATGCCATCTTGACGCAGCAAGACATTGGCAAATTATTTATGGCGGGAATTATTCCAGGCTTGCTGGCGATTTGCATGTACATCATCACGATCATGATTATTGTTCGTGTTCGTCCAAATTGGTTGCCGCGTGGCGAGAAGAAATCAATGGGAGATCGTATTCGTGGCCTCAAAGATGTGTGGGCACCCTTAGTACTTTTCTTGTTCGTGATTGGCGGTCTCTACGGCGGATTTTTTACGCCTACCGAAGCAGGCGGCGTGGGCGCAAGTGGTGCTTTCTTGCTGGGCGTGCTACGCGGCAAACTAGACAAAGCGGGAATCCGCGAGGCTTTGCTGTCAGCCACGCGAACATCGGCGGCCGTGTTCACGGTGTTGATTGGTGCCTTGCTGTTTGGTTACTTTCTAACGATTACGCAAACGCCGCAAAAGCTGACAGAGTTTTTAACGGGACTGGGTGTCGGGCGCTATGGCGTACTTGCCATGATTATGGTGATGTACCTCGTGCTGGGTTGTTTAATGGACGCAATGGCGATGATTATTTTGACCGTCCCTATCATCTATCCAGCGATCGTGCATTTGGGTTTTGATCCGATTTGGTTTGGCATCATCATTGTGATGACGGTGGAGCTGGGGCTTATTCATCCGCCCGTTGGCATGAATGTTTTCGTGATTAAAAGCGTTGTGAAAGATGTGAGTTTCATGACGATATTTAAGGGCGTCATTCCCTTTGTGATTACCGATATTTTGCGTTTGATTATTTTGATCGCCTTCCCCATCATCGCGCTTTGGTTGCCAAGTAGGATTTAGCGTTTTGTAAACACCACATCCCAAACGCCGTGTCCAAGCTTTAATCCTCGGTTTTCAAATTTGGTAAGTGGCCGATAGTCGGGTTTATCGGCATAGCCATCTTCCCTTGTGGAAGTGTTTACCAGTAAGGGCTCGCCGCGCATGACGTCCAAAATCTGCTCAGCGTAGTTTTGCCAATCGGTCGCTGCGTGGAGATAGCCGCCCACCTTTAATTTGTTTGCCAACTTGACCACAAAGGGCGCCTGAATTAAGCGGCGCTTGTTGTGCCGCGCCTTATGCCACGGGTCGGGGAAGAAGATGTGGATGCCATCCAAGCTGCCATCTGCAATCATGTGCTCTAGCACTTCAACGGCGTCGTGCTGAATGATGCGTACATTTTTTAAATCCTGCTCACCCACACGTTTCAGCAACGCGCCCACGCCTGGCGCGTGCACTTCGCAGCATAAAAAATTGTCGTCAGGTCTCACGCTTGCAATATGCGCCGTGGCTTCACCCATGCCAAAACCAATTTCTAAAATGGTGAGTGTAGTGCGATTGAATGCAGCTGCAAGCCCCAGTGGCTGTGGCATGTAGGGAATTAAAAATTGCTCGCCAAATGTGCCAAAGGCTTTGGCTTGCCCTGTCGTCAATCGACCAGCGCGGATAACGAAACTGCGAATGGTGCGTTGGTATGGCGTTTCTTTTTTCACCTCTTTCATATTTTTTTCACCACCACGCTGCCAATTGAATACCCTGCACCAAACGAACAAATCACGCCTACATCGCCAGCTTTTAAATCTGCGCTATGCGTATGAAAAGCTATCACCGAACCCGCCGATGCGGTGTTAGCATATTCATCCAAAATCAGCGGCGCGATGTCATTACCCACTTCTTTGTCGACGAGTCGTTTAAGCACTAATTGATTCATCCCGAGATTCGCTTGATGTAGCCAATACCGACGAACGCCTTGTGGGGCGTGGCCTAACGAGGTTAGATGCGCCTCGATGTGGGTGGCCGCCATGGGCACGACTTCTTTAAAAACTTTGCGACCTTCTTGCATAAATTTTTTATCGCGGCTATGAAGATCATTGTCTTCAGCACTATTCATAAATCCAAAATTATTACGGATATTGTTTGAAAACTGCGTCGCTAATTTTGTGCCCAGTACCTCCCATTGGTCTTTGGACGTTGCGGTAGATGCAGCTTCCACGACGACCGCTGTACACACGTCACCAAAAATGAAATGGCAATCACGATCGCGCCACTCAAGGTGTGCGGAGGTAATTTCAGGGTTGACCATTAGCACGCATTTGGCCGTGCCTGCTTTGATAGCGTTGACCGCCTGCTCGATGCCAAAAGTGGCCGAGCTACACGCTACGTTCATATCAAAGCCGAAGCCGCCCGCGCCAATGGCTTGCTGGATTTCAATGGCCATCGCAGGATACGCACGCTGCATATTGGCGGACGAGCACAGCACCATATCTACATCCGCGCCCGTCTTGCCAGCAGCCGCTAAGGCTTGCTGGGCAGCCTTTGTGGCGATTTCTGCCATCAGCGATAGCTCGTCGTTGCCACGCGGTGCAAAGCGCGGATACATGCGGGTTGGGTCAAGCACGCCGTCTTTTTCAAGTACATAGCGCTGCTTAATGCCCGAGGCTTTTTCGATGAAGGCGACGTTGGAATGCGTGAGTGCCTCGCGTGCGCCGCTCGCGATTTCATCCGCATATTTGGTGTTTTGCAAATCGGCGTAGGCGTTGTAGCTTTCGACTAGTTCAGCGTTGGTAATGATGTGCTCGGGTTGGAACAATCCTGTTCCGCTAATAACGACAGTGGATGCTGTGTGAGTCATGGGTTTTTAATTAAATATTTAGCTAGCGCATGATACGCAGGTAGCGATGCAGGGTCGATGAACATGTTGCCCGCGATGTGATGCGAGGCATAGCGCGCAATGGTCATTTCGGCTTTAGGGTCGATATAGATGGCTTGCCCGTGGATGCCGCGCGCCATGTACGCACCATGCTCGTTGTGCGAGACCCACCACATATTGCGATAACTCCAGTTTGGTAGCGTGACGTAGCCTCCAGTGACAAATTGTGCTTGGTTTGCGCCACGCTCGATATCCGCGACTACGGCTTCGGGAACAATCTGTTCGCTGTTGTAGCGCCCATGACCGCGCATCATTTCGCCAAAACGTACCAAGTCGCGCAAGCTGGTACAAAGGCCACCGCCTCCAAACTCGGTACCAGTAGCGTCTACTGTGAGATAGGCATCTTGCTCGCAGCCCAGCTTGCTCCAAATACGCTCGGACAAAACTTGCCCCAGCGATTGCCCTGTGACGCGGCGAATCAGCCATCCCAGTACGTCGCTATTAATCGTTTTGTAGGTAAACCCTTCACCATGCTTTCCCATGGGCTCTACGGTTTGTAAAAATTCATAAAAAGAGGCGGGGCCTTTGTAGCCATGGGGTTGGGGCAGCACACCGCCAGCCAGCGCGTGTTGCCAAATTTCGGCCTTTGGGTCAGTGTAATTTTCAGAATACTGCAGCCCCGTCGTCATATCCATCACTTGGCGAACGGTGGCATTGCCAAAGGCGCTCTTGGCTAACTCTGGGATGTAGTGAGGAATAAGTGCCGTGTCATCTAACAAGCCTTCGGCAACGAGCATGGCACCCAACAAGCCGACAAAAGATTTGGTGACCGAGAACGCCATATGTGAGCCGTGTTCGTTTAGCGCACCAGCGTATTTTTCATAAATGATTTTCCCTTTATGCAGCACGACAACGCCATCGGCGTAATTGGCATCAAATGCTTCGCCCCATGTCATGTCTTGGTTGTTAGCGATTGTTTTGAAAGCGACGGCATCAAGATCGGTGCGGATGGCCCGTGGTAATGGGTTAGGAGTCCCACTGCCGCGCGCGACTTGCGTGGTGGGCAGCAGTTGGCGAACATTCGAGAGTGACCAGCGCGACTTGGGGAACGAGAGGTAGTCGCCGCTGGCGAATCGAATGAGCTTGTCCGCTGGCGGCGGTGAGCCCTGCATCCAACCAAGGCGAATGGGGTCGCTATCAAAAGCGTTTGGGAAGGTGGGGGCGGTAGGCGTAGTCATGCCCAAATTGTGCGCCATTCCTGCGTCCATGCCATCAGTGCTTCCCCTATTGAGCCTTGCTGAGCTTGCAGTCCAAGCCTTGTAGCGGCGAGATTCAATTCACGCAGCTGATCAGCCAAATCCAAAGCCACAGCGCCGTTTTGTTTGGAGAGCTTTTCGCCGTCATCTGCCAGCACCAGTGGCACGTGCAAATACCGAAAAGATTGAAGAAATTGAAAATCGGCACTCGTAGAAGCCTTATTCCATGAGGCTTGCAGAGCATTTTTGAGATTGAGTTGCCGCGCTGTGTTATCAGTTAAGTCTTCTCCGCGCACGATATGCGTCACGCCTTGCGCGAGGTCATCCACGACGACTGCGAGCTGATAAGCAAAGAGTCCATCAGCGCGCTTGATGACGAAGTCGCCGACATCCTTCGCCACGTTTTGCGATTGAGTACCGAACCGTCTATCTAGCCACGTTGTCAACTGGTCACTAGTCCGCAGGCGGTATGCGTATTGACCTGCAGGCCATATGCCTTGGGAAGGCTTATTCCATAAGGCTTTGCGACAAGTGCCTGGATAAATGCTCGCGCCAATCTCTTTGCGTGAGCAATAGCAGCGATAAACCCAATTGTTTTGTTTGAGAGCTTGCAAAGCCCCGTCGTACAAGGCTGTGCGCTTGGATTGATAGGCCACGGGCGCATCGCTGACCATGCCAAACATGGCAAGTTGATTCAGGATGACAGTGTCCATACCTTGGATGCAGCGTGGCTCGTCCACGTCCTCCATGCGCACCAGCCACGTGCCGCCGTGCGCCCTAGCATCCAACCAGCTAGCAAGCGCAGCGACTAGTGAGCCCGCATGCAGTGGGCCAGTGGGCGAAGGGGCGAATCTGCCAACGTAAGACATCATGGCGTGTTTTTATGCGGCATTCAAAAGTGCGGCTTGCGTTTTTTTACTTGCTAACTGCGTGAGCCACCATTGCAAGGCTCGGTGGGTGGTTTGGCTACCAGCGTGCTCACGCCATGCATAACAAACGTTGGGAATTCGGGGTGCGAGGTTTGTTTTTTTAACGACCAAACGTCCAGTTTCGATATAGGGTTTAGCGATGCTTTCCGGGAGTCGGCCGCAGCCTAGGCCGCGTAGTTGTGCGTGTAGTTTGTCAGTCATGCTGGCAACGGTGAACACATCTTGCCCATGCAAAATTCCTACACTGACAGCGTCTTGCCCCGAGGTACTATCCGCCACGGCCACGATGCGATGCGCTTTAATTTGTGCATCCGTCAATGGCTCTTTTAACTTGGCAAGTGGGTGATGCGGCGCAACCGCAAATAAAAAAGAGATGTCCCCCATGGGTTTGCTGGCAATGCCTGCGACGCGCGAGTCGGCCACCACGCCAATGGCTAAATCAACCTTGCCTGAAACCAGTGCTTGCCATGTGCCAGATAAAGTCTCGTCGATCAAGCGAACGCGAGTGGGGGCTTTGAGGGCGAAGAAAGATTCGACCAGTTCTAGCACGGTGGATTTAATAATGACGCTATCGACCGCGATATCGATTTGCGGCTCCCAGCCTGTCGCCACGCGCTTCACACGGTTAGCGACTGCGTGCAGGTCTTGCATCACACGCGAGCCTTCACGTAGCAGTTCGCGTCCCGCCGCCGTCAGCGTGGCTTGGCGTGAGCTGCGATCGAACAAAAGCACGTCCAGAGCGCCCTCGATTTGCCGAACGCGGTAGGTAAGGCTGCTGGGAACTAAGCCTAGGCTACGCGCAGCCTTGGCCATGCTGCCCTCTTTGTCTATGGCTGCAATCATGCGGATGGCTTCGGGGTTGAGGAGGTCAGTAGTGTTCAAAATAATTGAATGATGTCGTGAAAACAATTCGATTTTAATTCATCATTCGCATCGCACAATTCACCCATCGCAAGCAAACAAGCAACAAAACAAGGAGAGGCTAGATGATTCAAATTAGAAAGTCCAAAGAACGTGGTTATGCAGACCACGGCTGGCTCAAGAGCTACCACTCGTTTAGTTTCGCGGGCTATTACGATCCCAAGCACATGAGCTTTGGCTCGCTGCGCGTGATTAACGAAGACCGCATTGCGCCAGGCATGGGCTTTGGCGAGCATGGCCACCAAGACATGGAAATCATCAGCTACGTGCTATCTGGCAATTTGGCGCACAAAGACAGTATGGGCAACGTCAAAGGGATTCCGCCCAGTGACGTGCAGCGCATGAGCGCAGGCACGGGCGTGCGGCATAGCGAGTTCAATCACGCGCCAAGCCAAGAGACACATTTTTTGCAAATCTGGATTCAGCCAAATGTGCGCGGCATTCCCCCCAGCTACGAACAAAAAACATTTGCATCCGACACAAAGCGCGGCAAGCTGAAATTGGTTGCCAGTGGTGACGCTGCTGAGCAGGCGGCAGGCGCGGTCACGATTCACGCTGACGCCAAGCTCTACGCGGGATTATTCGACGGGGTGGAAACGGCGCAATTGACGCTTGATCCGACTCGCAAGACCTATGTTCACTTGATTAAAGGTGAGCTGGAGGTCAATGGTCAATCTTTAACGGGTGGCGATGCTGCTTTGTTAGAGGCTGAGACGCTACTTGCGCTGACTAAAGCCAAGGGCGCAGAGGTGCTGGTCTTCGATCTAGCAGCTTAATTTTTATTTTCTTGAAAGGGTATTTTATGAACGCATATCAAAACTTATTTACGCTGGTGGGCCGTGTCTTGTTGTCCATTTTGTTTATCGTGGCAGGCCTTGGCAAAATCGCTGGCTTTGAAGGCACTGTGGGCTACATCGCCTCGAAAGGCTTGCCAATGCCTGCGCTAGGAGCCGCTCTCGCTATCGCTGTTGAGTTTGGCGTTGGCTTGGCATTTTTGCTTGGCTTTAAGGCTCGCGCCGCGGCTTTAATTTTGGCTGTTTTCACTATTGCGACGGGACTTTTATTCCATAACTTTTGGGCGATGGATGCGGCGCAAGTGATGGTCAACCAAATCATGTTTATGAAGAACCTCGCCATTGCGGGAGGCTTCTTGTTTGTTGCAGCATTTGGTGCAGGGGCTTATAGCCTCGACGCCAAACTCGCCAAGTAATTTATTTTTAATCGCCTTTAAGGAGAATCTCTCATGGCAAAAACAGCAGTTGTATTTCACTCAGGTTATGGTCACACTGCGCGTGTGGCTGAGTTTGTCGCCAAGGGCGCGGGTGCAGAGCTCATAGCCATTGACGCTGATGGCAATTTGACCGACGCGCAGTGGGCAACTCTGGATGCTGCAGACGCGATCATCCTAGGATCACCCACTTACATGGGTATGGCGAGCTGGCAGTTCAAAAAGTTTGCCGATGCTACTTCCAAAAAATGGATGGCTGGCAGCTGGAAGGACAAGATCGCTGGCGGTTTTACTTGCTCGGCTAGCCCTAGCGGCGACAAGCTCTCGACGATCCAATACTTCATCACGCTCTCGATGCAATTGGGCATGATCTGGGTGGGTCAACCCTCCATGAACGATGGCACGATTAACCGCATCGGCTCTAACTCGGGTGTGATGGCGCAAGTCGGTCCTACCAGCCCAGCGGCTGATATTCCGCAAGGCGATTTGGATACTGCTGCCGCCTACGGCAAGCGTGTTGCCGAGGTGGCGGCGAAACTGAAAGCATAAAAAGCAGAGGGTGCTAGGATTGGCGGATGAACATTCTTAGCATCCTTACCGTTTTTGATTGGCTTGCCCTTGCTTGGTTCGTGATAGCGTGGGCGGCCTACGCTTGGTATGCACGTCGCGTGAATGCTGCCGGGTCATCGCTCTTGCAAGTCACCAATCAATACCGCAAGGACTGGCTTTTGCAATGCACCTCCCGCGATCCACGCATGATTGACAGCGTGATTACGCAAACGCTCTCACACACACCCTCTTTTTTTTGCAGCACCACTATCCTTGTGATTGGCGGATTGCTCGCCATGCTGAGTGCCAGCGATAAAGCACTCGACTTGGTCACAGACATTCCGTTTCTAGCGCGTACCAGCTCGATGGTCTTTGGCGCCAAGCTCATTACCATGCTGGTTATTTTTGTGTATGCTTTTTTTCGTTTCAGCTGGAGCATGCGGCTCTACACGTTTGTCGCGCTGGTCATTGGCGGTATGCCACCGCCAGCCGTGTTTGCATCAGGCGAACAAGAGCGCGAGGCTTATGCCACCAAGGCTGCACGCCTAGTGGCGCTTGCCGCCGAAGCGTTTAACGATGGCCTTAGAGCTTATTATTTTGCTTTCGCCGTCGTTGCTTGGCTCATCTCGCCCATTGTGTTTTTATTTGCGACCGTCTTCGTCGTGGTGATTCTGTATCACCGCGAATTTAAATCGGATGTGCTGGCGGTGCTGCAAAACGATTCGCCGCAAATCGGCTAGCTTCGCCCAAATCTTTGGGCTTTAAATCGCCACCCAGCGCCTCGCGCTCATCGAATACGAAACAGGTACCTTTGTAGTGGTTGCTGCCCTCTTGCGTTTCTTCAAAGTATTTGAGGATGCCGCCGTCAAGCTGGTACACATCATCGAGCCCCGCTTCGCGCATAAAGATCGCCGCTTTTTCGCAGCGAATACCGCCCGTACAAAAGCTCACAATCGTTTTGCCTTCTAACTCCGCCTTGTGTGCTAAAAATGCTGCGGGGAATTCGGTGAACTTCTCGATGCGCCAATCAATCGCGCCTTCAAACGTGCCGTAATCCACCTCGAAGGCATTGCGTGTATCTAAAGTAACGACAGGCTTGCCTGCATCGTCAAAGCCCTTATCTAGCCAGCGTTTGAGTGTTTGGGCATCTACGCTAGGCGCGCGCACTTCTGCACTTGGATCAAAGCTGGGTTTGATGGTGGGGTGATTCATGCGGATGATTTCATTCTTCACTTTGACCATGAGTTTTCTAAACGGCTGCGTCGCGGACCAACTGCGTTTGATTTCTAAATTGGCAAATCTAGGGTCCTCTAAAAGTTGGCGCACAAACTGATTGATACGTGCTTCTTTGCCAGCTAAAAAGAGATTGATGCCTTCGGTAGCCACAAGGATCGTGCCTTTGAGTTCTAACCCCTCGGCTGTTGCTTTGAGGTTTTGACATACGGCATCCGTATCTGGAATTGTCACGAAGTGGTAAGCCGCGATATTGAGGATATTATTTTGTTGGTTTGAGTTTTTCATATGAAGGATCATTTTCGCAAAGATCCAGCGACTAAACTCACTCTTTATGTTCGTTCACCTTCGCACCCATACTGAATTTTCCGTTGTTGATGGCACCACCCGCATCGACGAGTTAGTCAAAGCTGCTGCCGATGGCAGTCAGCCTGCGCTGGCTATTACCGATCTATCCAATCTTTACGGTGCGGTCAAGTTTTATAAAGAAGCGCGCGGCGCGGGCGTCAAGCCGATTCTTGGAGCCGACGTTTGGGTGCAAGGCCTTGGCAGCGACGATGCGTCGATTTCTCGCTTACTGTTGCTGGTACAAAATCAGCAGGGTTATTTGCATTTGTGCGAGTTACTCAGCCGCGCTTGGACAGAAAACCTAGTCACCAATCAAGCGGTCATGCGCTGGGAGTGGTTGGCAGAAAAAGCGGCTGGATTGATCGCGCTCTCGGGCGCGCAAAGCGGCAGCTCCGCTGGTGCG
>CANFWH010000037.1 GCA_947450645.1 Comamonadaceae bacterium | reverse complement strand
TTTTGTTTCAAAGCAAACGCAATTTGCTCTTCCGTGTATCAGCTCTTCTTCATAGCATGTCTCCCTTTTGAGGTTGAAAATCATGCCAGAATTTCTACTTTTAATTGCTCCGTTTTATTGGGGGAGGGTCAATACTGATTAGCTTTGCTATTCAAATTCCTTTTTATTTAATGATGAGTAAAATTGTGGCAAACCTGATGCATTAATGAAGAAAGACTATCAATAAAAAGGATGCATCGAATCTAACAAGGTTTCAGCAAACGACATCAATTTTGATGCACGTTATTAGTTGAGTTTAATCATGCCACCTCTAGCGCACGAGTTTCGACGGCTGACTTAAAGCATGAAATTTCAAGGGAATACTTTTGGACATTTTCACATTTTTGACAAAAATTTTTGAATTCGGCGCATGGCCAACAACTGCACTAATCGTCATCTTCGTGCTACAGCATGAACTTAAATTGCTCCTTTCAAACATTACAAAATTCAAAGCTGGTTCATTTGAAGTTGAATTGGCTAATATCAAAAAAGAAATTCAGGTTGTGACCGCCAAATTCGATGAGGATGAGGACGAGGGCAAAACTGATATTGTCAAAATATCTGGTAATGCCAGTGAGAAATTCATTACTTCATTTGATGAAATTGAACTCAAAGTTCTCAAGGCAATGGTGGAAAGCAGGTTCATTACTCGGTCTGTCTCAGGGGTTGCAAAGGATGCGAAACTCACAAAAGCAGAAGTCCAGAAGACATACGGCAAGCTCATTGCGAAAGAAATGATCGAACAAGTAGAGAATGCCGAAGGTAACTTACGCTGGCGAGTAACTGCACTTGGTCGAGTTATTGCAAGTGAGGCCTAGCCCCTCATCCAACGAAATACTAAGCTAACTACGGTCTCTAGCTTCCAAACCTAAGGATTCAAACAATGTCGCATAAACGTAAAGGACAACTCACCGTTTCAGGGGAGTGGGCACGTCACCTTCGCCCTTTTAATCGCAGAGCATTCTGGAAACGTGAACGTCAAGCTGAACAGGTATGTATAGTGGCAGAAAGCAAAGAGTTGGCATCACTGCTTAATCACATCCACCCCCGCAGGGACTTTGAAGTTGAAGTGTGCTGACGTGAGGTTGGTGTTGATCTGAACTTTGTCAAACTTAATCACTGACGTTTGTCCGAAACTGTCCACCATTTCTAGCGCGGCAATTTCAACGCCAACAGGTGTTTGTTTGAAGCCGACTTTCACGCTTTGCAGCAGGCTGCCGTTATCTTGTTTGCCTTTGGCTTTTGGTGTGGCTTGAACCCACTCCAAGCCGTCAGAAGCCTTATCAGATAAGGCTTGCAGCATGAATTCGGCCTGCAAGGCTTGCAGATTGGGGGCTGAAGCAAATAATGCCGCAGGGCTACCTGCCATCACGCTGGAGAGCTTGCGCGAGGTCACTTGGTTCAAATCCACATCGTGTAGCCAGAGCGTTTGTCCATCAGCAACGATGCTTTGCTCAAACGGTTTGGTGTAGATGAACTTGAAGCGATTAGGACGCAAAAACTCGAACGTGCCGCGTGAGAGTTTGACTTTGCCAGCCTTCATATCAACACCGCTACCGCTGCTTGGCGCAGTAACGGTTTGCACAAATTCGGCGCGTCCATTCTTGGTGGATTGAATGAATTGATCGAGGGTTGCGAGGCTATCGGCATGGGCAGCAGAAAAAGCAAAGGCAAGCAAAGCCATTAAAAATAATTTCATCATTCGTTCCGATTAGGCACCAAAATTTCTCGTTGACCGCTAGAGCTCAAACTGCTGACAAGCCCTGCTTTTTCCATCGCTTCCAAGATATTTGCCGCGCGGTTGTAGCCAATCTTGAGGTGGCGCTGCACCAGCGAAATGCTGGCTTTGCGATTCTTCAAAACAATCTCCACCGCTTGGTCATAGAGTGCGTCTTTTTCTGAGCCACCGCTGCCAGCACCCATCAAACTATCCAGCGAATCGCCTTCTGATTCGCCGCCTTCTAAAACGCCGTCAATGTAGTTGGCCTCACCTTGTGATTTCAAAAAATTAACTACGCGGTGGACTTCTTCATCGCTCACAAACGCGCCATGTACCCTTGTGGGAAAGCCCGTCCCGCTTGGCATGTAGAGCATATCGCCCATACCCAGCAAAGCCTCTGCGCCCATTTGGTCAAGGATGGTTCTGCTGTCAATTTTGCTGCTGACTTGAAACGCAATGCGCGTGGGAATGTTGGCTTTGATGAGGCCTGTAATCACATCGACCGATGGACGCTGCGTTGCCAAAATCAAATGGATGCCAGCCGCCCTCGCCTTTTGCGCAAGGCGTGCGATGAGCTCTTCAATCTTCTTGCCAATCACCATCATCAAGTCAGCCAACTCATCAATCACAATGACAAGATGCGGCAGCGCCTCTAGTGGCTCGGGCTCTTCTATATTCAAAGCAAACGGATTCGAGATGAGTTCGCCGCGTGCTTTGGCCTCTAATATCTTGGCGTTAAAACCTGTCAAATTACGCACACCCATTTTGCTCATCAGCTTATAGCGGCGCTCCATTTCGGCGACGCACCAGTTCAGGCCGTGCGCGGCTTGGCGCATATCCGTGACCACGGGTGCAATCAAGTGCGGAATACCCTCATAAATGCTCATCTCCAGCATCTTGGGGTCAATGAGTAGGAGACGCACTTCGTGTGGCTCGGCCTTGTAGAGCAAGGACAAAATCATGGCATTGATGCCCACCGATTTGCCCGAGCCCGTTGTCCCTGCAACCAAGCAATGCGGCATCTTGGCAAGATCCGCCACCACAGGCAAGCCCGCAATGTCTTTGCCAAGTCCCATGGTGAGCAAAGATTTGGCATCGTTGTATTCGTTCGCGCCCAAAATTTCGGAGAGGCGAATCATTTGTCGCTTGGCATTGGGGAGTTCCAGCGCCATGCAGTTTTTGCCAGGGATCGTCTCAATGACGCGGATGGACACAAGGCTCAGCGAGCGTGCCAAATCTTTCGCCAAACCCACAATCTGCGAACCCTTCACGCCTGTGGCGGGCTCGATCTCGTAACGAGTGACCACAGGGCCTGGCATGGCGGCAATCACGCGCACGTCCACGCCAAAATCTTTTAGCTTTTTTTCAATCAGGCGGCTAGTCATCTCCAGCGTTTGCGTAGAGACGGATTCCTGTTTTGCAAGCGGTGCATCCAGTAAATCAACGCGCGGAAGTTGCTTGCTAGTCTCATCAATAAAGAGTGCATGTTGACTCTCTCTTGCCACGCGTTTGCTCACTGCGGGTGCTTTGGGCTGCGCGACTTTGATGAGCGTCGTGATAGGCATTGATGGCTCTTCATGCAATTGACTCACCGCCACACGATCATGCAATACTTGTACTTCGCGCTCCCTAGCGGCTTGCAGACCAAGCGTCACGTCGCGCTCTGCTTCTTCGCGCCTTTGTTTGGCCGTGCGTAAGTTATCTATTTGCCCACCCAATTGCTCGGCGAGCGTGCTCCAGCGGAATGACAATGACCACTGCAAAACAGTGAGCCACGATATCAGCAAAGCTAATATCAGCGTGGCTTGGTGGCTTGTTAGCCACGGTACGCCTTTCAAGACAAGGCTTGCAATCCAGCCGCCTATCACACCGCCCGCACTGCTAGGTAATGCTGCGTCCATAGCAAGGCCTGCCAGCCATTCAATCATGCTGCTCAGCACAATTAAAACAAGGATAGAAATCCATGCCAAGCGCGTTGGTTTGCGGTTAGGCCACTGCCAGTAGGCCAATAAAAAAATAGGCAGCAGCGACATCGACCAGCCCGCGATGTAGAGCGTGATGTCCGATAAATACGCGCCAAAGCCGCCCAACCAATTAGCTGTACGCATGTCGGCGCTATGGTTCTCATGCCAGCCACTGGTAGACCACGCCGCATCGCTCATCGAATGCGTTAGCAAGGCGACTAACCAAGCCATAAGCAAAACAAGACTAAGCGCGCGTCGGTATCTAGGCTGTAATGTCATAGCTGCATAAAATGGGGAAATAAATCATCTCTCCCTAGTTTACCCATCTGCACACCATGACTGACATCAAAACCAAACACGCCAAAGTTCTTATCCTTGGCAGTGGCCCTGCGGGCTATACCGCTGCGGTCTATGCCGCGCGCGCCAATTTGAATCCTGTGCTTATTACGGGCATCGCGCAAGGCGGTCAACTCATGACGACAACCGAGGTGGACAACTGGCCTGCCGATGTGATGGGTGTACAAGGTCCTGAACTGATGCAGCGTTTCCAAGAGCACGCCGAGCGCTTTAAAACCGAAATCATTTTTGACCACATCAACAAAGTCGATTTCTCTAAGCGCCCATTCACATTGACGGGCGACAGCGACTCCTACACCTGCGACTCGCTCATCATTGCCACAGGCGCGTCTGCTAAATATCTCGGTCTGCCGTCCGAGTCCGAATTCATGGGACGCGGCGTCAGTGGCTGCGCAACTTGCGACGGCTTCTTCTACAAAAACGAGCTGTGCTGCGTGGTGGGCGGGGGCAATACCGCAGTTGAGGAAGCGCTGTACTTATCGAACATTGCTAAGAAGGTGTACTTGGTGCATCGCCGCGATAAGTTTAAAGCTGAGCCGATTCTCATTGACAAGCTCATGGACAAAGTCGCCGAAGGAAAAATCGAGCTCAAAACCTTCCAAACGCTGGACGAAGTGCTAGGCGATCAATCAGGCGTGACGGGCATTCGCCTGAAAAGCACCAAAGATGGGTCAACGGAAGACGTGACTTTGAAGGGCTGTTTCATTGCCATTGGCCATGCACCCAATACCGAAATCTTTGCAGGGCAGTTGGAGATGGCGGGTGGCTACATCGTCACCCAAACAGGACTGAAAGGCTTTGCCACACAAACCAGCGTACTAGGTGTGTTTGCAGCAGGTGATGTGCAAGACCACATCTACCGCCAAGCCATTACCAGCGCAGGCACGGGCTGTATGGCGGCTTTGGATGCACAGCGGTTCCTAGAGCAATAATGGCTATAATGCTAGGTTTCCTGCTGGGCACGCAAGCGTCTTGTGGGGAATCTTAGACCGCTAGTGAGTTTGAACGCAATGTTCACCTGATTGAGCGAGGTGCGATTCTTTTGAGTCGTTAAATTTTGAAATAGAAAGAAGTGCACATCATGGCACGTGTATGCGAAGTAACGGGCAAAGGCCCGATGGTTGGGAACAATGTCTCCCACGCCAACAACAAAACAAAACGCCGTTTTCTCCCGAATCTGCAATATCGCCGTTTCTGGATTGAAAGCGAAAACCGCTGGATTCGTTTGCGTATCAGCAGCGCCGCCCTGCGTTTAATCGACAAAAATGGTATTGATTCTGTGCTCGCAGATATGCGCGCTC
Source organism: Comamonadaceae bacterium (assembly GCA_947450645.1). Taxonomy (GTDB): domain Bacteria; phylum Pseudomonadota; class Gammaproteobacteria; order Burkholderiales; family Burkholderiaceae_C; genus JASGCK01. Next base: position 22,740 of record CANFWH010000037.1, on the reverse strand, counting down.
GCGGTCAGCTGTAATTTTTTAAGGAATACGAATCATGGCAAAAGGCGCACGCGAAAAAATCAAACTCGAATCCACTGCTGGAACGGGTCATTTTTACACCACCACAAAAAACAAAAAAACAATGCCTGAGAAAATGCTCATTAGCAAATTCGATCCAAAGGCACGTAAACATGTGGAATACAAAGAGATCAAGCTGAAGTAATTTAGCATTCTCCCAATAAAAAACCGCTCCTTGTGAGCGGTTTTTTATTGGCTGTTTGTGAGTTAGTTACAACTGCTCGATCTTCGCGTCCTTTACCACCTTCGCCCATTTGACCGTTTCAGATTTAATGAGCGCGGCAAACTGCTCTGGCGTTCCTCCGCCCATAAAGTTACCTTGGCTGAGTAATTTGTCTTTGACTTCAGGCATGAGAAGAGCTTTATTAGCAACTTCATTGAGTTTTTTCACCATCGCTGCTGGCATACCTTTAGGGCCAATCAAACCTTGCCAATTGAGCACTTCAACATCTGGATAGCCTGACTCCGCCATAGATGCCAACTTAGGTTGCAAAGGTGAACGCTTTGGACTTGTAATGGCCAAACCACGCAGCTTGCCCGCTTCAATCATGGGCATGGCCTCGTACATCTGCACAAACATCATCGCAACTTGGCCACCCAAGAGTGCTGTCGCGCCTTCGGAGCCACTCTTGAAGTGCACAGGAATCATGTCTAGCCCCGCAGAGTTGCAAAATAGCGCCGCGCTCAAATGATGCGAGCCACCAATGCCTCCCGTTGAATACGCCAATTGACCTGGCTTAGCTTTCGCAGCCGCCACCAAATCTTTGACTGACTTAAACGGCGAATCGCCCTTCACCATCAAAATCAATGGGCCTTTTTCAATCAACATGATCGGCGTGGCATCAAGAGGATTGAATGGCATGTTTTTAAACAACGAAGGATTCACCGACAACGGCGCAAAACTACCCATGCCCAACGTGTAACCATCAGGCGCTGCCTTAATGATGGCATTAGTGCCTATGTTTGCGCCAGCACCTGGCTTGTTATCCACAATGATGGTAGCCTTCATTACTTCGCCCATCGCCCGCGCCATGGCACGTGAGCGCAAGTCGGCATTGCCTCCAGCACTATACCCCACGACCCACGTAATCGGCTTGCTTGGATAAGCCGCTTGCGCAAATCCCAGCGAGGATAAAGACAGCGCCACAGGCAGTGCGAATGCTCCACCAGCGGCTTGAATTAATTGACGACGTTTCATTTCATGCTCCTAAAATTAATCTAAATTTATCTCGTGTCCAGTTTTGGCACTCTTCGCAAGTGCCTCCAGTACCTGTGCATTATCAAGGCTGTATTGCTCAGCCACTTCCAACGCAGCGAAATCTTGAGCATGAATCTTAGCGGCAAATGCTTCGGCGCAAAACCTAAAGCCACTCCCCACCGCAAGGCCAGCGGGCGAAGTAATGAACTCAAATGGCAGGTTAAATGCTGTTCCGCGTCTGATACGCATTTGGCTTGGCAAAGGCACGCCCGCGTGATTGATGTACTCGGTCTCTAGCGTACCTTTTGTTCCCATGATGACGGCGTGACGTTCGTTGGCCACATCCATTGCACAGGACATTTGTGCCATGCGGCCATCGGAATAAAACAGCGTCGCCATCATCGCGATATCCACTCCTGATGCAGCATCCATTCTCGGGTGAGCCAATACCCGTATGGGTTTGCAACCCATTGCGAGGCGAATCAAGCTGAGTGGATACGCTCCCGCATCGGTGAGCGAACCTCCACCAAGCTCAGGCATAAGCCTGATATTCGTGCCGTTAGCAGACGAGCCCACGCCAGGCGGCGGCAACGTAAATCCAAACGATGCGCTCACGCTGCGCACGTCGCCAATGGTACCGCTGCGAATCAAATCCATCATCACGCCTGTTTGTGGTTGGAAGTAATACGGAAACGCTTCGAGCAGCAGCACGTCATTTTTTCGCGCCGCATCAAACATGGCTCTTGCTTCAACAAGACTTAATGTCAACGGTTTTTCGCACAGCACATGCTTGCCCGCATTCGCTGCCTTAATCGCCCATTCGCAATGCATGGAGTTCGGTAGCGGAATGTAGATGCACTCAACTTGCGGATCGGCAAGTAACGCTTCGTAACTCCCGTGCCGCGTAACGACTCCATGGGAAGCCCCGAATTCATTAGCCTTAGCGGCATCGCGGCTACCAATGGCCACCACGCGGACGTGAGTCGAGTCACATACCGCATCGGTAAACTGCTTGGCGATATTAGCTGCGCCTAAGATACCAATCCTCAATGCTGAATTCATCACAAGCCCTCCTTGAATAAAATTTTGATCGGAACAACTATATGCCAAGCTCTTTGCACACCCGCGTCGCGCTTCCCCCTTGTGACATTACACGATTAGATGCCACAGCGCTCTCAGCGGCCATACACAGCAAGGCGTACAGCTGCACTGAGGTGATGCAGGCTTACTTAAAACGCATCGATGCCGTTAATCCCACCTACAACGCCATCATCAGTTTGAAAAATGAGTCAGAGTTACTGGTCGAAGCAAAAGTACACGATGAATTACTCGCCGCAGGAAAAAGCAAAGGCTGGCTACACGGTACCCCGCAAGCGATTAAGGACTTGTCCATCACAGCTGGCATCCCCACCATTAAGGGCAGTCCCTTGCTCCAAAAAAATGTGCCAGCAGAGGACGCGCTGATGGTGCAGCGCATGAAGACAGCAGGTGCCATCATCATCGGTAAAACCAACGTCCCCGAGTTTGGTCTTGGCTCAAACACTTTCAACTCCGTCTTCGGTGCAACTAAAAATGCGTTTGACGTGAGCAAAACTGCTGGCGGCTCCAGCGGCGGTGCAGCCGTGGCGCTGGCAACGCACATGCTGCCCGTCGCGGACGGCTCGGACTTTATGGGCAGCCTGCGCAATCCAGCGGGCTGGAACAACATCTACGGCATGCGCCCCAGCCAAGGGCGTGTGCCAATGTGGCCATCGGGAAACGTTTGGACGGCGCAGCTTTCCACTGAAGGCCCGATGGCGCGAACAGTGAAAGACCTTGCACGCCTGCTGGCCGTGCAGGCTGGCTTTGACACCCGTACCCCGCTTGCGATTGCTACGCCCTTTGATTTAACCCAGGCCTTAAAACCGCTGGAGGAGAGCGAAATTAAATCCATTCGCATCCTGTGGCTCGGTGACTTGAACGGCTATTTGCCAATGGAGGATGGCATCACGTCTATTTGCGAGCATGGTCTACAAGCCATATCAGATAAAGGCTTCAAGATAGATACCTTGGCAAGCCATGGCCAGCTTGGCTTTCAGCCTGACCTTGTGTGGGAAGCTTGGTTGGTATGGCGCAAAGCGCTGGTGGGTTCAGATATGGCAGCCTACCTAGCAATGCCTAATGGACGTGCGCTCATGAAACCAGAAGCACTGGCAGAGCACGATGCAAGCCTTGGATTGACTAGCGCGCAATTTGTATCCGCCAGCGTTCTACGCTCTAGTTTTTATCAAGCCATGTACAAACTGCTCGAACGCTACGATGCCATCGCTCTGCCCTCCGCTCAGGTCTGGCCGTTCGATATAAATATGCGTTACCCGACAGAAATCGTGACGGCAAAGGGTACGGTTCAAATGGACACTTATCATCGCTGGATGGAAGCCACGATTTACGCTACATTTGCAGGATTGCCCTGCATTAGCGTCCCCGTAGGATTCTCGCAAAGCCATACTGGACGTGGCCTGCCAATGGGTTTGCAACTCATTGGCAAGCCGCAAGGCGATGCCGAATTGCTACGCTTGGCGGCGTTGTTTTAATTAACGAATCTGCAAAGCCTCAGAACGCATGGCTTTGACTGCTCCCGCGCCAATCGACGCACCAAAGCGCTTGGCTAATTTTTCTGCTACGTTTTCGCGCTGGGTGTAATCCACAATGTCTTCGGCTTTCACCACATCACGAGCTACGCCATCTAAGCTTCTTAGCTCGTCGGCCAAACCCATATTCACGGCTTGCTGGCCACTCCAAAAAAGTCCGCTAAAAATCTCTGGGGTTTCTTTGAGACGTGAGCCGCGTCCCGCTTTAACAGCACTAATAAATTGTTGATGAATTTGATTCAGCATCGCCTGAGCATAAGCCTTATGCGACGCGGTCTGCGGGCTAAACGGGTCTAAGAAGCCTTTGTTTTCACCAGCCGTCATCAAGCGGCGCTCCACGCCCAGTTTGTCCATCAAACCCGTAAAACCAAAGCCATCCATCAGCACGCCAATCGAGCCGACGATGCTCGCCTTGTCCACATAAATTTTGTCGGTCGCCACGGCAATGTAATAAGCGGCAGAAGCACAAGACTCTTCGACCACCGTATAAATCGGTTTTTTGTATTTGAGCTTGAGACGAACGATCTCATCATTAATGATGCCTGCCTGCACAGGGCTTCCGCCTGGGGAATTAATGAGTAGTACTACAGCCTGCGCGTTAGGCTCGGCAAAGGCGGTACGCATCGCGCCCACAATGTTATCTGCGCTTGCGTCTGCACCATCAGCAATTTCGCCCTTGATTTCCACCACTGCTGTGTGCGGTGTCGTCGATGTGCCGCCCTTACCGCTGCAGCTCTTACCAAACATCGCCCACGCAACTACAAAAGCAATCACCAACCACATACCGCGTCCGATATTGCGCGAGCGACGCGCTGCCTTCTTATCTTCTAACTGCGCCATCACTAATTTTTCTAACAACGATTGCTCAGGGGTTTGCGCAATCGCTTCCGCCGCAGGGCTTTCTACGCTTGGGCTGGCGGGGAGTTCTATGGTGGTGTGGTTGGATTCAGTCATATCAAGTCCGCAGTTAAAAAATCAAAGGTTTCAGGTTGTAAGTCGTTTGCCAGTGCACGACGCCATCTGTTTCTAGCATGGCGATTTTGACAAGCCCGCCTTTACAGGGTCCACCTGCGCAAGCGCCCGTATCGGGCTTGTACTCGGCCCCGTGCGATGCGCAAATTAGCCATTGTCCTGTATTGTCAAAAACGCGATTCGGTTGCCAGTCGAGTTCCATCGCCACGTGCGAGCAACGATTTAAATACGCATGAGGTTTTCCCTCAAAACGGACAGCAAATGCACGGCAGGTTTGCCCAGCGTAATGAACATCGAACGGCACAGCATCGCCACGGTCTTTCAGCTCAAGCGCATTGCAAAGTGGGATCCAAGAATCAGAAATCATGCGGCAATTATGCCTTTGACGCTCCAATATCTGCGCTTCGTCGCAAGCCAATAGCCATATGGCCTGCTACAGGTGCATATTCGAGACTTCACAAGAAAAGGAGTCTTCCATGAATATGCAAAACCTAAGCGCTGAGCAAATTGAACGTATCGCCGTACGCCGCGTCAAAGCCAAGATGGGTTGGTACTTTCACGCCGCCATTTACGTTGTTATCAACCTATTTTTAATGGCAGGTGCGATGTTTCATGGCAGACACTGGCATTTCTTCCCCTTGATTGGCTGGGGACTGGGACTTGCTATTCACGGCGCAGCGGTTTGGTTTAAATCATCCATCACGGGTCATGAACTGCGTGAGCGCATGATTGCCAAAGAAAGGGCTGCGCTGACATCATGATGAGCCAAATCATCACCAACACACCCACTTGGGTTTTCGTTCTATTCTTGGTCCTTCTCGCCTTAGGGTTTTTGCAAAGGCGCAGGAGAACGATGCCGCTCCGACGCGTGATTATCATGCCGATTATATTTTTGGCGTTGTCCTTATCTGGAGTGATTACCGCGTTTGGATGGAACTCGGAGCCTTTACTAGCTTGGGCTGCAGGCTATGTGCTCATAGCATGGTTTATGGGACAAGGCTTGCCGCAGGGTAGCTCTTACGATGCGAGCACGCGCAGATTTACGGTTGCTGGCTCTAGCTTACCGCTTGCATTGATGATGGGTATTTTCTTTTTGAAATACTTTGTTGGCGTCAGCAAAGGCATCCACGCTGGCTTTACGGAGCAAGCATTTTTTCCTATCGGCATCGCACTGCTCTACGGCGCTTTTAGCGGAGCGTTTGCTGGGCGTGCTTGGCGTTTGATAAAACTGACTCGAAAGGTCTGATCATGTATGCAACCTTGCTTGCTCTTCACATCGCCGCTGGTTCTATCGCACTCATCAGTGCGCTGGGCGCTTTGCTTGTTGCCAAAGGCAAAACGGCGCATCGCCGCTGGGGCATCACATATGCGATCGGCATGGCGCTCATCGCGCTAACCGCTTGGACAATGAGCGCGTTAAAGCCCAACCCATTTTTATTTGCAATTGGCTGCTTCAGTGCTTATTTGGTCGCCAGTGGCTATGCACGAGCAAAAAATAGAAGTGGCAAAGCATCAACACTTGATTGGACGATTAGTGGATTCGGATTGGCGACAAGCCTTGTCATGCTTGGACTTGGATGGATGAGCACGGGAACAAACCACGTCGTTCTTTTCGTTTTTGCTGGTATCGCAGGAGCACTATCCGTGATCGAGATGCTGGGGCTTCGCAGAAATAAATTTAAAGGCGCTGAGCGAATCGTGAGTCACATGACACACATGATGGGGGGCACGATTGCAACTGTGACGGCTGTGGCTGTGGTGAACATCCGCAGTGTGCAACCAGGCTGGCTGGTGTGGATTGCCCCTTCGGTAATGATTGCGCCCATCATCATTTACTGGACAATCCGATTACGCCGTAGCAAATAAATTTATGAATCGCCCATCTCTCTTTCGCCGTTTTTGCTTTGTCATGCTCATCACGGGCGTGGTTGCGGTGGTGCTATGGGCGCTGCAAAGCCGCCATGCGCTCAATATCCAATTGGTTTATGCCTATGCAACCGCTACGCCCATTTGGTTTTTAACGGATGCCGTTCGGTTGCGTTTATTCCCAACGCCAGAAGGTCAGCCATGGGCGCGTGTGCGTGGTACCAAGATTTTCATTCTGACAAGCATTGTCCTTGGCTTCATCATTGGCACGGTGATTGGTGATTGGTATGCAGGCTGGTCCACGTTTGATTTATGGCGCTATGCGCCGCAAAAATTGGCAGGCTACGTTGTTTTGTGTGTCTCTATTAGCACGGCGTTCATTGTTTTTTATTACCAACAAAATCGTCTGCAAATTGCTGAGAAGCAAGCGACCGAATCCAAGCTGCAGCTCCTTCAATCGCAGCTTGAGCCGCACATGCTCTTCAACACACTGGCTAATTTGCGAGTGTTGATTGACGTGGATACTGTGCGTGCCCAGTCCATGTTGGATAGGCTCATAGACTACTTACGCGCCACGCTAGGCGCATCGCGCGTGACCACGCATGCGCTGACATTGGAGTTTGATCGGCTTGACGATTACCTTGCGCTGATGCAAGTACGCATGGGCGAGCGACTGCACTATTCACTATCGCTGCCAGACGAATTAAAGGCTACCCCCTGCCCTGCACTTCTCTTGCAACCCTTGGTGGAAAACGCCGTGATACATGGCTTAGAGCCAAGCGCACATGGAGGAGAAGTGCGGGTTACAGCAGCACAAGTAGGACAGCAACTCATCCTCACGGTGACCGATACAGGACTTGGTTTTGATAGCGCATCCCGCTCTGGCTTTGGTCTCACACAAATACGCGAGCGCCTTCACACGTTGCATGGCTCCGTCGCCAGCGTTGCCATTTCGCCTCATACGCCAAACGGAACTGTCGTCACCATCTCACTTCCCTTGAGTACCGACCCAAGTATTCTTAATCACTGCCGCGTCCGCTCCTATGTACAAAGCTCTTATCGCTGAAGACGAGCCACTGCTCGCTGAATCTCTTAAACGCGAACTGACTCGCGCCTGGCCCGAACTGGCGATTGTGGCAATCGTGGGCGATGGGACAAACGCCGTCAATCAATCTATGGCTTTGATGCCCGACGTCGTCTTTCTCGACATCCAAATGCCCGTGATGACAGGCTTGGAAGCCGCATCCAGCTTGGCTTCCACGTGGGCGGAATCGGCAGATACAGCAGCTAAACCCTTACCGCTGATCGTATTCGTCACCGCCTACGACGAATACGCACTCGCGGCGTTTGACACGCAGGCCGCAGACTACATCTTGAAACCCGTGCGGGCGGATAGACTCGCTCAAACAGTTGCTAGACTCAAGGCACGTCTTGATGATCGAACCACATCACCACAAGATTTTGACGTCACTGCCGCGCAGCTTCGTACCCTACTATTGGCTGCTAGCCCAGAGCAGACAAGGCTTAGCGTGATTCAAGCCAGTAAAACATCCGCACAAGGTAGCACGATTTCAATGATTCCGATTGAAGACGTGGTGTACTTTGAAGCCGCCGACAAGTACATCCGTGTGCTAACGGCAGATCAAGAATATTTGATTCGCACACCGCTGAAAGATTTGCTCGCGCAGCTAGATTCAAACGTTTTTTGGCAAGTGCACCGCGGTACGGTAGTGCGTGTGTCCAGCATCGCCTCCGTTCATCGCGATGAGAGCTTTAAAGTGAGCTTAAAACTGCGCCATCGGCCCGAAACCCTTGCTGTGAGCCGCTTGTACGGTCATTTGTTTAAAGCGATGTGAGCTTGTCCCGCAACCACTCAGGCAATGCCGCTGCTTTTTTAACCACCGAGTCAATCCAAATCGTGGTCGAGCCTCCCGCCGCATAAATCACGTCAGGCTCGGTTTCTAGCTCTAACGTAATCCAAGTTTCAAACGTCGTGCGCGCGACATCGCTAACATAAAGCTTGGCAACGATGCTGCACGGAAAGCTAAGTTGCTTATAAAAATTACACACCGCGTTCGCAATCACAAAACCTTCGCCATTTGGATTTGCCTTAGCACCAACGCTGAGCAACCAATCCATGCGCACAGTTTCGAAATAGCGAAAGTACATGGCGTTGTTGAGATGCCCCATAGCATCCATATCGCCCCAACGCATGGGGAAGGTGGATTGATAGACGAGCTTTTTGGTGTCTGGAATTAAATATCTCATATCAGCATCATAAAATCAAATTTTGACTTTGAAATGACACCATGACACCGCAAGAAATTCTCACCCAATTCGGCCCACGCGAAAGCATGGAATATGACGTTGTGATTGTTGGTGCAGGGCCTGGTGGACTCTCTGCTGCCATCAAGCTCAAACAGCTAGCTACAGCAAGCGGCAAAGAAGTCTCGGTCTGTGTATTAGAGAAAGGCTCCGAGCCAGGAGCCCATATCCTCTCTGGCGCGGTGATGGATCCACGCTCTATGAATGAGATCTTTCCCAATTGGAAAGAACTGGGCGCGCCACTCCATCAACCCGTGACGGCTGACGAAATTTTTGTGCTCACGAAAACAGGTGGCTTTAAAACGCCAAACTTTTTAGTACCGAGCAATATGCACAACGACGGCAACTACGTGGTGAGTCTTGCCAACGTGGTGCGCTGGCTGGCGACGCAAGCCGAAGCACTTGGCGTGGAAATATTTCCAGGGTTTGCCGCCGCAGAGATTTTGTACAACGACGACGGTAGCGTGAAAGGCATTGCCACAGGCAATATGGGCATCGGCCGCGAGGGCGAGCCGACGGATGAATTTCAAATCGGCATGGAGTTACACGCCAAATACACGGTGTTTGCCGAAGGCGCACGTGGCCATTTGGGCAAGCAGTTGATTGAAAAATTCAATCTGATGGAAGGCAAAGACCCTGCCAGCTTTGCGCTAGGTATTAAAGAGCTGTGGGAAGTGCCTGCCGAACTCGCTAAGCCAGGACTGGTGGTGCATAGCGCAGGATGGCCAATGGATATGCAGACCTTTGGCGGCGGCTTTTTGTATCACCTTGAAGGTAATAAAGTCACGCTTGGATTCGTTACAGGCCTTGACTACACCAATCCATATTTAAGTCCATTTGAAGAGATGCAGCGCTGGAAAACGCATCCCACGATCGCGAAGCATTTAACAGGTGCCAAGCGCATCAGCTACGGTGCACGCGCCATCAATAACGGTGGCCTCGGTAGCCTTCCAAAGCTAGTGTTTAAAGGCGGCGCGCTCATCGGCTGTGATGCCGGCATGATGAATGCGGCGCGTATCAAGGGCAGTCACGCTGCCATGAAGAGCGGCATGCTCTTGGCGGAAGCTGCTTACGATGCGGTGGTTGCAGGCCGTCAACACGACGAGCTCACGGCCTTCCCAGAAGCTTTTGCTAAAAGCTGGCTTCACGATGAGTTGAAGTCTGCCTCCAACTTCAAAATTTGGTTTAAATCGGGCTTTATCGCCGGTTCGGTGATGACCTTTATCGAGCATTGGCTGCTGCCAAAACTTGGCATTAAAACCCCACCATGGACGCTACGTCGTACCAAGCCAGACCACGTGAGCCTCAAGCCGGCTATGCTCTGCGAGCCAATTCAGTATCCAAAGCCCGATAACGTACTGACGTTTGATCGTTTGTCTAGCGTATTCGTCAGCAACACAAATCACGCCGAAAACCAACCAGCGCATCTCACGCTTAAAAACGCTAGCGTTCCTGTGGGTATCAACCTCGCACAGTACGCGGGGCCAGAGAGTCGCTATTGCCCTGCTGGCGTGTACGAGTTTGTGAAGAACGAAGATAACTCTGACCGCTTGCAAATCAACGCACAAAACTGCGTGCACTGTAAAACCTGCGATATCAAAGACCCAACGCAAAACATAGTGTGGGTGACACCAGAAGGCGGCGGCGGTCCTAACTATGCCAGCATGTAAAGCCCATCCTTCCTGCGTAGGCGGGAATCCATAGCCCATATAAATAAATAAGGAAAATGCGATGCGTGATTTCTTTCAAGAGCATAAAAAGATCTGTCTTAGTGCAGCACTTGTCTTGTTATTGTTCATGGTGTTTTGGTTACTCAGTCGCTACATCAGCCCTGCACCGCCTAAAACCTTGGTGTTTACAGCAGGTGCGAGCGACGGCGCCTATTACAAATTTGCCCAGCGCTATAAAACCATACTAGCGAAAGATGGCATCACACTCGATGTACGCGAGTCCGCTGGTTCGGTAGAAAACTTGAGTCGACTGAAAGATACTAAAAACCCTGTGATGTCGGGTTTTGTTCAAGGAGGCCTCGGCACGCTTAGCCAAGGAATTGATCCTGACTCTGATGATTTTTCATCCCTACAAAGCTTAGCCAACGTGGCCTACGAACCTGTTTGGTTATTTGCAAAAAACGGAAAAATCAACGACATCATCCAGCTAAAAGGACTACGGATTGCCATCGGTCCAGAAGGTAGTGGCACACGCAAAGTGGCGCTTGACTTACTACAAAAATCTGGTCTCAAACAAGACGACAAACTGTGGTTACCCATGGGCAGTGCTGCAGCAACCAAAGCCTTTGCTCATCACGCCATTGATGCCGCTTTTGTGGTCGCCGCGCCTGATGCCGCGTCGGTTCAACAACTGCTGCATACGTCAAGCGTGCAAATTGTTGATTTGGTGCATGCCCCTGCACTGTCGCGTTTATTGCCGTACTTGCAACCTATTGCCGTACCCAAAGGTGTGTTTGATCTGCAAAATAATATTCCAGCAAGAGATATCACGATGCTAAGTACCACGGCAAATTTAGTGGTCAACGAAAACATTCATCCAGCGCTTGCCTACCTCTTGCTCGATGCAGCGGCACACGTTCACAACAGTGGTGGAGCACTCAATCGTCCAGGTGATTTTCCAGCGCTAAAGGGCGCAGACTTCCCCGTATCGGAAGAGGCAAAGCGCTACTTCACAACAGGTAAGCCGTTCTTACAGCGTTACATGCCATTTTGGGCGGCTAATTTTGTTCAGCGCTTATTATTGATTTTGATTCCTTTGCTCGCAGTCGTGGTGCCCGTGATCAAGTTATTGCCCGAGCTACAAAAATGGCGACAAGAGCGTAAATTGTTCAAGCTTTATGGCGAGCTAAAAATTATTGAGCTCGACATCAAATCAAAAGGCGGCAGCGCGTCCATTGATGACAAGCTAGCCAAGATGGAAGCGCTGATTGATACCACTAAATTTGCCAAACTGTTTACCGACCGTGTTTACACCTTGCGTCAGCACGTCGAGTTTGTGCGTCAAAGCATCAATGCTTGATCCTCTGCATGGCCTGACGTTAGAAGTCATCGTGACTCGGCTTGCCGAGCACTACGGCTGGGAGGAGCTAGGCGCTCGCATCCCAGTGCGCTGTTTTAATCTTGATCCTAGCGTCGCATCAAGCCTCAAATTTTTGCGCAAAACGCCGTGGGCTAGAGAAAAAGTAGAAGGACTCTACCTATTTATGCTCAGAGAAATAAGGCGAGAGCAAGCCTAACTCAACTGGCAAGCTTCGTCAAAGGTGTAGCGCGGCAGACGCGCCATCACTTTAGCTGGATCGCCATAACCTAGACAACAAATAAAGTTGGTTTTGACGGGTGTGCCCGCCCAAAACGCTTCGTCCACCTTAGCAGGCACAAATCCCGACATGGGGCCACAATCCAAGCCTTGTAATTTAGCCGCGACCATAAGGTACGCACCTTGCAGCGTGCTGTTACGAAATGCCGTGCCTTGAATCAAACCTTCGTTGCCTTCAAAAATGGCTCGGGCATTGGGATTGAATGCAAAGTTTTTATCCAACTCTTTGTAGAACTCTGGATTCATGCCAATGATGGCAACCACGGGCGCTGCATTGATCTTGGCTTGATTGCCAGGCGATGCGCAGGCGGCGAGTTTGGCCTTGGCTTCGGCTGTGCGCAAAAACTGAAAGCGTGCAGGCTGACAGTTCATACTGGTGGAGCCCATTTTGGCGATGTCATAAATCGCTTTGATTTGCGCGTCGGTAACAGGCTTGTCAGTCCAGCCGTTTTGCGTGCGAGCGTTGTTGAAGATAGTGTCGATGGCCTTTTGCATGGGATGTCCTTAAAAAATGAAAGATGATTTTAATGTTCGTCGGCAATCGTGCTTGACAAAATGCCAATGCCTTCAATTTCGATCTCGCACACATCGCCAGGCTTCATCCACACGGGTGGCTTGCGTGCGTAACCTACGCCAGCGGGCGTGCCTGTAATGATGACGTCACCAGGCTCTAGCGTCATGCACTCGGTGATGATGCACAGCGCCTCGACGACATTCCACAAAAAGAGCTTGGTATTCGAGTCTTGCATGATTTGACCATTGAGGCGCGACTGAATCCGAAGTCCTGCTGCGCCTGCGGGCAGCTCATCGGGCGTGACGAGCCAAGGACCAAATGCGCCTGTTTTATCGAAATTTTTACCAATCGTCCACTGACCTGTCTTGCGCTGATAGTCACGGATAGAGCCATCGTTAAAGCAGGTGTAACCCGCCACATATTCAAGCGCATTTTCTTTCGTGAGATGCTTGGCACGCTTGCCAATGACGACGGCAAGTTCTGCCTCGTAATCCAAATTCTGCGAGGCCATTGGGCGAACGATGGACTGCCCATGTCCAATTAAAGAATTCGGACCACGCATAAAAAAACTAGGGTACTCAGGGCGAGAATGACCGCCCTCAGCGGCGTGATCGGCATAGTTGAGCCCCATACAAATAACTTGGCCCGGATGCGAAACCACGGGCAAATATTTAAAGCCATGGCCGTGCAGTCCTGTGAGCATATTGCAAGCCGAGGTGGGAACGTGTTCAGCCGCTTCGGCGGCGGTTTGCAGACCACCCTCTAGCTTCAATAATGCTGTCATATCCATCGGCAAGCTCGGATCAACCAGTGACAAATCTACGTACTCGTTTGAGTCACCACCGCGCAGCACGCCAATTTTGGCAACCCCGTCTTCTTCAAAACTAATCAATCGCATGACATATCCTTATTATGTGAACATCAATAATACAAGAGTATGAATAGAAACCTTCCAAACCTATCTTGTGATTGTCACACCCACGTCTTCGGGCCTAAAGGCCAGTACCCATACGCCTTAGCACGGCAATACACGCCAGAAGACGCGAGCATTGAAGCGCTATTGGCGCTGGGCACAAGCATCGGCACCCAGCGCGTCGTCATTGTGCAGCCCAGCCCCTACGGCGCCGACAACCGCTGCACGGTGGATGCGCTCATCCGCATCAACACGCAAAATCAAGCCGCAGACCACGGCGTTCAAGGAGACAAAGCACGTGGCGTAGCGGTTATTGACGAAGCCACGACAGATAAGTCTTTGCAGGCCATGCATGCCGCAGGTGTTCGGGGTATCCGCTTAAATTTAGAAACCAGCGGGGTGAGCGATCCTGCGTATGCAGAACAACTTTTCCGCTGGTCGGCAGGGCGAGTGGCGCACCTCGATTGGCACTTGCAGATGTACACCACGCTGCCCGTGCTCGCTTCACTAGCACCTGCGATTCGGGATACGGGCGTCCCTGTGGTGGTCGATCACTTTTGCCGTGCAAATGCCAAACTAGGCGTGTCGCAGGCGCATCTTGATACGCTGCTAGGCCTTGTTCAGCAAGGCTTTGTCTGGGTCAAACTCTCAGCGGCGCAACGTATCTCGGAACTGCCCGATTGCGAAGACGTTAAGCCCATCGCGCAGGCGCTCATTGCGGCTAACCCTGATCGAATGTTATGGGGTAGTGATTGGCCACACCCTGGCGCAAAGCCAGGCCAGATAAGGCGTCCAGAGGTGATTGAGTCGTTTAACGATGTTGACGACAAGCGTGCGATAGAACGCATCGTTCTGTGGACGGGCGATGACGTCACGCGGCAAAAAATCTTTGTCAGCAATCCTGAGAGGCTCTACGATTTTTAATGCGCCACGTCCCAATTTTTACCCACACCAATCTCGGCTAGTAGCGGCACTTTGAGCGCGGCCACGCCCGCCATGATGCGCGGGATTTCTAGCTTTAGCCAATCAATCTCGTGCTCGGGCACTTCAAACACCAATTCATCGTGCACTTGCATGATGAGTTTGGTCGCCCGATGTTCGCTATCCAACACACGCTGCACCTCGCACATAGCAAGCTTGATAAGGTCTGCCGCCGTGCCTTGCATAGGCGCGTTGATGGCGGCGCGTTCTGCACCTGCGCGGCGTGGGCCATTGGGTGAATTGATTTCTGGCAGATAGAGTCTGCGCCCCATCACAGTCTCGACATAACCGCGTGCCTTGGCCTGAGCGCGTGTTTCGTCCATGTAGCGCTTCACACCTGGGTAGCGCTGGAAATAGCGGTCAATATACGCAGCCGCAGCCTTAGTTTCGATGCCAAGATTTCGCGCCAGTCCAAAGCTGCTCATGCCGTAAATCAGTCCAAAGTTAATCACCTTGGCATAGCGTCGTTGCTCACTGCTGACCGCATCTACTTCCACGCCAAACACCTCAGCCGCCGTGGCTTTGTGGACATCAAGCCCGCCATGAAAAGCAGCCAGCAAGCTCTCGTCACCACTCAAATGCGCCATGATCCGCAGCTCGATTTGCGAATAGTCAGCACTGGCGATTTGATTGCCACTCGCGGCAATAAACGCCTCGCGCACCATTCGCCCTTCGGTCGTGCGCACAGGAATGTTTTGCAAATTGGGATCAGTACTCGACAAGCGCCCCGTCACCGCAATCGCTTGACCATAGTGCGTGTGAACCCGCCCTGTCCGTGGGTTGGCAAGAGTTGCCAGCTTGTCGGTGTAGGTATTCTTCAATTTGGCAAGGCCGCGATATTCCAGCAACTTGGCTGGCAGCGGATAGTCGAGCGCAAGCTTCTCCAGTACGTCCTCATCGGTACTGGGCGCGCCCGTTGCAGTCTTTTTGACAATCGGCAACCCCAACTTTTCAAAAAAGATTTCGCCAATCTGCTTGGGCGATGCGAGGTTAAACGGCTGACCCGCCAACGCGTAGGCGTCTGCCTCCAACGTGACGATGCGTCCGCCTAGGTTTTTGCTTTGCTCACGCAGCGCATCCGCATCAATCAACACGCCATTGCGCTCCATACGGAATAAGGCTTCCGACGATGCAATCTCTAGCTCGTAGACCGCACGCAGCTTGGGCTCCGCCTCTAGGCGTGGCCACAGCACATGGTGCACGGCAAGCGTCATTTCTGCGTCTTCGCAGGCGTAATTGGACACGCGCTCCACATCCACTTGGTCAATGGTGATTTGCTTCGCGCCTTTGCCGCAGAGCTCCTCAAAACTCACACCTTTGCGCCCCAAGTGCCGCTCAGCAAGGCTTTCCAGCCCATGCCCCTTGTGGACTTCCAGCACGTAGCTTTGCAGCATCGTGTCGTGCGCGTAGCCGCGGACTTCAATCCCAGCGGTTGCTAGCACATGGCGGTCGTATTTGATGTGTTGCCCCACCTTGGGCTTAGCTGCGTCCTCTAACCACGGCTTGAGCTTGGCTAGCACTTCATCCATAGCCAACTGTACAGGCGCATCGGGGTAGTTGTGCATCAGCGGAACATAAGCAGCGCGAACCATTTTTTCACCGCTTGCGTCCACAGCCTCCACCGCAAAGCTAATGCCCACCAAGCGTGCCAGCATGTCGTGGATGGAGTCAGTCTCCGTGTCCAAAGCCACGAGTGGCGAGGCTTGCAGGCGATTAAGCCAATCGTCAAGCTCTGCCATCGTTAAAATGGTTTCGTAATTTTTAGCAATTTCAAAATTGATATTAGGCGCAACCTCGGGCGCGTGATCGGAAAACAGATCATCCAACGCTTCGCTTGGCTTGAATGCAGGCTTGGTTGGTGATTTGGCCCTGCTGGAAGCCCCGTCCTGCGTGGCTTTCAGCAAAGATTTGAAACCATATTTTTCGTAGAAACCCGCCAATTGATCCGCATTTTCAGCCTGCAAAACAAGCCCATCAAAGTCTGGCAGACCATTAACGTAAGCCGTGTGACCACTCAAATCGCAATCGCGTTTCATGGTGACTAACGCCCTACCCTTGGGCAACCAATCCATCGCTTTCCTGAGGTTCTCCCCTGCTACACCCTTTATTTCATCAGCCTTAGCGACCAATTGGTCTAGCGAGCCGTATTCCAACAACCACTTCGCCGCGGTCTTGGGGCCGACCTTTTCCACGCCGGGTACGTTGTCCACCGTGTCGCCAATCAATGTTTGCAAATCGACCATTAAATTAGGCGGCACGCCAAACTCTGCGGTCACGCCTGCCACATCGCGGCGCTTACCGTTCATGGTGTCGATGATGGTGATGTGCTCGTTCACGAGCTGGCTCAAATCTTTGTCACCGCTAGACACGATGACCTCGATGCCATGGGTAGAAGCGATATCGGCCAGCGTGGCAATCACGTCGTCAGCCTCGACATCTGGCACGGTGAGCACCTTCCAGCCCATCAGGGCGACCAGTTCATGAATCGGCGCGATTTGCAGCCGCAAATCATCAGGCATCCGCGAGCGTGTCGCTTTGTATTCAGAGTACAGCGCGTCACGAAACGTCGGGCCTGGCGCATCAAATACACACACGCCGTATGTGATGGGCGGCGCGTCAAGTGCCGCCAAATCATCGGGCTGGTTTGATTTAAGCACTTGCTCTTTGCGCAACGAGCTCATCATGTTAATCATGCCGCGCACCGCGCCAGTAGGGGCGCTGGCAGGGTCGCCTGCAACAGCACGAAGGTCAGGCATGGCGTGAAAAGCGCGGTAAAGATAGCTGGAGCCGTCCACTAACACGAGGCGTTTTTGATTAGTCATAGCCCCCAATTGTGCCCTCCCTTAAAATCACGCCTTCACTCTCATTTCTATGGCCGTCTACACCACCGTTACCTTTGAAGAAGCCGCGCCATTTCTAGCCGATTTAGGGCTTGGCACGCTGACCGCCATTGCGCCTTGCAAAGGCGGTATTGAAAACACGAACTACTTTGTTGACACCGAACGAGATGGTGTGACAAATAGTTACGTTCTCACGCTGTTTGAACGCCTGACGCGCGAACAATTACCGTTTTATTTGGAGCTGATGCGCCACCTCGCCAAGGCAGGCATTGCCGTGCCGATGCCTGAAGCAAACGTTGATGGAAAAATTCTGCACGAGCTATGCGGCAAGCCTGCCTGCATCGTCAATAAATTGGCGGGACGCAACGATGGCGCAGTCACGCCTGACCGCTGCGAGCAAGTGGGCGCGATGCTGGCACGAATGCACCTTGCTGGTCGTTATTTCCCGATGACACAGCCCAATCTGCGTGGCCTTGGATGGTGGAACGAGACGATTCCCACAGTGCTGCCGCATTTAGATGATAAGCAAACCAAGCTCATTCAATCAGAGCTTGCGTATCAAAACCACGTGGCAGCCAGCAGCGCCTACGCGGCCTTGCCAAAGGGCGCGATCCACGCTGATTTGTTCCGTGACAACGTCATGTTTGATGCAAGTCACAACGTCGATGGTCATGACAAACTTACGGGATTTTTTGATTTTTATTTTGCAGGCATCGACACCTGGCTATTCGATATTTGCGTGTGCCTGAACGACTGGTGTATTGACCACACGACAGGCAAACCAGACGATGCTCTGCAAGCCGCATTCACCAAGGGCTACGAGAGCATTCGCCCGCTAACCCAAGCAGAGCGTGGGCTGCAAGCCGCCATGCTGCGCGCGGCTGCGCTGCGCTTTTGGATATCCCGGCTATGGGATTTTTATTTGCCGCGCGAAGCGTCCCTTTTAACGCCTCACGACCCCTCTCATTTTGAACGTGTGCTGCAGCACCGTCTCGCTTTTTAAGTCCTTATGAAACTCAATATCCTTCCTGCGCGCGCAGGCTTTCTGTGGGTCAAAAGCGGCTTTGCACTCTTTGCTTACAAGCCCGCCGCCTTTATCGGCTTCTTCACTAGTTTTATGGTGATGCTGATTCTTTTGGGAACTATTCCCTATGTCGGAAACTACCTGTCGATGCTCGCTTTCCCTGCGCTCACGCTAGGGATGATGGCCGTGGGCAACGAGTGCGTCAAACTCAAAAACAACATCATCCTGCCCATGACCCCACCGCCTATGTTGATGGCCTGGCTCACAATTCGGCGCTCGTTCAAACCACTGTTACACATGGGTGTTTGGTTTGCATTTGGGTTTGCGTTTGTGCTTTTAATTGGCGCATCTCTTGATGGTGGCGAGTTCGCCAAGATGTATATGCAGGGCGGAGGCCTTAGCCAAGAGCTGGCGCAAAAAGAAGGCTTTAAAAATGCTGCGTTGTTGACCACAGTGCTCTATTTTCCCTTGGCCGCCATTTTTTGGTTTGCACCCGCGCTGATGAATTGGAACAAAATGCCGCTGTCCAAAAGCCTGTTTTATAGCGCCTATGCCGTTTATAGAAACTGGCGTGCGTTTGGCGTGTTTGTGTTGGTTTGGGCGGGCGTTTTTTCCGTCATCAGTGGTGCCGTGCTTTTGATTGCCAGCCTAGTGATGGGCGGCGGCGCAGCGGCATTCTTGCTGATGCCACTGATGGTGCTGCTCTCCGCCATTTTTATGGCATCCACCTTCCCCACGTTTGTGGATTGCTTTCAGCACCAAGTGCCAAAAGCGCCGCCAGCTTAAATTACAGTCAGCTTAGCCACCGAGAGCGCCAGCCACTTGGTGCCATGGCGGCTAAAGTTGATTTGCGCTCTGGCGTCTAATCCAGCGCCTTCCAAACTCAAAACCGCGCCTTCGCCAAATTTGGTGTGAAAGACTTTCATACCTTTTTGCAGACCCTGCACATCCGATGCCTTGGGAGCCAAGCTAGGAGCGGCTTCCGAGATGGACTTGCGTGCAGGCCAATCCTCATAAGGCTTATAGGCCGATGGGGTGTTGAAATTGCTTTGGAAGCCTTGATTCTTCGGCGTAATCCAGCGCAAACATTCTTCAGGGAGCTCCTCTAAGAAGCGGCTCTTGATGCCATAGCGTGTCTGCCCATGCAAAAGCCGCGTTTGCGAGTGCGTGAGGTACAGACGCTTGCGCGCCCGCGTGATCGCCACGTACATCAAGCGGCGCTCTTCCTCTAGGCCATCCGCGTCCGACTGCGAGTTCTCGTGCGGGAAAAGCCCCTCCTCTAAACCCGTGATGAAAACCGCATCAAACTCCAAGCCTTTCGATGCATGCACGGTCATGAGTTGCACCGCGTCTTGCCCCGCATCGGCCATGTTGTCGCCCGCTTCTAATGCGGCGTGGGTTAGGAATGCGGCGAGCGGCGACATGACTTCATCTTCGCTGTCCGCTTGCTGGAAAGCACCGTCTGGCAAGGCCTGCGCCTCTTTACCAAAACCTTCAATCGTCACAAAACTCTCGGCAGCATTGACTAACTCTTCCAAGTTTTCTACGCGATCCGCGCCTTCACGCTCTGTTCGGTAATGCTCCAAAAGCCCAGAGTGCTCAAGCACCAGCTTGATCGTTTCGCTCAAACTCAGGCTCACGGTTTGCTCGCGCAGCACGTCAATTTTTGCCACAAAACCGCCAATGTTCGTCCCCGCCTTGCCCGTGATGTGATGCACCGCCGAGTACAGCGACACACCAGCAGAACGCGCCGCATCCTGCAATTGCTCTATCGAGCGGGCACCAATACCGCGTGGCGGAAAGTTGACCACACGCATGAAGCTGGTGTCGTCCAGCGGGTTTTCCATCAGGCGCAAATACGCGAGCGCGTGTTTGATTTCGGCGCGTTCAAAAAATCGCAGGCCACCATACACGCGGTATGGCACGCCCGCATTGAACAGCGCAGTTTCAATCACTCGGCTTTGCGCGTTGCTACGGTAGAGCACCGCGATCTCGCTACGCCGCGGCACACCGCGTGTGCTGTCGCCGTTTTGGCCTTCGCGGTAAAGCTGTCGCGCTTCGTCCACAACCCATTTCGCTTCGGCTAAGTCGCCTGTCGCTTCGAATACACGAACGGGTTCTCCAGCTCCTTGATCGGTTCGCAAATTTTTCCCTAAGCGCCGCTGGTTATGGCTTATAAGCTCGTTGGCGCTGTCCAAAATGTTGCTGTAACTACGGTAGTTTTGTTCTAGCTTGATTTGATGTTGCACGGAAAAATCGCGCACAAAGTCGGCCATATTGCCCACGCGCGCGCCGCGAAATGCGTAAATGCTTTGATCATCGTCGCCCACGGCAAAGAGACTGGAGCTTGCCCCCGCAAACATCTTCAGCCATGCGTATTGCAGCTTATTCGTATCTTGAAACTCGTCCACCAAAATGTGCTGGAAGCGCCGTTGGTAATGGCTTCTCAGCTCATCGTTATCGCGCAGTAACTCGTAGGAGCGCAACATCAACTCGGCAAAATCGACCACGCCTTCGCGCTGGCATTGCTCTTCGTAAAGTTGATAGAGCTCGACTTTTTTGCGTGTGGCGGAGTCGTTCGCTTCCACATCTTTTGGACGCTTGCCATCGTCTTTGCAGGCTGAAATAAACCACGAGAGTTGCTTAGGCGGATATTGCTCGTCGTCAATGTTGAACTGCTTGCACAGGCGCTTGACAGCCGAGAGCTGATCCTGCGTATCCAAAATTTGAAACGTCTGCGGCAAACCTGCCAATTTGTAATGCGCACGCAAAAATCGATTGCAAAGCCCGTGGAAAGTGCCAATCCACATCGCGCCCACATTAACGGGCAGCATCGAGGTCAGGCGAAGCTTCATTTCCTTCGCGGCTTTATTGGTGAAAGTCACAGCCAGTATGCCCCCAGCGCCTACATGACCTTGCTGCAAGAGCCACGCAATACGGGTCGTCAGCACACGGGTTTTGCCAGACCCTGCCCCCGCCAAAATGAGCGCGTGCTCGTTCGGAAGAGTGGTAGCGCGAGCTTGCTCTGGATTGAGCGATTGTGTAAGGGGGGATGACATTAAAAGTCGTTGGCGGAAACGGAGGGATTCGAACCCTCGATAGGGCTCTACACCCTATACTCCCTTAGCAGGGGAGCACCTTCGGCCTCTCGGTCACGTTTCCTAAATTTTGGCTAAAAAGCGAAGGTCTCGATTATGCCTCAAGATCAAATGCTTTATGCAGCGAGCGCACTGCCAGCTCCATGTATTTTTCATCAATCACCACCGAAGTTTTGATCTCGGACGTGGAAATCATTTGGATGTTGATGCCCTCCTCCGACAGTGAGCGGAACATCTTGCTAGCCACACCTACGTGACTGCGCATACCAATACCGACAATGGAAACTTTGCAAATTTTGGTGTCGCCCACAAAGTCAGTCACGCCCAAGCTTGGCAAAACTTTAGCTTTAAGTAAATCGGTCACGCGAGCGTAGTCGTTGCGATGCACCGTAAAGCTGAAATCAGTCTTTCCATCTTTAGAAATGTTTTGAATAATCATGTCCACTTCAATGTTGGCATCTGCCACGGCGCCCAAAATTTGATACGCAATGCCTGGCTTGTCGGGCACGCCCAAGATTGAAATTTTTGCTTCGTCGCGATTAAACGCGATGCCCGATACGACTGCTGATTCCATAGCGCCCACTCCCTCTTCTTCAAAAGTAATCAATGTGCCAGATTTGGCTTCTTCGTCGATGTTGATGTCCCACGGCGTGAAGCTAGACAGCACGCGCAGAGGGACTTTATATTTGCCCGCAAACTCAACCGAGCGGATTTGCAAAACTTTGGAGCCAAGCGATGCCATCTCCAGCATCTCTTCAAAGCTCACACGCGCCATGCGACGCGCGTTGGGTTCGACACGCGGGTCAGTGGTGTACACGCCATCCACATCGGTGTAGATCAGGCACTCAGCAGCTTTGAGCGCTGCCGCCACTGCAACAGCGGAGGTATCCGAGCCGCCGCGCCCCAGCGTTGTAATGTTGCCATCAGGATCGACACCTTGAAAGCCCGTCACGATGACCACTTTGCCCGCATCCAAATCGGCTTTAATGCGTTTA
>CANFWH010000036.1 GCA_947450645.1 Comamonadaceae bacterium | reverse complement strand
TCACGGGCACGCCTGACTCGCCTTGTTTCAAGATCGTCATGATTTGGCTGTCGCTAAATTTACTCGTCTTCATTGGTAAAAACTCTTTCTGCCCAGTGGGCTTTGAAGTCTCTACTTTTAACTGTTATTAATTTGCGGGGGGATTACCGCTGGACGTAGTGAAAGCATGCTGATAGCTATTGCCTTGCCACACATATTCAAATTTTCCTGAAGGAAAGATAGTGGCAAAGTCTTTTTTAAAACGCTGCAACCGTTCACCTCCAATATCTGACAAGACCATTAAATGCTTGAGAAACAAATTGGGCGATAGTTTTTCACTTGCCAATACAACAGTCTCCCAAACAGTGGGGTTTTTATTGGCAGTTTTTAAAACACTCAAAAAAATGTCTTGAGTTTCGATGAGCGGACTAAGCGCACTAATTTCACTAGCTTTGCTTGCAAGTTCTTCTGGCCAATATAAACAAGCCCCTTTTTCTAATGCCGTAAATGAGTCGTCCATGATGTACCTTTGTGAATAGATCGCTGATTTTGGCTGTTTAAAACGTCCCAGCTTGCAAAATCCCCGTCGTTACGTTATCCAGCTTGGTCACGCCACACAGCGCTGCCGTGGTCTCTAGTTCTTTTTGAATCATGGTCAGCGCCTTGGTCACGCCTGCTTCGCCATACGCGCCCAAGCCATGCACCATGGCGCGGCCGATGTACACGCCTTTTGCGCCTAGTGCCAAGGCTTTGAGCACGTCTTGCCCGCTCCTAATGCCGCCGTCCATGTGGACTTCTATGCCTGCTGCTGTGCCACCAGCCTCATTGACGGCTTGCACCACTGCAGGTAGCGCAGCGATGCTGGAGATGGCGCCGTCTAGTTGCCGTCCGCCGTGGTTGGAGACGATCAGCGCGTCTGCGCCCGATTGCACCGCTAGGCGCGCATCGTCTGGGTCTTGAATGCCTTTCAAAATTAGCTTGCCGCCCCAGTAGTTTTTAACCCACTGCACGTCTTCCCAATTGAGGCGCGGGTCGAACTGGCTAGCCGTCCAGCTAGAGAGCGAACTCATGTCGTCCACGCCCGTGACGTGTCCGACGATATTGCCAAAGCCGTGATGCTTGGTGCCCAGCATGCCCATACACCACGTGGGTTTGGTCATCATGTTGGCGATGTTTTTAAGCGTCAGTTTGGGCGGCGCCGTCATATCGTTTTTGATGTCTTTGTGACGCTGCCCCAGCACTTGCAAATCTAGCGTGAGCACCAGCGCCGAGCAGCCTGCTGCCTTGGCGCGGTCCATCAAGCGCTCCATAAATTTGCGGTCGCGCATCATGTAGAGTTGAAACCAAAACGGATGTCCATCTGTACCCTTGGCCACGTCTTCAATCGAGCAAATGCTCATGGTGGACAGCGTGAACGGAATGCCGAAGGCCTTAGCAGCGCGTGCGGCTTTGATTTCGCCGTCCGCCGATTGCATCCCCGTCAATCCCACGGGCGCAATCGCCACGGGCATTGACACCTTTTGCCCCAGCATGACGCTTGCTGTGGTACGGCCTTCCATGTTGATGGCGACGCGCTGGCGAAACTTCATGGCTTTGAAGTCGTCGCTGTTGGCGCGGTAGGTGCTCTCGGTGTACGAGCCCGAATCGGCGTAGTCGTAGAACATACGTGGCGTGCGCGCTTGGTGCACCACGCGCAGGTCTTCAATGCAGGTGATTTTATCAATGGGTGGAATGCAAAACATGGCAAGGGCTTTCTGAAGATTGGTTCTTAAATTTTGAGGCGATCTTTGTGCCGCGCAATTTGCATCCGCACTTGCGTGGGTGCAGTGCCGCCCAGTGTGGAGCGGGCTTCTAGCGAGCCGCGCAGGCTGAGCACGTCGAAGACATCGGCTTCGATATTGGCGTTGAATGTCTTTAAAGTTTCAAGGCTGAGTGCGCTTAAGTCGACGCCTTGGGCAATCGCAAACTTCACGGCTTTGGCAACCGTTTCGTGCGCATCGCGGAAAGGTAATCCCTTCTTGGTCATGTAGTCGGCAAGGTCGGTCGCGGTGGCGTAACCTTTGAGTGCGGCGCGTTCCATGGCCTCGGGCTTGATGGTCACGGAGGCCATCATCTCGGCAAAGATGCGTAGTGTTTCTTTCAGCGTGTCCACCGTGTCAAACAGCGGCTCTTTGTCTTCTTGGTTGTCTTTGTTGTAGGCGAGGGGTTGACCCTTCATTAGCGTGATGAGTCCCATTAAATGCCCCACCACGCGCCCCGTTTTGCCACGTGCCAGCTCAGGTACGTCGGGGTTTTTCTTTTGCGGCATGATGGAGCTGCCTGTGGTGAACGCATCGCCAATTTGAATAAATCCAAAGTTTTGGCTCATCCAAATAATCAGTTCTTCCGACAGGCGGCTGGTGTGAATCATCACCAGCGACGCAGCGGCTGCAAACTCAATCGCGAAGTCGCGGTCGCTCACCGCGTCCAAGCTGTTTTGGCAAACTTGCGGCTGGCCTTGCTCATCCACCATGCCTAGCGTTTTGGCGACACGCTCGCGATCTAGCGGATAGCTAGTGCCTGCTAGCGCGGCACTGCCCAGCGGCAAGCGATTGACGCGTTTACGAACATCCAGCATGCGCTCGGCATCGCGTGCGAACATTTCGACATATGCCAGCATATGGTGCCCAAAGCTGACGGGCTGGGCGACTTGCAAATGCGTAAAGCCAGGCAAGATGGTGTCCGTATTCTTGTCGGCAATCAAGACCAGCGCGGCTTGCAGCGCAGCTAGCAAGTCCGTGATGAGATCAATCTCGGAGCGCAACCACAAGCGCACATCGGTCGCCACTTGGTCGTTGCGCGAGCGCCCAGTGTGCAGGCGCTTACCTGCGTCGCCTACCAGTTGCGTGAGACGCGCTTCGATGTTCAGATGCACGTCTTCTAAATCTAACTTCCATTCAAACGCGCCCGATTCAATGTCGGCTTTGATGTGCGCCATGCCGCGCTCAATAGAGGCGAGGTCGTCAGCGGAAATAATTTTTTGCGCACAGAGCATCTCGGCATGTGCCAGCGAGCCCGCGATGTCGGCTTGCCACAGGCGCTTGTCAAAAAACACGCTGGCGGTGTAGCGTTTGACGAGGTCGCTCATGGGCTCGGAGAACAGCGCCGACCACGCTTGGGATTTTGTGTCTAATTGGTTCATACCGTTATTATCCCAGCCTATGAATCTGACTCAACACATCACCATTGCCACCCGTGAATCGCGCCTTGCGCTGTGGCAGGCTAACCATATCAAAACCCTCTTGGAAGCCAAGGGCTGCACGGTCACATTACTCGGCATGACGACACTCGGGGACCAAATCTTGGACAAGACGCTCTCCAAAGTCGGCGGCAAAGGATTGTTTGTCAAAGAGCTGGAGACCGCGCTGATGGACGGCCGCGCCGACCTTGCGGTGCATTCGCTCAAAGACGTGCCGATGGAATTGCCTGAAGGCTTTGCTTTAGCGGCTGTGCTGGAGCGCGAAGACCCACGCGATGCGTTTGTGTCGAACGACTTTGCAACGCTTGCTGAGCTGCCGCACGGTGCGATTGTTGGCACATCCAGTCTGCGCCGCGCCCTGCTGATTAAGGCGTTGCGACCTGATGTGCAAATCGAACCGCTGCGTGGCAACTTAGATACGCGCCTTGGCAAACTCGACGCGGGCAATTACGCTGCCATCGTTTTAGCTGCCGCAGGACTGAAGCGCCTTGGACTTGGCAGTCGCATCCGCACCGTCTTTGAAACTAATCAAATGCTGCCCGCCGCTGCGCAAGGCGCTCTGGGCTTAGAAATTCGCGCTGATCGAAGCGATCTCTTGGCGCTCCTCGCCTCCATGATTCATCAGCCGACGCTGCTTGCAGCTTATGCCGAAAGGGCAGTGAGCCGTGCGATGGGCGGCAGCTGCTCGATGCCGCTGGCGGCTCACGCTACGTTGGCGGGTGACGAGATGTATCTTCGCGCCGCGTTTGGCGATGAAGTGACGGGCATGATCAAACGTGCCGAAGCACGAGCCACCGTGCAGACGATTGCGGATGCTGAAGCGCTGGGTACGGTCATCGCAGCGCAGTTGAAATGATACGGACTGACATACGCGTCATCGTCACTCGCCCCGAGCCTGAATGCTCACGCTGGGTGAGTGCCATGCAAGCGGAGGGCTTATCCGCTGTGGCTTTGTCGCTGATTGAGATTGCCAGTATTCCATTTGTTTTGGATGCAATGCAAAGTTACGACGCGTTTGTATTTGTCAGCCGCAGTGCCGTGGAAGGTTTTTTTAAATTCGTCAAAAAAGAGGCTCTGCAGGCCAAGCGTTGCTTGGTCTCTGGGCTAGGCACTCGCGCAGCCCTTATCCAGCATGGCTTGCAGGATGGTTTAATTGATGCGCCTGATAGCAACTCGAATCAGTTTGATTCTGAAGCGCTGTGGGCGGTCTCAGGCAAGCGTAATTGGCAAGGCAAGCGCGTGCTCGTGGTGCGCGGTGCAAATAATTTGGGCGAGCAAGAAGGCAGGCCTTGGTTGGCAGATCAGCTCATCGCAGCAGGTGCGACGGTGGATTTTGTGGCGACGTATGAGAGACGCTTGCCTAACTTAACAGACGCGCAAAGAGTCTTGCTGCAAGCCATGCCAGATAAGGCTTCCACGAGTGCGAATCAAGATATTTGGCTGTTTAGTAGCAGTCAAGCCATTCAGCATTTAACGCTGCTTGTGCCATCCAAAAATTGGGCAACAAGCGAAGCGCTGGTCACGCATCCACGCATTCAAATTGCAGCTTATGGTGCAGGTTTTGGCAAGGTGGTTGCGGTGCGTCCCGTGCTGGCAGATGTGATGGCTGCATTAAAGCGGATATAGCGAGCACTTGGTCACGCCCATTTGCTCGGCCTGCCGCACGCAATTGGCGAGCACGGTTTTGTTGATGTCCTCTTGGCTGCCCGAGCTTGATCCTGTGCTCCATATCCAGCGGCCATCGCTGACCGCATAGGCCAAGGCTCTTGATCCTGTTTGTTTGCTGATGCTGTCAGCCGCAGCGAGCAGTTCTTTGGGGTAGCTGAGGGGCTGCGCAGGGCGAGCAGCGAGCCATACTTTACTGGTGACAAACTCGCGCACTTCGGTACTGGGGTGCGGACCTTCGTGCTTCACAGTGACGAGTAGGCGGCAACTGGCGGTGCAGTTGCTGGGGAAATTGATGGTCATTTTCCCGCCGCCTAGATTGCGCGCTTCAATCGTTGCGTTTTGCGGGCTTGAGATTTGAACTTGCCAACCCCAATTGCCTTGTACGCCTTGCAGTTCAAGGCTTTGCGGCACGCCAGGCACAACTTCGGTCACTGCACTGATAGGCAAAACTTGATACGGATTGGGCGGCGTTTGAAACGTCCAGCGTAGGGCGCGAGGTACTTGGTTGATGAGCAGTTGAACGCTGACATCGTATTGAGCTGAATAGTCCAGCGGCATGAGGGGGAGAAAAAATGCTTCGTTTGCACCAACTAGTCGGTCATGTGCGCTGTCTAAGATTTTTCCATCCACGGTCTGTACAGGTGCTTGCATATTACTGGATAGTCTTTGCACCACAAACTGTTGCACTTGCAGCCGCATTCCAGCAGCGGCGTGGATGCTAATGGGTAGCCCCAGCCATTGCCCAGGCCGTTCGGGCGCAGGATCGGGCAGTTCGTTTTGAAAGGCAATACGGCGAGCAAAACTTTGATGCGCGGGATAGTAGGCCAACCAATCCCCAGCTACCTTGCTTTTGGTAGAGCCTTCGCCCAGCACGAGCACGGCATCGGGGGTGTCGGCTGCTGTGCCCAGCTCTGACCACACAGGGTTGAGTAGCCCAGAGCGGTGATAGACGGTCGTTATCAGTTGATCAACGACATCAGCGCCGCTGTTGTAGCGCTCGTTAAAGACGACTTGCTCGCCAGCGGGATAACGATAGCCTTGGCGCTTGACGCGATCGCCTATCGTGACTCCCGTAAATTTGGCGAAACCCGTGCGCTCAAGGTGCATCTCGGGTGTGCCATCTGGTGCGAGCTTGGATAGCACAGAGCGGTCTTGGAGAGCCGATAGATATTGGCTGTGCGCTAGAGCCGTTTGATCGAGTAACTGATGGGTGACGAGTTGACTTAGTCCCAAATCGGCGCGGTATTGGTTGAGTCTTGATAGAGCAGAAGGGCTGGGCTGCGCAGCAGCAGCGCTTGCCCATAACCACACACACAAAGCAGCAATCGATTTAATTTTCATGTTTGTCACGAGGCATTAAATGCGGCGCGAACGATCTCAACGCGGGAACGATTAGTTCCAAAATCTTTTCGTCCTAGGCGGCTGGCCGAACGAACGTGGATGACGTGGTTGGATTCGTCCATGACAAATTCGACGTCATCCGTAAAGCGTAGCAGCAGGGTCGTGCACTGCGCGTAGAGATAGCGCTGCCCTGAATCCAGTTTTTTATTGGCAATGATGGATGTGCGCGGTAACGCCCCGACGGCGCGCTCAAGCTTCGCCCAAGCTGCTGCTGGCTCGCCTGTGTAGGTGATGGGTGCAATCTCGGCGTAAGCACGCATGGGATGGTTCGGATACAGGGAAGCTTGGCTTGACACGCTATTTTCGGTTGGCGATGGTGCTTTGAGTTTGCCGTCCGTTATGCCTAAGTTTGTGGGGGTTTTGCCACTAAGCAATCCCCATTGACCCGCTAAGAGCAGTAAACCTGCTAAAAATGCCCCGATCAGTAATATGATGCGAATCAACATGTTTGTTCTCCAAGTTTTTGAAACTAGTGCAATTTATCCTAATTTAAAGCGTCTCGCAATATAATCTGAATGTGATGAAATTTAGAACACTGACAGCACGTTATTTGCAGCTTGTCCTCGCGGGCGCAGCTGTTTTTTTCTGCGCACTCACCATTGTCGCTTGCGGCGGTGCGGCGTCAACCACTAGTAGCAATGTACCTAGTCTGATACTTAGCTTGGTTGATTCCTCTGGCAATGCTGCCACGAGCATGGTGGTGGGTAATAGCTACACTTTAATTGCGACCACTTCGCAGACGGGCGGCGCCGCTGCCAATGTGGTTGTCACTTTTTCGGCAGGTAGCAATGCCACCTTAAGCCCTACCGCGGGTACGGCGCTCACCAACTCAGCAGGTGTTGCAACCATGGTGATCGTGCCCTCAACTGCGGGTGCATCATCAGCGAGTGCAAGCGCGAGCGTTCCAAAAATAACCACGACCTCAGCCACGTCAACCACAGCTGCTGTGAGTACCACGACTTACGTGACCGTCACAGGAACAACTAATTATGGAGTG
Source organism: Comamonadaceae bacterium (assembly GCA_947450645.1). Lineage (GTDB taxonomy): Bacteria > Pseudomonadota > Gammaproteobacteria > Burkholderiales > Burkholderiaceae_C > JASGCK01. Next base: position 20,955 of record CANFWH010000036.1, on the reverse strand, counting down.
ACATCTACCAGCTCTAGTTCCACGACGCCCTCGCTGACACTAAGTCTTGTCGATAGCGGCGGCAACGTGGTCAATAGCATGACGTTGGGGACTAACTATCGATTGACGGCGACAGCGACCGATACAACGGGCTTGGCTTCTAACGCGATTGTGACTTTTTCGCCTTCTGGTGGAGCCAGCACCATTCCATCGGCGGGTACAGCGCTGACCAATGGATCGGGCGTGGCGCAGATTGTGGTTGTACCAGGGACTGCGGGCGCATGGACTGCCTCTGCCAGCTTTACGGCGACAACGGGAGCGATTACCAAGTCGATTAATTTCAGTATCGCCACGACACCGACGACGACGCTAGGCACCTTGACGCCAGCAAGTACTAGTTTGACATCGGGCGGTACGACCACACTCACCATCAATACATTGGTGAATCAAGCATTGACCTCTGGCGTATCGGTTTTATTTAGTACGACGTGCGGACAGATCACAACAACCAACCCTGCCACGTCCAATTCATCGGGCGTTGCGACAGCAACGTACAGCTCGACCACGGCTGGCGGTTCACTGTGCAGCGGCGCGGTCACAGTGCAGGCTACTGCGGGCGGTTCTACGGCTTATGCCACCATCACGGTGGCATCACCCGTGATTACCCTCACCAGCTTTACGGCGTCGCCTTCAAGTATTTCATCGGGGGCTAATTCAGCTTTAAGTTTGACGGTAAAAAGTAATGGTGTGACCCCCACGTCATCAGTCAGCGTTTCACTCTCGGCGACTTGTGGACAAGTGTCGCCATCCGTGGCAACAACCAATGGTAGCGGTGTGATTAGCGCAACCTATAGTTCGGTGAAATCCGATGGCACTTTGTGTTCAGGTTCGGATACCGTTGCGGCAACGGCTACGGGCGCGACTGCCAGTACCAGCATTACGGTTGCAGCGCCAACGACAGGATCGATTAGCTTTGTGTCTGCGTCGCCTGCACAAATCTTTTTAAGCAATTCAGGCGCTGCTGCAACCACGACCTTGTCGTTTAAATCCTTGCTTTCCACAGGTGCTGTTGCGCCGTCAACCAGCGTTCAATTCACATTGACGGGTAATCCAGGCGGCGTGACATTTGGCACATCGGGTAATACGGCGGCATATACCGTAACGTCCGATTCATCAGGTGTTGCTACGGTATTGGTCTATGCAGGCAATGTGCCTGGCGCAGTGACCATTACCGCAGTATGGACGATTAATTCGGCGGTGACCACAACTTCGAACGGCTTGACCGTGGCATCAGGGCCACCGCAGGAAAAAACCATTACCTTGACTGCATCTAAAACCAATATGGATGCTTGGCAATACGATGGCGATACCACCACGATCACGGCGCGTGTCGCAGATCAAAACGGCAATCCAGTTCCTGATGGCACGGTCATCAACTTTGTAAGCTCTGGCGGTCAAATTAACCGATCATGTTCAACAAGTACGGCTAATTCTGGCGGTTTGAATGCATCGGGCTTTTCGCAGTGTCAAGTGACCTTGATGGGGCAAAATCCGAGACCTACTAATGGGCGTGTGGCGGTATTGGCTTATCTTGAGGGCGTAAAAAATTACACAGACGTCAACGGTGACGGTGCCTACACCGCTGGTACTGATACTCTGATTGACTTGGGTGATGCCTATCGTGATGACAATGAAAATGGCGTTTACGATGCTGGCGAATTTGTAATTACCAAAGGTGGATCCACAACGTGTACAGGCGCTGGTGGTCTTTCATCTACGGGATACGGTGGTGGTCAGCCTGCGCGGGTTAACACTTGCACAGGTGCATTGGCAGGCGTTGTGCGTAGGCAAATTCCCATTTTCTTTTCGTCCAATATCGCTTTAGATCCTCAGGCGGTAGCGAATGCAGGGGTTACATTTATTAAGACTGGAACGACATCTTTTACGGGTACAGCAGCCAAAACATTGACTTTTTACGTGAAAGGTTCTGGTCCATCAGGAAGTTTGTTGCCATTGCCTTCTGGAACGACGGTGAACGCGACAAGTCAAACAGCGGGTTGTACCGCATCTAACTTATTTCCCACCACAGTATCGAATGCAATTTACACAGGGACTAGTGCAGCAGAAGATATTAATTTGTATTATTCTTTTCAAGTTACCTTAACAGGGACACCTGCAACTAGTACAGCTGCCGCCATCACGTGTGCAGGAGCTTCGTTGCAGGTTAGCTATACAACGACTGTTTCAGGCGTGTCGGGCGTTCTCTACTACACCGTTCCATAATCCTCACCTCTAATGCGACAATCCCCACTTTGAAAATTTAGGAGTTAGTGGTGGCAGGTCATTCCAAGTGGGCGAACATTCAGCACCGTAAAGGGCGACAAGACGAAAAGCGACAAAAGATTTGGACGCGGGTGGTGCGTGAAATCATGGTGGCGGCTCGCACGGGCGGGGGTGATTCTTCGGCCAACCCACGCCTTCGGTTGGCGATAGAAAAAGCCAAAGCATCTAACATGCCGATTGATACGGTCAAGCGCAATATCGACAAAGCGACGGGCAATTTAGAGGGTGTGCATTACGAAGAGATTCGTTACGAGGGATACGGCATTGGCGGCGCGGCCATTATTGTGGACACGATGACTGATAACAAGTTGCGTACCGTTGCAGAGGTTCGCCATGCGTTTTCTAAATACGGCGGCAATATGGGGACTGAGGGTTCGGTGGCGTTTCAGTTCAAGCACTGCGGCCAAATGATTTTTGCACCAGGCACCGATGAAGACAAACTCATGGAAGCCGCGCTGGATGCGGGCTGCGAGGACATCATCACTGGCGACGATGGTGCGATTGAGGTACTGACGGCTTACGCAGACTTAGAGCGCGTGAACCATGCGCTTGAAGCTGCTGGCTTTAAAGCCGCTATCGCCGAAGTCACCATGCGTGCGGATAACGCCATTGAGATGCAGGGCGACGACGCTGCGAAGATGCAAAAACTGCTGGACGTTTTGGAAGACTTGGATGATGTGCAAAATGTGTTTCATAACGCTGTGCTTTGAGCGATTTTTTTGAGTGATGAATTAGATGAATATTCTTGTGATTGGCGGCGGTGGCCGCGAACATGCCCTAGCTTGGAAATTAGCCGCATCGCCGCGTGTGCAGATGGTGTACGTGGCACCGGGCAATGGCGGAACGGCGATGGATGGGCGGCTTAAAAATCTGCCAATCACGGATATTCACGAGTTGGCTGATTGGGCGTTCACCCACAAAATTAACTTAACGGTCGTCGGCCCCGAAGCCCCACTGGCTGGGGGTGTGGTTGATTTATTTAGAAGCAAAGGCCTACGCATTTTTGGTCCCACGCAAGCTGCCGCGCAGTTAGAAAGCTCGAAAGCGTTTAGTAAAGCCTTTATGGCGCGACATGGCATTCCAACGGCACACTACGATGTGTTTGAAGGTAGCACGCTTGCTGCTGCACATGCCTACGTTGATAAGCATGGCGCTCCGATTGTGGTGAAGGCAGATGGCCTCGCTGCTGGCAAAGGTGTGGTCGTGGCGATGACACTTGCTGAAGCACACGATGCCGTGGAAGCCATGATAGGCGTAGGCTGCACGGCGGGTAGCCGTATTGTGATTGAAGAATTTTTGGCAGGCGAAGAGGCTAGTTTTATTGTGCTGTGTGATGGCAAAAACGTCACGGCGCTTGCGACATCGCAAGACCACAAACGCATTGGCGATGGCGACACGGGTCCGAATACGGGTGGTATGGGGGCGTACTCGCCAGCGCCTGTCGTTACGCCCGACATCCACGCGCGTGCATTGCGCGAGGTGATTCTTCCCACGGTCAAAGGCATGGCGAAAGACGGCATTGTCTACACAGGCTTTTTGTATGCGGGTTTGATGATTGGCAAAGATGTGAGCAACAAAACCACGATCAAAACGCTAGAGTTCAATTGCCGTTTGGGTGACCCCGAAACGCAGCCGATTTTGATGCGCCTCAAATCCGATTTGGTGACGATGCTCTTAGCCGCTACCGATGCACGGCTGGATACGATTAATTTAGAGTGGGACAGACGCACGGCGCTGGGGGTCGTCATTGCTGCACATGGATATCCCGTCGCGCCACGAACGGGTGATGTGATTAGCGGCATTCCCGCTTTGGCGTCAGACGCGGAAGTTCAGGTTTTCCATGCAGGCAGTCAGCAAAATGCGGCGGGCGAGTTAGTGAGTTCAGGTGGGCGCATTTTGTGCGTGACAGCGCTGGCGCAAACGGTTAAAGCTGCGCAAATGCATGCTTATGAAGTAGTCGATCAAATCAAGATTGAGGGCTCGCAGCACCGCACGGACATTGGCTTCCGCGCAGTTATCGGCTGAAAGCCATATGGATAAAGGCTTGCCAAAGGACATTATTCGGTTTAAGAGTAGCTTGCTTGCACGCTGGCTACTGGTGTTGTTTGGCTGGCGTGTGCTTTTTGATGGCGTTCCTGGCAACAAGGGCGTGATTGCGATCTATCCACACACCAGTAATTGGGATTTTGTTCTTGGTATTTTTGCCAAATGGGCCGCTGGCATTCCTATTAAATTTTGGGGCAAAGACAGCCTCTTTAAAGTCCCGCTCTTTGGTCATTGGATGCGCTGGGTTGGCGGCATTCCAGTTGATCGAACGGCGAAGAGTGGCTTGATTACCAGCACCGTCACGCACATGCTGGCAACGCCCGACGAGGGCTTGTTTTGGCTTGCGCTTGCGCCTGAAGGCACTCGGAAAAAAATTCCAGGTTGGCGCAGTGGCTTTTACCGTGTGGCCTGCGAGGCGGGTGTGCCGCTTTGCGTAGCCTACTTTGACTATCCACGTAAAACGGTGGGTGTCGATTATTTTTTTATGCCCACGGGCGACGAGGCGTTAGATATGGCGCACATTGCTCAAGTGTTAGAAGGTCGTATCGGTTGTAAGCCAGACAACATGTCGCCGATTCGATTGTTGGACGCTACTGTTGTGCGAGATAAATCTTTAATCGTGTCATGAATTCAAATTACTTCACTCAATTGCAGCAACGCATTACGGATGCCTTATCAACCATTGACGGCAAGCCTTTTTTGCGGGACGAATGGAAGAAGGACGCGCACGAGCCGTTGCAAGGTTTTGGCACCACTTGCATCTTGGAGGGCGGCGAAGTTTTTGAGCGTGCAGGTGTTGGGTTTTCCTGTGTGAGTGGTTTAAAGCTGCCACCATCCGCCACGCAACATCGCCCCGAATTGCAAGGCGCACCGTTTGATGCCATGGGCGTGTCGCTCGTCATCCATCCGCGCAATCCTTATGTGCCGACTGTCCACATGAATGTGCGGATGCTGACGGCTAAACCTGCTGAAAAGCCCCATGTCCATTGGTTTGGCGGGGGAATGGATTTGACGCCGTATTACGGCGAGCGAGAAGATGCGGTGCATTTCCATCAAACTTGCAGCGACGCACTTGAGCCGTTTGGTGATGATAAATATCCACGTTTTAAGCAATGGTGCGATGAATATTTTGTGCTCAAACACAGAGGTGAGCAGCGCGGCATTGGCGGTGTCTTTTTTGATGATTTTTCGGAACTTGGCGAGGATAGCTTTAAGCTGATGCAAGCCGTGGGCGATGCGTTCTTGTCTGCTTATTTGCCCATCGTGAATCGTCGCAAAGATGTCTCCTACGGCGAGCGTGAGCGGGCGTTTCAGCTGTATCGCCGTGGGCGCTATGCCGAGTTCAATTTGGTGTGGGATCGTGGCACGCACTTTGGTTTGCAATCGGGCGGGCGCACGGAGTCGATTTTGATGTCTATGCCACCGCTAGCCTCGTGGGCGTATCAGTACAAACCAGAGGCTGACTCGCCCGAGTCTGCCCTGTATACTGAATTTTTACCTATCCAAGATTGGCTATCAGCATGACCACCAAACCCAACGAAGCGCACCTACACATTGGCATTTATGGCGGCGCATTCGATCCCCCGCACCGCGCCCACATTAACCTTGCCGAAGCGGCGCTGGCACAGTTTAAGTTTGATGAGATGCATGTGATCCCCACGGGAGATGCCGTGCATAAACGCCGTCACCTCAGCCCAGCAGTCCATCGCATTGAGATGACGAAACTAGCGTTTCATGGCGTCGCTAAAACAGTGATCGACGAGCGCGAAGTCAATCGGGGCGGGGCTTCCTACACGATTGACACTTTGTTAGAACTCAAATCCCTGTACCCAAAGTCCAAGTTCACACTCATCATTGGGCAAGATCAATTGATGGTGTTTCACACGTGGCATCGCTATGAAGAGATCTTGAAACTGGCCACGCTGGCCGTCGTTGTACGTGGCGGCGGTGGTGCTGCGGCAAGTGCTGCCGAAGCGGCAAGCCCCATCCCGCATACGGTGATTAGCTTTGTGCCAAGGCTAGTCAGCTCAAGCGATATTAGGCAGATGATTCGCACCAAAGAATTGGATTCCGCATTTGCGACGAAAATGAAGCCATCGGTTCTCGCCTACATCCACGAGCATTCGCTCTATCTTGGCAATCCTTAATCTCATACTAAAAAATAATGGCTACTACTAAAAAAGCAGAATTTGTTCCCGTGCCAAAAGCGCCGCATTCACCTGTGCGTGCAGCGATGGACAAAAAAGACGTGCAAAAACTACAGCGCGTGATTGTGGATGCGCTGGAAGATGTCAAAGCTGCTGATATTCAAGTCTTTGACACCGAAGATCAAACCGCGTTGTTTGAGCGCGTCATGGTCGCCAGTGGAACGTCCAATCGCCAAACCAGAGCCTTGGCCGCCAGCGTGCGCGATGCCGTGCGTGAAGCAGGTTTTGACAAGCCGCGCATCGAAGGCGAAGACAACGGCGAGTGGATCATCGTGGACTGCCACGCGATCGTCGTGCACGTGATGCAGCCTGCGATTCGTCAGTATTACCACTTGGAAGATTTGTGGGGCGAGAAGCCCGTCCGCATGAAGTTTGGTGCGCCAAAACCTGTGGCCGTGGTGAAAGAAGTGAAAGAGAAAAAGCCTAAGGCTGATAAAAAAGCGGAGGCTAAAAAATCTGCACCAGCAAGCACTGGTAAGGTGCGCGGCTTCTCGGGTCGCCCACCTGCAAAGAAAGTGCCTGCCAAAAAAGTTGCCGCTAAAAAATCTGCTGTGCCAGCTAAAAAAATAGTGGCTAAGAAGGCGCCCGCTAAAAAGGTTGCCGCTAAAAAAGCATGAAGCTAGTCATCGTGGCAGTCGGGCAAAAAATGCCTGACTGGGCACAAACTGCGATGGATGATTACGCCAAGCGTTTTACGAGCGACTTGCGCCTTGAGATTAAAACCGTCAAGACCGAAACCCGTTCTGGACAAGGCTTGGAGGCCATCTTCAAAGCTGAACGCACACGCATTGAAGCCGTGCTGCAAACGCTTCGTAACCCTAGAGTTGTTGTGCTGGACGAACGCGGTGCCAATTTCACGACAATGCAACTCGCTACCAAAATCAAAGATTGGCAGCTTGGCGGCGACGATGTGGCGTTGATTTTGGGTGGCCCCGATGGGCTAGAGCCTGCGTTCAAAAAAGCCGCGCACGAGCGCATCAAACTCTCCGACCTTACGCTGCCGCATGCGATGGCACGTGTGCTGCTGACCGAGGCGCTGTACCGCGCTTGGTCGGTGAATGCGGGGCATCCGTATCATCGCGAATGACATGAAACCTTCGTTTATCTACCTCGCCTCTCAAAGCCCACGCCGAGCCGAGCTGCTGGCGCAGCTGGGCGTAGCGCATCAATTGCTTTTAGCTGATGAGACTGAAGACGCGGAGAGTTTGGAGGCGGTTCGCGGTGCGGAAGCACCGGCAACTTATGTGCAACGCGTGACAAAGCTGAAGCTGGGCGCAGCGGTAGCACGCGCCCAAAAGCGAGGCCTGTGGACGAAGCAAGAGGCGCAGCCGATTTTGTGCGCTGATACGACCGTCGCGATGGGACGAGAGATCTTCGGTAAGCCAAGCGGGGCAAGGGCTGCAGGGCAGATGCTAGGGACACTATCAGGCAAAACGCACCGTGTGCTAACCAGTGTGGGCGTGGCTTGGCGGGCAGATGGGCAAGTCAAAACGGGTTTTGCTCTGTCAGAGTCGCGGGTGACGTTTGCACCGCTGACCAAACGCGAGATCGAAGCCTATATCGCAACAGACGAGCCGTTTGGCAAAGCAGGTGGTTACGGCGTGCAAGGCAAGGCTGCGGCATTTATTTCCAACATAGCAGGCAGCTATAGCGGCATTATGGGGTTGCCGCTGTATGAGACGGCGCAGTTGCTCCGGCAGGCAAAAATTTTATGATTCCAATTTTGACTTACCACCAAATCGACCACATTCCTCCCAAGCGAGACAGGGTGGGCGTTCGCACGCCTTACCGTAGTTTGATTGTGTCCCCCGCCAGTTTTGCACGGCAGATGTGGTTGCTTAAATCTTTGGGCTATCGCGGCGTCAATATGAGCGAAGTGATGCAATATCTGCGGAGTGAAAAAACAATAGCCATACATGGCAAGGCGGTTGGCATCACATTCGATGATGGCTATCACAACAACCTTGTGCACGCACAGCCTGTGCTGGCGCGTTATGGCTTTTCGTCCACATGCTATGCGGTGAGTGATATGTCGGGGCAATCTAATAGCTGGGATACTGAAAAAGGCATTGGCAGTAAACGCTTGATGACGGCAGACGAATTGCGCGAATGGATCGCGGGCGGACAAGAAATTGGCTCGCACACCCAGCACCATGTGGACTTGCCGACTTTAATGGCGGATGTGGCACGTGCAGAAATTTTTAGATCCAAGACGCAGCTGGAAGCCTTATCTGGTGCGGCTTGCCAGCATTTTTGTTACCCCTATGGCTACTTTAATGCCGACCACGTCGGGATGGTACAAGCGGCGGGATACGACAGTGCAACTACCGTTGCGCATGGCGTCGCTACCCGTAGCGATAGCGTGTTTGAGCTGCCGCGTCTTGGCGTACTAAAGAACACGACGCTGTTCAAACTATGGCGAATGATTCGGTCATGACGGCACTTTACAAGCCCATACGCATCGCCAATTTGAACCGTCATTTTTCGCGCAAAGCAGGCGGCGCGGAGAGTTACGCGGTGTCTTTGGTGGAAGGCTTGGCAGATCGACGTTTAGCGAATGGCACGCCAGAGTTTGATGTGCATGTGTGGTCGCAAACATTGGCGCACCATTATCCAAATGTCACTTATCACAAAGTGCCTGGGCCGCTCACGCATCCACGCTGGATCAATCAGCTTTTATTTGCCACCTATACATGGTGGAAAACGCGCAAGCCCAGCACGGACGGGGGTTTTGACGTCATCCACTCGCATGAAAACACATGGCATGGTCACGTGCAAACGGTGCAGGTGCGGCCGATTCGTTTTCATTTATTAGATGGCCGAACGGGTTGGCGTTTGGCTTTGCGCTGGCTCAAAATTGCGACTAGCCCCCGCCTTGCGTTTTATGTGTGGCTAGAGAGTGCGCGGATGAAAGCATTGCCCCATCGCGTGGTTGTTGCGGGTTCGCAGTTACTCAAAAATCAAATGTTGGCGGCTTACCCACATTTAGATGCCAACACCCCCATCATCTTGCCAGGTGTGGGCGCTCCGAATATGGCACTGAATCGTTCTGTAGCCCTTACCCAGCTTGGCTTGTCGCAGGGTGTGCACGCCCAAACGTCGTTCATTTTATTTGTCGGCAACGACTACGCACGCAAGGGTTTGCCTTCGTTGTTGGCTGCTTTGGCACTCGTGCAGGCCAAGCAGGATGTAGCCTCCCGAGCACATTTACTGATCGTTGGCAACGCTGCGCAAATTCCTAAGTTCCAATTGATGGCGGCTGAGCATGGCGTTGCCGAGCGTGTGCACTTTGTGGGACCGCAAAGCGATATGTCCTTGGTGTACCGCGCCGCAAGCCTCATGGTGCATCCCACGTTGGAAGACGGCTTTGCCATGGTCGTGTTAGAGGGCATGTCTTATGGCTTGCCCGTGGTGGTGAGCAGTGCAAAGTACTGCGGCATCAGTGAATTTTTAAAGCACCAAGTTGATGCGCTGGTACTGGATGATCCGCTCGATTCGAAATCTATGGCCGTAGCCATTGACCGTTTATTGGACGCGACACAGGGGTTAACTCTGCGCCAAGCCTTGTCGGATAATGGCTTGCGCTTTGCCGCACAGTATTCGTGGGATGTTGTCGTTGATGCTTATGCTCAGATTTATAGAAAGGTTCTTGGCCATGTGTAGTTTGAACACGCTTGTGGTGGGTCGCCGCGCGGTCATGCTGGGTGTAGCTGCTTTTGCAGTGCCATCAAGCTTTGCGCAAGCCGCAAAAATTGTGCTTGGGCAATCGGCTCCTATGACGGGACCATCCGCGCAACTGGGCATTCAATTCAACCAAGGTGCGCAGCTTTATTTCGATCAAGTCAATGCGAATGGCGGCATCAATGGCCGCAAGGTTGAGTTGCGTGTGCTGGATGACGGCTATGAGCCAGATCGCACTGCCGTGAACACCAAACAATTTATTAACGATGGTGTGTTCGCTTTGTTTGGTTACATTGGAACGCCTACTAGTGCCGTCGCATTGCCCTTGGCAACGCAGGCCAGAATTCCGTTTTTTGCACCCTTCACGGGGGCGGAAGTGCTGCGCACGCCGTTGAATCGCTACGCCTTGCATGTGCGGGCTTCTTATAACGACGAGACCGCTGCTATCGTTAACCGCATGGCCAATATTGGCGTGAGCAAGATCGCAGTGTTCTATCAAAACGATGCGTATGGGCAAGCGGGACTGGGTGGTGTGACGACGGCGCTTGCCAAAATTGGCGGCGCACCTGTCGCTGTTGGCATGGTCGAGCGCAATACGGTTGAAGTGGCGGCTGCCGTTAAAGCGATTGTGGCGGCGACGCCTGCGGCTATCGTGATGATTAGCACTTACAAATCATGCGCCGCGTTTATTCGCTCAGCCAAAGCCGTTGGCTATACAGGGACGTTTTATAACGTTTCGTTTGTCGGGACGACGGCTCTGGCCACTGAGCTTGGCAAAGACGCAGCAGGCGTAGTCATTAGCCAAGTGATGCCGACGCCGTATTCGATTTCGCAGCCTATATCGGCTGAATATGTGGCCTTGGTGAAGGCCGCAGGCAAACCAGAGATTACGGCCAACTACAGCAGTATGGAGGGCTTTATGGCGGCTAAAGTTTTTCATGAAGCCATGAAAAAACCAGGCGCATCAAATAGCCGCGAAGCTTTTATTGACGCCGTGGAGAGCATTAAAGCCCACAATTTTGGCGGCTTCTATGTGGACTTTGCTAAGACCAAACACGTGGCCTCTAAATTTGTTGAGCTGACCATGTTGACGGCTGATGGCAGGGTCGTACGCTAGAGTTGTTTATGCGCTCTCAGCAATCCCGCCGACCACATTGCTAAAGCCGCCGTCCACATAAGTGATTTCGGCGCTCACACCAGCAGCCAAGTCAGATAGCAAAAACGCGGCGACATTGCCCACGTCTTCAATCGTGACGTTGCGGCGAATCGGTGAGGTCTCAGCCACCATTGACAAAATCTTGCCAAAACCTTTGATGCCACTGGCTGCCAAGGTTTTGATGGGGCCCGCGCTAATGCCATTGACGCGCATACCTTTAGGGCCAAGAGATTCAGCGAGGTAGCGCACCGATGCTTCTAAGGAAGCCTTCGCGAGACCCATAGTGTTGTAGTTCGGGACGACGCGTTCAGCGCCAAGGTAGGTGAGTGTGATGAGCGCTGATTTAGGATTCAAGTACGGCAGTGCCGCTTTGGCCATGCCTGGAAAGCTGTACGCGCTGATATCGTGTGCGATCTTGAAACCTTCGCGTGATAAGCCTTCCAAGAAGTCGCCTGAAATAGATTCGCGCGTCGCAAAGCCAATCGCGTGGACGAAGCCATCAAATGTCGGCCACGTCTTGGAGAGATCGGTAAACATTTTGTCGATTTGCTCATCGCTGCCCACATCGCAATCAAAAATCAACTTTGAGTCAAAATCAGCAGCAAACTCGGTGATGCGTTCTTTGAAGCGCTCACCCACGTAGCTGAACGCGAGTTCTGCACCTTGCGCATGGCAAGCTTTGGCAATGCCGTAAGCGATGGAGCGGTTGGAGAGTACGCCTGTGATGAGTAATTTTTTGCCTGTAAGAAAGCCTGTGTTGCCCATGATGAACCTGTTTGAAAAAGTTAAAAAGCGATTCTCGCACGGCATCCGCGATCTGCAAAACAATTGGCAATGGTCATATCTGCCACCGATGATGATTTATTTTGCAGCGGGCATCGAAGGTTTTTCAGGTATTGCAGGCACTTTTTTCGTCAAAGAGCATCTTGATTTATCGGCAGAGTTTTTAGCAAGCATCGCATTTTGGGCTGCCATGCCCTACGTCATCAAAATGCCCATTGGTCATATCGTTGATCTGCTGTGGCGCTATAAAAGTTGGCTGGTGTATTTGGGTGGCGTTCTTATGGCTGCAAGCTTTTTGGTCTTTGCAGGACTCATCAGTGATGTGGTTGCCATGAATGTTTATGCCAGCACGCAAGCGTGGTTTGTGCTTGCCACGCTGCTTTTACCCATGGGCTTTGTGCTGCAAGATGTGGTGGCCGATGCCATGACCGTGGAGGCTGTTCCTACTCATGACGCCCACGGGCAGCCCTTATCCGACGCGGCTTTGCACGCCAAGCACACCACTATGCAGACGCTAGGACGTGTTGCCGTGATGAGTGGTGCACTCTTGATCGCACTCATCAACATGTGGTTGTTTGCAGGCGCAGACAAGCTATCGCAAGTGGAAAAGTCCACACTTTATTTGCGTGTGTACCAAGGCTCGCTGGCCATTCCACTCATCTCGGTTCTGGGTATTTGGCTCTGGCATTGGATGCAAAGACGGCATAGGTTTCAGTCCACAGAGGCCGCTCGTGTTGAGACCATCACCAAACCCAATGTGACACTCTTAGTGGGCAGCGCCGTCTTTATTGCGTTTACGGCGGGTATGGGATTGCTGCCGTGGCGTTTTGGGCAAGAGGTCGTGTTTGTAGGGTCGCTGGCAATTTTGATCTTTCTCATCCGCAGCCTCACGACCGAGTTATCGCTTGAGGCCAAGCAAACGCTTTGGGCAACCGCCATTGTCATTTTTATGTTTAGAGCCGTGCCTAGTGCGGGCGAAGGCGTGACGTGGTGGGCAATAGATGTGCTGGGGTATGACCAGCACTTTCAAGCGGTGTTGTCCTTCATCAGTTACGCGCTCACGCTGGCGGGACTGTTTGCGCTGCGCGGTTGGGCGGCCAATCGCAGCGTGTCGTCCACGATCGTGTGGCTCAGCGTTGCGCAACTCATCATTGCACTGCCGAATATCGGCATGAGCATCGGTTTGCACGAGTGGACGGCGCGAATGACGGGCGGCGTGGTCGATGCGAGATTTATTGGGATTGCTGATACCGCACTCGAGTCCCCCCTCGCACAAATCGCCATGATTCCGATGCTGGCGTGGATTGCGCAAACCGCGCCGCCGCATCTCAAGGCGACTTACTTTGCTGTGATGGCGTCGTTTACCAACCTCGCGCTATCGGCGGCGCAGCTAGGAACGAAGTACCTCAATCAAATCTTTGTGTTGGCGCGCGAAGTGCGCGATCCTGCGACGCATCAGGTAATGGTTGAATCCAATTACGCTGACCTCACACAAACCCTCGTTTGGGTCGCTTGTTTAGGCTTAGTGATACCGCTGGCGACAATTGCCTTCGTGCGGCTAAGAGGGCTGCGTAGCGTATAATCTGGCGCATCAACCAATAAGGCAAGCAGGGCGGATACCAACCGCCCTTTTTTTCGTTCATTTTTTATGCAAACCATCATCGAGCAAACCGTTAAAGGACTGGGTCTAGACCTCGTCGAAATCACGCGCTCTGCAGGCGGTTTGCTTAGGGTCACGATTGAATTACCGCATGCTGTGGGCGATGCGGAGCAGTATGTGCAAGTGGAAGATTGCGAGCGCGTCACAAGGCAGCTCCAGTATGTGCTGGAAGTCGAAGGCGTGGATTATTCGCGGCTAGAAGTGTCTAGCCCAGGGATTGATCGCTTGCTACGGCACGAAATAGATTTGGCTCGGTTTGTGGGTGAGGTGATTGATATCACCTTGAAGATGCCGATTGGGCAAGTAGGACAGGTATCTGAGCAAGGGATTATGGCGAGTCGCAGAAAATTTCGCGGCATGCTTGAGAAAACTGAAGGTGCATGGCAAATTGTGTGGCGAGATGAGCCAAAGCCATTAAAGCCAGGCGCCAAAGTGAGTCAGAAAAAAATAGATGCAGCGGCGCAAAACGCGCTGGGTTTTGAGTGGCATGAAATTCGCGAAGCGCGGCTGGCGCCCATTGTGAATTTCAAAGGTCGTGGAATCAATTAAAGAGAGGGTAATCATGGAAGCAGTTGTTAAAAAACCTGTCAAGCGTGTATCGAAGAAAAAAGCAGCGGAAATTGCTGAGGCGACCAAGCCCACGCAAAACCGCGAGATGCTGATGCTGGTGGATGCTATTTCGCGTGAAAAAAATGTCGAAGCCGATATTGTTTACGGCGCGGTGGAAGCAGCGCTCGCACAAGCAACTGCCAAGTTTTACGAAGGCGAAGTCGATATCCGCGTGCAGATTGATCGCGATACAGGTAACTATGAAAGTTTTCGTCGTTGGCTTGTTGTGCCCGATAGTGCTGGACTGCAAAATCCAGATGCCGAAGAGTTGTTGTCTGAAGCGCAAGAGCAGTTGGCCGACTTGGAAGAGGGTGATTACATTGAGAAGCCGATCGAGTCTGTGCCCATTGGTCGCATTGGTGCGATGACGGCTAAGCAAGTCATCTTGCAAAAAATCCGTGATGCCGAGCGCGAAATGGTGCTTTCTGACTTTATGGCGCGCGGTGAAAAGATTTTGGTTGGTACCGTCAAGCGTCTTGACAAAGGCGACATCATTGTGGAGAGCGGGCGCGTTGAAGGACGTCTGCGCCGCAATGAGCTGATTCCAAAAGAAAACTTGCGTTCGGGTGATCGTGTTCGTGCCATGATTATGAAGGTCGATACCACGCTGCGCGGTGCGCAGATCGTACTCTCGCGCACATCACCTGAGTTCATGATGGAACTCTTTAAAAACGAAGTGCCCGAGATCGAACAAGGTTTGCTAGAGATCAAGTCCTGTGCTCGAGATCCAGGCTCACGCGCCAAAATTGCTGTGCATACTGAAGACAAACGGATCGACCCGATTGGCACTTGCGTCGGTGTTCGTGGCAGCCGCGTCACGGCCGTCACTACCGAGTTAGCTGGTGAGCGTGTGGATATTGTGCTGTGGAGCGAAGACCCAGCGCAGTTTGTGATTGGTGCACTCGCGCCAGCTAATGTTTCCTCTATTGTGGTTGACGAAGAGCGTCATGCCATGGACGTAGTGGTAGACGAGGAAAACTTGGCGATTGCGATTGGTCGGGGTGGGCAAAACGTGCGCTTGGCCGCAGAGCTGACGGGCTGGCGTATCAACATCATGGATGCGGCTGAATCTGCGCAAAAACAAGCCGACGAAATGTCGAATACACGCAAACTGTTCATGGAAAAACTCGATGTTGATCAAGAAGTCGCTGATATCTTGATTGCCGAAGGCTTTAACACGCTGGAAGAAGTGGCCTATGTGCCGCTGCAAGAGATGTTAGAGATTGAAAGCTTTGACGAAGATACGGTTAGTGAGCTGCGCACACGAGCTAAAGACGCACTCCTTACGATGGAAATCGCGGATGAAGAAGGCGTAGAAGAAGCATCGCAAGATTTACTGGATTTAGAAGGTGTGACGCCTGCGCTGGTGGGCAAATTGGCCGCTGGCAATGTGCACACGCGGGACGATTTGGCGGATCTCGCCACGGATGAATTGCAAGAGTTATCTGGACTCGACGCGGACGCTGCGACTGCGTTGATTATGAAAGCGCGCGCACATTGGTTCGCGGCTCAATCATGATGGAGACCAAAGAAATATGTCTACGACCACAGTCGCCGAGTTCGCAACAGAACTCAAAAAAACAACCACATTACTGCTTGAGCAACTAAGTAGCGCTGGCGTTAGTAAAACAAGCGCCACTGATGCATTGACTGATGCTGACAAGCAAAAGCTGCTCGGATTTTTGCAAAGCAGTCACGGCACGGCCACGAGCGAACGCAAAAAAATAACGTTGGTTAAAAAATCAACCACTGAAATTAAGCAAGCCGATAGCTCGGGCAAAGCTCGGACGATTCAAGTGGAAGTGCGCAAAAAACGCACCTTTGTACAGCGTGATGATGAGGAAGCAATTCCAGTTACTCCTGCTGATACAGTGCCTGCTGCGCATGTTTTGGATGATGCAGAGTTGGCTAAGCGTGAGCAAGAAGCGATGCGCCAAGCGGAATTCATCCGTCGCCAAGAAGAAGAGCTTGCTGAACGTCGCCGTGCGCGCGAAGAGCAGGAGACGGCGAGAGCGGCCGTTGCTGCCGCTCCTGTCGCTGTAATTGAACAGCCAGCGTCTGCTTTACCAGAATCCACAAAGACGTCAGAAGTTAAGCCTGCAGCAGCCAAAAAAAGAACGATTGGCAAAATTATTCCCGAAGAGCAACCAGTTAAAGCGGCTGTGGTTGTGCCGGTGATCGCTCTGGCGCCTGCTGTGCCTGTAAGTCCAACACCTGCCGAGCTAGCCGCGCAGCAAGAAACCGATGACGCTGCTAAAGCGGTCGATCTAAAAGACCGTCGCCAAAAAGCGATGGACGAAGCCAATGCGATTCGCGCCATGATGAGTGCACCTAGCCGCGGCGTGATGGTGGCTAAAAAACCTGAACCTATTAAAAAACCTGAGGTCGCCAAAGGCACGTTGCACAAGCCCGCAGTGGGTACGGGTGTGAAGCCAAAAGTGGCTGATAAAGCTGCGACGACTACGGACGCCAAAGGCGGTAAAAAGGAAGTCAAATCCGAAAAGCTGTCCTCGACATGGACGGATGAGCAAAAGAAAAAAGCGGCACTCAAAACGCGCGGAGACTCCTCTGGTGGAGTCGGACGGAGCTCTTGGCGCGGTGGTCCACGCGGTAAGCGCAAGGACGATGACCGAGAAGAGCGTGCACCGCAAGAGCCCGTGGAAGCACGGGTGATCGAAGTGCACGTGCCCGAAACCATTACGGTGGCGGATCTCGCGCACAAGATGGCAGTCAAAGCCTCCGAGGTGATTAAGCACCTGATGAAGCTGGGTCAAATGGTCACGATTAATCAGCCGCTTGACCAAGATACAGCCATGATTGTGGTCGAAGAAATGGGACACAAGGCGGTAGTGGCTGCGCTGGATGATCCAGAGGCATTCACCGAAGAAGAAGTGCTCGCATCCTCGTCTGAGATGTTGCCACGTGCGCCTGTGGTGACCGTGATGGGTCACGTCGATCACGGTAAAACATCTTTGCTCGACTACATTCGCACGGCCAAAGTGGCGGCGGGTGAAGCGGGCGGTATTACGCAGCACATTGGTGCGTACC
Organism: Comamonadaceae bacterium; assembly: GCA_947450645.1. Classification (GTDB taxonomy): domain Bacteria; phylum Pseudomonadota; class Gammaproteobacteria; order Burkholderiales; family Burkholderiaceae_C; genus JASGCK01. Next base: position 3,443 of record CANFWH010000036.1, on the reverse strand, counting down.
ACGTCAACACGCCGCGCGGCATGATTACGTTCTTAGATACTCCTGGTCACGAAGCCTTTACGGCCATGCGTGCACGGGGCGCTAAGGCAACCGATATTGTGATTTTGGTGGTGGCAGCGGACGATGGCGTGATGCCGCAAACCAAGGAAGCCATCCAGCATGCCAAAGCAGCGGGTGTGCCGATTGTGGTGGCGATTAACAAGATCGACAAACCTGGCGCAAGCCCAGACCGCGTGCAAAACGAATTGATTGCGGAGTCGGTGGTTCCTGAGGCGTTTGGCGGTGAATCACCGTTTGTTCACGTCTCGGCGCGTACAGGCCAAGGCATTGACGATTTGCTAGAGCAAGTGCTTTTGCAAGCTGAGATTTTGGAGCTGCGTGCGCCAGTTGAAGCGATGGCCAAAGGCTTGATCGTGGAAGCAAGGTTGGATAAAGGCCGTGGCCCTGTGGCGACGGTGCTGATTCAGTCGGGCACATTGAAGGCGGGTGATGTGGTGTTGGCAGGTTCTTGCATGGGGCGCGTGCGTGCCATGCTGGATGAAAACGGCAAGGCCATTAAATCCGCAGGACCATCGATTCCTGTCGAAATTCAAGGTTTGTCGGACGTGGCAATGGCGGGCGACGACTTCATGGTCATGGCCGACGAGCGCCGCGCCCGTGAAATTGCCAACTACCGTTCAGGCAAATTCCGTGATACCAAATTGGCAAAGCAACAAGCCGCCAAGTTGGAGAACATGTTTACCGATATGGCCGCTGGCGATGTGCAAATGCTGCCCATCATCATCAAAGCCGATGTGCAAGGCTCGCAAGAAGCACTTGCCAGCTCGTTGCTCAAACTCTCGACTGACGAGATCAAAGTGCAGATCGTGTATGCAGGCGTGGGCGGCATTAGCGAGAGCGACGTCAACCTTGCGATTGCATCCAAGGCGGTGGTGATTGGTTTCAACACCCGCGCTGATGCACAAGCCCGCAAACACGCCGAGCATAACGGTGTCGATGTGCGCAGCTACACCATCTTGTACGAAGTGGTGGATGATTTGAAAGCCGCCATGGGCGGTATGCTGGCACCTGAGAAGCGCGAAGAAGTCATTGGCTCTGCCGAAATTAGGCAAGTGTTCAAGGCCAGTAAGGTCGGTTCGATTGCGGGTTGTATGGTACTCACAGGTATCGTTCGCCGCACGGCACGCCTTCGTTTGCTGCGCAACAACACGGTCATTTATACGGGCGAGCTCGAGTCACTCAAGCGTTTCAAAGACGATGCGAAAGAAGTCAAAGAAAGCTTCGAGTGCGGCTTGAACATCAAGGGTTACAACGATATTGAAGTGGGTGACGTACTTGAGTTCTTTGAAATCAAAGAAGTGGCGCGGACGTTGACATAAAGAGCGCGATTGAGCATGAAAAAGCAGTCCTCTATTCCCAACCGCAGCCTCCGAGTCGCCGACCAAATCCAGCGTGATTTGGGCGAGCTGATCGCACGCGAAGTGAAAGATCCGCGCGTGGGGATGGTGACGGTGACAGGCGTGGATGTCACGCCCGACTACGCGCATGCGAAGGTCTATTTCAGCCAGTTGATGGGTGACAAAGATTTGTGTCTTGAGGGTTTGCAGAAATCTGCAGGCTATTTGCGCTCGCTACTTTTTAAGCGCTTGATGATTCACACGGTGCCGACATTACATTTTGAATATGACCGCACGACGGAGACGGCGGCGGACATGAATGCCTTGATTGCGAAAGCGATGTCGACGCAGGCGAAAGAAGATTAGTTTTGAATTTGGCTATGGCGAAAGCGGAGCGTCCAGCAAGGGTCAAAATTGTGCGCAGACCCTTGCATGGCGTGTTGTTGTTAGATAAGCCGCTGCATCTATCGAGCAACGATGCGCTGCAAAAAGTGAAGTGGTTGTTGCGCGGTGAAAAGGCGGGACATACAGGAACGCTCGATCCATTGGCCACAGGTGTGTTGCCGATTTGTTTTGGCGCAGCAACCAAGTTTTCTCATATCCATTTGGATGCGGTGAAAACCTATGTGGCGATATTGAAGTTGGGTGTCAAGACGAGTTCTGGGGATGCGGAAGGCAGTGTGATAGCGACGCGCGCGGTGACGGCGGATATGACCTCGCAGGCCATGCTGGATATGGCTTGCACGAGGTTCACGGGAAAAATTTCGCAAGTGCCGCCGATGACGAGCGCTTTGAAGAAAGATGGTAAACCGCTCTATGAGTTAGCGCGGCAAGGAGTTGAAGTGGAGCGCGCAGCGCGCGAGGTGGTGATTCACAAGCTTGTCATCGAACGAATGCAAGATGATGAATTGCAGTTGACGGTGACTTGCAGCAAAGGCACCTACATCCGAACGCTGGGCGAGGATATTGGTGAGGTGCTTGGTTGCGGTGGCCATTTGATCAGTCTGCGGCGCATAGCAACAGGGGACTTTGAGATTGACAAAGCGGTGACATTGGCACAGCTGGAAGCCTTATCGGACGTGGCTCGCGAGGCCTATTTGATGCCAGTTGATGTGATGCTGGCAGGTTACGACAGAGTTGATTTAGATGATGAAAATGCAGGCCGTTTTTTAAGCGGCGTGCGGCGTAGGACGGAATTAAAAGACAACGAGTTTGTGAAGGTCTATGGACCAAAGGCTCAGCTTTTAGGTTCGGCACACATTAAAGCGGGAGAGTTGATTCCGACCCGCTTGCTCAGTCCTTTGGATATTGGACAGATACAACAGAATTTTTGACAACGATTTTTTAGGAAGAAGAGAGAAAACCATGCGACAACAAATTAGAAACATTGCCATCATTGCGCACGTTGACCACGGAAAAACCACCATGGTTGACCAGTTGCTGCGTCAGTCCGGCACTTTTGCCGATCACGAAAAAGTGGTCGATACCGTGATGGACAACAATGCCATCGAGCGCGAGCGCGGCATTACCATTTTGGCTAAAAACTGCGCCGTGAGCTGGGAAGGCACACACATCAACATCGTTGACACACCAGGACACGCGGACTTTGGCGGCGAGGTCGAGCGTGCGCTCTCGATGGTTGACGGCGTGGTGTTGCTTATCGACGCGCAAGAAGGCCCTATGCCGCAAACGCGTTTTGTGACCAAGAAGGCGCTGGCACTTGGCCTGCGTCCTATTCTTGTGGTGAACAAAGTGGACAAGCCAGGCGCACGTCCTGACTTTGTGGTCAACGCTGCCTTCGATTTGTTTGACAAACTTGGTGCAACCGACGAGCAGTTAGATTTCCCTGTGGTGTACGCCTCGGGTATCAATGGCTGGACTTCGATGGTTGAGGGCAAACCAGGTGAGCAGTGGGGGCCTGATATGTCGGCGCTGTTTAACACCGTGCTCGAGCATGTGCCTGCGCAAAAAGGTGATCCTGAAGCACCGCTCCAATTACAAATTTCTGCGCTCGATTTTTCCACCTTTGTGGGACGTATCGGTGTG
>CANFWH010000035.1 GCA_947450645.1 Comamonadaceae bacterium | reverse complement strand
TGAGTTGTAGATGACAGGATCTTTCGGCAGACGTGCAAACCCCTGCTCAACGGCACGTAGAGCACCATCAAAATCACCTTGAGATTCTGCATACAACATGGTTGGTATATGGGCGTTTACATTGTCAGGATCAATTTGTTTTGCTTTGAGCAACAGCTCGCCAACCTCCTTATATTTTTTGGCTTGCGTTTGCTCGTCAAACATGCCAGAAAAATAAAGTAGCGAAAAAATTTCCATACGTGCAAGAGCCAACATCGCATTAACCTGATTAGGTTCGATGGCTAGTATTTGACGGCAGACCTCATCGACAAGCGGGAGATTGCTGGGGGATATGGGTTTTAAGCTCAGAGCATCAAGGCGCAGCATCAAATCGGCGACCTTTGGGTTGTTGGCACTACGTTTTTCGCTTTCACGCGCCGCAACCACCACCATCTCGCGGCCAATACTGTTGGCAATCTTGGTGGTCACTTGGTCTTGCAGAGCAAACAAATTGGTGAGTGCACCATCAAATGTTTCGCTCCACAACTGTGCACCTGTTTGCGTATCGGCAAGCTGGGCATTGATACGTATTTTGTCGCTGCTAGCCAACACACTGCCTTGCAGTACAAAGCGCACACCTACTTCTTTGCCAACTTGTTGCGCCGTGACGGGCTTGTCTCTGTAGGTGAAAGCGGTTGCCGATGAAATCACAAACGCATCGCGAATGCGTAACAAATCAGAAGTGATGCTGGAGGTTAATCCATCAGCGATGTAACTCTTTTGTGCGTCACCCGTTTGGTTGGCAAAGGGGAGAACGACAACTGACAAAGGGCGGATGGTGGTAGCAGACGTTGTTGCCGAAGATGTAGGCGATACGTTGCTGGCAACCGTTTGATACGTGGTGTAGTAGCCGACTAAGCCACTGAGTACCGCACCCCCGCCAGCAAGGGCAACGATGATGCCTTTGGCGTGCTTTAGTTTTTCAAGCCACTTATTCATGGGTATCCCTTTTATCAGGTTTCATTGTCCACCAGACAATTCCAACTAGTATCAGCAAGGCTAGCAGCGATTCGAGCAAAATGAGCGTCATGTTGTCTTCCTTGTTCCGATTCACTATTTTTTGTATTGCGCTGATTGTCTCGCAAACGCATGCGCAAGACGCGTTAGTAGAACCCCCTGCGTCACTTCACCCAAACAGTCGCTGGACTGCAGTGGCGTGGGAGGATATTCCTAATGTATTTGATGACAACCCGCGCGAGGCTTTACCCGCTTGGCTTGCAAGCTGCACCCGTGCGCAGCCTTTATGGCGTAGGGCTTGCGGCGAGCTATCTGCTTTAAAAAATGCCGATGCTGAAGTGATTCGAATCTGGATGATGGGGCGTTTGCAGCCGTACCGTATCGAGCCGCTGGCGGGTTCAACTACGGGTTTACTGACGGGTTATTACGAGCCCGTGCTTCCTGCAAGACGCGAGGCTGACGATGTGTTTCGTTATCCGCTTTATCGCCTGCCTGCGGATTTGGAGCGCGGTAGTTCTACACGCCCATGGTTTTCTCGGCAAGAAATTGACACTGCGGGAAGCCAAGCCCAGCAAGGCTTGCAAGGCCGTGCCATTGCTTATCTGCAAAGTCCATTGGACGCGCTCTCGTTGCAAATTCAAGGTTCGGGTCAATTGGATTTAGTGCAAGCTGACGGTACGCACCAGCGCATTCGCCTTGCGTTTGCGGGTAGCAACAATCAGCCGTACAAGAGTGTGGGTGCGTGGTTGCGTGAGACCCACGGCGTGCGCGATCTCTCGTGGCCTGCGATCAAAGCATGGGCTGCGTCGCATCCTGAGCAAACGAATGCGCTGATGTGGAGCAATCCGCGCGTGGTGTTTTTTAAGGAATCGCCCGCATCCAACGAAGGTCAAAAATCGTCTGGACCCATTGGCGCGCAGGGCTTGCCTTTGACGGCGGGGCGTTCGATTGCGGTGGACCCTAAAAGCGTGCCGTTTGGCACGCCTGTGTGGCTGGTGTCTAGCGGCGCGAGCGTGAACCTCAAGCGCCTTGTGATTGCGCAAGATACGGGTGCAGCGATTGTGGGCGCGGTCAGGGCAGATTACTATGTGGGTAGCGGCGACGCGGCAGGCGAGGTTGCTGGCAAGCTGAAACAGGGTTTGCAACTGTGGGCGCTGTGGCCGAAATAATTTATCAAGAACCAACTCTAGGAGTTCATCATGAACAAACGAACATTCATCGACTGTATGGCGGCATCGCTCATCAGTGTATTTTTTGCCGCATCGGCACTCGCGCAGGCCACGCCTAATAAGGCTTCCCAGCCATCTGGCGCGCAGCGTGTCGTGATTCAAGTTAGCGATGCAGAGCCTGCGAAATGGAATTTAGCGCTGAACAATGCTAAAAATGTTCAAGAAGAATTGGGCGCAAAAAATGTCGAGATTGAAATCGTGGCGTATGGACCTGGTATTGGGATGCTCAAGTTTGATGCTCCTGCTGCTTCGCGTATTGGAGATGCGGTGAAGGCGGGAATTAAAGTGGTTGCTTGTGAGAACACGATGCGGGCGCAAAAGCTGAACAAGGCCGACATGAATGCTGATGTCGGCTATGTGCCTGCGGGCGTGGTGGAGATCATGCAGCGCCAAGCGCAGGGCTGGGCGTACCTTCGTCCTTAGTCGCTGCGCCTCTTAATCGGAAACTGCGAGGTTGTTCGGTTTGCGCCGTTCAATCGCAAACTTCAAGAGCGCCGCTGTGCGGTACACACCGTGCGCCATCTTGCCGTAGGGCAGGGTTAAAAACAGCGCCATCACCACGCCAAGATGTACGGCTAAGAGTAGCGGCATGGCGCTAGATTCACGCCAAAAAAGTAACTTTAAGCCAGTTAAGCTGGCCAAAAATAACAGCGCAATAAATCCCATATCCATCGCACGTGTGGCGCTTGATCCTTGCAGGGGTAATGCCCCGTAAGCCTTATGACGCTTGGCTTGCAGTAGGGCGAGACCTGCTGTGCCCGTGATGAGTCCGATGCCGCCAAGCGTGCCCAAGATCACGGGAAGACTCGTCATGGCGTAGGGTGCATGTAGCCCAAGCAGGTAGTGGTACAGCGTGGCAACACTGGTGGAAGCAAAGCACAGCATGAAGCCGTAGAACGTGGCGTGATGAAAGCGCCTGCGCCACTGCGTCGGCGCATCGTCACCATTGGTGCAGCCTTCGGCCTCTAGCGCATTGTTGTTGCCGTCCAAGTATTTGAGTGTGAGTGCGTTGGTTGCGGCTTCAGCAATAGAAGCGCCCGCTGGCGAATCATTAGCTGCAACATCGCTCCAAAATTTTCTAGCGCCAAGCGCCATCGCAAGCACAGCAAATCCAAACACCGAGCCAAACATGAGTGCTAGCAAATTGTGTGGAAAGATGGCGTAGAAGTTGGCATTCAAACCTGCGCTAAGGAGCGAGCCATTCATCCAAACGGTCAGCATCAAAAACAGAGCTAACCCAAACGCCAAACTAAGCGAGACCGTGAGACCATTCTTCTTGTAAGCCACGCCCAGTGGGGCTGGCCACGCGTAATCAGCATAGGTTTGCGTGCGCAGCTCGGCCATGGTGGCTGGCACGTTGACGGCGAACTCGTGCGGCGGTGCGTACTGGCAAGCGTGCAGACACGCCCCGCAGTTGTGGCACAGATTGGCGAGGTAGTGCACGTCGGCTTTATCAAATGACAAGCGTCGCGTCATGGCAGGAAACACCGCGCAAAAGCCTTCGCAATAACGACAGGCGTTGCAGATAGTGAGGATGCGCGAGGCTTCCAGCTCGTAGAAAGTTTCGGCTCGTGCCAGATCAATTGTTTTTAAGATGTCATTCATATTGCCGCTTGCTTTCCTGCTTCGCGCCCTGCAATGCGGCCAAAGGCCGTGCCAATGGTCATGCCGATGCCTGCTAGGTAACCCTTGCCCAGCACATTGCCCGCCATGATTTCGCCTGCGGCAAAAAGATTGGCGCTTGGCTTGCCGTTGAAGTGAATTCGCGCTTGGTCGTCCACGCGCACGCCAAGGTAGGTGAACGTGACGCCAGGTTTGAGTGCGAAGCCGAAGTAGGGTGGTTTGTCTAACGGCAACGCCCAGTGGGTCTTGGCTGGTGAAAGGTTGTCAGTTACGCAATCGTCTTGCACGGTGTGATCAAAAGTGCCGATGCCTTTTGTGACCGAGCACGCGGCGTTGTACTCGCGCACGGTTGACTCCAATTGCGTGGGATCTAAACTTAGCTTTGCCGCTAGTTCAGAAATCGTACTGGCTTGCTCGCCCGCAAACACGGGCGGCATAAAGCGGCCAATGGGTTTGCTGTCAATCAAGCAATACGCAGTTTGTCCGCGCTGCGCCGCGACAAAACGCCCCCACAGCGCGTAACGCTTGGGCCAAAAATCTTCACCTTCGTCGTAAAAGCGCACGGCATCTGAATTAACAACGATGCCCAAACTCACGCAGTCCACGCGCGTGGCAATGCCGCCGTCGTATTGCGGCGCGCGTGCATCAATAGCGACCATGTGCGCGGCGGTGCGGTCGCTGACCTGGCCCGCGCCCTTATCCAGTAAGGCTTGCAAGAGGACGCCTTGGTTGAAGCGTGTGCCACGAATCAAAAAATTGTCCGCTGGATGCTCGCCCCATTCGTTGACGCCCCAAGCTTCGCGGAGTGCCTCGCGGTTGCTCTCGAACCCGCCACTAGCGACCACGCAGGTCTTAGCCTCGATGCGCTCCTCGCCATTTTCTTTTTGAACGTAGGCCGCTTTGAACACATCGCCCTCAATCTCTAACCTCGTCACAGGTGAGTCATATCTGATTTGCACACCGAGGCGTTCGGCGCTTCGGTAATACGCATTCACCAGCGCTTTGCCACCGCCCAAAAAGAACGCGTTGGTGCGCGACAAATGCAGCGTTCCCGACAGTGAGCCTTGAAAGCGCACGCCGTGTTTTCGCATCCAAGGGCGGCAAGTGGAAGACTCGCGCAGTGCAATGCGTGCAAGGTGTTCGTCGGTGAGTCCACCCGTAATTTTGAGCAAGTCTTGCCAGTACTCTTCTTCAGGATAAGCCTCGGTGAGTACGTCTTGCGGCGCATCGTGCATGCAGCGCAAGTTGCGTGTGTGAACCGAGTTGCCACCACGCCACTCGCGCGGGGCGGACTCTAAAAGCAAGACACTAGCGCCCGCTTCACGCGCCATCAAAGCGGCGCAGAGGGCGGCGTTGCCGCCGCCAATGACTAAGACATCAAACATGGGCTTATCAATCGGGCCTAATTTTTGCCCTAGTCACAATATCTTTCCAGATGCGCTGCTCGCTGGCAATGAACTTGCCAAACTCCTCAGAAGGCATTCCGCCACTGACGGCATTGTCATTGGCAAAGCGCTCGGTCACACTACTGGCTTTGAGCGCTTTCAGGGACTCTTCCTGCAGGCGATTGATGATGTCTTTGGGCGTGCCTGTGGGAACCATGATGCCGTACCACTGAGATGTTTCAAAGTGCGCGATGCTTTTGCCAAGGCCTAATGCGGGGCCGCTTTCTGCCACAGTGGGTACATCGGGCAGGGCGGGAATACGCTGCTGCGTGCCAACGGCAATGGCACGCAGTTTGCCGCTTTTGATATGGGCGGATAGCGCGGGTAAGCCTGCGGAGCTAGCCTGCGTGCGGCCTGCCAAGAGGTCGGTGAGTTGTGGGCCTGTGCCGCGATAGGGAATGTGGGTGATGAACATGCCCGTGACGAGCTTTAGATATTCCATCGACAAGTGCCCCGCGCTGGCATTGCCTGCGCTGCCGTAGTTGAACTTGCCAGGATTCTTTTTGACGTAGGCGACGAACTCAACTAAGTTTTTAGCAGGTACATCGGGGTGAATCACAAAGACGTTAGGGACTTTGGCCAGTAGCGTGACGGGTGCGAAGTCTTTGTTGACGTCATAGCCAGAGTTGGGATAAATAAATGGATTCACCGCTAGCGAGCCGACATTGCCAAGGATGAGTGTGTAGCCATCTGGCGGCGCATGCGCCACGTCTAGCATGGCGGGCACACCGCCGCCACCGCCTTTGTTTTCAATGTAGACCGCTTGTCCAAGCTGCTTGCCAAGCTCGACCGCGACGCTGCGCGCCACGATTTCGGACGTGCCGCCTGGGGCGAAAGGAACGACGAAGCGAATGGATTTGTGCGGCCAATTGGCAGAACTGCTCTGGGCGAAGCCATATGGAATAAGGCTTGGCGAGGCGATGGTGCCTATGCCTGCGCTTGCGAGCACGATAGCTTGCCGTCTAGTGGTCTGCATGATGTTTCCTTAATTTTTATTCAGCCGTGATCTTCGCTTGCTGTACGACGCGTTTCCATTTCACTAGCTCGCTGGCGACAAGTTTTTTGAGTTCTTCGGGCGTGCTGCCCTCTACATCGCCACCTTGGTCTTCAATCTTTTTGATGGTGTCTTTGTCACGCAGCACTTGATTGAGTGCGGTATTAAGCTGCGTAATGACGGCCTTGGGCGTTTTGGCGGGCGCAAAGATGCCATACCACTGCGTGACGTCCACTCCGTTTATACCCAGCTCTTTGAGCGTCGGCACATCAGGCAAGGTCGTCGAGCGCTTACTTCCCGCAACAGCGATGGCGTTTAAGCGGCCTGATTTTACGAACGGGACAGCGGAGAAAAGACTAGGAAACATCACCTGTGTTTGGCCACCAATGGTGTCTGTGATGCCTGGTGCATTGCCTTTGTAAGGCACATGAATCCAGTCGGCACCCGTGCTGAGTTTGAAAAGCTCGGCGGCGAAGTGTGGCCCTGTGCCCGTGCCAGCGGATGCGTAGCTATATTTACCTTTTGTCGCGATGAGCGCAGCCAGCAATTCTTTGTTGCTTTTAACACTCAGTGTTTTAGATAGCGCGGGCGTGGCCACCATCAAGATGGGGGAGTAAGCGGTCAGGCCTACGGGCTCGAAGTCGTTGATTGGGTCGTACTTGAGCTTTTGCAGAGCGGGGCTGGTGCTGTGCGTGCCGATGTAGCCCCACATGAGAGTGTTTCCATCGGGCACAGCGTGTGCGACGTACTCGGCAGCAATCGCGCCATTGGCTCCAGCTTTGTTTTCGACAATAAAGGTGGCCTTCATGAGCACACCCATCTTGGTGGCAATGATGCGAGCCATCGCGTCGTTACCACCGCCAGGTGCGGTGGGTACAACGATGGTAATGGGCTTGTCTAAATTAAGTGCTGAGGCAGCTTGTCCTGTGAGCAGCGCTAGTGCTGCAAGGCTTATAGATAAAAGCTTTACGGCGGGTTGACGGGTTAATTTCTTCATAAATAAAAGTCTCCTTGCATGATTTTTCGCACAGTGCGAATCACTGAAGCGCGGGTTAAAAAAGGCTCGGGGTGAGCCGCATCTGCTGGCGCAATATGCGCCGCAATTTGGATCGTGCCGCTGGGATGCAGCACACGAATCTGTTGCTCGCCAACTATTAGCACCGTGCTACTGGCCACAGTGCCGCGCATGGCTAATGCTGTGGCTACGCCAATTGCACCTGTGACGGCATGGGAGGTGTGGCATTTTTTGGGTGTGAAGTAGCGTGAGATGATGTCTGTAGGCACAGCACCCGTGCTTACCAGTACAGGCTTTGGTACGACGCTGTTGCTCACATCACCCAGTCCCAAGCGCGTTCCCGCAATACGCCGGATTTGCTCCAAGCGGGCGATGAGGCCTGGCATTGCGTCTAATTCGGCTGCGGACTCGGTGCCTTTTAGCCCTTTAAATTCTTTAGCCATGTCTGCGGTTCGTATCAACACCATCGTTTGCCCCGCGACGATGCAGGTGCATTCGATGCCGTCAATCATCTCGCTGCGTTTGCCTGTGGGGAAGATGGTGCGTTCGCGTTTGGCTTCACTCGCATCCATCGCACCCCATGCATCGGTAAAGGTCAGAAGTACGGGCGCTGCGGCTTCGCTCACGCCATCAATCTTGACATCGCGCTCGCTACCCGAGTATTGGATTTTTCCGTTGGGCGTTTTGACAGTCACGTCAATTCGAGCGCCAGTGTTGACGTTGTGGACTTTGACCGTGGTGGTTTCACCTTGAATAGCGATCAAGCCTTGCTCGATGGCAAACGGCGCAACGCCCGCCAACATATTGCCGCAATTGGGTTTAGTGTCAACCGTTTGATCGATGACTGAGAGTTGAGCAAACAAATAATCGACCTCACAATCCGCGCGCGTAGACTTGGAGACGATGGCGACTTTGCTCGTCAAGCTCGTGCCGCCGCCAAGCCCATTGATTTGCGTCGCGTCCATAGATCCAATGGCGCGAACTAGCACACGGTCGCGCTCGGATACGCCCTCTGGCAGCCACTCTTTTAAAAAGAATGGACCGCGTGATGTGCCCGCGCGCATTAAGACGCAAGGAATCGCTGCGAGTGGAGTGGCTGATGTCATACGTACGATTTTGTTAAAAAATCAAAGTTTTGTCTAATGCATAATTTCGATGTATTGATGCGTTTAATTGAATAATAAAGGCGTGTATGGCTCTGAAATTTGATTTGGGTGATTTACAGGCGTTTCGCAGTGTGTGCGAGTTGGGCAGCTTTCGTGCGGCGGCAAATGCACTGCACTTATCCCAGCCGGCTCTTAGTCGCCGGGTTGAAAAACTGGAAGAGGCGCTGGACGTTAAGTTATTAGATAGGACGACAAGACGCGTTAATTTGACGGCCATTGGCCGAGATTTTTCGCGCAAGTCGCAAAATTTGCTCGACGATTTAGATGACATGCTTTTGGGCGTGAAAGATGTGGCGGCGACGCGGTTGGGTGAAGTTCGAGTGGCTTGTGTGCATTCGGTTGCCTGGTATTTTTTGCCTCGTATCTTGGCAAAATTTGCGAAGGCATATCCGCGCATCAGGGTTCGAGTGATGGATAGCGGCGCAAATGATGTGTTGACCAACGTGGCGCAGGGGTATGCTGACTTTGGCATCAATCTCATGGGGCAGCATGAGGCCAACATTACGTTTCAGCCATTGTTGCAAGAGCGCTTTGTGTTGGCTTGCTTGCGGGGGCATCCTCTAGCTGGCAAGGTTAGCGTGAAATGGGAGGAGCTCGGTGGATACCATCTAATTGGACTAGATAAAAGTTCTGGCAACCGATTGATGCTGGACTTGGCCTTGGCTAAATTACCCAACAGGCCCTCCACTTTTTTTGAGGCACTGCACGTCCAAAGTGTTCTAGGTATGGTCGAGGCGGGTATTGGCGTTGCGGCTGTGCCGCAGTTAGCCATGCCTGGGTCGGGACATAAACACTTAGTGGGAGTTCCTTTGATTGACCCCGTAGTAGAGCGTGAGTTGGGGTTGCTGACGAAGCAGGGGCGCTCATTAACCCCTGCTGCTAAGGCTCTTTTTGATCTGTTGTTACAAGCCCAAGCGCAGACCTAGATTTAAATCAATCCTTCAACCTTCATAGCGGCTTGTACGCCCGGACGCGCCGCCACACGGGCACGTAAGGCGACAAGGTTCGCGAGACCGCTGATATCAAGATTGACATAGGCTGCCCAGTTGCTCACCGTAAACAAATACGCATCGGCAACGGTGAAGTGATGGCCCATGACGTAGTCTTTGCCCGCGAGCATTTTGTCCACATACGCATAACGCGAGAGCAATTTTTCCGCTGCCATTGTTTTGTATTCGACTGGCGTGGCAGGATTAAATAATGGGCTAGTGCCCTTGTGCAACTCAGTACCAATGAAATTGAGTCTTGCTTGTAGCTTGTAGCGTTCTAACGTGCCGTTGGGGGGAACCAAACTTTTTTCTGGCACGAGGTCGGCAAGGTATTGCACGATGGCAGGGCCTTCGGTGAGGCGCGTGCCGTCTTCCAACTCCAGCAGTGGTACATAGCCCAGCGGATTGATGGTGTAGTAATCCGTGCCGTCTTCCAATTGATGCGTTTTAGTGCTGACAAGAATGGCGGTGTGCTCAAGACCAGCCTCGTGCATCACGATGTGAGGCGAGAGCGAGCAAGCGCCTTTTGAGTAATAGAGTTTCATGTTCAAACCTTTAGATAAAAGGTAATGTTAGCGTCTTTTGCTTGAGTGAGAGGCGCGCTTGTCAAACGCGGGTTTCTACGTATATAATGAGCGGCTTTGCTAAACTTTACTCATGTTTGATGACTTTGACTCCCAGCCTGAGATTCGAACGCTAAGCAAGGAAGAGGCGGCGGTTATTAAAGCGAATAGCCGGCTTCTGAAGCCTTGGCATGTGGTGGGTTGGCAAATCGTGGTGACGGTGGCGGCTGGTTTGATAGCGCTACTCATCACGAAGGAATTAGGGGTTGCGTATTCATTGGTTTGGGGTGGTTTGTGTGTCGTGATACCAAGCGCTTTATTTGCGCGGGGATTGCTTAGCAAGGCCACTTTGATGAATGCGGGGACGGCTATCGCAGGATTTTTTCTGTGGGAGATGCTTAAGTTGGCATTGACATTTGCCATGCTGTTTGCAGCAACGCAGGTCATTCAAGGCTTTGGGCAAGAGTTAAGTTGGCCAGCTTTACTTGTAGGTTTGGTTTTGGCGATGAAGGCATATTTGGTGGCTTTTTGGTGCAAGCCTAAAGTCAGCAAGTAAAGGCAGAATTAGAAGTTAATCATTTCAGATTTATAAAATTTAAATTATGTCCGTAGAAACAGAGGCTCCATCCGCTAGTGAATATATTGTTCACCATCTCACGCACTGGCAAAATAAGCCCCAGACGGAGATTGTGGATTTTTCCGTCTTCAATCTAGACTCAATTTTCTTTACTACGCTATTGGGCGTTTTGGGTTGCTTCCTGCTGTGGATGGGCGCTCGCAAGGCAACGTCTGGTGTGCCAGGTCGTTTTCAGGCGGCTGTTGAAATCATGCTGGAGATGGTTGATAACCAAGCTAAATCTATTGTCCATAATGCCACGAGCCGCAAGTTGGTTGGGCCATTGGCGCTGACCGTTTTCGTATGGATTTTCATGCTCAATGCAATGGACTTGTTGCCGCTCGATTTCTTGCCGCTTTTGTGGCAGAACGTCAGCGGTGATCATCATGCATTTTTGCGCGTCGTGCCTACCGCTGATTTGTCTGTCACGATGGGCCTATCGGTTTCGGTGCTTTTCATTTGCTTGTACTACAACATCAAAATCAAAGGTCTGGGTGGCTGGGGGCATGAGCTTATTTCGGCGCCATTTGGCTCAGTCAAGTTGAGTAAAAACCCGCTAACTTGGATTGGGTTTATTTTGCTCTCCACAGTTAACGTTGCTGAGCAATTGATTTCATTTGTTGCCAAGACGGTCTCGCACGGCATGCGACTCTTTGGCAATATGTATGCGGGTGAGTTGGTGTTTATGTTGATTGCGCTCTTGGGTGGTTCGTGGGCGCTTTCGTTTGAGCCGGGCAGCCTTGCGCTGCTGGGTCTTCACATTGTGGCTGGATGGTTTTGGGCGGTGTTCCACATCATCATCATCTTGCTGCAGGCTTTCGTGTTCATGATGTTGACCTTGGTCTACATCGGCCAAGCACACGACGCGCATTAATTTTTTGTTTTCGTTTTATTTTTTAACTTAGGAGTGTTCTCATGGAAGTCATTAGCTTTGCTGCAATCGCCGCTGGTTTGATTATTGGTTTTGGTGCTTTGGGTGCTTGTATTGGTATCGGCATCATGGGTAGCAAGTATCTTGAGTCTGCTGCACGTCAGCCCGAACTCATGGGTGAATTGCAAACCAAAATGTTTGTGTTGGCTGGTCTGATTGACGCTGCTTTCATTATTGGTACCGGTATCGCCTTGTGGTTTGCAACTGCTAACCCATTCTTGGCGCAGATCGCACGTTTAGCCAAATAATTTTCCAAGTCATTTATAAAGAACTATTGCCATGAGCATTAATGGAACACTCATAGCGCAGGCCATTGTGTTTGCGCTCTTGGTGCTGTTCACGATGAAATTCGTGTGGCCCATCATTACGACTGCCATCGATGAGCGTACGCAATTGATCAAGTCTGGCCTAGATGCTGCTGACAACGCCAAATTGGAGCTTGCTGCCGCTAATAAGCGCGTAGAGTCAGAGTTGGCCTCGTCACGCGGTGATGCAGCTGCTCGTTTGGCTGATGCCGAGCGTCGTGCACAAGTCATGGTTGAAGAAGCCAAAGCGCGTGCATCTGACGAGGGCGCCAAGATCGTGGCTGCTGCCAAAGCTGAAGCCGAAGCACAGAGTGTGCAAGTGCGCGAAGCTTTGCGTGAGCAAGTGGCTAATTTGGCTGTCAAAGGTGCTGAGCAAATTCTGCGCCGCGAAGTCAATGCTGCTGTCCATGCTGACCTCTTGGGTCAGTTGAAAAAAGAACTGTAAGAGTACACCATGGCTGAAATTGCAACCATCGCGCGCCCGTATGCAGAAGCTTTGTATCAGGCATCTAAGTCTGATCTGGGCGCTACGCAAGTTTGGCTGAATAGCTTTGCGGCTGTGGCATCGGATGCTGCTCTGTTGGAGTTTGCATCAAACCCTAAGGCAACGAATGCACAAGTGATTGATCTTGTGCTATCGGTGGCTAAGGTTCAGGTCAACTCTGCTGCAACCAATTTTTTGAGTACCGTTGTCGAAAACGGTCGTTTGAATGCGCTTGGCGAAATTGCTGCGCAGTTTCAAAAACTCAAAAATACCGCGCAAGGCGTGAATGATGCTGTGATTTACAGCGCGTTTGCCATTGACGGTGCAGCGCTCGCAGACTTGTTGGCTTTGCTAGAGAAGCGTTTCGCCCGCAAACTGAATGCTTCCGTGCAAATTGATAAAAGCTTGATTGGTGGTGTGCGTGTGGTGGTCGGTGACGAGGTGCTAGACACTTCGGTGCGCGCCCGCTTGGATCAAATGAAAGCGGCGTTGGTGGCTTAAAGCTGCGAGCACGTATTTACGAATTTATTGAAATTAAACAAAAGAAGGGCGAGTCATGCAACTCAATTCCGCAGAGATTTCTGAGCAAATTAAAAGTCGCATCGAAGGCTTGACAGCTAATACCGATGTGCGCAATCAAGGTACGGTTGTGTCTGTGACCGACGGTATTGTGCGTATTCACGGCTTGTCTGATGTGATGCAAGGCGAAATGCTGGAGTTCCCTGCGGGCGCTGATGGTCAGCCATCGTTTGGGCTTGCGCTGAACTTGGAGCGTGACTCGGTTGGTGCCGTTATTTTGGGTGCTTACGAGCATATTTCTGAAGGCAACACTGTCAAGTGCACAGGCCGTATTTTGGAAGTGCCCGTGGGTCCTGAATTGATTGGTCGCGTGGTCAATGCGCTGGGTCAGCCGATTGATGGCAAAGGCCCGATCAATGCCAAGATGACGGACGTGATTGAAAAAGTTGCGCCAGGCGTTATCGCTCGTAAATCAGTGGACCAGCCTTTGCAAACAGGTCTCAAGTCGATTGACTCGATGGTACCCGTGGGCCGTGGTCAACGAGAACTCATTATTGGTGACCGCCAAACGGGTAAGACAGCCGTTGCGATTGATGCCATCATTAACCAAAAAGGTCAAAACGTCACTTGCGTGTACGTGGCGATTGGTCAAAAAGCATCGTCCGTTAAAAACGTCGTGCGCTCACTCGAGCAAGCTGGCGCGATGGCTTACACCATTGTGGTGGCAGCAACGGCTTCTGAGTCAGCAGCCATGCAGTACGTGTCAGCCTACTCTGGTTGCACGATGGGCGAGTATTTCCGCGATCGCGGTGAAGACGCGCTGATCGTGTATGACGATTTGTCCAAACAAGCCGTGGCGTACCGCCAAGTGTCGTTGTTACTGCGTCGTCCACCAGGCCGCGAAGCCTATCCTGGCGACGTGTTCTATCTCCACAGCCGTTTGCTTGAGCGTGCTTCGCGCGTGAATGCGGATTACGTGGAAGCTTTCACTAAAGGCGCTGTCAAAGGTAAGACAGGTTCGCTCACAGCATTGCCCATCATCGAAACCCAGGCGGGTGACGTGTCGGCTTTCGTTCCAACCAACGTGATTTCGATTACTGACGGTCAAATTTTCTTGGAAACCTCTTTGTTTAACGCGGGTATTCGTCCTGCGATTAACGCGGGTATTTCCGTGTCTCGCGTGGGCGGTGCAGCACAAACGAAGTTGATCAAAAACCTCTCTGGTGGTATCCGTACCGACTTGGCGCAGTACCGTGAATTGGCTGCGTTCGCGCAGTTCGCCTCTGACCTTGACGAAGCTACCCGTAAGCAATTGGACCGCGGTGCTCGCGTGACGGAACTTTTGAAGCAAGCGCAATACAGCCCACAATCCATCAGCATCATGGCATCAACCTTGTTCGCGGTGAACAAGGGTTACATGGACGATATCGAAGTCAAGAAAGTGTTGGCATTCGAGTCAGGCATGCACAGCTATTTGAAAGACAAGCATGCGCCATTGCTTGCAAAGCTAGAAGCTGCAAAAGCTATGGACAAAGACTCGGAAGCTGAACTGAACGGCGCGATTGCGGCCTTTAAAAAGTCCTTTGCTTAATTCCTACCTGAACTTGAACACAACAAGGAGCCAACATGGCAGTAGGTAAGGAAATTAGAGGCAAGATCAAATCGGTGGAAAACACCAAGAAGATCACCAAGGCGATGGAAATGGTCGCCGCCTCAAAAATGCGTAAGGCGCAAGAGCGGATGCGTGCGGCACGTCCGTATAGCGAAAAGGTGCGCAACATAGCCGCGAACTTGGGCAAGGCGAATCCTGAGTACACACATGCGTTCATGCAGACCAACGAGGCGAAGTCTGCTGGTTTCATTGTTGTCACGACCGATAAAGGTTTGTGCGGCGGTATGAACACCAACATCTTACGTGCAGTGACGAACAAGATTAAAGACTTGCAAACTGCTGGCGTGGGTACAGAGGCGGTAGCGATTGGTAACAAGGGCCTTGGCTTTTTAAATCGCATCGGCGCGAAAGTGGTGTCGCACATGACGCAGCTTGGTGACAAGCCGCATTTGGATGCGCTGATTGGCCCTTCAAAGGTCATGTTAGATGCCTATGCCAAGGGTGAAGTCAATGCGGTGTACCTGTGCTACACACGTTTTATCAATACGATGAAACAAGAGCCAGTCATCATGCAGTTGTTGCCTTTATCAAACGAGACGATGCAAGCCGAGTCTAAAGATGCTGGCGGGCATGCTTGGGATTATTTGTATGAGCCTGATCCACAAACTGTGATTGATGAACTACTCATTCGTTATACCGAGTCTTTGGTCTATCAAGCGGTGGCAGAGAACATGGCTTCCGAGCAATCGGCACGTATGGTCGCTATGAAATCGGCAACCGATAACGCAGGGGAAGTGATTGGCGAATTGAAGCTCGTGTACAACAAGACACGTCAAGCGGCCATTACCAAAGAATTGTCAGAAATCGTCGCTGGTGCGGCGGCTGTTTAATTTAAATTGAAATTTAATTGCTGGAGCAAAAAATGAAAGCCCAAGGAAAAATCGTACAAGTGATCGGCGCCGTGGTTGACGTGGAATTTCCACGCAATCAAATGCCAAAGATTTATGACGCACTCAAAATGGAAGGCTCCGCGCTGACCTTGGAAGTGCAACAGCAATTAGGCGACGGCATCGTCCGCGCGATTGCACTGGGTTCATCTGACGGCTTGCGCCGCGGCATCATGGTGTACAACACCGATGCATCGATTACCGTGCCTGTTGGCAAAGCGACACTCGGTCGCATCATGGACGTGCTCGGTACGCCTATTGACGAGCGCGGCCTTGTGGATCAAACACAAACTGCGTCGATTCACCGCACAGCACCAACCTATGACGAACTCAGCCCTTCGCAAGAATTGCTAGAGACTGGCATTAAGGTGATTGACCTTGTTTGCCCGTTCGCTAAAGGCGGCAAAGTGGGCTTGTTCGGCGGCGCTGGCGTGGGCAAGACCGTGAACATGATGGAACTCATCAATAACATCGCTAAAGCGCACAGCGGCTTGTCCGTGTTTGCAGGTGTGGGCGAGCGTACTCGCGAGGGTAATGACTTCTATCACGAGATGGCTGACTCTAAAGTTGTGGATTTAGACAACCTTGAGAACTCCAAAGTCGCGATGGTTTACGGTCAAATGAACGAGCCACCAGGCAACCGTTTGCGCGTAGCTTTGACGGGTCTCACCATTGCTGAATCTTTCCGTGACGAAGGCAAAGACGTTTTGTTCTTCGTGGACAACATTTACCGTTACACATTGGCGGGTACTGAAGTGTCTGCGTTACTCGGTCGTATGCCTTCTGCTGTGGGTTACCAACCAACGCTGGCCGAAGAAATGGGTCGTTTGCAAGAGCGTATTACATCAACGAAAGTTGGTTCGATTACTTCTATCCAAGCCGTGTACGTGCCTGCGGATGACTTGACCGATCCATCACCGGCTACAACTTTTGCTCACTTAGATTCCACCGTGGTGCTGTCGCGTGACATCGCTGCTTTGGGTATCTATCCAGCAGTTGATCCACTTGATTCGACCAGCCGTCAGCTTGACCCATTGGTTGTGGGTGACGATCACTACAACACAGCGCGCGCTGTTCAAGGTACGCTACAGCGCTACAAAGAACTCCGCGACATTATTGCAATTTTGGGTATGGACGAACTCGCACCAGAAGATAAGTTGGCTGTGGCACGTGCCCGTAAGATTCAGCGTTTCTTGTCGCAACCGTTCCACGTTGCTGAAGTGTTTACGGGTACAGCTGGTAAGTACGTGACGCTCGCTGAAACTATTCGTGGCTTCAAAATGATTGTGAATGGCGAGTGCGATCACATGCCAGAGCAAGCGTTTTACATGGTTGGCACGATTGATGAAGCCATCGAAAAAGCCAAAAAAATCTAAGGCAACAAGATGAACACGATTCACGTTGATGTAGTCTCTGCCGAAGAGTCTATCTACTCAGGCGAAGCGACCTTTGTCGCCTTGCCTGGTGAGCTGGGCGAGCTGGGCATCAAGCCACGCCATACGCCGTTGATTACACGCATTCGTCCTGGTACGGTGCGCATTGAAACAGTGGATGGCGGCGAAGAGTTCATCTTCGTTGCAGGTGGACTGTTAGAAGTTCAACCTCATTGCGTGACCGTGCTCTCCGATACAGCGGTACGCGGCAAAGATCTTGACGAAGAAAAAGCCAACGCTGCCAAACAAGCGGCTGAAGAAGCGCTTAAAAATGCGAAGAGCGATATTGATCTCGCAAAAGCTCAATCCGAGCTAGCTGTGCTTGCTGCGCAATTCGCAGCATTGCGTCGGTTTCGCGATAAAAAATAAGGCTACGCGATAATCTAGCCTAGCATGTTAGATGATCGCGCCAAACTCCTACTCCAAACGCTAGTCGAGCGTTATATTGCCGACGGCACGCCTGTTGGTTCGCGCACGCTCTCCAAATCGACAGGACTAGAACTATCGGCCGCGACTATCCGAAACGTGATGGCCGACCTTGAAGATCTTGGTCTCATCGTTAGCCCGCACACGTCAGCAGGGCGTATCCCCACTGCACGCGGATACCGTTTGTTTGTCGATTCAATGCTCACGGTACAGCATGAAGCCTTATCTGGCATGCCTTCCCAGCTGGTTGCCGAGCAGCCGCAAAAGGTCATTGCCAACGCAGCCCATTTGCTATCTAGCCTTTCACAATTTGTTGGCGTGGTGCTTGCACCCAAGCGCAGCAGCGTGTTTAAGCATATCGAGTTTTTGCGACTCTCCGAAAAACGTTATCTCGTCATCATCGTCGCGCCAGATGGCGATGTGCAAAACCGCGTCATCTTTACGCCCAACGATTATTCGCAAAGCCAGCTCATTGAAGCCTCCAATTATTTGAATGCGCACTACGCAGGGCTTGAGATTGCGCAGGTGCGTGAGCAACTCAAGTTAGAGTTGCAATCGCTGCAAGGTGAAATTGCCAGCCTCATGCAAGCAGCGGTGCAGGCTAGTTCGGATGCTATGAATCAACCCGCTGATGAAGTCGTCATTGCAGGCGAGCGCAACTTATTATCAGTTTCAGACTTTGCTGGCGACATGAATCAATTACGTCGAACCTTCGATTTATTTGAACAAAAAACGCAGCTACTGCATTTGCTTGACACCTCTGCGCAGGCGCAAGGTGTGCGCATTTACATTGGAGGTGAGAGCCAAATTGTTCCGTTTGAAGAATTGTCTGTCGTGAGTGCACCATACAAAGTCGATGGACAAATTGTTGGAACATTGGGCGTGATAGGGCCTACCCGTATGCCCTACGAACGCATGATTCGCATCGTCGATATCACGTCTAAATTAGTGACGAATGCACTCAGTCATCAAAAGTAAAATTATTTATGCAACTCGACGCGCACATTTTTAAAGCATACGATATTCGCGGTATCACGCCGATAAGTCTTAACCCTGAAGTGGCACGTCGCCTTGGCCTAGCCTTTGGCGCGTACGCCATCAAGTGCGGCGAGCGCGTCGTTGCCGTGGGACGGGATGGCAGATTGTCTGGATTAGCACTAGCCGAGGCCTTAATCCACGGGCTTTGCGAGGCAGGTGTTGATGTCATCGATGTGGGGATGGTCACAACGCCCATGTTGTATTTTGCGGCGTCTGGCGATGTGGATGCCAAGTGCAAAAGTGGTATTCAAATCACAGGCAGCCACAACCCACGCGACTACAACGGATTCAAAATGGTCCTTGGTGGCCGCGCCATTTATGGCGATGAAATCCAAACGCTACGCCGCATGATGGAAGATCTTGATTGGGGTAAGCCTGCAACGGGATATGCTCGGCAGACCAATATCCATGAGGCTTACAGCCAGCGTATTGTGGGAGATATCAAACTCAAGCGTCCTATGAAAATCGTTATCGATTCAGGTAATGGCATTGCGGGTGCGAGTGCCCCAGCTATCTTTCGTGCGCTTGGTTGCGAAGTGGTGGAGCTGTTTAGTGAAGTCGATGGTAACTTTCCCAATCATCATCCCGACCCGAGCAAGCCAGAGAATTTGCGTGATTTGATGGCTGCACTTAAAAATTCGGATGCGGAGTTAGGACTTGCGTTTGATGGCGACGGTGATCGTCTCGGCATCGTGACCAAAGGTGGCAACAACATCTATCCTGATCGTCAGATGATGCTGTTTGCGCAAGACGTGCTCGGACGTGTACCTGGTGCAACAATTTTGTTTGATGTGAAATGTAGTCAACGTCTAGCACCCACTATCGAAGCCGCTGGTGGCAAGGCGTTGATGTTTAAAACTGGGCACTCACTCATCAAAGCCAAGATGCGCGAAATTGATGCGGCCACTGAGCGACCCGACGGTCAAGCACAAGCCGCGCTGGGTGGTGAGATGAGCGGCCACATTTTTTTTAAAGAGCGCTGGTATGGCTTTGACGATGGCACCTATGCAGGTGCAAGGCTGTTAGAAATCCTAAGCCAAAGCCCTGATGCGAATAATGTGCTCGATGGCTTACCGACTAGTTTTTCAACGCCCGAGCTGAATGTTGCTTGCAATGAAGGCGAGCCGCCAAAGTTAGTTTCTCAATTGCAAGCGCTTGCTAAAAGCTACGCGCCATTTAAAAACGCTAGCATTAACACGATTGATGGATTGCGAGTTGATTGGCTAGACGGCTTTGGACTCATCCGTGCTTCCAACACGACGCCCGTCTTGGTGTTGCGCTTTGAAGGTCACACGAATGCGGCGCTTCATCGCATTGAGGGCGACATGATGAGTCTTCTTAAAACCGTGAAGACTGATGTCAGCTTTGCGGCGGGACATTAATGCGCGTACAGCCAGCCGCATGAACATTCTCATCGTCAAACTCTCTTCACTTGGTGATGTCGTACAAACTATGCCTGTGGTGGCAGACATCTTGGCCGTGCATCCTGATGCGCAAATAGATTGGGTTGTAGAAGAAGCGTTTGCGCCGCTAGTTGCGCGTGTGGAAGGCGTGCGCCGCGTAATACCTATTGCGCTTCGGCGTTGGAAAAAGACTTGGTTTTTTCACTTCACACGGAATGAGCGCCGTGCGTTTAAGCAAACACTTCGCAGCGTGACCTATGACGTGGTGATCGACTGTCAAGGGCTTGTCAAATCTGCGCTGGTGGCGCGAATGGCAAAAATTGGCACACGTGCAGGCCTTATACCGTATGGCCTGAGGGGTAGTTTTGCCAATAAAAGTGATGCTTGTGGTTACGAATGGCCAGTTAAATTTTTATTGCCAAACAATCAAGCGATGCCCAAACGAATTCATGCTGTAGCACGTACGCGCCTTTTGGCAGCCAAATTGCTGAGTTATGAATATCGAGCAGACATCTGGCAAGGCTTGCCCCGCGTGGCTTTCAAGGGATTGCCTGTGCATGATGCGGCGAGTAAAGCGCTCTTTTTTTCGCACGGTACAACGCGATTGGACAACGAATGGGCAAAAACAAAATGGGAAAACTTGGGTGCTTTACTCGTCAAACATGGCGCATATCGACTGCTCTTGCCGCATAGCAATTCACGCGAACTGGCCGTGTGCGATGGCGTGAAGCGCTATCTTCCAAGCCACACGGAAATCTTGCCGCGTATGGGTTTACCAGAACTTTTAGATGTGATGTCCACCTGCACTGGCGTGATTGGTGTGGACTCGGGACTTTCGCATTTGGCTGTGGCGCTGGGTTTGCCGCATGTGCAAATCTTTAGTCAAGATCGTGCTTGGCGCGCGGGCCCCCTGCCTGCTCACGCAGGGGGTGCTGTACATCAAGTGGCGATTGGCGGCGCACGTGCGCCTAGCGTGGACGAAGTGTGGCGTGCCTGGCAGCAGGTGAAGCCTGGCCCATGATGCTTGCGCTTTATTCCATGGTGACGTGGGCGCTACAACCCTTTGCACGCCGCAAAGCCATGCACCGTAGGGCTTCAGAGCCTGTATATGGTGAGCGGATTGAAGAACGTTTTGGTCGCTACGACGCATTCACGCACGACCCAAGTCGTCCACTGATTTGGATGCACGCGGTCTCGCTGGGCGAAACCCGTGCGGCTGCGATCTTGCTAAAAGAGCTGCGACTTGCTATTCCCAATATGCGCCTGTTACTTACCAATGGCACGGCGACGGGCCGCGAGGAAGGCGTAAAGCTCTTACAAGCAGGCGATGTACAAGTGTGGCAGCCGTGGGACACGAGAACCGTGACGCAAAGTTTTTTTACGCACTTCAAACCTAACCTTGGCGTATTGATGGAAACTGAGATTTGGCCCAACCTCATTGCTAGCAGCAAAGCAGCGGGCGTGCCAGTGGTGCTTGCGAATGCACGTATGAGCGAGAAATCGTACAAGAAAACGCTCAAGTTCAAATGGCTGGCAAGCCAGGCCTACCGTGGCCTAGCGCAGGTGTACGCACAAACGCAAGACGATGCGAAGCGGCTTGTATTGCTGGATGCAAAGGTTGATGGTGTGTTGGGTAACCTCAAGTTTGATGTGACGCCAAACGCCGAGCAGCTGGCTAATGCCGCCGCGTTGCGAGCAGGGCTGTTGAAGCCCGTTATTTTGTTCGCTAGTTCGCGCGAAGGCGAGGAGCTTGCATTTTTAAATGCTCTGCAAGCCTTACCAGACGTGGCTCGCACGAGTGCCCATTGGCTCATTGTGCCGCGCCATCCACAGCGGTTTGATGAAGTCGCCAGTTTGATTGACGCAGCGGGATTCATGGTTTTGCGCCGCAGTACAAGCTCCGATTTCGATACGAGTCATCCTATAGCCATTTGGCTGGGCGATAGCTTAGGCGAAATGACGTTTTATAGCGGCCTTGCTAGCGTCGCATTCCTTGGCGGTAGTTTTGAAAAACTGGGCGGTCAAAACTTGATTGAATTGCTTGCCTGCGGCTGCCCTGTCGTAATGGGACGCCACACGTTTAATTTTTTAGAAGCGGCTACGCTAGCCGTCGCTTCAGGTGTGGCTTTCGAGGTTGATGGTTTCGCAAGCGCCATCCAGCAAGGCCTTGCGCTATGTGCTCAATATAAAGACTTATCGAATAAAGCGATAACATTTGTCAGCCTACATCGCGGCGCAGCCATTCGAACGGCTGACGCTATTCAAAAGATGTTGACACAACTACTTGGCCAATAGCGCGTTGATGGGCGCAAGATCAGTTTCTTTTAATGTGCCATTGGCTTGGCGAAGTTTGAGTTGACCGATTAAGACGTTGTAGCGTGCGGTTGCTAAATCTTTTTTGGTTTGATAGAGCTGACTTTGCGCGTTGAGCACATCAATGTTGATGCGCACACCGACTTGATAACCTAGTTTGTTGGAGTCCAGTGCGCTTTGGCTGGACTTCTCGGCTGCCTCGTAGGCGCTAACAGAGCTAACACCTGAGAGCACACCAAAGTAAGCTGTGCGCGTGGCTTGCGCGACGGTGCGCTTGGCATTTTCTACATCAACACGCGCTTTTTCTTCTAGCGCCAAAGTTTGCTTCAAACGATTTTGTATGGCAAAACCAGCGAAGAGTGGAATGTTGAGCGTAATGCCTGCTTGCCCTGAGAAGAAGCGAGAGTCAGCTGTGCTGTTCCCTGTTATTGCCCCTGCGAAGTTGGTATTGTTAGACAAACTGATGGTGCCGTCTAAAGTCGGCTTGTGCCCCGCACGAGATTTATCATTCTCAAGTATGGCGACATCCAATGCCATTTGAGCCGTACGAACTGTGGGATGGGTCTCTTGCGATGCATCAACCCATTGTTCCATTTCATTGTCTTTGAGTGTGGGCAGCTTAGCATCGCTACGCAAGTTAAAGGGTTGCAGATTGGGCTTACCTACCAAGGTGTTGAGTGCGAGTTGCTTCACGCGCAAATCGTTTTCAGCGGCAATTTCTTGGGCACGGGAAAGATCAAACCTTGCTTGCGCTTCATTGGTATCCGTAATGGTCGATGTGCCCACTTCGAAATTACGTTTAGCTGAAGCCAGTTGCTCGGCCACCGCAGTTTTTTGCGCACGCACTAAGGTGAGATTGTCTTTGCTAGCTAACACATCAAAGTACGCCTGCGAGAGACGCACCATTAGGTCTTGCTCGGCGGCTTGGATTTGAGCGTCTGCCAACATCAGCTGCTTGAGTCCTTGGTTGTAAGTGGCCACATTGCCAGGACGGTAAAGAGGTTGCGAAAGGTTAATGCCATAGACGCGATTTCCGAAATAGCGCTCAGTCGATGGATTGGCAATTCCATACGTAGGGGAAAAATCGGTACGCGACACCGTGCCACTAAAACCAATCGTTGGCAAGATGTTGGCTTTGGCTTGATCGGCAAGCGCAACTGTGGCATCGAACTGTGCTTTATTTGACAAAAAAGTCGCGTCATACGTGCGAGCCGATTCATACAGATCGGACAGGCTTTGCGACCATGCGCTGGTTGCCACAAAGCCCAGCGTCACACTGGCTGCGAGAAGATTAAGAGAAAAACGCTTCATGGAACTACCTTTTTGAATCACTAAAAAATATCAATACTGAGGAATGCGTGCATCAACTTGTTCGGCCCACGCAGCAATGCCGCCTGCAATGTTGACGACGTTTGTACAGCCGTTTTGCACTAAAAACTGAGCTACCCTTTGACTGCGAGCGCCGTGGTGGCACAGGCAAGCAATGGGGCTATTGGCGTCCAATTCGGCAAATCGAGCGGGCGTGTCATTCATGGGTAAATGCTTGAGCACAAAGCCATCAGGTGTCACGCTAGCGGTTTGCACTTCCCAAGCCTCGCGTACATCCAGCATGGTCACTGAACCGCCTTGCGTGGCCAGCCATGCTTTGAAATCTGAAGGGTGAACTTGCGCGATCATTGTCAGCTTAATCAGAACGTGAACTTGTCGTTTTCGGCAAAACCCGTAAGCCGCGGTGCAAGTGTGTCCCAAGGCTGAATCGTCTGCAGGCCAGAGCTGGTGCGGCTTACCAAGGTCATACGCATCACAGGCTCGCCGCCCACAATGGCGACCAAGCGCCCGCCCACTTTTAATTTGGCTGTGAGCGTTTCTGGAATTTTAGCAACCGAACCTGATAGTACGATCACATCAAATTCACCAACGATGGCATCAACCTTCGATCCATCTTGCACGCGGACATCGACATTGGCAATCACGGCATGAGCTAGATTTTGCACGGCCATTGCTGCCAATTCTGGATTGATCTCTAACGTTGTTACGTGATGGGATTGGCGTGCCAAGAGCGCCGCCATATAGCCTGAGCCAGTACCGATTTCTAAAACGTTCTCTGTACCCGTGAGCTTTAAATCTTGTAGCAGACGCGCTTCGACTTTGGGTGCGAGCATGGATGCGCCGTGGCCAAGCGTCAGTTCGAAATCACCAAAAGCAAGGCTTTTATGCGCGACAGGCACAAAGTCTTCGCGCTTAACTTCGGAGAGAAGTTCAAGCACTTGCGTATCAAGCACATTCCAAGGGCGGATTTGCTGCTCGATCATATTGAAGCGAGCTTGTTCTAAAGGGGAGAGGGTGGTCGTAGTCATAAGGGGATGA
This sequence comes from Comamonadaceae bacterium, assembly GCA_947450645.1. Classification (GTDB taxonomy): domain Bacteria; phylum Pseudomonadota; class Gammaproteobacteria; order Burkholderiales; family Burkholderiaceae_C; genus JASGCK01. The sequence goes on along the minus strand of CANFWH010000035.1, from coordinate 4,466 downwards.
TTTTACTTGGCAAGCGGTAAAGTTTTATGTCCCGCAGTCCCCGACCATTTACGCTTTGCCCACGTGGCCAAATCATCCAAATAACAATAAATAACGGGCACGACGACGAGGGTAAGGAGAGATGAGGTAATCACGCCGCCAATCACGGCTTGTCCCATTGGAGCGCGCTGCTCAGAGCCTTCCGATAACGCAAAGGCGAGTGGAATCATGCCAAAAATCATCGCCAGCGTCGTCATCAAAATTGGGCGCAGGCGCACTTTGGCGGCGTGCAGCAGCGCTTCGCTGCGCTCCATACCTTCCTCACGCGAACGTATCGCAAAGTCCACCAACAAAATCGCGTTCTTGGTCACAAGTCCCATGAGCATGATGACACCAATGATGGAAAACATATTCAGCGTCGATTTAAAAGCCATCAGTGCAATCACCACACCAATGAGCGTGAGTGGCAGTGAGCTCATGAGTGCAATGGGTTGAATAAAGCTTTTAAACTGACTTGCCAGCACCATGTAGATAAAGATCACCGCCATTAGCAAAGCTGAAATCGCATAGCCAAAAGACTCGGTCATGTTCTTCGTTGAGCCACTAAATTGATAGCCATAGCCAGGAGGAAAGTTAATGCCTTCCATGACTTTTTTGATACCTGCGGATACTTCGCCAGCCGCCGCGCCGTAGGCGTTGGCGTTAATCGCGACTTCGCGCTGTAGGTCGCGCCTATTAATTTGATTGGCACCTGTGGACTCTACGACATCGGCAATTTGATTTAGCCTCACAACGCGGGAAGTGCCATCGCTATTGGCCCCTACAAAAAATGGCAGACGCGCCATATCCGCAGGTGTGCGGCGACTCTCTGGCGCAAGCTGCACATTCACATCATAAGTTTGGTCGTTGCTATCGCGCCAATTCCCTACAGTTTTTCCTGCAACCAAGGTGTTGAGCTGTGCGCCAATTTGTGCTGTCGCTAGGCCAGCATCGGTTGCGGCATCGCGCCGAACAATCACATCAACCGTGGGTTTGTCGGGTTTCATGCTGGAGTCCAAATCGACAAGACCTTTGACATCTTTTAGGTTTGTCATCGCCAACTTTGCAAGGCGCTCCAACTCATGCTGATCCGTCCCCGTAAGTGAAAACTCAATTTGCTTATTGCCGCCCACGGGGTCTAACAAGCCCGCTTGCGTGACCGTAATGCCAGCCACTTTGGAGAGTCTGTCTCGCAGGGTGGCGGACATTTGATTGACATTTAAGTTGCGATCCTTCCCGTCAACTAAGCGCACATACAAGTTGGCGTAGATCTTGCCATTGGCCGAGCCTGTGTTGATGGTCGATAGCGTATAGCGCACTTCTTTAAATTCGCGCACGATGGCTTCGACTTGTTTTGCCTTGGCTTCCGTGTTTTCAATCGAGGAACCCACGGGCGTATAAAAAGCAATATTGGTCTCACTGTAATCGGCTGCTGGCACAAACTCGGTTCCCAGCAGCGGCACCATCATGAGGCTGCCAACAAAGATCAAAAGTGCAGCGAGTAGCGTCTTACCCTTGTGTAGCAACGCCCAGCTAAGGGCATGCTGGTATTGGTGTTCAAGCCAGGTGGTGGCGTTATCAAAAAAGCCTGTTACGCGTCCAATGGTTGCCTCATAGATTTTTTCCATGCGTGTGGTGGGCGGAATTTTTGGCTTGCCGTGCTGGTCAATCGCTGGGTCATGCCAAATGGAAGACAGCATGGGGTCTAGCGTAAAGCTGACAAACATGGAGACCAAAACAGCCGCGACGATGGTCACGCCAAACTGATGGAAAAATTTGCCAATGATGCCGCCCATAAAACCCACAGGTAAAAACACGGCGACGATGGAGAGCGTGGTTGCCAGCACCGCTAGTCCAATTTCTTTGGTACCTTCCATCGATGCGTCGTAAGGTGTTTTGCCCATTTGCACATGGCGCACAATGTTTTCGCGCACCACAATCGCATCGTCAATCAACAGTCCCACGCAAAGCGAGAGCGCCATGAGCGTAATCATGTTGATGGTGAAACCAAACATATTCATGAACAAGAATGTGGAGATGAGCGAGATAGGTAGCGTGAGACCCGTAATGACAGTGGAACGCCACGAATTTAAAAATAAAAACACAATCAAAATCGTGAGCAAAGCACCTTCAATTAAAGTGTGCCTGACGTTTTCCACACCCACACGAATAGAGCGTGAGGCATCACTCACGGCCTCTAATCTGATTTGGTTATTGCCTGCCGATGTGAGCTGTGCTTGCATCTCCTTCAGCGTTTGATTCAGTCCATCCACCACAGCAATCGTGTTTTCATCTTGCGATTTTTGAACCGATAAGAGCAACGTTCGCTCGCCGTTATAAAGCGCCAGACTGTCCAGTTCAGGCGCGCCATCCACAATCTGCGCAACTTGCCCAAGGCGAATCGGTGCGCCGCCTTTGCGCGTCACGATGATGTCGTTAAAGTCTGCAGGCGTTTTCATGCGTGCGCTAATTTGCACCGTGCGCTCTTGTGTCAGATTGCGAATCGCACCTGCGGGCAGGTCTTGGTTTTCGCCTTGCACCGCCGTCGTGATTTGATCTGCTGTCACGCCAAGGCTTTCCATAGCCTGCGGATTCAAATACACGTTAATGGTTCGTTTAGTGCCACCCACCAAACTCACTGCACCAACGCCGCGTACGGTCTCTAGCCGTTTTTTAAAGACTTGATCTGCCCAATTGGTTAGCTCCACGGCGTTCATGGTTTTGCCGCTGGCATTTTTTTGCGGGAGCACGGCGACTGACCACACGGCTTTGCTCGATGGGTCAAAGCGCTGCACTTGCGGATCTTTGACTTCATCGCGAAGCGTGGGTTTGATGGCCGCCACTTTTTCGCGCACATCAATCGCGGCTTGCTTGCCATCTACGGTGAGTTGAAACTCCAGCACGACCACCGAGAGGCCTTGGTAGCTGCGTGAAGTCACAGCGCTAATGCCTGCGACGGAGTTCACGCCTTCTTCAATTTTTTTACTCACTTCGCTCTCTACCACTTCGGGCGAAGCGCCTGGGTAGGCTGTGGAAATCACCACCACAGGAATATCGACATTGGGGAATTGCTCAATTTGCAAACCCTTGATCGAAAACGCACCCAGCACAACGAGAAGCATCATCATCATCGTCGCGAAGACGGGGTTTTCTAGTGAAACGCGAGTAAACCACATATCAGTTCACCTTGGCTGCTGGGGCAGGATTGGCACTCGTGGAGGCCTTGCTGGCTGTGGCTTGCGAGGCCGTTGTGGTGCTTACACCCTCGCGCACCGCGCCTACATTGCCTTGCAGCACAAGAGAGCCTTCGGCCAAGCCTTGCACCGCGACATATTCCACGCCGCCCGCTGTGCCGCGAGCACCCAGCGTGACATTTCTATGCGCTACCTTTTGGCTCTCAACGACCTGTACATAAGGCGCTGGCTTGTCGTAACGAATGGCTAAAGTTGGGACAGCAATGGCAGTTAATTTAACGGTTTCCAAAGTGCCCTGTGCAAACAAGCCCTGGCGCAAACCAGCAGGGTTGTCTATTGCCAAGTACACCAAGACCGAACGCGAGCCCGCTGTAGTGGCGGGGTTGATGCGTGCGACGCGGGCGCGGATGCTGCTGCTTGCACCCTCAATGGTCAGCGAAGCGGTTTGTCCCACGCGAACAGCAACTGAATCACTAGGCGCAAGCGTGGCCTCTAGCTCTAGATGGCTCAAATCCACAATTTCAACAATGCGGGCATCAATGCCGACGCGCTCGCCAGGTTGCGTGCCGCGTACCGAAATCATCCCGTTAATGGGGGCAAAGACCTTGGTGTCATCCAGCGATTTTTTAGCCATATCAACACCAGCAACGGCGGCAGCGTAATTTGCCCGAGCGCCATCCAGCGTGGCTTGCGAAGTATCAAGTGCATTTTTTGAAATGAAGTTTTGTTCAACCAATGACTTGTTGTTATCAAAATTTTTCTGCGCAATATCGACTTGTGCTTTGGCGGCATCGGCAGTTTTTTGAGCTTGATTTTGTCGCGCTAAAAACTCAGTCGTATCAATCGTGGCAAGTAACTGCCCTTCTTTCACGAAGTCGCCCTCGCGCACTGTGAGGCCGCGCAGTTCGCCCGCCACTTTGGCCTTCACCACTGCATTGCTCGCTGCTTTGATGCTGCCTGAAATCGGCAAGCCGTTTGATAGAGTGATCGTCTTGGCAACCACGGTATCGGTGGACGCAAGCTCAATACTGACGTTGGCTTTTTTAGCTTCCGCAGTCGCGGCCAAAGCACTCGCGGCGGCCTTGCGGGTGGCGATGCCCTTGCCAATAAATAGGATGATGCCAGCAATCACAAGGAAAGTTAGCATCCATTTGAGCCATTTAGGTAGAGTTGGGATTTTCATAGTTTGTATTGTCCAAAGCTGGTGCTGTAATGCCAGTGGCTTGCGACGAAACGTCGATTATCGAGAGGGAG
>CANFWH010000034.1 GCA_947450645.1 Comamonadaceae bacterium | reverse complement strand
CTTTTCGGCGGCAATGCGCCATACGTCGAAGAGATGTACGAAAATTATTTAGCAAATCCTGGGTCGGTTGACGACACTTGGCGCGCTTACTTCGATGCACTCCAGTACGTTCCTGCTAGCGATGGCTCTGCGGCCAAAGATGTGCCGCACATGCCCGTCATCAATGCGTTTGCTGAGCGAGCCAAGCAGGGTGTGACCCGCACGGTGATCGCCAGTGGTGACGCATCCATGGGCAAAAAACGCACGGCGGCGCAGCAGCTTATTGCAGCGTATCGCAATGTGGGCGCACGGTGGGCCGATTTAGATCCACTCAAACGCACCGAGCGCGACCATATTCCTGATCTAGACCCTGCGTTTTACGGCTTTAGCGATGCTGACCAAGAAGCCGTTTTCGACACCAGCAATACGTATTTCGGCAAAGCGACGATGAGCTTGCGTGATTTGCTCAATGCCTTACGCGAGACCTATTGCGGCACGATTGGCATGGAGTTCATGTACTCGACCAACCAAGACGAAAAGCGCTGGTGGCAAGAAAAGCTGGAGTCCACACGTGGCAAGCCCATACTGAATACCGCGCAAAAGAAAAACATTTTGCAGACGCTCACGGCTGCTGAAGGCCTTGAGCGCTACTTGCACACCAAGTACGTTGGTCAAAAACGTTTCTCGTTAGAGGGCGGCGAGAGCTTCATCACGTCGATGGATGAACTCGTGCAAAGCGCAGGTAAAGCAGGCATCCAAGAGCTGGTAGTTGGTATGGCGCATCGTGGTCGTTTGAACGTGCTGGTGAACACCTTGGGCAAGATGCCAAAAGATTTGTTTGCCGAGTTTGACCACACTGCCCCTGAAGATTTGCCATCTGGCGACGTGAAGTATCACCAAGGTTTTTCTAGTGACGTGACGACCGATGGAGGTCCTGTTCATCTGACACTTGCCTTCAATCCTTCGCACTTAGAAATCGTCAACCCTGTGGTCGAAGGCTCTGTCCGCGCCCGTATGGATAGACGTGCTGACCCCGATGGCAAGCAAGTGCTGGCTGTGCTGGTGCACGGCGATGCGGCCTTTGCAGGCCAAGGCGTGGTCATGGAGACCTTGGCGCTGGCGCAAACCCGTGGCTACTACACGGGTGGCACAGTGCACATCGTCATTAATAACCAAATTGGATTTACAACATCAGACCCGCGCGATACGCGCTCGACGCTGTATTGCACGGACGTCGTCAAGATGATTGAAGCGCCAGTGCTCCACGTGAATGGTGATGATCCAGAAGCCGTGGTGCTCTCGACACAGTGGGCTTTGGAGTACCGTCAAAAATTCAACAAAGACGTGGTCGTTGACATCATTTGCTTCCGCAAACTCGGTCACAACGAACAAGATACGCCAGCATTGACACAGCCGCTGATGTACAAAAAAATTGCCGCTCATCCTGGTACGCGCAAACTCTATGCAGACAAGCTGGCAACGCAAGGTCTGGGCGAAACGCTGGGTGACGACATGGCAAAGGCCTACCGCGCAGCACTGGATGCGGGCAAGCACACCGAAGACATCACGATTACCAACTTCAAAAGTAAGTTCGCGGTGGACTGGGCTCCCTTCCTTGGCAACAAGTGGACGGATGCTTGCAACACGGCGATTCCATTGTCTGAGTGGAAACGCATTGCCGAGCGCATTACGACGATTCCAGCAAGCGTGACGCCGCATCAATTGGTGAAGACGGTGTACGACAACCGTGCTGCCATGGGACGCGGCGAGCGCGATGTGGACTGGGGCATGGGCGAGCACATGGCGTTTGCGACACTGGTTGCGAGCGGTTACCCCGTGCGCTTGTCTGGGGAGGACTGCGGACGCGGTACGTTCACGCATCGCCACTCGGTGATTCACGACCAAAGCCGCGAGAAGTGGGACTCGGGCACGTACATTCCGCTACAAAACGCGGCGGATGGTCAAGCGCCGTTTGTGGTGATTGACTCGCTCTTGTCCGAAGAAGCGGTGCTGGGTTTTGAATACGGCTACGCTTCCAACGACCCCAACACCTTGGTAATTTGGGAAGCGCAATTTGGCGACTTTGCGAACGGAGCACAAGTGGTGATTGACCAGTTCATCGCCTCGGGCGAAGTGAAGTGGGGCCGTGTGAACGGCATCACGCTCATGTTGCCGCACGGCTATGAAGGGCAAGGCCCTGAGCACAGCTCGGCACGTGTGGAGCGCTTTATGCAATTGGCGGCAGATACCAATATGCAAATCGTGCAGCCCACAACAGCAAGCCAAATTTTCCACGTGCTACGTCGTCAGATGATTCGCAATTTGCGTAAGCCGCTGGTGATTTTTACGCCAAAGTCTTTACTGCGTAACAAAGATGCCGCTTCGCCAATGGCTGAATTCACCAAGGGCACGTTCCAAACCGTGATTCCTGATTCGGGTGATTTAGATGCTAAACGCGTCAAGCGTTTGGTGGCTTGCTCGGGCAAGGTTTACTACGACCTTGTTAAAAAGCGTGAAGAGAAAAAACAAGACGACACCGCGATTATTCGCTTGGAGCAACTCTATCCATTCCCGCATAAAGCGTTTGCGGCGGAGATGAAAAAGTATCCCAATCTTGCTGAAGTGGTTTGGTGCCAAGACGAGCCGCAAAACCAAGGCGCGTGGTTCTTTGTGCAGCACAATATTTTTGAAAATATGCAGGACGGTCAAAAGCTGGGCTACTCAGGCCGCGCCGCCAGTGCGTCGCCAGCCGCAGGCTATGCGCACTTGCACCAAGAGCAGCAAAAGACGCTGGTCGAAGGTGCATTTGCTCGCCTCAAAGGCTTCATTCTCACAAAATAATTTTTAAGAAATTTAAGGAACACACATCATGGCAAGCGTAGAAATTAAAGTCCCCCAGTTATCGGAATCCGTGGCGGAAGCCACCATGCTGACTTGGAAAAAGAAGGTTGGCGATGTCGTCACGGCTGACGAAATCTTGATCGAAATCGAAACCGACAAAGTCGTGCTCGAAGTCCCTGCTCCTGCATCAGGCATTCTGTCTGAGCTGGTGGTGCAGGATGGCGCACTGGTTGTCAGCGATCAAGTGATTGCGAAGATTGATACCGAAGGTAAAGCTGGCGCTGCTGCACCAGCCGCTGCCGCACAGGCCACACCAGTTGTGGCTTCCCAAGCATCTGCTCCTGCAAGCCAAGCGCCAAGCGGCTCCCAGAGCATGGCAGGTGTGGCAATGCCCGCAGCCGCCAAATTGATGGCGGATAACGGCATGACAGCAGGTTCGGTTGCGGGCTCTGGCAAAGATGGCCGCGTGACCAAGGGTGATGTGCTGGCAGCTGCCTCGCAGCCCAAGCCAGCTGTGGCTTCCACAGCATCCATTCCTACAGGCGTGCCAACAAAATCATTACCGCAAGTTGCGACAGTAACGCCAGACCTCGGCGAACGCCCAGAGCAGCGCGTGCCGATGTCACGTTTGCGTGCCCGTGTGGCTGAGCGTTTGCTGCAATCGCAATCGACCAACGCCATCCTCACGACGTTTAACGAAATCAACATGGCACCCGTCATGGAGATGCGCAAACGCATGCAAGAGCGCTTTGAAAAAGAACACGGTGTGAAGCTGGGCTTCATGAGCTTCTTCGTTAAAGCAGCTGTTCACGCACTTAAGAAATTCCCTGTGTTAAACGCATCAGTGGACGGTAACGACATCGTGTACCACGGCTACTTTGATATTGGTATTGCTGTTGGTAGCCCACGCGGATTGGTCGTGCCGATTCTGCGCAACGCCGATCAAATGAGCTTTGCCGATATCGAGAAAAAGATTGCCGAGTACGGCGTGAAAGCACGTGATGGCAAGCTCAGCATGGAAGAGATGACAGGCGGTACGTTCTCCATTTCTAACGGCGGCACGTTTGGCTCCATGATGTCCACCCCGATCATTAACCCACCGCAGTCCGCGATTTTGGGCGTTCACGCGACCAAAGACCGCGCCATGGTCGAGAACGGCCAAGTGGTGGTTCGCCCCATGAACTACTTTGCCATGAGCTACGACCACCGCATCATCGACGGCCGCGAAGCCGTGCTGGGCTTGGTTGCCATGAAGGAAGCGCTGGAAGATCCAGCTCGTTTGTTGTTTGATATCTAAGGACTAAGCACATGTCTAAATCTTTTGATGTCATCGTCATCGGCGGCGGCCCAGGTGGCTATGTGGCTGCTATTCGTGCGGCGCAACTTGGCTTTAATGTGGCCTGCGTTGACGCTGCGCAAAACGCGGCTGGCGCGCCTGCGCTGGGCGGCACTTGTACCAATGTGGGTTGCATTCCTTCTAAGGCTTTGCTGCAAAGCTCGGAGTATTTCGATCACGCCAATCACCACTTTGCCGAGCACGGTATTAGCGCTGCTGGCGTGAAGATGGATGTTGCCCAGATGCTCGCCCGCAAAGACGGCGTGGTGAAGCAAAACAACGACGGTATTTTGTACTTGCTGAAAAAGAACAAGATCACGTTCTTCCATGGCTTGGCAAGTTTTACGGGTAATGCCGATGGCTTGTATCAACTTGCTGTGAGGGGCAAAGCGGATGAAGCAATTGCTGCCAAGCACGTCGTGATTGCTACTGGCTCAAATGCTCGCGTGTTGCCAGGTGCGGAGTTTGATGAAGTGAATGTGTTGTCTAACGACGGCGCACTTCGCGTGGGCGCTGTGCCTAAAAAGCTCGGTGTCATTGGCTCTGGCGTGATCGGTCTTGAGATGGGTTCGGTTTGGCGCAGGTTAGGCGCAGAAGTGACTATCTTGGAAGCCATGCCGTCGTTCTTGGGCGCTGCTGATGAAGGCATTGCCAAAGAAGCGCTTAAAGCTTTCACTAAGCAAGGCTTGAAGCTGGAATTCGGTGTGAAGATCACTGAAGTTAAAAATGGCAAAAAAGGCGTTTCAGTCAATTACGCCAACGCTAAAGGCGAAGCGCAAACTTTAGATGTGGACAAGCTGATCGTTTCGATTGGTCGTGTGCCAAATACCAACGGCTTGAATGCGGCAGCAGTAGGTTTGCAGCTTGATGAGCGCGGTGCGATTGTGGTAAACGACCACTGCCAAACCAACTTACCAAACGTGTGGGCGGTGGGCGACGTGGTGCGTGGCCCGATGCTGGCGCACAAGGCTGAAGAAGAAGGCGTTGCTGTGGCCGAGCGCATTGCGGGTCAGCACGGACACGTGAACTTCAACACGATTCCTTGGGTGATTTACACCAGCCCCGAAATTGCTTGGGTTGGGAAAACTGAAGCGCAATTGAAGGCCGATGGCGTGGCTTACAAAGCGGGTCAATTTCCGTTCTTAGCAAACGGCAGAGCCCGTGCGCTGGGCGATACCACAGGTTTTGTCAAAATTTTGGCTGATGCTAAAACTGACGAAGTGCTGGGTGCGCACATCATTGGGCCACAAGCATCAGAGCTGATTGCTGAGCTGGTGATGGCGATGGAATTTAGGGCATCAAGCGAAGACATCGCGCGGATTTGCCATGCACATCCATCGCTTTCTGAATCAACAAAAGAAGCTGCGTTAGCCGTGGATAAACGGACTTTAAATTTTTAAGTGTCCGTCCTTCAAATCTATCAAGCTGAGCTCGTTAAGCGTGGCTACACCTCTGACCCTGCGCAGCTGGCGGGTGTTGAGGCGTTAGAGGCTTGCGCGAGGGAATGGGAATCTTATTTAGATGATCGTTCGACCACACTAAAAAAAATATTTAATCGTCCCGATATTCCTCAGGGCGTATACCTATACGGTGGCGTGGGTCGTGGCAAATCGTTTTTGATGGATTGCTTTTTTGAAGCGGTACCGATCAAGCGTAAAACAAGATTGCATTTCCATGAATTCATGCGCGAAGTGCATCGCGAGCTGGCTGATTTGCAGGGTACGGTCAACCCACTGGATGCGCTGGGAGAGCGCATCAGCAAGCGCTACCGTTTAATTTGCTTTGATGAGTTTCATGTCGCTGACATCACGGATGCAATGATTTTGCATCGCCTGCTGGATGCCATGTTTAAGTACGGCGTAGGCATGGTGACCACGAGTAATTTCAAACCCGATGATTTGTATCCAAACGGCTTGCACCGAGATCGTTTGATACCTGCCATTGCGCTTTTGAATGCGAAGCTCAATGTAGTCAACGTTGATAACGGCACGGACTATCGCCGTATCACCATGGACTCGCTCAAGCTCTACCACTACCCTCTGGATGCCACGGCTGACGTGGCTTTGCAGGATACGTTTGCGCGCTTGGCAGAAGCTAAAGAAGAGGATCCTGTATTGCACATTGAAGCACGTGACATTTATGCGTATAAAAAAGCGGGGGGCGTGGTGTGGTTCGACTTTAAAACGCTCTGCGGTGGACCGCGTAGCCAAAACGATTACTTGGAAATTGCCACGCAATTTCATACGGTGATTCTCTCTGGCGTGCCTCAAATGTTTGTGCGTCATGCGTCCGAAGCACGGCGCTTTACGTGGCTTATTGATGTGCTGTATGACCGTCGTGTCAAGCTGATTGTGTCAGCAGCGGTTGCGCCAGAGGCGCTCTATACCGAAGGCCCACTCGCCCATGAATTCCCACGCACGATTTCTCGCCTGAATGAAATGCAATCCAAAGATTACTTGGCGCTTGAGCGGCGCGATGTGGATACAGGCTTGTCGTTGAAAATAGCCCCATGAGAAAGTTAATGACGCTACTGGTGCTGCTGTCTTCGGCTCATTTATTTGCGGCGCCTGATATCCAAACGAGCGAAGGGCGTGGCTTAGAGCGCGCTCGTATAGCGTCTGAACGAGCTGTACTGAATAGTAAATTTGATGCGCAAGACCAAGAGTGCCTCACACGGTTTATCGTTACCTCTTGTCGCGACGAAGTGAGGTTACAGCGCATTCGCAGCTTGGATCCTTTGAACAGACAAGAGGCGATTTTGAATGACATTGACCGTAAAGCGACGGCAGCCAAACAGCAGCAAAAATTAGATGATAAAACGTCAGCTAGTGCTGTTGCTGAAAAAGAAAAAAATAGACAAGATGCGTTGGCAACCAGTGCAAAACGAGCGGCTGAACGTGAACATAAAAATTTAGAAAAAGAGCAGGAATCCACGGAGAATAAGCCTTCCACAAGAGTCGTTTCTAAAGCTTTGTCGCCTACCGAGCAAGACAAGGCGCAAAAGCGTGCAGCGTATGAACAAAAGCAATTGGACTTATTGGAGCGTCGTAAACGTCGTGAAGAAGGTTTGCGTGATTTAGCTGAAAAGCAAAAAGAGCGTGATAAAGAAGAAGCACTCAAGGCCGAAAAATATGCGAAAGCGGTAGAAGCCGCCGCAGCCGCAAAAGCGGCCAAGCCTTAGTCTTCGCTATTGATCATCACCAGTTTACCTTTGACGGCGCGTGATCCCATCCGTTCGTAAGCCGCTTTTAAATCCTTCATCGGCATGGTGCAATCGATCACAGGTTTGATCTTGCCTGAGCCGTACCAAGCAGCAAGTTCTTGCATCATGGCGGCATTTTGCTTGGGCTCTCGCCTTGCAAAATCACCCCAAAAAACGCCCACCAAAGACGCGCCTTTGAGCAAGGGTAGATTCATCGGGAGGCTAGGTACGACGGGGCTTGCAGCGAATCCAACGACCAAATAACGGCCACGCCATCCGATGCTTCTGAAGGCGGGCTCCGCCAAGTCGCCGCCGACGGGGTCATAGATGACTTCGGGGCCTTTGCCATCCGTCAACTCTTTGACGCGCTCGCGTAGGTTTTCTGTGGTGTAGTTGATGGTCTCGTCCGCACCAATGGATTTGCAAAGCGCCGCTTTTTCATCAGTCGATACGGCGGCAATCACACGCGCGCCTTTCATTTTGGCAATTTGGATAGCAGCCGTTCCAACTCCGCCCGCAGCACCCAAAATGAGCACCGTCTCGCCAGCTTGCAGCGCAGCGCGATCCACCAGCGCGTGATATGAGGTGGCGTAAATCATGATGAAGGCGGCGGCGTCCACCATAGGGAACCCCTTGGGTAAAGGCATAACCCGTGCGGCTTCCACGCAGGTATGGCTGCCAAAGCCACCTGTGCCACTGAGCGCTGCAACACTAATCCCAACTTTGAGATGCGGGAATTTTTCGGCAACGCCTTCGCCCAAAGCCTCAATCACGCCTGCGTACTCTGAGCCAGGCACAAACGGCAAGGTGGGCTTCATTTGGTATTTGTTTTGCACGATCAAAATGTCGGGAAAATTGAGAGATGCAGCCTTGATAGCAATGCGCACTTCCCCAGCTTTTGGCTCGGGCGTGGGGATCTCTTTGTAGGTGAGCGCATCAACACCAATGGGGTTTTCACAAAGCCAAGCGTGCATATTGAATCCTTAAATATGAAAAGTCAAATGAATGGGCAAATCATAGCGCCGCCTACAATCAAATCTATGAAAATTCTTCTTTGTAACGATGATGGTTATCAAGCCGATGGCATTGTGGCTTTATATGCGGCGCTTAAACGTTTAGATGGCGTAGAGGTTGAGGTGATTGCGCCTGAGCAAAACAATAGCGCGAAATCCAATGCGCTGACGCTGAACGCGCCGCTTTATTTGCACCGCTCTGAGAGTGATTCTCGTACGCGTGGGTTTCGCTATATCAATGGCACGCCAGCGGATTGCGTACATATCGCGCTGACGGGGTTACTTGACTACAAGCCCGATATGGTGGTGTCAGGCATCAACAATGGCGCGAATATGGGCGACGATACGCTTTACTCAGGCACAGTAGGCGCTGCGATGGAGGGCTATTTGTTTGGTGTTCCAGCGATTGCCTTTTCGCAGGTTAAAAAAGGTTGGTCTCACTTGGATGATGCGGTTAACTATGCTGCGGAGTTTGTGGCACAGCGTTTGCATGGACTGAGCCCAATGACCCCGCCTTGGCTCTTGAATGTCAATATCCCCAATCTTCCTACTGAAAAGTTACAAGGACTGAGGGTCACAAGACTGGGTCGCCGTCACGCTGCCGAGCCTGTTATCAAGCAGCAAAGCCCGCGTGGTGAGACGATGTATTGGATCGGCGCGGCAGGCCCTGCAAAAGACGATGCCGCTGGCACGGACTTTCATGCCACGATTGAGGGCTATGTGAGCGTGACGCCGCTACACATTGATTTGACGGACGCGGATCGATTGTCGTTTTGGTCAGACAAGCTTCTGTAATGCTGTCTGCTCGCCAAGCCATATGGCGCAAGCCTTCCGAAGGGAAGCCTGTGGGAATCGATACAGGTATTGGTCTAGAGTCGAGTGCCGTGCGCGCGCGCCTAGTAGCAAGGCTTGCTAAGGAAGTTAAAAACCCCGCCGTGCTAGCTGCTATACAAGCTGTGGAGCGGCATCGCTTTGTGGATTCGGCACTCGCCACACAAGCCTACGAAGACACGGCATTGCCCATCGGTTTTGGGCAGACGATCTCTAAACCCAATGTGGTGGCACGCATGATTGAGTTGCTGCTAAATGGACGCCCACGCTTTGGCGGCAAGGTATTGGAGATTGGTGCGGGCTGCGGCTATCAAGCGGCGGTACTGGGACAATTGGCGCGGCATGTGTTTAGCATTGAGCGTATTGAAGGCTTAGTCATTAAGGCGCGGGCTCATCTCAAGGCTTGTGAGTACACCAACGTGCAGGTGCGCTTGGGCGATGGCATGTTGGGGTTTCCAGATGTTGCGCCGTATGCCGCGATCATTTCGGCTGCGGGCGGCGAGGCGATTCCGCAGGCATGGCTAGATCAATTGGCGATGGGCGGCAGACTCGTCGCGCCCTCGTGGGTGAACAACCGTCAGCAGGCCTTAGTCGTGGTTGATAAAACGCCCGCAGGATTTGTACAAAGCATTCTTGAACCCGTGCAATTTGTCCCTCTAAAATCAGGCATTCTTGCTTGATCCATCGTGCTATGACCAAACACTTACGCTCTCTTATTTCTCCTTTGATGCTTTGTGCAATTGCTGCTGTTTTATTGCTCAGTGGTTGTGCTAGCTCGAAAGGCGGCTACATCAACCAAGCACCTGTGGAAGACCGCGGATCGACAGTGCAAAAAGCAGCACCTTCGCAAGCGGGTACTGCGCCGTCCATTGGGCCATCTGCATCGGCGCAAAGCGCCAGTAGCGCCAGACCACCTGGCTTTGAAAACGAAGGTAAGCTAGGTTACTACACCGTTAAGCAGAGTGATACCTTGATTCGCGTGGGTCTCGATCATGGTCAAAACTGGCGCGATATTGCACGGTGGAATCAACTCGATCGCCCAAGCCAAATCGAGGTCGGACAAGTCCTGCGTGTTGTGCCGCCTGTAAGTACCCCGCCCGTGGCGGTGGCTACCCCCGTGCCCATGCCAGGCGCCGTTGCGGCTCCCGCTCCTGCTAAAGCCTTGCCAGATGTGGCTTCTAAGGCTTCTGGGGATAATTTAAACTGGACTTGGCCAACGACCACGGGCGCGGTGCTTGCTGGCTTTGACGACGTCAAAAACAAAGGACTCGATATTGGTGGCAAGGCTGGCGACGCTGTGCTGGCAGCCTTTGATGGGCGTGTGGTCTATGCAGGCTCTGGTTTGCGTGGCTATGGCAATTTGATTATCTTGAAACATAACGATACATTTTTAAGTGCCTACGCCCATAATCAAACGCTGCTAGTCAAAGAAGATCAAACCGTGACTAAGGGTCAAAAAATTGCTGAGATGGGGCAAAGCGACTCTGACCGTGTGAAGTTGCATTTTGAAATCCGCAAGCAAGGAAAACCGGTTGATCCAGCGCAGTATCTCCCCAAGCGCTAATCTTGCCGTTCGACCAGTAACCCAGAGCAAAGAGCAGCAGCGGTTTCAAGCCAAGCAGGCTCAAATCGAAGCGTACAAAGCGCAACTGGCAGAGCAGCGGCTACTCGCACAGGATTTTGAACGCCGTTACGCTGCAGCAATAGACCCGATTGAACGGAAAAAATCACAACTCAGTTTGACGATCATCCAGTATTTGGATTGCCGCTTAGACGCTAAGGGCTTGTCTAAAACCGTTCGCACCGAGATGGCTGAAATCGTTGTCATGATTGCGCAAAGCTTGATGCATGGCAGCGTTCCAGCTGAACATGTGCCAATGCTAGAGGCGCTGCAGGCCAAGCACGGTGTTGCTTCCCATCAAGAGGCTAGTGCGACATTTGGCGAAAAAATTGATGCCATTTTTGAAGAAGTGCTACGCAATGATTGGAATGAACAGATCAAAGAGCAAGAGCGCGAGGCGGCAAAAAAAGCACACCTAGCGTCCAGAGCGAAAAAAGCAAAAGCAAAAGAGTGTCTTGAGGAAATAGATGCGCAGCAATCGCTTCGCGAGGTGTATCGGCGATTAGTCAGTTTGCTGCACCCTGATCGCGAGCCTGATGCAGCCGAGCGCCTACGTAAAACTGTCTTGATGGTGGAGGCGAACGCGGCGAATGCCAAGCAAGATTTATTGGCGCTCTTACAGATTCAATGGCGCGTGCTGGCGCAAAATTCAGATGCGATTGCGCAGATCGCAGATCACAAATTACGCCAGTTCAACTTGGTGCTGGATAAGCAGCTCGCAACGTTAGAGCAAGAGCTGTCGTCAGAAGAGTTTAGATTTCGCCGCAACTTTGGTATTGGGCCAGCGCAAAGCTTGCAGGCCAAGACATTGAGCCGCGTGCTACGCGATCACGTCAATCACGGTAAAGACGATGTAGAGCAAATGGCGGACAGCCTAGATTTAATTCAAGACGATGTGGGGCTGAAGTATTGGGTGAGGGCGCAGGGTCTTTAAAATCAACCGATGAATGTTTCCCATATCTCCTACACTGCGCCTCGCTACATCATTGAATCCCTAGACCTAGAAGCCCAAGGCATTGCCCACCAAGATGGGAAAGTCGTTTTTGTCGATGGTGCATTGCCATTTGAAGTGGTCTCCGCACAAGTCAATCGCAAAAAAGAGACGTTTGAAAAAGCCACACTGACCAATATTCACAAAGAGTCGTCGCAGCGCGTCAAACCACATTGTCCGCACGCTGGTTTGCAGCCAAATAGCTGCGGCGGCTGCAAGATGCAACACCTACATGCTAGTGCGCAGGTTGCGGTCAAGCAGCGCTCGCTAGAAGATAGCCTGACGCACATTGGCAAAACCAAGCCTGAGAGCTTGCTACGTCCTATTGAAGGCCCAGCTTGGGGTTACCGCTACCGCGCTCGCTTGTCGGTCAAGTATGTGATTAAAAAAGGCGAGGTGCTGATTGGCTTTCATGAGCGCAAGAGCCGTTATGTGGCCGATATCAAAAGCTGCGCAGTGCTCGCGCCGCAGGTGGCGCGCTTGCTTTTGCCACTGCGCGCCTTAGTTGCCAGTATGG
This sequence comes from Comamonadaceae bacterium, assembly GCA_947450645.1. Classification (GTDB taxonomy): domain Bacteria; phylum Pseudomonadota; class Gammaproteobacteria; order Burkholderiales; family Burkholderiaceae_C; genus JASGCK01. Next base: position 16,571 of record CANFWH010000034.1, on the reverse strand, counting down.
AGGCGAGGGAGACGCTGCCGCAAATTGAGGTCGCTTGTGGTGACCGTGTGACCGCACTTGTGCTGCGTCACATGGAGCCACTCTCGCTATCAGATATCGAAAAATTGAAGACGTTTGCTAAAGAGCAACATGCGGCAAGCCACGTCCAGTGGTGGTTGCAGCCCAAAGGCCCTGAGACCGTACACCGCTTAGATGAGGCCGATGGGACGAATGAATTGAGCTACGCGCTGCCAGAATTTGGCGTGACGATGCCGTTTAAGCCGATTGACTTTACGCAGGTTAATCCGCATATCAACCGTGTGCTCGTATCTAGGTCGTTGCGATTGTTGGATGTGCAAAAAACAGAGCGCGTGATTGACTGGTTTTGCGGCCTAGGCAACTTCACATTGCCACTCGCTACGCAGGCATGCGAGGTGCTGGGCGTGGAGGGTGCTGAGACGCTGGTGCAGCGTGCAACCGATAACTTTAAAAGCTTTCAAAATGGCCTGCAAGCCACAGCCAGTAAAGCTTGCACGAGTGCCGTTTCGTTTGTCGCACGCAACTTGTTTGAGATGACGCCCGAGATGCTGGTCGCAGATGGCACAGCCCAGAAATGGCTGGTCGATCCACCCCGTGAGGGGGCTTTTTCGCTGGTCAAAGCTTTGGCTGAATTAGTAACCCCAGAGAGCGTAATTGACAAAAAAGGCTGGCAGCCGCCATCAAGAATCGTCTACGTCAGCTGCAATCCCGCCACGTTAGCCAGAGATGCCGATGTGTTGGTTAACACAGCAGGTTATCGACTTGCCAGTGCGGGCGTGGTCAATATGTTTCCCCATACCGCGCACGTGGAATCGATGGCGGTGTTTGAGCGGGATTAAACATAGGCGGGCATAAAAAAATCCGCCGAAGCGGACTTTTTGAAAGCGCTAAAAATTAATCTCTCTCACCGCCAAAGATACCAAGCAAGCTGAGCAAGCTTTGGAAGATGTTGATGAGGTCGAGGTAAATCGCCAATGTTGCGCTGATGTAGTTGGTCTCGCCGCCGTCAATTACTTGCTTGATGTCGTACAGCATGTAGGCGCTAAAAATTGCAATGGAGATGGTGCTGATTGCGGCCATCATGGCGGTGGAGCCTACCCAAATGTTGATAAGTGAAGCGACGATTAAAACCATCACGCCCCAAAACAGCCATTTGCTCATGCTAGACAAATCGCGTTTGACCGTTGTGGCTAGCGCCGCCATCGCAAAGAACACACCTGCTGTGCCGCCAAAGGCCGTCATGATAAGTGCCGTGCCGTTACGAAAGCGCAGCGTGTGCTCGATGATGCCTGATAGCACAAGCCCCATAAAAAATGTGAACGCGAGTAGAACAAAAACGCCTTTGCTAGTTTCTTGCGTTCTCTTAATCGCATAGATAAAGCCAAACATGCCAGCCATTAAAAAGACAAAACCCAAGATGCCGCCAAACATGCGTGAAAAGCCCATAGTGACACCAAGGTAAGCGCCAAGTACGGTGGGTAGCAAACTGAGAGCTAGCAGCACGTAGGTATTGCGTAGGACGCGATTGCGCTCGAGTAGTGACGCGCCGACGGCATTGCCAAATGCATGGTTATTGAGGGGGGTAAGATTGTCAGACACGAGGTTCTCCTAAAAGTTGATCACAGGCGGATTCTAGAGCTTAAATGCGTAATAGTACGTATATTTCTATACGCAGATTTCAAGGGGCAAGCCTAAAACGATCCCACGTCTTGCCCCTTAGTTCATAAGCCAGCCGATCATGCAACCGATTTCTGCGACCTTGCCAAAATTCAAAACGATCTGGCACAAGGCGATAGCCACCCCAATGCTCGGGGCGCGCAGGGTTTTCGCCCCATACCGTGGAAGCCTTATTCATATTGGCCTCCAGCACGGCACGGCTGGCAAGCTTTGCTGACTGTGGGCTGGCGATGGCGGCTAATCTTGACTGCAGCGGACGCACGTTGAAATACTGATCACTGGTTGCTGCATCAACTTTTTCTACGAAACCTTCGATGCGCACCATGCGCTCCAACTCCACCCAATGGAATTGCAGTGCCGCATACGGATTACCCGCTAGCTCTTGTCCTTTTTGGCTCTGGTAATTGGTAAACCAAACAATGCCGCGCTCGTCAAAGTCTTTAATCAGCACGATGCGGGTGCTGGGTCGCAGGTTCGAGCCCACCGTTGCCAGCGTCATGGCGTTGTGCTCAGGAATCTCTGCTTTGATGGCTTCGCCCAGCCACTGCTCAAACTGCTGGAGCGGGTCGGCATGCGAGTCGGCTTCGCCAAGACTGGCGCTTTCGTAGCTTTTGCGGGTTTGCGCAAGTAGTTGCGCAATTGAAGATTGGTTTGTAGTCATTCGGCTAGTTTAGTGGTGAGTGAATATCTTTATATAATTTATTTATATATAAGAACAATAATAAAGTAGTTTGAAAAGCTAGGGCTAACCCCTACAGTCGCTACTCATTGGCGTTTTGCCTAAGAGGATTTCACATGGACCAAACAGCGTTTATTTTTGCAGGATTCGTAGTCGGACTGATCGTCGGCCTGACCGGTGTCGGCGGCGGCTCGCTGATGACGCCGCTCCTCATTTTTGGCTTCGGTATCAAACCAGCGTTGGCCGTAGGAACCGATCTCTTATTTGCCGCTTTCACAAAACTCGGTGGATCGATCAATCTTGCGGTTTCGCGCTCGATTGATTGGAAGATTGTGGGCAGTCTGAGCCTCGGCAGTATCCCTGCATCCCTTTTGACGCTCTATGTGATGAAGCACAGCAGCATAGGTGAAGCCGCCTTCCAGCACGTCATCACCACCACGCTGGGATTTGCTTTGGTGCTAACGGCGGGAGCGACGTTTTATAAAGCGCAGTTTGGTAAAAAGCGTGATGTGCCGACGTTGGCTGCTGGCGATGCTGCGCTTGCGATCAAACCCCTGCACCCTTTGCTGCCAGTGGCTTTTGGAGCTTTGGTTGGCGTGCTAATTACCATTACATCGGTGGGAGCCGGCGCGATTGGCGTGACGGCGCTGATGATTCTGTACCCTTCATTGCCACTGTCGCGCATCGTTGCAGCAGACATCGCCTATGCCGTGCCGATTACGCTGGTGGCAGGTCTCGGACATGCCTCGATTGGGCAGGTTGATTGGCCGCTTCTTATACAATTGCTGGCTGGTTCTTTGCCTGGTATTTGGCTAGGTTCGCGCCTCAATTCTCGTTGGTCCGATAAGGCGCTTCGGACGCTGCTATCCCTTTTGATTGCCTATGCTGGCATCAAATTGATCGCACTTTAAATTTCCCACATCCTTTTAGCCATGTATCAATACACTGATTTCGATAAAAATTTCGTCAAACTGCGTGCGGCGCAATACCGCGACCAGTTGGAGCGTCACCTAGCAGGTCAACTACCCGATGACGAGTTCCGTCCGCTGCGCTTGCAAAATGGCTGGTACGTCCAGCGCCACGCGCCTATGCTGCGTGTGGCTGTGCCCTATGGCGAGCTGTCGAGTCCGCAAGTGCGCGTACTGGCCAAAATTGCACGTGAGTTTGATAACGTCACCACTGACGAGTTTGGCGCCCAGTTCAAAGGTCGCGGTGGCTATGGCCACTTCACAACGCGCCAAAACATTCAATACAACTGGATTCCGCTCGCCCGTAGCGCCGATGTGATGGATTTACTCGCCAGTGTCAATATGCACGGCATCCAAACTAGCGGCAATTGCATCCGCAATATCACCAGCGATGCGCTGGCTGGCATTGCGCCCGACGAGATCGTTGATCCACGTCCGTTCTGCGAAATTTTGCGCCAGTGGAGCACGCTGCATCCTGAGTTTGCTTTCCTGCCGCGCAAGTTTAAATTTGCTGTCACGGGTGCACACGAAGACCGTGCTGCAACAGCGTGGCACGATGTGGGTTTACACGTGGTCAAAAACGAAGCAGGGCAGGTTGGTTTCAAAGTTTTTGTGGGTGGCGGTATGGGGCGCACCCCCGTGATTGGCACTGCGGTTCGCGAATTTTTGCCGTGGCAAGAGATTTTGAATTACTGCGAAGCCGTGATTCGCGTCTACAACCGCTATGGTCGTCGTGACAATATTTATAAAGCTCGCATTAAGATTTTGGTGAAGTCTGAAGGGCAAAAATACATTGACGATGTGGAAGCCGAATACGCGCAAATTTTGGCAAACGATGGCGCGAAGCATACGATTACTCAGGCGGAGTTTGAACGTGTGGCGGCTTTTTTTGCTGAACCCGCAGCGGCAAACAACTGGGGTCGGGTGCAGGTAGCCGCTGGCGGCGATTCGTCACCTGCCCCCAGTTGGCTTGCCGATGCAGCGTATCAACGTTGGCTCAAGCAAAACGTAAGAGCACATAAAAATCCTGCGCTTCGTGCGGTCACGCTTTCCATGAAACATTTCATCAACCGCAGCGCTGGCATCACGGGCGAAGGTTATGCGCCTGGCGATGTGTTGCCCCAGCAGTTAGATGCGGTGGCTGATATCGCCGACAAATTCTCATGCGGTGAAGTACGGGTGATGCACGATCAAAACCTGATGCTGCCTTGGGTACATGCTGAGAACCTATATGGGCTGTGGCTTGCAGCAAAGGACGCAGGATTGGCTCGCACCAACGTTGGCTTGCTCACCGATATGATTGCTTGCCCAGGCGGCGACTATTGCGCACTGGCTAATGCTCGCTCGATCCCGATTGCCGAAGGCATCATGGAGCGCTATGAGGACTTGGACGAGCTGCACGATATTGGCGATATTGACTTGCACATCAGCGGTTGTATTAACTCTTGCGGTCACCACCACAGCGGGCACATCGGCATTTTGGGTGTCGATAAAGACGGTAAAGAGTGGTACCAAGTCACGCTGGGCGGTTCGGACGGCAGCACGATGAGTGGCGCCCCAGTCGCTGGCAAAGCAGTCGGCCCGTCGTTCTCGGCAGAAGAAGTGACGGGTGTGATTGAAGCCGTGATTGAAAACTACCGTGAGCAGCGCATCCCTAGCGAATTGTTTATCGACACGTTCAAGCGTGTGGGTATGGAGACGTTTAAAGCGGCAGCGAATGCCGCACGTCATCCAGCAAAAGAAGAGGCTCTAGTCACAGCATGAAACTGATTTTTAATTCTGATGCAGCCAATACACAGGCTTTGCACATCGCCAATGACGCAGACCCGATTGCCTTGCAAGCAGACATTGCCAAAGCGACGGTGATTGATCTGCACTTTCCCAAATTTACCGATGGCCGCGCCTACAGCCAAGCGGCACTGATTCGCAAACGCTTAGGTTTCTCTGGCGAACTTCGCGCAACGGGCGATGTGCTGGTTGATCAATTGCAATTGATGCAGCGCACAGGTTTTAGCACGGCTGTGCTGCGCGATGGACAAAGCCTGGCTGCGGCAGAGCGCATGCTGGCACTGTTTAGCGACTTTTATCAAGGCGATGTGCTGCAGGCCACGCCAGCATTTGCTCGCGAGGTTGCATAGATGGGAAGCCTTTCCGCGCTTGGCCTGCAGGCCAATGCCTCAAAAAATTTTGCTGAGAAGCTAGCCAATACGCAAGCCGTATTGCGTCATGCGCTGCAAGATCACGCGCTGTCAAATCGAAAATTAACGCAAGCTTCCAGCCTTGGTGCAGAAGACGTCGTCATCACGCATTTGCTAGAAACACTCAAAGCCGAACTTGGCTTGGCCGCGTTTCCGGCCGATGTGTTTGTACTCAATACGGGCAAGCTCCATGCTGAGACTCTGGCGCTCTTGGCACTGTCAGAAGCCACATCCACATTGGCTTGGCGCGTGTTCGAGCCTGTGCAAGAACAAGCAATTCATTTCGTTAAAACCAATGGTGAGCTTGCCATGCGTGAGTCGCTGGATCTGCGCAAAGCCTGCTGTCATATTCGTAAGGTCGAACCATTAGGTCGTGCCTTGATGGGCTATTCCGCATGGATTACAGGTATGCGCAGTGAGCAATCTGCCGCACGTGCCGATGTTCATGCTGTGGATACATCGGAGGCTCGTACCAAATACAACCCGCTGGTCGATTGGACTTGGGGCGATGTGCTGCATTACATCGTGACAAATAACGTGCCCTACAACGCCTTGCATGACAAGTTCTACCCCAGCATTGGTTGCGAGCCCTGCACCCGCGCAGTGAGCCTTGGGGAAGACTTTAGAGCAGGGCGTTGGTGGTGGGAAAGTAAAGAGGGCGAGAGCGCCAAAGAGTGCGGCTTGCACGTGAAAGCATAAAAATAAAAATGATATGTGTGAAGTTAATTTAAACCATTCCCTAAGCAACGCCCATTTGGATGCTCTGGAAGAAGAAACCATCTTCATCCTGCGCGAAGTGGCCGCTGTGTTTGAGCGTCCCACGCTACTCTTCTCTGGTGGCAAAGATTCGCTCGTGCTGCTCAAGTGCGCAGAAAAAGCTTTTGGCTCCAAAGCTAGCGGCGGCGGACTGCCTTATCCGCTGCTCATGATTGATACAGGACACAACTACAAAGAAGTGACGGATTTTCGTGATTCACGTGCTCTCGAACTCGGTGCAAAGCTCATCGTGCGTAACGTCGAAGACTCGATGGCGCGTGGCACGGTGCGTCTTCGTACGCCAGATGAACCACGCAACGCGCATCAATCGGTGACGTTACTCGAAGCCATTGACGAGTTTCGTTTTGACGCCTTGATTGGCGGTGCGCGGCGCGACGAAGAGAAGGCGCGCGCCAAGGAGCGCATCTTTAGTCACCGCGACGGTTTTGGTCAATGGCAGCCAAAAAATCAGCGCCCCGAGCTGTGGAATTTGTTCAATACGCGTCACGCACCTGATGAGCATTTCCGTGTGTTCCCCATCTCCAATTGGACTGAACTCGACATCTGGCAATACATTGATCGCGAGAACATTGCGTTGCCAAGCATTTACTACACGCATGAACGTGAGGTGGTTGTCCGCAGAAGTGGCGGTGGTGCGAATGACCTTGGCAGTGCACTGCTGGTGCCTGTGACGCCGCTCACACCGCCACGTGCAGGCGAAGAAGTCGTTACAAAAAATGTGCGCTTTAGAACCGTTGGCGACATCACTTGTACAGCGCCTGTGGAGAGTACAGCCGCGAGTGCAGCGGACATTGTGATTGAGACGATTGCCGCAGATATTAGCGAGCGTGGTGCAACGCGCATGGACGATCAGACCTCGGATGCCTCGATGGAAAAACGTAAAAAAGAGGGGTACTTCTGATGAACACGACTACACAACTATCTGCCTTGAAGTTCATCACCTGCGGTTCGGTCGATGACGGCAAGAGCACGCTGATTGGGCGTTTGCTGGTCGATAGCAAATCGGTGTTGCAAGACCAATTGGCAGGCGTCAGCAAGAGCGGCGCGGCTGATTTGGCACTGCTGACCGATGGCCTCGCAGCCGAGCGCGAGCAGGGCATCACGATTGATGTGGCTTATCGCTACTTTGCCACGCCAACGCGCAAATTCATTATTGGCGATGCCCCTGGCCACGAGCAGTACACCCGCAATATGGTGACGGCCGCCAGCAGCGCGGACGCTGCCGTGGTGCTGGTGGATGCGACCAAATTGGATTGGAAAAACCCGCTGTTGACGCTATTGCCACAAACCCGTCGTCACAGCTTACTCGTGCAGCTTTTGCGCGTGCCCAGCATTGTGTTTGCCATTAATAAACTCGATGCCGTAGAAGATCCTGCACTTGCCTACGCCAATATTGATAAGGCTTTGCAAGCATTTTGCGCGGAAGCCAAGATCACTGCTACGGCAACTATTCCCATGTCGGCTCTGATTGGTACGAATGTGGTGGCAGCGACCAAAGGTTGGTGCGGTTATAACGGCGTTAGCTTGCTGGAATTGCTTGAAACCTTACCGAATCAATCAGAAGATACGTCTGCTGCTTTCGCCATGCCTGTGCAGTGGGTGGAGAAGTTCTCAAGCTCATCCGACACCAGCCAAGGCCGCCGTGTGTTTTGGGGGCGTATTGCGGCAGGTCACGCCAGTATTGGCTCTCTAGTCAAGTTGTTCCCTAGCGGCAAGTCTGCAAAAGTTTCGCAAGTGCTCAGTACGACGCGTTTGCCGCTGGACTCGCAAATGGCTGGGCAAAGTGTCGGCATCATTCTCGATCAAGAAGCGGATCTCTCGCGTGGTGATTGGATTCTCGGACAAGGCGCAGCCAATGAACAGCGTGAAATCAGCGCAACAGTTGCGTGGATGGATGATGAAGACTTGGTCGCAGGCCGCGTCTATCAAGCCTTGCATGGACATCGTTGGGTCAAAGCCAAGGTCAAGTCAATTGATCACGTTCTAGATATTCGTGACTTGACCGAGACGGCATCCACTCTGCTAAAGCCCAATGCCATTGGTCGTGTCACGCTGCAATTGGCTGCGGATATTCCTGCCTTGCCTTATGCAAAATCACGCACCTTGGGCGCGATGATTTTGGTTGATCCTGCGACGAATAAGACTTCGGGCGCAGTATTGATTCAGTGAATTGTTAAAATCAAAAGTTAAATTAAATTTCAAACTAGAAGAACACCATGACACACGTCGTTTCTGAATCCTGTATCCAATGCAAATACACCGACTGCGTGGACGTTTGCCCAGTTGACTGCTTTCGCGAAGGCCCCAATATGCTGGTCATCGATCCCGATGAGTGCATCGATTGCGCCGTGTGCATCCCCGAGTGCCCTGTGAATGCCATCTATGCGGAAGAAGATTTGCCTCCCGATCAATTGAATTTCATCAAACTGAATGTGGAGCTATCCAAGCAAGCAGGTTGGAAGTCCATTACCAAGCGTAAGCCTGCATTGCCTGATGCGGATGAGTGGAAAGATAAAACAAATAAATTGAGTGAATTGGTACGATAAGAATGAGTCAAGTAATTGTCATTGAAACGGATGCCGTTATTGTGGGGGCAGGCCCTGTGGGACTGTTCCAAGTGTTTGAACTGGGTCTTTTAGAAATTAAAGCCCACGTAATTGATAGCCTCGCGCACCCAGGAGGTCAGTGCGTAGAACTCTACCCTGATAAGCCGATTTACGATATTCCTGCTGTGCCTGTTTGCACAGGGCAGGAGCTCACGGATTCGCTACTCAAGCAAATCGAACCCTTTGGTGCGACGTTTCATTTGAACCAAGAAGTGCAAGTGGTTGAAAAAAAAGACGACGGACGCTTCTTTATTGAGACCTCTAAAGGCACGCAGTTTTTAACGAAGACGATCTTCATTGCGGCGGGTGTGGGGGCGTTCCAGCCACGTCTTTTGCGCGTCGATGGCCTTGATGCATATGAAGGCAAGCAGGTTCACTATCGTGTCAAAAATCCAGCAGACTTTGCAGGTAAAAATTTGATCATCGTCGGCGGTGGCGACTCCGCACTCGATTGGGCTTTGAACTTCTGCGAAGGCAATAAAGACGGTGGCGCGAACAAGGCTGACAGTGTGATTCTTATTCATCGCCGAGATGGCTTTAAAGCTGCACCTGCTAGCGTTGCCAAGATGAAGGAGTTGTGCGATGCCTACGAGATGCAATTCATCGTCGGACAAGTCACAGGCATTGAAGAAAAGGGTGGCAAGCTGGTTGGCGCAAAAGTGACGGGTGGAGACGGCGTGACGCGAGTCGTACCGATGGATGAAATGCTCGTGTTTTTTGGCCTCTCGCCAAAGCTCGGACCTATTGCCAATTGGGGACTTGAGATTGAGCGCAAGCAATTGAAAGTGGACACTGAGAAGTTTTCAACCAGCGTGCCAGGTATCTTTGCTGTGGGCGATATCAACACATATCCAGGTAAGAAAAAGCTGATTCTCTCTGGCTTTCATGAGTGCGCACTCGCCGCTTTTGGCGCAGCGCCATTCATCTTTCCAGACAAAAAAATCCACTTGCAATACACGACGACGAGTCCTAAATTGCACAAGGTGCTGGGTGTTGAAACGCCAGACTTCGACGATTAACAATTAACGCAGCGTTGGCCTTGCAAATAGCGGCACACGCCAAGCGGGCATTGACTTACCCGTAGCGATAGCCGCCTGCAATTGTTTGATGACAGCTTCAGGATCGCTTGCGGCAGTCACGGCGCTTATCACCGCCACGCTGGACGCGCCGCATTGCATGGCCTCGGTGGCACGCTTGGCATCCATACCTGCAATCGCCACAACGGGAATGCTAAACGGTGCGAGCTTGCTGCACCAATACGCCAAGTTGTCGTTGCCTTGCGGTATCCACGGCATGGCTTTGGCGGCGGTTGGATGAATGGGGCCGCAGGCGATGTAACTGGGGCGAATCGCGAGTGCTTTGCAGACTTCCCAATAGGCGTGGGTGCTGATGCCTAGCCGTAAGCCCTTATCTGCTATGGCTTGCAGGTCAGTTGCTCCTAGCGTTTCTAAATCTTCTTGGCCAATATGCACGCCGTAAGCGCCTTCGTCAATCGCGAGTTGCCAGTGGTCGTTGATGAAGAGTTGTGCGTTGTATTTGTTCGCCAATGCGATGCTAGTTTTGATTTCTGCACGAAGATTTGGCAAATTGCTTTGCGCGGAATCTTTGATACGCAGTTGCACAGTCTTAACTCCAGCTTTGAGCACACGCTCCACCCATGCGCTTGAATTGACGATGACGTAAAGTCCTAAGTCTGATTCGGTCAATGGCTGGAAAGCCACGTCCCATAAGGCTTGCGCAGGTGTCAATTGCGGTAGAGCGTCTGTTTTTGACATGCGCGCAATGACGTGTGCTTCGATATCGATGAAGCCTAAATCTTTGGCCTGCGCAAACGCAGCTGCATTAAATGACTCATCGTCGGCGTAATGAATCCACCCACTGGCAAGCGGCGTTGATACAAATTCAGACTTCATAGCATCATTGATCTCACAACACAAACGGCTGACCCGTCACGGGCGTCGTCGCTACGGCCATATCCTGCTTGGCCATCACGCCAGCCTCGTAGCCAAGTCTGCCTGCTTCAATCGCTAGCTTGAAGGCGCGAGCCATCACGACAGGATTGTGCGCCAACGCCACGGCTGAATTGAGCAGCACGGCATCAAAGCCCAGCTCCATCGCTTGCGCCGCATCCGATGGCGAGCCAATGCCCGCATCGACGACCAGCACTGCGTCAGGCAGGCGCGAACGCAAGGTACGCAGCGCATACGGATTGATGAGCCCTTGCCCAGAACCAATCGGTGCGCCCCACGGCATCAAAATGCGGCAGCCCACGTCCAGCAAGCGCTGGCAGCTCACCAAGTCGTCTGTGCAATACGGGAAAACTTCAAAGCCATCTTTGGTCAATGCTTCAGCTGCGGTGACGAGTTCAAACGGATCAGGTTGCAGCGTGTACTCGTCGCCGATGACTTCTAACTTGATCCAGTTTGTGCCAAACACCTCACGCGCCATGTGCGCTAGCGTGATGGCTTCGCGTGCTGTGCGGCAGCCCGCAGTGTTAGGCAAAAGCCGTGCGCCGCTCTTTTGAATGTGCGCATAAAAATCGTTGGAAGCCACGCCAGCTGTGCCTTGCGAGAGCTGACGCTTGAGGCTAACGGTCACGACTTCAGCGCCTGAAGCAGCAATGGCATCCGTGAGCACTTGCGGCGAAGGATAGAGCGCCGTGCCAATAAAGAAGCGACTGGTGAGTTCGACACCTGCGAGTTTGAGTTTGGATGAGTTCGCCATAGTCGTTGCTCGTTAGCCGCCAGTAATGGGTTGAAAAGTAAACACTGCGTCGCCGTCCATCAAAACGCGCTGTTCGCGTTCGGTGCGTGGCACAAAAACTTGATTGACCGCCGTCGCCAAGACTTGTGGGCTATGGCTTAGCGAGGCGATGAGTTCCGCAAGGCTTGTCCCGCTTGGCTCGGCGCGTGGCGCTCCGTTCAAGGTAATGGATATGGTACTGAAAGCGATGGTCATGTTGCTGTCAATTTTAAGAACACATCTTGTTCATGGCCTGCTCCACAAGGACTGGCGCGATAAGCCAACCGTGGCGGAAGAGTCCATTGATGCGGGTGATGCCGTCTTGCACGTCTAAGCGCGGCAGGTTGTCCAAGAGGGCAGGGCGCAGATTCGTCTCGCTATGGATGATGCGGGCTTCGGCTAGTTCGGGGATGACGCTGTGCGCGGCGGCGAGTAGCTCGACCGTGCTGCGCAGTGAAATGGGCGAGCGGTCTTCGCTTTCAATTTCGCTAGCACCCACGACGATGCGGTTGCCATCGCGCGGCACAAGGTAGACGCGATGGCGCGGATGCAAGAGCCTAATCGGACGCTTGAGTTCTACGTTGGGCGCGTGTAGCCAAAAGATTTCACCACGCACGCCGCGAACGGTTAGATCGGATTTTGCGCCTGTGCCGCGTACATCGAAGACCCAATCGAAAGAGAAGTCTTCCTTGACAGTTTTGATAACGCCTTGCTGCAGTGAAATGACGGATTCATTCCAGTGCCACGTCACGCCAAGCTTTGTCGCCGCTGCTGTCATCGCCGTCATCGCTTGAACCGTGTCGATTTGTCCTTCAATCGGCAACAGCCATGCTGAGCCTGATGTGTGAATGGCTGGATTGGCACTGCGCAAAGCCATACTGGATAAGGCTTGCGGGGCATGTTCTGCATACTGGCTGGGTGTTTTATGCGCCAGCAAATCAATCATGCGCTTGGCTGCGCCTTCGTCGCCTTTGTGCGCCAAGAGCAAGCTGCCCAGCTGTTTGAACATCACGGGATGCGAGGGAACAACATCTTGCAACTGAGAGACGATGCCTTGCCACAGCGCTAGCGAGCGCACGCCTTGCTCAAAAACCGCGAGGTTGGCGGTCTCCAATTCCGCCATTGGCGAGAGCATGCCCGCTGCCGTCCAGCCCGCAGCGACTCTGGCGTCGGCGTTGGCGGCAGGATCAAACACCGTGACGGCATGCCCCGCGCGCGCCAACTGGAACGCCAGCAAGCGCCCCAGCAAGCCTGCGCCAGCGATACCGATTTTCACGATTTAAGCCGCGTGAATCGGAATGTAGATTTCGCTGCCTTGGGCTTTGAACTCGGCGCTTTTTTCTTTCATGCCTTCTTCAATCGCTGCGTAGTCGCGCACTTCTTGCGAAATTTTCATCGAGCAAAATTTAGGGCCGCACATCGAGCAAAAATGCGCCACTTTGGCGGAATCTTTGGGTAGCGTTTCGTCGTGGAAGTCTTTGGCGGTGTCTGGGTCGAGTGCCAAATTGAACTGATCTTGCCAACGGAACTCGAAGCGAGCTTTCGATAGCGCTTCGTCACGTGCTCTGGCCGTGGGGTGCCCCTTGGCCACGTCGGCCGCGTGTGCCGCAATTTTGTAGGCGATGATGCCTTGCTTGACGTCGTCACGATTTGGCAAACCGAGGTGCTCTTTTGGTGTGACGTAGCACAGCATGGCCGTGCCCATCCAGCCGATCATGGCCGCACCAATGGCGCTGGCGATGTGGTCGTAGCCAGGGGAGACGTCAATGGTCAGAGGCCCCAGCGTATAGAACGGCGCTTCGTGGCACGTCTTGAGTTGCTCGTCCATATTGGCTTGAATCATGTGCATCGGCACGTGACCTGGGCCTTCAATCATGGTTTGCACATCGTGCTTCCACGCCACTTGCGTGAGTTCGCCCAGCGTGCGCAATTCAGCAAATTGCGCTTCGTCGTTGGCATCCGCTGCCGAGCCAGGACGCAGGCCATCACCCAAGCTAAAGCTCACGTCGTATTGCTTCATGATGTCGCAAATGTCTTCGAAATGCTCGTACAAAAAGCTTTCTTTGTGATGCGAAATGCACCACTTGGCCATGATCGAACCACCGCGCGACACAATGCCTGTGCGGCGTTTGGCGGTCATGGGCACAAACGGCAAGCGCAATCCCGCGTGGATGGTGAAGTAGTCCACGCCTTGCTCGGCTTGCTCAATCAAGGTGTCCCTAAAGATTGCCCACGTGAGGTCTTCGGCCACGCCGCCAACTTTTTCTAGCGCTTGATAAATTGGCACCGTGCCAATGGGGACGGGCGAGTTGCGCACAATCCAATCGCGTGTGGTGTGAATGTTTTTTCCCGTGGACAAATCCATCACGTTGTCTGCGCCCCAGCGGATCGACCAGACGAGTTTTTCAACTTCTTCTTCGATGCTTGACGTGACGGCAGAGTTGCCAATGTTGGCATTGATCTTGACGCGGAAGTTGCGCCCAATCGCTTGCGGCTCTAGCTCCGTGTGGTTGATGTTGGCAGGAATGATGGCGCGGCCACGAGCGATTTCGGAGCGCACAAACTCAGGTGTCATGATGGTGGGAAGCACCGCGCCCATCGGGTTGCCGCGCAGGCGGTTGTTTTTTTCCGTATCGCCCAAGTACTCAGCCGCCCAAGCGGAATTAGCGTTTTCGCGAATCGCCACGTATTCCATCTCTGGCGTGATGATGCCACGCTTGGCGTAGTGCATTTGGCTCACGTTCATACCGCTCTTGGCGCGGCGCGGTGGGCGTTGCAAGGCGGACGCTTCTTGGCGCAGGGTTTCCATGCGAGCGGCTTCGGGATCGTTGGCGTCTAAGGCGCGGCGCAGACCATCATCAATAGATTGGCGAATACGGCCTTCGTATTGTTCGGTGTCTGCGCGAGCAGCAATCCAGCTGCCGCGCACGTCTGGCAAGCCTTTGCGTACGTCAATTGTGGCGGTGGGGTCGGTGTAGGGGCCTGAGGTGTCATAAATCGTGACTTGCTCGCCATTGGTGAGTAGCACTTCGCGCATGGGCACGCGGATGTCTTTGTGGACTTCACCCGCGATGTGAATTTTGGTGGAGGCAGGAAAGGGCTCGCGCGTGAGGGCAAGCAATTTATCCAAGGTGTCTGGGTTAGTGGCGGCTGTGGGTGCGGTAGCGGTGCTCATATCGGATCCATTCCTATCAAAAAGATTGAGGGGGTGCTCCGACAGGTGTGACCTGACAGCTCTTCTTACGTCGGTACGAACCGATTCAAGTTCACGGGTTTAGTCTTCGCTATCTCAGCTTTGTTGCCAAAGCACCCCGGAGCAGTTGCAAGTATAAGCGCTCTAAGCCTTGACAATTTGCATTGGAACGGGTGCGAAGCCATGATTTAAAGGGCCATGGCCTGCGCCCGTTTTTACATCTGAACCTGCTTGGATCGCTTGCAAAATATAGCTGCGAGCCAAGCCCACTGCGGTCTCTAGCGAATGTCCCATTCCCAAATAGCACGCGATGGCCGAAGATAACGTGCAGCCCGTTCCATGGGTATTGCGACTGGCAATACGTGCACTAGAAAACTCGGTGAGTTTGTCATTGGCTAGCAGTACATCGGTGATCTCGTTGCCCACTAGATGTCCGCCTTTAACGAGCACTGCTTTTGCGCTCATCGTGGTCAAATCTTTGGCGGCAAGGTTTAAATCGGCACGCGTTCTGATTGGCCGTTTGAGCAGCAGTGAGGCTTCATCTAAATTGGGTGTAACCAGACTGACTAGTGGGAAAAGCTGTTTGATAAGTGCGGCAATAGCGGTTGGTGACATGAGCGTATCGCCGCTAGTAGCAACCATGACAGGGTCTAGCACGACGCGCGCGAGCTTGTATCCCTTGATAGCACTTGCCACGACTCGTATCATCTCTACGTCGTGCAGCATACCAATTTTGACTGCATCGACGCCTATGTCTGTGACAACGGCTTTGATCTGCGCTTCTAGCATTGCGGGTGTCACGGATTGAATACCCATCACGCCGACAGTGTTCTGCGCGGTGATGGCGGTAATGGCCGTCATGCCATAGCAGCCAAGCGCTGCAATGGTTTTAAGGTCAGCTTGAATGCCTGCGCCGCCGCCGCTATCGGAGCCAGCAATAGTCAATATCCGAATGTAATTTTGGGGTTGCATTCATGGATCATATCTTGCTATAATCATGGGCTTGTTCCTCGATAGCTCAGTTGGTAGAGCGCCGGACTGTTAATCCGTAGGTCCCTGGTTCGAGCCCAGGTCGAGGAGCCAATATACAAAGGGGCTGCGAGTAATCGCAGCCCCTTTCTTATTTAGGCTTCGTAGCTAAATCGTAGCCAGCTAGCATCCCATCAATCCTTCCTGCAGCAGACGCAAGATGCTCCGGTGCAAGGTGAGCATATCTTTCGACCATAACCCTAGATTTCCATCCGCCCAAACGTTGTAACTCATGTGTTGGAGTTCCGGCTTGTCGCTGCCAAGTAGCCCAAGTGTGACGTAAATCATGCCATCGGAAATCAATGATTTCTGCACGCACTAAAGCTCTGCGCCAAGCACGAGTTGCAACATTGGCAAGCGGCTTACCGGAATAAGTGAAGACTCTGATAGGGTGCTTTCCTTTTTGCCGTTCCAAAACAGACATGGCTGTACTATTTAATGGAACTGCTATAGCTTGTCCATTCTTTGATTTAATGCTTGGTACCCAAGCATGACATCGTTCAAGGTCTACTTTTGACCATTCAAGTTGTACAACATTGCTTTGACGAAGTCCTGTGGTAATCCCCCCGCAAATTAATAACAGTTAAAAGTAGAGACTTCAAAGCCCACTGGGCAGAAAGAGTTTTTACCAATGAAGACGAGTAAATTTAGCGACAGCCAAATCATGACGATCTTGAAACAAGG
>CANFWH010000033.1 GCA_947450645.1 Comamonadaceae bacterium | reverse complement strand
GTGCTCAAATGCATCACGGCACACGCTTGACGGATACTGGCCCCATAGCGCTTGCGCAAATCATTGACACATAGGCGTTTGCGGTTGGGGCTTAAAGCTTTTTTGATAGCACGTCCTGTAGCATCGCTTTGTCCAAGCTTAAATCGGCCACAAGCCGCTTGAGCTTGCTGTTTTCCTCCTCAAGTTGCTTCAATCGCTTTAGCTCTGACGGCCCTAGGCCTGCATATTTTTGCTTCCACTTGTAAAAAGTGGCTTCGCTTATACCCAGCTTGCGGCATATTTCTGCAACCGATGTGCCTACTTCGTTTTGCTTTAAAGCAAACGCAATTTGCTCTTCCGTGTATCGGCTCTTCTTCATAGCATGTCTCCCTTTTGAGGTTGAAAATCATGCCAGAATTTCTACTTTTAATTGCTCCGTTTTATTGGGGGAGGGTCAAAATTCAGTTTAGTGCAAAATTAAACGCATTATTTCAAACGCTCATCGCCTCCCCTATTGATTTTGATTGAAATATTTGCTTTAATTAAAGTCAAATGAAAACTAATCGAAATTATTCAATCAAAAATGTAATGAATCAGCTCGATTGGGATGCGCCTTACAGCACCCAAGACTTGGTTGCATTTGGGCTGCGCGCCACACAAGCGGCTTATTTGGCGGAATCAGGTTGGCTCAAGCGCCTTGGTCGCGGAGCCTATCAGGTGCCTAATGGAAGGCTAGATCGAGATAAATCCATTGCCTTTTTGAGTGGAAAGATAGCTGGTCTGCATGTAGGTGGAAAAACTGCGCTTGGCTGGCGTGGAGTGCGACATAACTTAGCACAGGAGGAACGGGTGTTGTTGTGGGGCGACAAAAGTGTGCAGATACCAGATTGGTTTACGCAGTCATTCAATGCTGCGTACCAAACTACAAAAATTTTTGATGAAAAGTTGCCAATTGGATATGGCATTGCCCCTTTGCCGGCCGGACATCAGGCGGTTATGGTGTCCACCCCTGAGCGAGCGCTGCTAGAGCTCTTTAGCGATACAGGGAAACTTCAATCTTTAGAGGAGACGATGAAGGTGGCTGAAGGCACGCGAAATTTGCGCCAAGACGTTTTGGGGACGTTGCTAACGCACACCACTCGGGTCAAAATCGTCCGACTTGCAAAAGCTTTTGCCGAAGAGTTTGAGTTGCCATGGGCAGATGTGGCGCGCAAGCACAGTGAGCGGCTGGGTAGCGCCGCCCGGTGGATAGCAGTCACACGTGACAAGCAAACACTGAGCCTGAAAAAATGAATTTAATCTATACGCAAACAGTCGCCTTATTGCTTGAAATTGCGCCAGCTGTTTTTAGATCAGCTAGTTTTGCCATGAAGGGCGGAACAGCGCTGAATCTCTTTGTCCAAGATATGCCTCGTCTATCGGTTGATATCGATGTCGTGTTTTGTGATCACACTCTAGGTCGTGAAGATGCGCTTGTTCAAATCTCCAATGAGCTGAAGCGCATCAAATCTGAAATTGAGTTAATGGGTTACGCGGCTGATATCAAAAAAATTAAGACGGGTGATGAAGTCAAGATGTTTGTCAGTGCTCCCAATGTCGAGGTCAAAGTTGAAATTAATTTTGTGTTTCGCGGAACTGTGCTTCCAGTTCAAATGCGTTCGTTGACGAAAAAGACTCAGGAAACTTTTTCTGCGAATATTGAAATACCCACGTTAGCGCCTTCTGAAATATATGGCAGCAAATTGGTTGCGGCAATGGATCGGCAACATCCGCGTGATATTTTTGATGTTAAAAAAATGTACGAGAGTCATGGCTTGACGCCCGAGATAGTGGATTGCTTTGTTGTTTACTTGGCGGGCCACAACAGGCCTGTGCATGAAGTTCTGTTCCCGAATGCGCAGCCGCTTGATGTGACTTTTAAAAACGAATTCGTTGGCATGACCTCTGAGGACATTAGCATCGACGAATTGATTGCGACGCGAGCTAGGCTGATGGTCGAATTGCCAGCTGCGTTGAGCGAGGCTCAAATAGTTTTTTTACTCTCTTTGGTGAAGGCCGATCCAGATTGGAGCAAGATGCCATATTCGCATCTAAAAGACCTGCCTGCGCTCAAATGGAAAACATTAAACCTGAAAAATCTGCAAGCAAAAAATCCAAATCAATTTGAGTTTCAGCATGCAGAGTTGAAACGACGCTTGGAGTCGTCACAGCGTAGCTAGATCGTAGCTAATTGACAAAAAATTAACCTGTTTCAGCCTAATTAACGCTAAATTCGCGCACGCAGCAAGTCGGTAAGTTATTGATTTAATTGAAGACCAATTTGGGTTGGCCATTCTCATAATCCTTTGGTCGTAGGTTCAAGTCCTACACGGCCCACCACCTACCTATTCTGCATGGATGTGTTGCAGCTTTGCCACAAAAGGCGGCTTTTTTCTTGCAAAACAGAGCCGCCTCACGTCTAATACACCTAGCTTCCAGTTTTCGGGAGTCAGTTTGGCGAGAAATCAATTCTGATTTCCGTTTATTTTTTTAATTTTGGAGTAAATTTCTCATGAAAAAAACCCTCATTGCTATCGCCGCTTTGGCAGCAACTGGCGCTTTCGCTCAATCTACCGTGACTATCGACGGTGTGGTTGACGCTGGTTATGTTAACTACAACATGAAAGGTGCCCAAGTTGGCGGTATCGATCGTAACTTGACAGCGACTTCACAAATCAACTTCCGCGTGGCATCTGACCTCGGCGGCGGTTTGAAAGCTACATGGCGCTCAGAGACCGACTTCGTTCCGACCAGCAACAACGCAAACCAAGGTACGGTTGGTAACGTTGCTAACGGCACTAACGCTACTGTTGCAGGCGCTAACCTGACCAACGGTACACAAGCTACATTCATGAACGGCGAGCAAGAACTGGCATTGGCTGGCGGCTATGGTCGTATCGGTTTTGGTGCGATTAACAACGGCTCGTTGATTTCACACCTCTACGCACAACCATTTGGTACAGCTATCGGTTCTGGCTTCAAGGCTACTTCTGGTTCTGCTGTGACTGCCGCCGTGCGTAACGACAACACACTCCAGTACACAACACCCGTTTTCTTGGGTGGCGTGAAGTTGAATTACATCAACCGCAAAGGACAAAACGGTTCAGTATCGCCTGCTACTGCTAACTACAACGCCAGCTTGGGTGCTCAGCAACAAGCTAGCGTAAACAGCTTGGCTGCTTACTACAATGCGGGTCCTGTTAACTTCATCGCTACACGCGACATTGAAGATGCGACTTTTGTGAATACCGTAACTGCTGCAACTGGTGCAACGACCTTGGGTAACCGCAACACGTTTACAGCCTTGGGCGGTAACTACACCTTTGGCGCTACAACAGTGTATGCTGGATGGCAAACCAACAAAGCCGTCGCGGCTGTTGGCGGTACAGTGACTGACCGTTCGGCAACCATTTTGTCTGCTCAGTACGTGATGGGTGTGAACACCTTCATGGGTACTGTACACCGCGCTAACAATGCGTTGGCTGGTACAACCTCTAGCTTGCTTGGCTTTGGCTATGAGTACGCTCTGTCTAAGACAACTGCTGTAACTGCACGTTATGAGCGTATTGCTGACCAAGCAGGCTTCGCGTCTGTGGCTGGTTACAACGCAACAGCTGGTGTCAATGACCGTACACGTATGGGTGTTGGCTTGCGTTTGGGCTTCTAATCAACGGCGAGTCTCGTACTCGCTTTTGGTTTAAAAGTTAAAAGCTTAAAAACCGCTGCAAGAGCAATCTTGTGGCGGTTTTTTTATTGTCTGTATGCATGATTCCCGCGTGGCTCGGTAAAATCACGGCTTCACCACACTCAACTTCAAACTTAGGATTTTTATGGCTCTCGTCTCCATGCGCCAATTGCTCGATCACGCAGCTGAGCACCAATACGGCATTCCCGCTTTTAACGTGAACAATCTTGAGCAAGTGCAGGCGGTGATGCAGGCGGCAGACGAAGTGGGCGCTCCCGTGATTTTGCAGGCCAGCGCAGGCGCACGTAAATACGCGGGCGAGGCGTTTATCAAGCATTTGATTTCTGCGGCGGTTGAGATGTACCCGCATATTCCACTCGTGATGCATCAAGACCACGGACAAAACCCTGCCGTGTGCCAAGGCGCGATTGATCTTGGCTTTAGCTCGGTGATGATGGACGGCAGTTTAGAGGCTGACGGCAAAACGATTGCCAGCTACGAATACAACGTCGATGTCACCCGCAAGGTCGTCGATATGGCGCACAAGCTAGGCGTAACCGTCGAGGGTGAACTGGGCTGCCTCGGGTCACTCGAGACCATGAAGGGCGATAAAGAAGACGGTCACGGTACGGATAGCGTCATGACACGCGAGCAGCTCTTGACTGACCCCGAGCAAGCAGCAGACTTTGTAGCGCGCACTCAGTTAGATGCGCTCGCCATTGCGATTGGCACCAGCCACGGCGCATACAAGTTCACGCGCAAGCCTACAGGCGACATTCTTGCCATTGACCGCATCATGGCGATCAACAAGCGCATTCCCAATACGCACCTTGTGATGCACGGCTCATCTAGCGTGCCGCAAGACTTATTGGCCACCATTCGCCAGTTTGGCGGCAATATGAAAGAAACCTACGGCGTGCCCGTAGAAGAGATTCAAAAAGCCATTAAGTTTGGTGTGCGCAAGATCAATATCGACACCGATATTCGCTTGGCGATGACCGCTGCGGTACGTCAATTCTTGTTCGAAAATCCTGATAAATTTGATGCACGTGAATGGCTCAAGCCCGCACGTGCCGCAGCGCAAAAGATTTGCAAGCAACGCTACATGGAGTTTGGTTGCGAAGGTCAAGGCGCGAAGATTAAGCCTGAGTCGCTTTCGGTGATTGCCGCCAAATACGCGTCTGGTGCGATCTCTCAGGTCATTCAGTAAATGATTACATCGCTTGCGCTGCACTCACGCGGCAAAGTGCGCGACAACTACGCTGTCGGCACTGATCGCCTCTTAATGGTTGCGTCAGATCGCATTAGTGCGTTCGACGTCGTCATGGGCGAGCCAATTCCCGGTAAGGGAAAATTGCTGACGCAAATGGCGTTGTTTTGGTTTGAGCAGCTAAAAAGTATTTGCCCGAATCACCTAACTGGACAAGACCCACTGTCGATTGTGAGCGCATCCGAGCGCGAGTTCGTTCAAGATCGATCCATGCTGGTTAAGCGGCTAAAGCCGCTGCCCGTGGAAGCCGTAGTGCGCGGTTATTTGGTGGGTTCGGGTTGGAGCGAATATCAGCAAAGTCAGACTGTGTGTGGCTTGCGGCTCGATTCCGGTTTGCGTAACGGACAAAAATTATCCGCCCCCATCTTCACGCCAGCGGCTAAAGCAGAGGTTGGCGAACACGACGAGAACATCAGTTTTGAAACCGTGATTGCTACCATTGGCGAGCCACTCGCGCTACAAATGCGCGAGGTGTCGATCAAACTGTATGAGGCAGCTAGCCGCATCGCCGCAACTAAGGGCATCATCATTGCGGACACTAAGTTTGAGTTTGGACTCGATGAGCACGGCACACTCACGCTAATGGATGAAGTATTAACGCCCGACAGCTCGCGGTTTTGGCCAGCCAGCGGATACGACGCAGCTTTTGCAGCAGGCAAAAATCCACCGAGTTATGACAAACAATTCTTGCGTGACTGGCTGGAAGGCCAAGTGGGGCTTGGCCTGTGGGGCAAGACCGCGCCTGCACCTGCATTACCTGAGGATGTGATTGCTGCGACTGCGGCTAAATACCAAGAAGCGCTTGACGTGCTGACGGCTTAAATCTATGACAACAAAATTGAAACCTGCGGCATTTGCTGCCCCTGTGCTTGGTATCGTGATGGGCTCCAAAAGCGACTGGGCAACGATGCAGCACGCCGCCGCCATTTTGGAAGAGTTTGGCGTGGCGTTTGAAGCCAAGGTCGTCTCCGCGCATCGTATGCCTGACGCCATGTTCGCCTATGCTGAAAGCGCCGCTGGCCGTGGCCTAGAGGCCATCATTGCGGGCGCAGGCGGCGCGGCGCATTTGCCTGGCATGTTGGCTGCCAAGACAATTGTTCCAGTGCTTGGTGTGCCTGTGTCATCTAAACATTTGAGCGGACAAGATTCACTTTACAGTATTGTGCAGATGCCAAAGGGCATCCCAGTTGCCACGTTTGCGATTGGCGATGCTGGGGCGGCAAATGCTGCGCTTTTTGCGGTGGCGATGCTGGCGAGATCGAACAAAGTGCTCGCCAAAAAATTGATGGCTTTTAGAGCAAAGCAAACCAAGATCGCAGCGGAGTCGCTGTGTGAGTAAAGCA
Organism: Comamonadaceae bacterium; assembly: GCA_947450645.1. Taxonomy (GTDB): domain Bacteria; phylum Pseudomonadota; class Gammaproteobacteria; order Burkholderiales; family Burkholderiaceae_C; genus JASGCK01. The sequence continues at coordinate 23,057 of CANFWH010000033.1, read as the reverse complement.
AAGACGCTGGGAGCGAGTCGGGCAAAAACCCTAGGGGTGTTGGGCAACGGGCAACTCGGACGCATGTTCTCGCAAGCCGCGCAGGCTATGGGCTTCCAAGTGATTGTGTTTGATCCAGAGGCGCAAAAAGAAGGCGCTTTGAGCCCTGCCGCGCAGGTCAGTGACTCCTTCATCAATGCAGATTTTTCGGACACAACAGCGCTGCAATCGTTGGCTAATCAATGCGCGGCGGTGACGACTGAATTTGAAAATGTGAGCGCCGATGCGCTTGCGTTTTTGGCCAAACCTAGCTGCACCACTTTTGTTGCGCCCAAGTCCGATGCGGTGCGGATTGCTCAAAACCGAGTGTTGGAGAAAAAACATTTCGAGGCCTGCGGTGTGCCAATTGCGCCTTATGTGGTGATTGACTCGCAGCAGCAACTGGGCAGCGTACCCGAAGACTTTTATCCTGCCATTTTGAAGACCGCCCGCATGGGCTACGACGGCAAGGGACAAGTCACTGTTAAAAGCGCGACTGAGTTACGCGCTGCGTGGAATGGGTTCTCTAAGGTGACTTGCGTGCTGGAGCAGCGTGTAGCGCTGGCGTCCGAGTGCTCGGTTTTGCTGGCAAGACAAATCGGCGCGGACGGCAAGGCGCACATGATCCATTGGCCTGTGCAGCGCAATGTGCATGTGGATGGCATTTTGGCAACGACTGAAGTGGCGTGCCATGAAAATTCAGCACAAGCTTCGCAGGCCATGCTGGACGTGGCTTTGACAAGTGCCGCGCAAAAGATTGCCACCGATTTAGATTACGTGGGCGTGCTGTGCGTTGAGTTTTTCATCCTCGAGGGTGGCTCGTGGGTGGTGAACGAAATCGCACCGCGTCCGCACAATAGCGGTCACGCCACCATGAACGGCAGCTCGCTGTCGCAGTTTGAAGCGCAAGTGCGTGTGATTGCAGGCCTGCCGCTGACTCAGCCAAGGCAGCACTCCAGCTGCGTGATGCTCAATTTGCTTGGTAATGTTTGGTTTGATGATGCAAATGGCACATCGCCCCGCGAGCCAGACTGGGCAAGGGTTCTAGCGCTTGGTAATGCCGATGTGGGCGTGCACTTGCATCTTTATGGCAAGTCTGAGCCGCGCCGCGCTCGCAAGATGGGGCACATCAATATCACGGCGCAAACTTTGGAGCAAGCATGGCAGACAGCTACATCGATTCAGCAGCTCTTGCGCTAACGGATGTGAAAGCCGCCGCGCAAGCGCTTGCCGCGGGCGATCTGGTCGCCTTCCCAACCGAGACCGTGTATGGCCTTGGCGCGGACGCTTGCAACAATGCGGCGATTGCCAAAATCTTTGCCGCCAAAGGTCGCCCGAGCGATCATCCACTCATCGTGCATGTGACAAGTCCAAGTGGTGTGGCGCATTTCGCTGAATCCGTGCCAGCGTTTGCACACCAGCTTATCGCGACGTTTTGGCCAGGGCCGCTCACGGTGATACTGCCTCGCAGGCCAAGCGTAGCAAGGGCTGCAGCAGGGGGGCAGGATTCAATTGGGTTGCGTTGCCCGTCGCATCCCATGGCGTTGTCGTTGCTGCGTGAGTGCCAAAAATTGGGTATCGAGGGCATCGCTGCGCCAAGCGCTAATCGCTTTGGTCGCATTAGTCCGACGATGGCGGCGCACGTGCGAGATGAATTTGGCAACTCGTTGCTTGTTCTTGATGGCGGCGAGTGCGATGTGGGTATCGAGAGCACGATCGTTGATTGCACGCGTGGCGTACCCGTGATGCTGCGTCCAGGTGTGCTAACGATGAAGCAACTAGAGGCAGCGTGCGGCGAAAAAATTTATGCGCAAGGTGAGCAATTGCAGGCTGCCCCCAAAGCATCAGGCACCCTCGAGTCGCATTACGCACCGTGTGCCAAGCTGCGATTGATCAGCTTTGACGATGCAGTGACTCTGCAAGCCATGCCAGACATGGCTTCGCGGGCTGTGTATGTGCTGCCGACATCGCCCGCTCAAGCGGCGCATGAGCTCTTTGCCAAGCTGCGCGAACTTGACCAAACAGGCGTGCAAGAAATTTGCGTGACCACGCCTCCCGCAGGCGAAGCCTGGGACGGTGTGCGTGATAGGCTGACCCGTGCTGCGGCGTAAAGTTGCACTAAGCCCGCAAAAGACAGTCGATATCCATTAAGATTGGCGGTTGCTTGGAGAATCTCTCTCATGACTTTTAATTTGTTAACTCGCCTGTCTTTTCGCGCATTTACGCTAACCCTCTTGGTGGCCAGCGGTTTGCTCGCGTCTTGCAGCTCCAGCACAATTTACGCCCCGTTTAAGCCTACGCGTATTGTGGTGTTTGGCGACTCGTTTAGCTTTGCCTCTACAACGGTTGCTTACACAGTCAACGACTCCAGCACCAACAATTGGGCGAGTCAAATTGCGGCCAATTATGGAGTGAGCAGCATTGTGAACAATGCTGCAGCCAATGCGCTTTTGTCAGCTGTGCAAACGCAAGTCAATACGTTTGGCTCAGCTTATCAAGCGGGTGATATGGTGATTATTAATGCGGGCTACCGCGACATCATTAACGATGCAGCTGCTGGCACTAACAACGCCACAAGCAATGGTACGGCGTATGCCAATTTGGTTCGCACGATGGTAGCTAATGGCGCCAAGCACATTGCAGTTGCCAATGTGTATGATTTGTCTAAAACTCCTGCGACACTAATCGGCACGACTACGGCGACTAATTTAGCAACACAAAATGGTAATAACCGTGGCTTACTCGTGGCGGCGTTTAACGATGCACTCAAAAGCAACTTGGGTAGTGCAACCCTCTCCTATATTGGTGATAACGTGCGCTTGGTTGATACGGAAGGTTATTTGAACCTTGTGAGAGCGGCTCCTAACTCCTATTCATTTGTCGATACCACAACGGTTGTGTGCACTTTAACGGGCTCAACTGTTGGCCTAGGCGCTGGGCAAGTGGACTCTAGTCAATGTGCCGCAGCGAACGCTACAGGCGGCACAGCTTTGACGTACGACACAACGAACGCGTACAACAACTATGTGTTTGCAGATGCCGTTTATCCTACGCCAGCCTTCCATCGCTCGTGGGGCACATATGCCTACAACCAATTGATTGCACGCTGGTAGAGATAGCCAGTTTGGCGGGCAGAGGTTTATTGCCGCGCCGTCCAGTCAATTAGCATGTCCAGCATCGTGCGTGCGCCAGCAAGTACGGCTTGGCTGTCCGAATTAACAATTGCCACGAGCACATAGCGCTTGCCCTCTTTGCTAGGCGAGGTGGCATCCACATAGCCCGCGCGTGCCACCACATTGGCAAGGCTGCCTGTCTTTAAATGTGCCACGCCAAGCGCTGCCTTGCTACGCCTGAGCGTCCCATCCACGCCCGCTTGAGGCAGCGAGGCCATCAGCTCTGGCATAGAGGGTGCGGCGTAGGCGCTTTGCAGCATCCGCGCTAGCGCGACGCCTGTGATGCGGTCTGTGCGTGACAGGCCCGAGCCGTTCTCAATGACGGGCGGTGTGATGCCTGCGATGGCGCCGAAACGAGCCTTCCACCACTGCGCAATCACCTCGCGGGAGGCTTCAAACGTCGCAGGTTTGCCGCTATCAGCATTCAAACTGAGTGTCAAAAATAGCTGCTGCGCCATCACGTTATTGCTAAATTTATTCATGTCGCGCATGACTTCGCCAAGGCTTGGCGAAGTGAAAGCTAAGATCAATTTAGCCTGTGTTGATGCCTGCCCCGCACGGTTGATTCCGATTAGCTTGCCACCCATGCTCTCCCACAGCCCTTGCACAGCAAGGCCTGCGAAGGCATCAGTGTCTGCATAGGCGACGGACCAGACGCGCTCGCCACAGCTTTTGGGATAGCTTCCTAAAAAGCGAATGCGCTTCGGGTCTGAAAAGTTGGCTCTCAGCGCACTTCGGTAATCGCCACAGTCGCCGCTAGTCATCGCTGCCGTCATGGGCATCAGCACGCCAGCCAGCGGCGGGTCGTATTGAATGCTCGCAACGCCCGATGCTGGGTTGGCTGTAAACGTCATCACCACCGATTTGAAATTGATGAGCAACGCGTCGGGGCTGGCGTTGTAGGGGCGCATCGGCTCGCCATCAAACGCGGCGGCGTTGGTGGCAGGGACGCTAAAGGCGCTGTTATCGAGCACGATGTCGCCGTTGATGGTGTTGATGCCAAGGCTGCGCACGCGGTTGAGTAACAGCCACAGCCGCTCAGTCACTAGCTTGGGATCACCGCCGCCCTTGATAACGAGGTTGCCGTTTAAAGAACCGTCTTTGATCGAGCCGTCTTTGCCTGCTGGGTCAATCAGCACTTGGGTCTGCCACGTGTACGCAGGCCCCAGCAAGTCCAGCGCTGCTACGCTGGTGACCAGCTTCATGACAGACGCGGGATTCATCGGAGCATTTGCACGGTGCGAGAGTAACGGAGTGCTTGCGCTCGGGTTTGCGTCAATCACATAGAGCGAAATCGCGTCACGCGGGATGCGGGCTTTGGTAAGCGCGGCATCGATTTCTGGCGGCAGATTTTGAGCGTTTGTTGTGAGAGCGGACAAAGCTAAAAAGCAAAGCGGTAGCAACTTGGATAATGAGAGCATGACAAATTCTAATTCCCGCCGTCATTCGAAATGGATGGGCATTGCCGTTGCCGCTCTCACTATCTTCATTTGGACCGCCTTTGTCGTGATTGGGCGCGCCTCCGCCAAGTTCACACTCACGCCGCTGGATATGGTGTTTTGCCGCATGATGGGCGCCGCGTTGGTGGTTGTACCGTGGGGGATTTTTTTAGTTAATCGAATGCGAAAAGAACGTCAGGCAATGCCTTTGCAGGCCAATACAGATAAGCCCTACAGCTTGTTTGGTCTCTCGCCATTGCCGCTACGCCAGACGCTCATCTTGGGCGTTTTTGGCGGACTTCTTTTTTCGCCATTTGCCTACACCGCCTTTACGTTTGCGCCAGCCGCGCACGGCGCAGTGCTGATGCCAGGCACGCTGCCGCTATCCACAGCGCTGTTTGCCATGCTGATTTTGAACGAGCGCTTTAGCAAGCAGCGTGCGCTGGGATTAGCGTTGATTGCTTGCGGCGGCTTGTTGGTGGGTGGGGTAAGCCTGCTGAAGGCGTTTGTTGGCGGCAATGTCTGGATTGGCGACGTGCTTTTTGTCTGCGCCTCTAGCACGTGGGCAATGTACTCCGTGCTGGCTCGCAAATACAAAGTCGATCCCGTGCAGGCCACGATTGCCTTTACGGTCTTTGCCGTGTTGTGCTACGTGCCGCTATATGGCGTTTTGGCCTATCTGCAGGCGCTGCCGTTTGGTTTGGTCAGTCATTTGGCCGATGCGCCGCGCTCTGAAATCGCCATGCAAATGCTGATGCAAGGTATCGGCTCAGGCATCGTGGGCAATATCGGCTTTACGATGATGCTCAAGACTTTCGGCCCCGTTAAAACCACGATGATGACCGCGTTAGTGCCCTCGCTGTCTGCGCTGTCGGCAGTCTTCTTTTTAGGCGAGCCGTTGTATTGGAATTTGATTGCGGGTCTAGTGCTTGCCTTATCTGGCGTGGTTTTGGGCATCACGTCTAGCGTAAAAAAATGAAGCTGCTTGCTTTCGATACCAGCACCGAAGTGATGTCCATTGCCGTGCAAAACGGTGCAGATGTGTTCGAGTTCGCGGGTACGGGCGGCGCGCAAGCTTCAAGTCGATTGATCCCTGAGATTCAAGCTCTGATGGCAAAGGCGGGACTGGTGCTTCAAGACTTGGACGGCATCGCTTTTGGCGCAGGCCCTGGCGCATTCACAGGCTTGCGCGCTAGTTGCGCTGTGGCGCAGGGACTTGGCTTTGGCGCGAATGTTCCGCTGCTCCCGATCAATACGTTGCACGCTGTCGCATTGCAAACTCATGCCAAAACAGGGGAGTCAAAAATCACCGCCGCGCTGGATGCCCGCATGGGCGAAATCTATTGGCAAGTGTTCGATTTTACAAACGAGCCGCTTGGCGAATCTGTGGGTGAGCCGATGCTCTCCAAATCAGATTCGCAAAATTTTGAACTAGGCATCTTGCCCGCAGCCCATGCCCTGCTTGGCTTGGCAGCACAGATGTTTGCAAACGACCAGCAGGTAAGGCCTGCGGATGCACTGCCGCTTTATGTGCGTAATAAAGTCGCGCAAACCACGGCCGAACGCGAGGCGGCTAAAGCATGAATTTGGTTTTTGTGCGGGAAGAAGGCGAGGAAATCATCGCAAGTCTTGAGCTCTTGCGCGGGGTGGATGATGCCGAAATTTTGAATATCGAAACGCTGCCAAACCATAGACGGCAAGGCCTAGCGCAAAGTCTGCTGGCGGAAGCCTTTGACTGGGCGCGGCAAAACCAGCGGCAAGCCGTGTGGTTGGAAGTGAGGGCGAACAACGAAGGTGCGATTGCTTTGTACGCAAAAACGGGCTTTGTGCAGATCAGCACGCGTAAGCGTTACTACTCTGATGGCGAGGACGCGCTTGTGATGAAATACACCCTATGACAACGAACTTGGTTTTAGACCCTCGGCAACGCGCCATGCTGGCCGAGATGGGCGTGCGCGTATGGCTGCCAAGCGAGAGCAAAGCGGCACTCGTGCAGGCCAAGCAGGATGTGGCTTCCCAGCCCGTTTCAGCAGAAACCGTTGTTGCTTCCGTGCCTGTCAGGCGCGAGCCTCCGCTGCGCCTGCCTGTGCTTGAGCGTCCACCTGCTGCCGTGGGCTCTGCGCCCGTGCGATACGTGATTGGCAATTTGCCAGAAGGCGAAGCGTCCTTTGACATCGTGTTACTTGGCGAACCATGCACGGGCGATGCAGAAAAACTGCTCGCCAGTATGGCGCGTGTGCTGGGTGAAAAAACTTTTGTCGCGCAGATGGTGTCTACGCAAAATGAAATGGAGTCGCTCGCGGATCAATTGACTAAGCTCCCCACAAAAGTGGTTGTTGCGCTTGGCCCTCATGCCGCCAAGGCCTTGCTGGGTGAGGCCGCGCAGGCAATGCCCTTCGGTAAGCTGCGCGGGATGGCACATAGCGCGCCTGGACTTGGCAGCAAAGCGGTTGTTACTTACCATCCACTCCAATTGCTCAGGCAGCCGCTGGCGAAAGCGCAGGCGTGGATCGATTTAAAACTAGCAATGAAAGAAGCTGCATGAAGATCAAGTTTTTTGTTTTTGTAAGCCTCAGTTTGGTGGCTTGTACACTTATAGGTTGTGCCAATGCGACCTTCCACATGAATGAGGAGGCGGCCAAAGCTGCCGAGGCCGCAGAGGCTGGAGGCGCAAAGACTCAGGCGCAGTATGAAACGCGACACGCTAATTTTTTTAGTGGCTTTGGTCAGCGGCACACCATTCACGCGGACAAAATCTGCGGAGGGGCTGATAAAGTAGCCTCTGTTGAGGTTGATCAGTCTCTCATGGATGCGGTGATTGCTACGGTGACATTGGGCATTTATACGCCGTTGTCTGCGCGTGTATATTGCAAGTAATCGGCAGCAAATAATTATTTTTGGAGTTTGTTATGCGTATTGGCGTTCCCTTAGAAACCACAGCCCGCGAGACACGCGTCTCTGTGACCCCCGAAACAGCAAAGAAGTTGATTGCGCAAGGGCATCAAATTTTTGTGCAATCAGGCGCAGGCGTCGCAGCTAGCTGTACTGATGCGGCCTACGAGGCTGTGGGCGTGAGCATCACTGACGCCGTCACCGCACTGGGTTGTGAGCTGGTGCTCAAAGTTCGCAGCCCAAACAGCGGCGAACTGGCCTCCATGAGTAGCGGCCAAACGCTGGTCGGCATGCTCAACCCATTTGACAAAGAGGGCCTGCAGACCTTATCCGGCAAGGGCTTGACGGGGTACGCTTTGGAAGCCGCACCGCGTACGACTCGCGCACAAAGCATGGACGTGCTCTCTAGCCAAGCCAACATCGCTGGTTACAAAGCCGTGATGATGGCGGCGAATAGCTACCAGCGCCTGATGCCAATGTTGATGACGGCGGCGGGCACGATCAAAGCCGCTCGTGTTGTCATTCTTGGCGTAGGCGTGGCGGGTTTGCAAGCAATTGCGACGGCCAAGCGCCTTGGCGCGGTGATTGAAGCCTCCGATGTGCGCCCGAGCGTCAAAGAGCAAATCGAATCTCTGGGCGGTAAATTTATTGATGTGCCGTACGAAACCGACGAAGAAAAAGAAGCCGCAGTCGGTGTGGGCGGCTACGCCAAACCCATGCCGCCCAGCTGGCTGGCACGCCAAGCGGTGGAAGTAGCAAAGCGAGTGGCCAATGCCGACATCGTGATCTCCACAGCGCTGATTCCAGGCCGCGCCGCGCCAACCTTGATTACCGAAGATATGGTCAAGTCCATGAAGCCGGGTTCAGTGATTGTGGACATGGCGGCAGGCAAGGGAGCCAATGGCGTCGGCGGCAATTGCCCACTCACCGAGACCGATCAAACCGTCGTGAAACACGGCGTGACGCTGATTGGCGAGACCAATATCCCCGCTCTAGTGGCGGCTGATTCATCGGCGCTCTATGCCCGCAACGTGCTCGACTTTTTAAAGCTCATCGTGACCAAAGAAGGCGCGCTGCAATGTCCTGCGGACGACGACATCGTGCAAGCTTGCCTGATGACGAAGTAAGCGACTCAATCATAAAAATATAAGGAATAAAAATGGACGCAGTCTCCCCCACCATCCTCAACCTCATCATCTTTGTGCTCGCCATCTACGTTGGCTATCACGTGGTGTGGACCGTCACCCCCGCGCTGCACACGCCGTTGATGGCAGTGACGAATGCGATTTCAGCCATTGTTATCGTCGGCGCCATGCTGGCTGCGGCTTTGACGGAAACGACGCTTGGCAAAACCATGGGCGTACTGGCCGTGGCGCTGGCAGCGGTCAATGTGTTTGGCGGGTTTTTGGTAACTCGGCGAATGCTGGAAATGTTTAAGAAGAAAGAGAAGAAGGCTGTGCCTGCAATCGAAGGAGCAAAAGCATGAGCATGAATCTCGTCACACTTTTATATCTCGTCGCTTCGATTTGCTTTATTCAAGCGCTCAAAGGCTTGTCGCATCCGACTACCTCAATTCGCGGTAACGCGTTTGGCATGTTTGGCATGGCGATTGCCGCTGGAACAACCGCTGCTTTGATTTTCGAACTCTCTAAAGGTTCGTTTACAGGCTTGTCTTGGGTGCTACTTGGATTGCTAGTTGGTGGTACTACTGGCACGATCATGGCCAAGCGCGTGGAGATGACTAAGATGCCTGAGCTGGTCGCTTTTATGCACAGCATGATTGGTTTGGCGGCGGTGTTTATTGCGATTGCGGCAGCGGTCGAGCCTCACGCTTTTGGCATTGTTGCGCATGGCGTAAGTGACGCTGCGACGGGTTCTGCTGCGCTGATTCCTACGGGCAATCGTTTGGAGCTGGCGCTGGGTGCGGTCATTGGCGCTGTCACGTTTAGCGGCTCGGTGATTGCGTTTGGCAAGTTGTCGGGCAAATACAAATTCCGTTTGTTCCAAGGCGCATCGGTGCAGTTCAAAGGGCAGCATCCGCTCAATGCCGTGCTAGGTCTTGTGATGCTGGGCGCGATTGTGATGTACACCGCTACGCAATCCAGCGAGGCATTTGCTCTGGCGCTTGCGCTTGCATTTGTCATGGGCGTGCTCATCATCATTCCGATTGGCGGCGCGGACATGCCCGTGGTCGTGTCGATGCTTAACAGCTACTCGGGCTGGGCGGCGGCGGGCATTGGCTTTTCGCTAAACAACTCCATGCTCATCATTGCGGGATCGCTGGTCGGCTCTAGCGGCGCGATTCTGTCCTACATCATGTGCAAGGCAATGAATCGCTCGTTCTTTAACGTGATCCTTGGCGGCTTCGGCGGAGAAGCCACAACTGCGGTGGCAGGCAGCGCCGTGCAGCGCCCTGTGAAGAGCGGCAGTGCGGATGATGCGGCCTTTGTCTTGGGCAATGCCGAAACGGTTGTTATCGTGCCCGGTTACGGCCTTGCCGTGGCTCGCGCTCAGCATGCGGTGAAAGAACTCGCCGCCAAGCTGACAGCCAAAGGCATTACCGTGAAATACGCAATTCACCCTGTGGCAGGGCGTATGCCAGGTCACATGAACGTGCTGCTGGCCGAAGCCGAAGTGCCGTACGACCAAGTGCATGAAATGGAAGACATCAATGGCGAGTTTGGACAGGTCGATGTCGCGATCATCTTAGGTGCGAACGACGTCGTGAATCCTGCGGCGCACATCAAGGGCAGCGCGATTTACGGCATGCCAATTTTGGAAGCCTACAAAGCTAAAACAATCATTGTCAACAAGCGCTCCATGGCGGCGGGTTATGCCGGCCTAGACAACGAACTCTTCTACATGGACAAAACCATGATGGTGTTTGGCGACGCGAAGAAGGTGGTTGAGGATATGGGGAAGGCCATCGAGTAAGCGAGAGATTCAAGCGCCCGCTTGAATCCGCTTCACCAGCGCGGTGGTCGAGTAGCCATCCACAAACGATAACGCTAACGCCTTACCGCCATAGCTCTCAACCAACTTGGCCTCGGCAAGTTTGCTCATGTCGTAGTCCCCGCCTTTAACCAGCACGTCGGGGCGCAGCTCGTTAATGATTTCTAGTGGCGTGTCGTCGTCAAACGTCGTAACTAGGCTTGCCGACTCCAGTGCGGCGATCACGTGAGCGCGATCTATTTCACTATTCAGTGGCCTGTCAGGCCCTTTACCTAGGCGCTTAGCGGAGGCATCCGTGTTTAAAGCCACAACCAGTGTGGCTCCCAGAGCACGTGCCGCTGCAAGGTAGGTCACATGCCCTTTGTGGAGCACATCGAATACGCCATTGGTAAAAATCACGGGTTTTGGTAAAGCGGCGATAGCGGCTTTGGCGGCTTCGCGTGAGACGATTTTTGAAGTAAAGTTCATGCCAACTTTGGGGCGAGATTCGGCGTCAGTGTTGCAGTGATTTCTTTTCTAAAACGATTCAAATCTTGCACCGTTATAAAACTACGCTCCATTAGCAAACTCATGTTGTGCAAGATGCGTTCGACAACTTTGTTTTCCCACACCGCATCAAAATTAATTTGCTTATCCAGCCAATGTTCTAGCCACTCGGGGTTGGGCAGGCGGCTTTGTATGGTGTCACGCGGAAACAGCGCTTTGTTGACGTGCAAATTGGTTGGGTGCAGCGCTTGTGCAGTGCGACGAGCGCTTGCCATCAGCACGCCAATTTTGGCAAACGAGGCTTTCGCTTCTGCGCCAAAGTTGTTGATGGCGCGTTTCATGTAGCGCAGATAAGCGCCGCCATGCCGTGCTTCGTCTTGTGAGAGCGTGGTGTAGATATGTTTGATGACGGGCTCGGTGTGCCAATCGGACGCTCGACGATACCAGTGGTTGAGGCGAATCTCACCGCAGAAATGCAGCATCAGGGTCTCTAGCGGCGGCGCAGGCTCAAACTCAAAGCGCACGTTGTGCAGCTCTTCTTCAGTGGGAACAAGGTCGGGGCGGAAGCGGCGTAGATACTCCATCAGCACCAGCGAGTGTTTTTGTTCTTCAAAAAACCAAATCGACATAAAGGCAGAAAAATCACTGTCATCTTTGTTATCACGCAAAAACATTTCGGTGGCTGGCAGGGCTGACCACTCGGTGATGGCGTTCATGCGAATTGTCTGCGCTTGCTCATCGGTGAGTTTGGCTAAATCAAACGCGTCCCAAGGGATGTCTTTGTCCATGTCCCAACGGACGGACTCAAGCTGCTTGAAGAGTTCTGGGTAGAGCATGGTGCCCGGCATTGAAGTTGCCATGATTTAACCTTTTAAAGACAATTCAGTTGATTTTAACAACAAAAGGAGTGAATAGAGCGAAATAATAATGCCAAATGAAGCGGCGGCCATTTGCCAAATAATCGCATCTGGATAGCCTATTTCAGTCGCAAAAAGACTCGCACTTACCAGCAAAATGATACCCATTTGACATGACGAGTAGATGACGGTTTGTGTCCATGCTTGCTGATGCACGTATTTTGTCGTCAGCCAACCGCCCCAGCCACAAAACGACCCCAACACTGCACCGCCCAATACATCCAGCGGCCAATGTGCGCCCACCGCAATGCGCGAGAGACCAACCAAACTAGCCAGCGCGATGGGGGCTAGCAAATGCCAGCCGCGCAGCTTGAGTCCCAGCGCTAATAAAGTGAGCGCTGCAAAAGCGGCTAGTGTGTGTCCAGATGGAAAGCTGACCAGCTCCAGCTTGTGCCCAATCAAGTGAAATTGCTCAGATGCAAACACAGCAGGCGGGCGCGGAATTTGCAGCGACTCCTTCACTACGGTGCTGACAACGCCACCCAAAATGGCTGCTACGAAAAGCCCCGTGATGATGTCCGCCCGTTTAATTTTTGGTAACAGCAGCGGGCTAAACAAGGCAAATATCACACTGGTATGCCCCGTGATCGTTAAGCTAGCCCACAGCCAGTCTGGCAGCGCGGTGCAGGCGTTGTTGATCCAGAGAAACAGAGATTGGTTCATGGCTGACGGCATAAATAGAAATCGAAACGCGAATGCTGACCAGCGTAAGAGGCTTCACTGCCCTCAAGCTGGTGGCAGCCCACAGGATGCAGCATCGGCATTTGCGACCAGTTCACCCATATAAAAGATTGTCCGTATTCCAGCCCACCAAACCACATATCGAACTGTTTGTTTTTGCCGTCTAGCGCCCAAACCCTGGACGGACGGCCATACCAAGCCAAGCGGCTCGCCAGCGTCCAATTGCTCACGGCAAGCGCAGCAGCATGGTGCTCGGCCTGCAATGTCAACGCTTGCTTAGACGCAGCTTGCCAGTCGTGCAAATCAGCAAACGGATTGCCTGTCTCCAACGCAATGGAGCTAGAGAGCGACTTTCCTTCCCAGTGTCCGCCCGTGCCCATCGCGAGAGCCAAAGCCACGATAGACAAGGCTTGCAGGCTGCCTAGCCCGCAGATCAATACCCGCAAGGCTTGTCGAGCATACCCAGAGCCGCTTTGCCAGACATGTTGCAGTCCCAAGGCGCACAGCGGTAGGAGGGCAATCCACGCGGCGGCTGTCCAATGCGGCAACGCCGCGCCCTTGCCAGAGAAGTAGAGCGTCAACATCAGTGGCGGCACGCCAAACGCCAAGCAAAGCCGCATCAAGGCTGGATGCACTTTGCGCAATCGCACAAAAAAAACAACCAAACCCAGTAGCGGCAGCGTGCCATATGCCAGCAGTTGAATCAAGCTGTAAGTCACGACCCGCTTGGCTTCCCAGCCATTCACACCACCATCCGCATGACCAAGCTGATAAGCAAACGACACCCATTCGTGCTGCGCATTCCAAATAAAAACGGACGAAATAAAAATTGCCGTAATCAAAGCCGCAAGCCATAAACCGCGAGCCTTAAACAGCGCCAAGCCATGCGATGCAAACAAAACAATCGCAGCGCCGAGAGCCAAAAACACACCCGTGTACTTAGACAATCCAGCAAGCCCAAGCGCCAAGCCAAGCCATATCCAGCAAGACACGGAAGAAAAATCACGGGACAGCCGCCATGTCAAAACCATCACCCAAACCGTAAGCGGCAACAGCAACGTGTCAGGTACAAGCGCCAACCCAAGCAGTTGATGAAGAGGCGAGAGTAAAAATAAAATCAACGCCCATTTTGAAAATCGCCACAATGCCCAAGCGGTGGTACCCCAAAGTGCCAGCGGCACGACTCGCATCAGCCAATCTGCGTCGCCCATAAAAACAAACGGGATCTGCACCCATCCCACCAGCGGCGGATGGTCAAAATACGACAGCGCAGGATGCAGCGCATACAGCGCATAGTGCGCTTCATCAACCGACAGACCAATCGCAAAGCCAAGCCACACGTGGCCTGCAAGGCAGATGGCGAGTAGCGTAGTCGATAACTTAGGCATAAGTTTGCATCGCTCGTCCCGCATTGTCATCCAAATGCGGCAGCGTATTAAACGTGAGCAACACGCAGCGTTTAGGCGTCACCAACAGCTCGCTGACGGCGGTATTGCGCATTCGCATATTGAGTTCGATGCCTGCCTCGTGCGAGAGCCCCAACACTTGCGCAACGGCGCTGGAGAGCGGACCGCCGCTTGATGAGATCAACACGGACCTTGCAGTGGACGCACGTACTTCGTCCAGCACCGTCATCACGCCAGCAGCAAATTGGGCATAAGTTGTCATGCCCACAGGCTGCGACTCACCACGCATCCAGCTAGCGATACCGCGCCGCAGCATCGCAAAGTGCTGCTTGTAGCCTTCGCCAGAAGTCGGCGATTTCATCACGGCGATTTGCTCGGGCGTGAGAATCGCGCCAATCACCGCTTCAGAGTCGTATTCGTTGAGGCCTAGCCGCAAAGCCATATCTGGCATCGCTTGCGCGAGTGCTATGCCTTTGTACGTTTGCGCATGACGGCGCAGCGTGCCGCCATAAACCGCATCAAACATGATGCCGTGCGAAGCAAAATACTCGCCCAATCGCACGGCTTGCTGCTCACCGCGTTCACTCAGGTTGTCGTAATCGACAGCGCCCAGCGAGGCTTGGCCGTGGCGCACGAGATAGATTTTTCGTTCAGACATTAAAGAGCCCATCCCCATTTGGGTTGTTACTGGGCGGCGCGACGCCCAAATGCCGAAACGCCGCCAGCGTAGCAATGCGTCCGCGCGGCGTGCGCTGTAAAAACCCTTGCTGGATCAGGTACGGCTCAATCACATCTTCAATCGTTTCGCGCTCCTCGCCAATGCTGGCAGCAATGTTGTCGAGGCCCACGGGGCCGCCGTCAAACTTAAAGATCACCGCTTCCAGCACCTTTCTGTCCATCACGTCAAAGCCGACCAAGTCCACATCCAACATCACCAGCGCAGCCTCCGCCATCACCTTGGTGATGTGCCCGTTGCCCTTCACGTCCGCGTAGTCGCGCACACGGCGGAGTAGCCTGTTCGCAATACGCGGTGTCCCGCGCGAGCGCCGTGCGATCTCAAATCCCGCCTCTGGGTCAATCGTGGTGTGCAGCAGCCCCGCGCTTCGCATCACGATGCGCGCCAACTCTTCGGCGGTATAAAACTCCAGCCGCATCACAATGCCAAAGCGGTCGCGCAGCGGGTTCGTTAGCATGCCCGCCCGCGTGGTCGCGCCGACCAAAGTGAAAGGCTGCAAATCCAGCTTAATCGACCGAGCCGAGGGTCCTTCGCCAATCATGATGTCGATTTGGTAATCCTCTAGCGCAGGATACAAAATCTCCTCCACCACGGGCGAGAGGCGGTGGATCTCGTCAATAAATAAAACATCGTTTTTCTCTAAATTGGTGAGCAGCGCTGCCAAGTCCTTGGGTTTTTCCAAAACAGGTCCCGACGTCTGGCGCAAGTTCACGCCCAGCTCATGCGCCACGATGTGCGACAGCGTCGTCTTGCCAAGCCCAGGCGGGCCAAACAGCAGCACGTGATCGAGCGCTTCGCTACGCTTTTTAGCCGCACCAATAAAAATCTCCAGCTGCTCGCGAATTTTGACTTGCCCCACGTAGTCGTCGAGTAGCTTGGGGCGCAAGGCGCGTTCGATGGCTTCTTCTTGTGGGTTGACGGCAGTTGCCGAGATCACCCGATTTTTTTCAGGAGTTGGTGCGAAGTTGTCGGAGGTGATGGTCATGGTTTATTTTGCTAGTGCCTTCAAAGCCAACTTAATCCCCTCACTCACGCCCACATCGGTTGGCAGCGCTTTGAGCGCCAGCCCAGCATCGCGGTCGGAGTACCCCAGCGCCACCAGCGCTTGCAAGATATCGCTTTGGTTATCGTTGGCGACAGACACGCCGCCTGTAGCTAGCGCATCGCTCAGCTTGCCTTTGAGTTCCAAGAGCAAGCGCTCAGCCGTCTTCTTGCCAATGCCTGGAATCTTGGTCAACCTTGCTGCGTCTTGCTTGGCGACGGCTTGTGCGATGTCGGCAACGCTCATGCCAGAGAGGATGGACAGCGCCGTGCGCGGCCCCACGCCTGAAATTTTGACGAGTTGTTTGAAGCCAGCCCGCTCGTCGTTTGTCGCAAAGCCGTACAGCAGATGCGCGTCTTCACGCACGATGAGGTGAGTGAGTAGTGCGACACGCTCGCCCAGCGCGGGCAGGTTGTAGAAGGTGCTCATGGGCACAAGCACTTCGTAGCCCACGCCACCACAGTCCACCAACACTTCGGGTGGATTTTTTGCCGCCAAAGTGCCCGTCAGTTTGCCTATCATTCAGTGATTCCTTATTTGTATGAGATTATCACCCGCATGATTCTTCGCCACACCTTCTCTCCCCCCACGTCTAGCAGCGCCAATCGCCGCCTCAACCACCTGTGCGGAGCGCTGGACGAGCACTTGCGAATCTTAGAGACGGCCTGCCAAGTCAAGATTGCGCATCGGCACGAGCAGTTCAAAATTGATGGACTGAAAAAGGATGCGACCCGTGCGCTAGAAGTGCTGCAAGCGATGTACGAGCTAGCCGATAAGCCGATTGAGCCTGAGATGATTCAGCTCATGCTGGCAACCGAAGATGGCCTGCAAGCCACATCCAGCAAGGCTTCCACGAGTGGCAGTTTGACGACAAGGCGCGCTGATTTGCGTGCGCGCTCGGATAACCAAGCGACCTATCTCGCCAACATTGCCGCGCACGACATCACCTTTGCGATTGGTCCTGCGGGCACGGGCAAAACATATTTAGCAGTCGCGGCGGCCGTCGATGCCCTCACGCGCAACAGCGTGCAGCGCATTGTGCTGACGCGTCCAGCAGTGGAGGCGGGCGAGAAGCTCGGCTATCTGCCAGGCGACTTGGCGCAGAAGGTCGATCCGTATCTTCGGCCACTTTATGACGCGCTCTACGATTTGATGGGTTCAGACAAAGTCGCTAAAGCGTTTGAGCGTGGTCAGTTAGAGATTGCACCGCTCGCGTTTATGCGCGGGCGAACGCTCAATCACGCTTTCGTGATTTTGGACGAAGCGCAAAACACCACGCCCGAGCAAATGAAGATGTTTTTAACGCGCCTTGGTTTTGCGTCCAAGTGCGTGGTGACGGGCGACGTGAGTCAAATCGATTTAGCGCAAGGTCAAGTCAGCGGTTTGATTGATGCCGAGCGCGTGCTCAAAAGACTAGACGGCATTGCGGTGACCCACTTCACCACTAGCGACGTGGTGCGCCATCCATTGGTCGCGCGGATTGTGGATGCGTATGCAGCGGCTAGGAAGGCTTAAATTTATGCCACACACGCCAGCCAAGTAGCACAGCCAAAATCCCCGCATAGACAAACACCTCGGCAAAATTATTTTTGCCCGCGCGCATCCAAAAGAAGTGCAAGATGCCGAGTCCTGCGATCACGTAAACCAGCTTGTGTAGGGTTTGCCAGCGCTTCGCACCCATCCACTTAATCGCCTTGTTAAACGACGTGAGGGCGAGCGGCGTCAGCAGCACAAACCCAGAAAAGCCCACCAAGATGAACGGGCGCTTGGCAATATCTTTGGCAATTTCGGGGATGTCGAATTCTTTGTCAAACAGCGAATAGCTCAGCAAATGCAGCACCACATAAAAGAAAACGTAAAGCCCCAGCATCCTGCGAAGCCTTGCTAGCTGGGGCGTAGCGGTCATGACGCGCAGCGGCGTGATCGCCAGCGTGATGCACAAAAAGCGCAGCACCCAGTCGCCAGTTGAGCGGATGATGTACTCAGCTGGGTTGGCACCCAAAGAGGATTGATCAAATATCGCAGCATAGGCAAGTCGGAAAAATGGCAGCAAGCACAACGCAAATAAAAGCGGCTTGGCATAAGGTTTGGCAAGGTGGGGGCGTAAGTTCATGTTTGGTGTGTGAAATTAAAATGAAGTTTTTATCTGTCGTGCAACCGCGCACATTCTTACTATGAACACGCCATTGTCATTCATTCGTTTCTCTGATTTGTGCGCTGCTGGCGCTGTCCGTGGCAAACGCGTCTTCATCCGCGCCGACCTCAATGTACCGCAAGATGATGCAGGAAATATTACCGAAGACACCCGCATCCGCGCTTCTGTGCCGTGCATCCAAATGGCACTGGACGCTGGCGCAGCCGTGATGGTGACGTCGCATCTCGGACGTCCAACCGAGGGGGCTTTCAAACCCGAGGACTCGCTCGCGCCTGTTGCCGCAAGGCTTGCCGAGCTTTTGGGACGCGACGTGCCTCTGCTGCAAAACTGGACTGGCGGTGTGCAAGTTGCCCCAGGCAAGGTCGTGATGCTAGAGAACTGCCGCGTCAATAAGGGCGAGAAGAAGTGCGACGAAGCACTCTCGCGCCAAATGGCCGCGCTGTGCGACATCTTTGTTCACGACGCGTTTGGCACGGCACACCGCGCCGAAGCCTCCACTTACGGCATTGCGCAGTACGCGCCCATCGCGTGTGCGGGCCCACTCTTGGCGGCAGAGATGGACGCGATTGGCAAAGCACTCGCAAATCCGAAGCGCCCACTCATCGCCATCGTGGCGGGCAGCAAAGTCTCCACCAAGCTCACCATCTTGGAAGCCTTATCCAGCAAGGTGGACGGCCTGATCGTGGGAGGCGGCATTGCCAATACCTTCATGCTGGCAGCGGGATTGAAGATTGGCAAATCGCTTGCCGAGCCCGACTTGGTGGATGCAGCCAAGGCGGTCATCGCATCCATGAAAGCACGCGGCGCGGCAGTGCCAATCCCGACTGACGTGGTGTGCGCCAAGACTTTTTCAGCCGATGCCGCGGCAACCGTCAAACTGGCAACCGAAGTAGCAGACGACGACCTCATCCTAGACATCGGCCCGCAGACCGCATCCCTATTGGCTTCCCAGCTCATGCAAGCGGGAACTATTGTCTGGAATGGCCCCGTGGGCGTGTTCGAGTTTGCGGCGTTTGAGGGCGGCACCAAAACCATTGCAGAGGCGATTGCTGCATCTTGCGCGTTCTCCATCGCAGGCGGTGGTGACACGCTGGCAGCCATTGCTAAGTACGGCATCGAGAAAGACGTGAGCTACATCAGCACAGGCGGCGGCGCGTTTTTGGAAGTGCTAGAGGGGAAGACTTTGCCTGCGTTTGAGGTGCTGGCGAAGCGGGCTGAGACATAAAAAGTCTGTTTATGCGCGGTGGGTAGATACGTACCACGCCAGCGCGATAGCGGCTGCGCTAAGTCCAAACATAAAAAGTGCAAAAGGTGTCATGGTTTGTCCTTCAAAATGAAGATCATTGAGGCAATCAGTATAACGCTTGCTAGCACCATTGACAATTCCTCAAGAGGTGTAACTTGCGACGGTCTATAAGCTCCGATAGCCGCACCCACGGTGGCAGCCGATGCTATAGAGCCAAGTACCCGTGCGATGTTTTCAGTTTGCTTAGCGTTGATCTTCATGCACAAATCTTAACTCATCCATCTCTTTGAGGACAAAGAAAAAGCCTGCTTAGTTCCCCCAGCAGGCTTTTTGGATACGAACATCACCTTTCGGTGAAGTTCTTATTGCAGCAACGCATGTGCCTACTTCGTTTTATTGGGTGCGGGTCATTATTTAGCAATCCCCAAAAAAACGGCCAAGCAGCGGTTAATTTCTTGCATTGACACGTAATCTAGGCTGCCGATAGCGCAACCTATTTTTCGCGCGAAATGGTCAAGGCCTTGTCAATCATGGCTTGCGATTTTTTGGACAGTCCGTTTTCTACGTTGGGCCCTAGTGTGACTCGAATCAGTGGTGCATCGCCCAGTCCGTAGGTGGACCAATCCTTCTGAACCTTAGGCCGCCTCGATTTCAACTAATGAAGTTGGCCAACTTGCGGATGCGTTCACGCTTTGCCACCGTTTTTTTACTGGGTTGTAAAGGCAACTCTTGCTGCTGATCAGCTTCAAGCGCTTCGTCTTTCAAGTCAACCAGGGGACGAAGCTTGTACCGCTCTGTTATTGCAGTCTTAGAGTACCCATCCTCTAGCGAGCTTCCACGCCATAATTGAGGAAATAGTCTGCCGCTGATGGTCTGGATCTCATAAGCGTCTTTGTAATGACCCCAAGTACCGTGGCGATGTACAACCTGCACGACAAGCCCAATGTTTTTGGGACATCCCGCCACAATCATGCAACGGGTACCTGGTTTCAAAATTGAATGTGAGTCGCTCATGATGCCACCCCTACAAAGTTAGCTGCCGCAGAGTCTGAATTCAGCAAGGCATAGCCCAAAGTGGCTTGTTGATACATGAGATGGATTTGAATGGGCGCACATCCGCTACGCACATCAAAAATATTCGAGCCGTAGGTAGCTTTGAAAACCTTGCGAGATGGATTGAAAGCTATGGCCTTAGTCAGCGTATGTGAGCCAATTGAGAAATGCATGGTTAACTCCTGTTTAGCTGCTTTGGCGTATGCCGGGCGCAGCAATTTGGTTTAACTCGCCCGGTCCGTAGGTGGACCATACCGTCAGATCAAAAAATAATTCCGGAAACCGAGTCACGACGGCCTCATTCGTCATACGCCAAGTCGTCCAACCCTAACTTAAACAAATCCATAACCACGGCGTTGGCCGGCAAATCCTGTTTGACTGCAACACGAAAGTATTCGAGATGAGCACTGTTCTTATATACGACAAAACCTGCCCGCTCCAAGGCAAAGGCACATGATTGGATTGAACGAAAAATCATCCTTTGCTTGTTCTTCCAATAAAAAAATCCAACGAATGAAGTTGCAGAAAATACTAAATACGGGAAAAACCTTTCAAAATCAAAGTCGACCCATTTGATCGCCACCGCAAAGCCAACAATCGGAAATATAAAAACAGAAAGTAAAGCGGCAACAGAAAAAATGTTTAATATTGATTTGGATTCTCGAAACTTATGCAAATGCCAGTTCATTTCATGGGTTTTTTGATCCAAGAGTGAAGTCGTCATATCTTTTCGTTCGCTTGATCTGAAAACGCACTGATACTTATTGAGTTCATCGAACTTCCCCTAAATTTGGCTGCTTTGGCAATTTGCCGGGCGCAGCAAGTGGATATAAATCGCCCGGTCCGTAGGTGGACCACTCCTTAGATGGACCTCGTCAAATTAATGGACACACGACCCCTCTAAAAACTGGCTGATGCCTTGTTGAAGTTCGATCAGTCTGGACCGCTCAATGCATGCCCTGAACTTCACCCGCTTTTCTGCCGGGTTTTTGGCGTTCAAAAACTGAGTCTTAATCACCACCTCCACCAGCCCAGGCTGCGCCTCAATGGCTTGAATGCTCAAAATCTCGATATAACTATCTGATGCCGACAAAACACACTCAATGGCATTATTTGTGGCGGTTTTCGACGTAATTACTGCTGACATATCTATCTCCTGTTTAGCCGCATTTGACGATGTGTCGGGGGCGGCAATCTGGATTAAATCCCCCCGGCCGTTTGGGTCGGCCAGACCTAATGGGATAACACTTTTGAGTGGCACCGCAAAACCAAAATGTGACGCCCCCAAGAAAGCTTTGTTGCTCCGGCTGATTGCTCAATCCTCTTTGTCATCATCAAGTTCATCCTGTTCCGGATGAACTTCGTGGTCTACAAGCCATTCATCTATCCGTACATCAATTGCAGCGCCAAACTGGGCATAGAAACTCGAACCGGCACTCACCACGAATCCCTTGACCATATCGGCTGGGTTGCCGTCCTGCTCAAAGTTGGCGTTGAGAATGCCAAGCAAGTCCCAACCATTTAGAAAGAATGCGACAAGCTCCTCCAAGGAAAGAGGTTCTTTAGAGTTGCGACTTTTCGGGCCTTGGACGGTATCACCCTCGTACTCGTCCACGATGTTGTATTCAATTAACCCATTTTCTAGACGGGCGTAGATGCATGTGACATCACCGGTTGTCGATGCGATAGCTATTCGGGCGATTTCCACTTGCAACGGATCGCAGTCAGGTAGGTACTCTCCACCCATGAATGCAGGATGAAAACGGCCTGCCGCGCGTCGTTCTTCATCGGTAAGTGAGCCCTTTAGGACAAATTCATCAATTGCCTCTTGGTCTCCACTTTTAAGCAAGTGTTCATAGTATTTCCTGCGCTGCGTACCCTTGATATCAGAGGCTAAGAAAATACCACTATCTTTAGCCCAGAAGTATCCGGTCGGTCGATAGCCCCAGTCAACTGAATTTTTTAAGTTGCTCATGCATTTCTCCTTTTTAGCCGCATTGACGATTTGTCGGGGGCGGCAATCTGGATCAACTCCCCCCAGCCTTTTAGGTCGGCCAGACCAAAAACGGGTTAGCGCAGCAAGATGAGCTGCGGGACAGCGTCCGCTCCGATCCAGACGATGGCGTCCTGGTCAAAGTGGATGCCAATGGCTTTGGCAGGCTCCAACGTGAGTCCCAAAGCGAAATAACTTTTCTCAGAGGGCCAGTCGGTGCCTTCTTCGCTGCCGGAGCCTTCAATGGCCTGGAGTCCCAGTTCTTGTAGCTTGCTGGCAAGTTCGGCGTGCCCCTGGGCGTTGGCCGCATCGGACTGGATGGTCCCCTGTGGGTTGTAGGCGGTAAGGAACGCGCCGCAATGGACACCGTTACCAGCAAACAATGCTGCCAGCCGCCCTGAACGCTTTCCAATGGTCAAGACAATATCTTGCGGGGTGTGGCCGAGTCGGTAGTACGTGGCCAAGTAGGCCCGAACTTTGTCGGGGTGGATCTGCGTCGTTTCAGACATAAAAAAAGCCCTCCAGAGTATCTAAGGAGGGCCGACGCATCCCCCGGTTGGTTGCTCCGACTGGAGCCGCATCCGCTTTCGCGTCCACCTTGCCCAGGGGCAGGTTGGTAAGGCCGTCGAGCCTTGTCTTGATGCAAGTTCCAATTGTAACGGAATGTTGGAAGTGCGCAAGCCCCAAAGCTCCAGCAAGCATGAATGGATCATCTCGGGAATCTAAAACGGACCTATATTCGTATTAATTAATCGTCACACTTGCCGTTTATCATCACCCTAGCAGCGCTCATTGTGAGCGCGGCAGTCATTGCGACTTATTTAAGGAAAAATTATGGCAAGGCATGCAACCAAGATTGTGGCGACAT
>CANFWH010000032.1 GCA_947450645.1 Comamonadaceae bacterium | reverse complement strand
TACCCAGTGAAATAGTTTCGCCTGCATACCATTTTTGTTGTTCAGGTTTTTTGTAATTTTGATGCTTCCATTCCGTGCTGGGTAAGACTCCTTTAACCTCGCCCGCGATATCAATACCAGTCAATTGACCAAATCCAAGCGGCTTCATAAAGTTGTAGATAGCATCAACGCCAAGCTCATTTGCCAATGAGTAGTAATACACATTACTTGAATGCACAATACTACGATACATATCTACAGCGCCCAAGCCATGATCCTCAGTACTTCTAAATCGATGATCTCCAAACATCCAATAACCAGGATCATTCACGATAGTTGTCGCCGAGCGTTTACCAGACTCTAAAGCAGCCAACGCCATAAAGGGCTTGTAAGTAGATCCGGGTGGATACGTCCCTCGCAGCGCACGATTAAGCAGTGGCTTGTCTATGGAGTCGTTAAGCTCAGCCCAGTTCTCCGCATCAATACCATCAACAAACAAATTGGGATCAAACGTAGGTTTACTAACAAAAGCCAAAATTTCGCCATTGCGTGGATCAATTGCAACTAAAGCCCCCCGGCGGTTGCCAAACAAATCTTCCACAAGCTTCTGCAATTTGATATCGATAGAGAGCATGACTGTGTTGCCTGGCGTGGCTGGTGCGCTCGTCAGCTTGCGCATTGCACGCCCCCCAGCTGATGTTTCAACTTGCTCGATGCCCGTTATGCCATGAAGTTGAGCTTCGAAACTTTGCTCAACGCCTAACTTCCCAATGTATTCTGTACCGCGATAGTTGGATTCATCATCGCCTTCATCAATATGCTCCTTTTCTGCTGAATTGATACGGCCAATATAGCCAATGACATGACTAGCAAGCTCCCCGTAGGGATAACTTCTAAACAACCTTGCCTTAATATCAACGCTTGGAAAGCGGAAGCGTTGAGCTGAAAACCTAGCCACTTCTTCGTCTGTTAAACGAGTTCGAATAGGCAGGGATTCAAAGTTTTTCGATTCATCCATGAGTCGCTTAAAACGACGCTTATCACGTGGCTGAATATCAATAACCTGTGATAAGGCATTAATAGTTTCATCGATACTCAAAGTTTTAGAGGGTGTAATTTCAAGCGTATAGGCAGAGTAATTAGACGCCAAAATAATGCCGTTGCGATCGAGGATGAGGCCGCGATTGGGGACGATAGGAACAAAAGCAACTCGATTTCCTTCAGCTTGCGCGTTCAAATCTTCATGACGGATAACTTGAAGGTAAAAGAGACGCAGAAATAGTAATGCAAAAAGCACAACAACTGAGACGCTGACGATCAAGACGCGAGCACGAAAGCGGACGAGCTCACGGTCTAGATTGCGAAGTTCCATTACAAAGGCCTATTGGCATCAGGGTCTGGGCTGCGACGTTGTGGCATGAGTAGCACAGCAGAAGCAATGGGCCACAGTAACGCCTCTAGGAGAGGCGCAAAAACCAGTTGCCAATCTGGCCAAGCATGGCCAAACAATAAGCGTAGTGAAAGCTCGATCAAATGAGCTGCGGCAAATAGAGGTAGCAATTGCACGGCTTGCGTGAGCGTTTTAAACCACAAGACGCGGCGGTGCAAGGTAATCGCTGCAAAACTGAGTAAGGAGTAACAAAGGGCGTGCTGACCGAGTAGTGTCGTTTGATGCACATCCATGGCTAAACCAAAGCCAAAAGCGACTCCCATACCAATTCGCTGTGGTTGATGGATATTCCAAAATGCAAGCGTAACGATTAAAAAATCTGGCGCCCATCCAACCCATCCGCCAACATAAAAATTTTCGAATATGTTGCAGATCAATGCCGCCAAAATACTAGACCAAATGAAAATAGGGCTTGCAGGCAACAGCAACTGACGCGTTCCACGTGGCATGATTCCGCTCATGGCTTCGCTCCGCCCCGTTTGGCTTGAATGATAGGAACGGGCTTTTCGTTCAAAGAATTCGGCTGGAGATTCGTGAGCGGATTTAACACCATGACATGTGATGCACCGCTAATTTTTCCAATAGGTGTGCAATGAATTTTAGCAAAAGCAGTATCCGCGCGGCGTTCAATTATGTCGACCTTTGCAACAGGCAACCCTGCAGGATAGACGCCGTCAACACCACTGGTGGTGAGTAAATCCCCTTGCAGCACATCCGCATTGGCAGCCATAAAGCGTAGCTCTAACGCGCCACCAAAACTCAGTGAGTCGCCGTAAGCGACACTGCGGGCACCCGTTCTAGTATTGAGTACAGGAATTGCTTGATCATGGTCGATCAAAAGTGTCACCTCGCTCGTAAAGGGATGTATGCGGGTGACCTGTCCAACAACACCAAACTCATCCAGAACGGGCGAGCCCAAGGTAATGTTTTGCGTAGAGCCTTTATCAATCACAATTTTCCGCGTGTAGGGATCAGCCGCATCGTAGATGACTTCCGCTGGAATGCCTGATGTCTCAGGCCTTTGCTTGAGTTCTAACAGTTGACGCAGACGATAATTTTCAATCTGTAGCTGCGCCGCTGCCGTTGACTTTTGCATTTGCAAAGTGAGTTTTTGGTGTACCTCATCGGCATCGTGTTGCGCCGCAGACAAGCTTTGAAAATAACGACTTACAAACTCAATGCCCGTAATGGGTTGCATCGTCAACCACTGTAGCGGATACAGCACCGTTGCAAGTGCAGAGCGGACGGACTGTGTCATTTGAAAGCGTGCATCCGCCACCATCAAAAACATGGCAAGCGCACAACAAAAAATAAGCCTTGATAACGCCGAGATGCCTTGCCGAAATATCGGCGGAGGTGTGCGGTCAAACGTTGGGTAGCGGCTGTGAGACGAAAGTGACATGGCGCAACAGCCAAAGGTCGAGCAGAGTTATTCCGTCGTAAATATAGAACCCAAGCGCTCCATGCGCTCTAGTGCGATGCCGCAACCACGCACGACGCAAGTGAGTGGGTCTTCGGCAACCAAAGCTGGAAGTCCTGTTTCTTCGGCCAGCAAGCGGTCAAGGTCACGCAAAAGCGCGCCGCCGCCTGTCAGCATCATGCCTCGTTCGGCGATGTCCGCACCTAGCTCTGGCGGTGTTTGCTCCAACGCATTTTTAACGGCAGAGACGATGTTGTTGAGCGGGTCGGTCAGTGCTTCCAAAATTTCGTTGGACGAGATCGTGAAGCTACGTGGCACGCCTTCAGATAAGTTGCGACCCTTCACTTCCATTTCGCGGACTTCACTACCTGGGAAAGCCGTACCGATGTTCTTCTTGATCGCTTCAGCCGTAGGCTCGCCAATCAACATGCCATAGTTGCGGCGGATGTAGTTGATGATAGCCTCGTCAAACTTGTCGCCACCCACGCGAACGGATCCTTTGTAGACCATACCACCTAAAGAGATAACGCCTACCTCAGTCGTACCGCCACCGATGTCTACCACCATCGAACCACTGGCTTCAGATACGGGCAAGCCCGCACCAATAGCGGCGGCCATTGGCTCTTCAATCAAAAACACTTCGGAAGCGCCTGCGCCTAAAGCCGATTCGCGAATCGCACGGCGTTCAACCTGAGTGGAGCCACAGGGCACACAAATGATGATGCGTGGGCTTGGCTTTAAAAGCTGGCGCGGATGCACCATCTTAATAAATTGTTTGAGCATCTGCTCGGTCACCGTAAAGTCAGCAATCACGCCATCTTTCATAGGACGAATGGCTTCAATGTTGCCAGGAACTTTACCTAGCATTTGCTTAGCTTCTAGGCCAACGGCTTGAATGGTCTTTTTACCTTGAGGCCCGCCTTCGTGACGGATGGCAACCACAGAGGGCTCATCTAAAACGATGCCCCTGCCTTGAACATAAATCAGCGTATTTGCTGTGCCGAGGTCAATGGCTAAATCAGTGGAAAAGTAGCGGCGAAAAGCGCTGAACATGGGTGGATCCTGTCGAAGAATTTGCAAACACTGGATAATACCCGATAAACCCAATTTCCCATAGACTTTTCATAGGCAAAACATGGCTTTAAGTCAACAAGATATCGTAAAAATTGCCAATCTCTCCAAGCTGGAAATGCCGGCGGCGGAAGGCGACAAGATGCTCACTCAGCTCAACAATTTTTTTGAGATCGTTGAGCAGATGCGCGCGGTCGATACCAAAGGCATTGAGCCGATGGCGCACCCCACGCATGCCATGAGCGAGGCTGTGCTAAGTCAAAAAAATCTGCAAATGATCCAGCTTCGCTTGCGGGACGACGTTGCCAGCGAGCCCAACAATCGCGAAGCCAACCAGCAAAGCGCCCCAGCCGTCGAGCGTGGATTATTTCTTGTTCCAAAAGTGATTGAGTGATTGAAAAAATATGTCTAAACTACACACACTCACAGTTAAACAAATCTCGAATTTGCTGCAATCCAAGCAAATTTCTAGCGTTGAAATTACCAAACAGTACCTCATGCAAGCCAATAGCCATAAGGGTTTGGGAGCATTTTTAGATTGCAATGAAGGAGTCACTTTTGCGCAGGCTAAGGCAGCAGATGCACGGCTTGCGGCAGGCAATGCGCATCCGCTGACGGGCGTTCCGATTGCCCACAAAGATATTTTTGTGACTAAGGATTTCGTCACCACAGCAGGCTCGAAGATGCTGACTGGCTATCGCTCACCGTTTGATGCGACCGTTGTCTCAAGGCTTGGGAATGGTGCGGATGGCGTTGCAGGCGCTGGCATGGTCACGCTTGGCAAGCTCAATTGCGACGAGTTCGCCATGGGCTCTGCCAACGAAAATTCCTTTTACCGCAAGGTGCAAAACCCGTGGGACACAAGCCGCGTGCCAGGCGGTTCGTCGGGCGGCAGTGCGGCGGCAGTGGCTGCGGGTCTTGCGCCTGCTGCCACAGGGACAGACACAGGCGGCTCGATTCGCCAACCCGCCAGTTTTTGCGGCATCACGGGTATCAAGCCGACCTATGGACGCGCCTCACGCTACGGCATGGTGGCGTATGCCTCCAGCCTCGACCAAGCAGGTCCGATGGCACGTACCGCTGAAGACTGCGCTTTGCTACTCTCTGCCATGTGCGGCGCGGATTTGGACCGTGATTCCACATCGCTCGACTTGCCGCCAGAGGACTACACGCGCGGCTTGAATGACTCGATCGCTGGCTTGCGAATCGGCATCCCCAAAGAGTTTTTTGCTGATGGATTAGCCAGCGATGTGCGTACTGCAATTGACGAGGCGTTGAAGCACTTCGAAAAACTAGGCGCGAAGCTAGTGCCCATTTCTCTGCCACGCACCGAGCTCGCTATCCCCGTCTACTACATCATTGCGCCAGCCGAAGCGGCCAGCAACTTGTCGCGCTTTGATGGCGTCAAGTTTGGGCATCGCGCAGCAGACTACAAAGACCTCTCTGACATGTACAAAAAGACCCGTGCCGAGGGCTTTGGCGAAGAGGTCAAGCGCCGCATCATGATTGGTAACTACGTGCTCTCGCACGGCTACTACGACGCGTACTACCTGCAAGCGCAGCGCATTCGCCGCATGATTGCCGACGATTTCCAAGAAGCATTCAAAAGCTGCGACGTCATCGCAGGCCCCGTGGCGCCTAGCGTGGCGTGGAAGTTGGGTGACAAAGATCGCAAGCCGTTAGATGATTATTTGGCCGACATCTACACGCTACCCGCTTCGCTGGCTGGCTTGCCGGGTATGAGCATCCCCGTCGGTTTTGGCGAGGGCAATATGCCCGTGGGCATGCAACTCATTGGTAATTATTTGCAGGAAGGGCGGCTCTTGAACGCGGCGCATCAGTATCAATTGGCAACCGATTGGCATCTCAAAAAATCACCTTTGATGAGCGGAGGTATAGCATGAGCACTGCCCAAAAATCATTGCTAGTCCAAGGTTTTGAGGTCGTCATCGGTTTCGAGACTCACGCGCAGCTCTCCACCCAATCCAAAATCTTTAGCCGCGCCCCCACAGCCTTTGGCGCAGAGCCCAACACGCAGGCTTGCCCCGTCGATTTGGCGCTGCCTGGCACGCTGCCCGTGATGAACGTTGGTGCAGTCGAACGTGCCATCAAACTAGGCCTAGCGCTGGGTTCGCACATCGCGGAGCGCAGTGTTTTTGCGCGTAAAAACTACTTCTATCCCGATCTACCCAAGGGCTACCAAATTAGCCAGTTCGAGATTCCTGTTGTTCAAGGTGGTGAGGTGAGTTTCTTTCTCGGTGATGAAAAGAAAACGGTGCGGCTCGTTCGTGCGCACTTGGAAGAAGACGCGGGCAAATCGCTGCACGAAGACTTTGTGGGCATGAGTGGCATTGACTTAAACCGCGCGGGTACGCCGTTACTAGAGATCGTGACCGAGCCTGACATGCGCTCGTCCGCCGAAGCCGTGGCATACGCCAAAGAGCTGCACAAAATCGTCACGTGGATTGGGATTTGCGATGGCAATATGCAAGAAGGCTCGTTCCGCTGTGATGCAAATGTGAGTGTTCGCAAGCCTGGCGAGCCTTTAGGCACAAGGCGCGAGATCAAAAACCTGAATAGCTTCAAGTTCATGCAGCAAGCGATGGACTACGAAATCCGCTGGCAGATTGAGCAAATTGAAGACGGCAACGAGATTCAGCAAGCGACCGTGCTCTTCAACCCCGACACAGGCGAAACCCGCGCCATGCGGACGAAAGAAGACGCTGCCGATTACCGCTACTTCCCCGATCCAGATTTGCCGCCGCTTGTGATTGGGCGTGATTGGGTGGAGCAGGTTAAGAGCGAAATGCCTGAGTTGCCACGCGTGATGGCGGCGAGGTTTGAGGTGGATTACGGCTTGTCGGAATATGATGCGACACAACTTACGCAAAGCGTGGCGTTAGCAAGTTATTTTGAAGCGGCAACCAAGGTGTGCAACCAGCCCAAGCTAGTAAGCAATTGGCTTGGCGGGGAGGTATCTCGCAGGCTCAATCAGGACGAGCTCTCCATCGAAGTCTGCCCTGTAAAGCACGACCAGCTTGGCCTGTTGGTTAGCCGTATTGCAGATGGCACTCTTTCCAATAACGCTGCAAAACAAGTGTTTGATGTGCTGTGGGCGGAGGGTGATATCACTCAGGGAAATATCATTCGCGTGAATATGAATGAAACAATGGGTGCCGTCGATAGAGTTGACGCCATCATCGAAGCCAAAGGCCTCAAGCAAATGAACGACACGGGAGCATTAGAAAAAATCGTGCTGGATGTCATCGCCGCCAACCCTAAAAACGTAGACGAATTCAAAGCGGGCAACGCCAAAGCCTTGAACGCGCTGGTGGGGCAGATCATGAAAGCAAGCGCTGGCAAGGCGAATCCTGCTCAGGTGAATGAGCTTCTTAAAAAGGCGCTGGCATAATCATTGCTTCAGTACAAGGAGCAAGAGCATGAAAAAGATTGTCAATATTGCCGCTATCGCTCTATCCATAAGCCTTAGCGCAGTATCCGCTGCTTCAGCACAGACGCAAATCCAGTGGTGGCACTCAATGACGGGCGCGACGGGCGATTGGGTTTCTGATCTTGCTAATGGCTTTAACGCCTCGCAAAAAGAGTACAAGATCAACCCCGTGTTCAAGGGCACGTATGACGAAAGCTACGCTGCTACGATTGCGGCGTACCGTGCAGGCAACGCCCCGCACATCGTGCAAATTTTTGAAGTCGGCACTGCGACCATGATGACCAGTGGCGCCATCAAGCCCGTGACTGATGTGTTTAAAGATGGCGGCATCACGTTTGATGCGAAACAGTACGTGCCTGCTGTTTCTAGCTACTACACCGCACCCAGCGGGAAGATGCTTTCGTTCCCATTCAACAGCTCAACAACGGTGTTTTTTTATAACAAAGACATGTTTAAAAAGCACGGCTTAGACCCCAACAAACCACCTGCGACTTGGCCCGAAGTGGTTGCTGCTGCGGCAAAGTTAAAAGCTGGCGGTGAGAAATGCGGCTTTACGCCTGCATGGCAAAGTTGGACGCAGCTGGAGAGCTTTAGCACGTGGCACAACACGATTTTTGCAACTAAAAACAACGGCTTCGATGGCTGGGATGCCCGCCTCGCCTTCAATAGCCCGCTGCATGTGCGCCATATTGAGAATCTTGCCAACATGCAAAAGCAAGGTTTGATGAGCTACGCGGGTCGTCGCACCGAAGCCGAAGCCAAATTTTGGACAGGCGAGTGCGCCATGCTGACCAGCTCTAGCGCAGCCTACGCAGGCATTAAACGCAACGCCAAGTTTGACTTTGGTATTTCGCCGCTACCGTACTACCCCGACGTTGCAGGTGCGCCGCAAAACACCATCATTGGCGGCGGCAGTTTGTGGGCAATGGCAGGCAAAACGGCCAATGAATACAAGGGCGTGGCGCTGTTCTACAAATACCTATCGGATGCCAATGTGCAAGCCAAGAGTGCGCAGTTCACAGGTTATTTGCCTTTGACGATGAAGGCATACGAAGTGTCTAAAACAAATGGTTTTTATGAAAAAAATCCTGGAACAGACGTTGCTGTAAAGCAGATGATTGTGAAAACAACCGCTAAATCGCGCGGCATTCGCCTTGGCAATTTTGTGCAAGTGCGCAACGTGATTGATGAAGAATTAGAGGCCGTTTGGGCAGGCAAAAAAACGGCGAAAGAAGGCTTGGATACAGCCGTTTTGCGTGGAAATGAATTGCTTGCAAAATTCGAGAAAACACAAAAAACACAAAAATGAACAAGATGAGTTTGCAAGCCACTTCCGCTAAATGTAGTCAAATGGGTCTCGTGCAGGCCTTATGTGGCTTGGCCTGCGGGCTTGTTTTGTGTTTTTCCTCACCGATGGCACTAGCTGAAAAAGCCGATAAAAATAAGCCTCTGAATTTGGAGGCGGACTCGGCCAACTACGACGACGTAAAGCAACTCATGGTCGTCGAGGGTCGTGTGCTCGTCAGCAAAGGAACGCTGGTACTGCGTGCCGCCCGTGTTGAGCAGCGCGAAGACCCCGAAGGTAATCAGTTTATGGTGGCTACGGCTAAAGCCGGCGAGCAAGTCTTCTTTCGGCAAAAGCGCGAAGGACTCGATGAGTACATGGAAGGCGAGGCTGACCACATCGACTATGACGGCAAGGCTGACATCGTGCGCCTTGCAGGAAAAGCCGTGCTGCGGCGTTTGCGCGGATCAACGTTGGCAGACGAGTCGCGTGGCAACTTGATTGTGTTTAACAACACGACTGAGACGATGAACCTCAATGGCAGCCAAGCCACGACCAGCTTGCCTGGCCAGCGCGTGCGCATGATGCTCTCACCCAAGGCAGATAAGGCCGCAGCGCCCACGGGCGGAGTGCCAACGCCAGCTTTGCGTGGCTCTGACCAAGTCGAAGTGAAGCAGCCATGATTGAGGCGGTAGCGTTGCAGTCATCAGTAGCACCGATGCGCCTTGTCGCCACAGGCTTGCAGAAAACCTATGGCCGCAGACAAGTGGTGAAAGATGTTTCGCTTGAAGTTGCACAGGGAGAAATCGTTGGCTTGCTCGGTCCCAATGGTGCGGGCAAGACGACATCGTTTTACATGGTGGTGGGTTTGGTGCGAGCGGATAGCGGCACAATCCTGCTTGGCGGCGTACCCATTCACAAACTCCCCATTCATTTGCGTTCCCGTATGGGGCTGAGTTATTTGCCGCAAGAAGCCTCCATTTTTCGAAAGCTCACCGTTGCTGAAAACGTGCGTGCCGTACTGGAGTTACAACCGCTCACCGAAGACGAAATTGAGACGCGCTTGATTGCGCTTTTGAAAGATTTACGGGTCGATCATTTGCATGACTCTTCTGCGATGTCGCTCTCAGGTGGTGAGCGCCGACGCGTGGAAATCGCCAGAACGCTGGCGACGAATCCGAAATTTGTACTCTTAGACGAACCGTTTGCAGGCGTTGATCCGATTGCTGTGATTGAGATTCAGCGCATCATTAGTTTTTTAAAAGAGCGCGGTATTGGTGTTTTGATTACCGACCATAACGTGCGCGAAACACTTGGCATTTGCGACCGAGCCACCATCATCAGCGAAGGTCGCGTGCTGGCGCATGGCACACCCTCGCAGATTATTGAAAATGCCGATGTGCGCCGTGTGTACTTGGGTGAACACTTCCGCATGTGATGTGAGCGGCCCGTGAAGCAAGGACTGTCCCTAGGCTTTTCGCAAAGCCTGACGTTGACCCCTCAACTGCAGCAGTCGATTCGGCTTTTGCAGCTCTCGAGCCTTGAGCTGGAGCAAGAGATCGAGCAGCAGCTAGCGATCAATCCGTTTTTAGAGCGCGATGACGAGACAAGCGTGCGCGAGCAATTTGAGCATTCGGAGGAATATGCCCCGCAAGCCATACTGGATAAGGCGTCCAGCAGTGCCGAATCTGCTGAAGGCGACACGCCTGATGCCTTGGGTGATGCGCCTACGCCTTCCACCGATGACCTCGATTGGGATGGTGATGGCACAACAGAGATGTCCCCGAATGACTCTGAGTGGGGCGTGGAGGCGGGTAGTGCAAACACACCCAGCGATCAATCTGATAGAGACTTTGATCCGCTTGGCGGACTCAGCACTGCGACCAGTTTGACTGAGCATTTGAAGCACCAAGCGCAGCACTTGCGTCTCACGCCAACGGACGCGGCAAGTTTGGATTTTTTGATTGAGTCGTTAGACGAGCGCGGCTTTTTGGTCGAATCATTGGAAGATTTAGCAGCTAGTTTGACGAGTGATGCGGACGACACCCTACGCCTTGTCGATCAATTGCGTATCGCCAAGCATTGGCTGCAAAACTTAGACCCATGCGGTGTTGGGGCGGTGGACGTGAGCGAATGTCTGCGCTTGCAACTGAAGGAAAAGCCAAATAATCAAACAGCACTGCGCTTGCTGGATTTGCCGCTAGCTAATCTAGCTAGGCGCAATATTAAACAGATGGCACTTTCTCTCGAGTGCTCTGAAAGCCTTGTCCAGAAAGGCCTACAGCTCATCGCTAGCCTAGAGCCACTGCCGAGTCGGCGCTTTGCGATTTCGGTTAATAGTGTGGTCATCCCTGATGTGTTTGTTCGTGCTGCAAAAGGCAAAGGCGGACGCACGAGCGTGAGTTTTACAACCGAGCTCAATATGGATGTGATGCCACGCCTGAAGGTGGATGAGATTACCGCGCAATTGCTCAAGCTGCAAAAGGCGCGCGAAAAAGCAAAAACGGAAAGTAAGAATCCTGCAACCGATGTCATGCAGCAAGCGCTGGTAGAAGCGCGCGGTTTTATCAAAAGCATCAGCCAGCGTTTTGACACCGTGCTGCGCGTGGCCAAAGCCATTGTCGCGCGGCAAGGACAGTTCTTAATGCACGGGGCAGTCGCCATGCGGCCGCTGGTCTTGCGTGATATTGCTGACGAGTTGGGACTGCACGAGTCCACCGTGTCGCGCGTGACCACCAACAAATACATGGCAACGCCGCAGGGCACGTTTGAGTTCAAATATTTTTTTGACGCGAGTTTGGGTACGGATTCAGGCGGTGAAACATCAGGCACGGCGGTCCGGGCGCTGATCGCCCAGTTGATTGCCGCCGAGAAAAAAACCAAGCCGCTATCGGACGGCAAGCTCGCGGATTTGCTGGCAGAGCAGGGCATTGAGTGCGCCCGCCGTACGGTAGCCAAGTACCGCGAAGCGATGCGGATTCCGACAGCAAGCCTGCGAAAAGTAGCATAAAGCGACAATAGGGGAATGACCACTAAATCCCTCTCCATATTTTTGCCTTGCGCCGCTGGCGTTGAGGAATTTTTGCGCGCTGAAGTGGCGCAGATATTGGGGCTCAGTCATCAAGCGCTCTCGAAGTCACAACGCGGCGGCGTGGCTTTGATGGCCAATCAAAACGACGTGATGCTGCTCAATTTACATAGCCGTTTGTGCCAGCGCGTGTTGATTCGTGTGGCGCACGCACCGTACCGTTCCGAGCTGGATATTTACGAAGTGGCGAAAGAGGTGGAATGGGATGCGTGGTTCAACGCCAAGCGGACGTTCAAAATTGAAATTACTGCGCAGCACAGCCCACTAAAAAGTTTGAACTTTGCGGCGCTGCGCGTCAAAGACGCGATTTGCGATCGCTTTCGCGACCTCACTGGTGAGCGCCCAAGCGTGGACACGCACTACGCTGACATGCGTGTGTATGTGCATTTGACTGCTGAGAACGTGACGCTGTACTTAGACACGTCTGGCGAGCCGCTCTTTAAGCGCGGCTGGCGCGATGAGGTAGGTGAAGCGCCGCTCAAAGAGACGCTGGCTGCCGCCATGCTGGCTGCCGTGGGCTGGGAGCAGGCAGCAGAGCTTGGCGTGCCGCTCTATGACCCCTGCTGCGGCTCGGGCACGATTGCGATTGAGGCGGCGCAAATCGCCTGCCATATTGCGCCTGGACTGAACCGCTTTTTTGCCTTCGAGAAGTTTGATGGCTTTGCCCTTGCTGCGTGGGAAGCCTTACGCCAAGAGGCTTTGGGGCGGATTCGCACGTCCCCTGCGCCGATTTTTGCCAGCGATGTGGCACATCGGATGGTCGATTTTGCTGAACACAACGCTGAGCGCGCAGGGCCCAATGGGATCGTTAGCAAAACGATTAACTTTAGGGGCGGGGATGCGCTGCAGCGTATGCCGCCCGCGGACTTGGAGGTTGGACAGGCGGGCTTGATGATTTTGAATCCGCCTTATGGCGAGCGCATCGAAACAGGGGGCTTCTCCAAAACCATGACAGTTGGATCAGCGGCAGATGGGCAAGCAGGACATGATTTTTTTAGCTTGCTCGCCACGCATTGGAAACAAAATTTCGCAGGCTGGACGGGTTGGATTCTCACGCCCGACTTGAAATTGCCAACCCGAATGCGGCTCAAAGAATCGCGCCGCGTCCCGATGTGGAATGGCCCAATCGAGTGCCGCTTGTTCAAGTTTGACATGGTTAAAGGCGCGGTGCGTGGCTAGCATTCACATCACAGATATCGAGTCGGCCATCAACTATTGGCGCAATCAATCGCCAAGCTTGGATGGCGTGAGTTTGTGTGCCGAGCTGCGTGAGTTGGCGAGCGTTTATGCATTGATGGTGTTCCATCGCAAGACGGAAGTCGCTACGCAGGGGATGCCTGCCAAGGCATATGGAGCGTGGCTTGTGTGGTACGAGTCCACACCCGACACGCCGTGCATTGCGATTTGCTCGACCAGCCAAGGCGACGCGCATTGCAAGGGTTGTGGGCGCACGTTTGACGAAGTTCAGCATTGGCCAGAGTTTGATCCTGTGCAAAAACGCCAAACGTGGCGACGCATCACCACCGAAGGCCTCGCTTGGCGCTTTAATCGCTACGCCGAACGCGCCATGGAAAACGCGGACGAACGGATGGCGTCGAGGTTGATTTAAGCGAAGGCCGCAGCAGCCTTCGCCAGCGCCGCTGCCTTGCCAATATAGCTAGCGGGCGTCATTTCTAGCAAACGCGCCTTGTCAGTAGCGGGAATATCAAGCCCCGCAATCAGCTTTTGCAAATCGTTTGCCAGCACTGTTTTACCGCGCGTGGCTTCTTTGAGCTGCTCATACGCGTTTTGCACACCAAAGCGACGCATCACGGTTTGAATCGGTTCGGCGAGCACTTCCCACGCTGCATCCAAGTCGGCAGCAATGGCTTCCTCGTTGATCTCTAGCTTGCTCAGCCCCGTCAGTAACGACTCATACGCCAAGAGGCTGTAGCCAAGGCCGACGCCGATATTGCGCAGCACGGTGGAGTCGGTCAGGTCGCGTTGCCAACGTGAAATCGGCAGTTTGTTTGCCATATGGTCAAGCATGGCGTTGGCCAGGCCCAGGTTGCCCTCGGCATTTTCAAAGTCGATAGGGTTGACTTTGTGCGGCATGGTGGACGAGCCAATCTCGCCAGCTTTGAGACGCTGCTTGAAATAGCCGAGGCTGACGTAGCCCCAAATGTCGCGGCACAGGTCAATCAAAATGGTGTTGCTGCGCATGAATGCGTGGAAGAGCGCCGCCATGTAGTCATGCGGCTCGATTTGCGTGCTGTAGTCTTGAAACGTCAGTCCCAATCCTAGCGGGGTGGGTGTTTCGACCACGCGCTTGGCAAACGCAGCCCAGTCCAAATTGGGGAAGGCCGCGAGGTGCGCGTTGTAGTTCCCGACAGCGCCATTCATCTTGCCGAGCAGCTGCACATTCTCGATGTCAGCCAGCACGCGGCGCAGGCGCACGACCACGTTGGCGAACTCTTTGCCCACTGTCGTGGGAGTCGCTGTCTGGCCATGCGTGCGAGACAGCATGGGGGTGTCGGCATAGCGCAAAGCCATATCGGATAAGGCTTGCAGAGCCGTTTTGAGCTTGGGCACAAGTACGGTATCACGGGCAGCTTGAATTTGCAAAGCGTGGCTGGTGTTGTTGATGTCTTCGCTGGTGCAGGCGAAATGAACGAAGTGAGCGTGGGCTTTCAGTTCAGGAAAATCGGTGGCTTGGCCGAACTTTTCTACGATCCAGTACTCGACGGCTTTCACGTCGTGATTGGTGACGCGTTCAATAGCCTTGATGGCTAGCGCATCAGCTTCTGAGAAGTTGGTAACCAAGGCTTGCAAATGCGCACGCGCAGCAGGCGTGAGTGGTTTGAATTCGGTAAATCCCGCATCGGATAGCGCCATAAACCAAGCCAGCTCGGCTTGTACGCGGCGGTGCATGTAGCCGTATTCTGACATCAAGGGGGCGAGTGCGGAGACCTTGGCGGCATAGCGGCCGTCAAGTGGAGAAATGGCGAAGAGCGCAGTGTTATTTTTGACAGTCATACGAGCATTTTAGGCGGATGGGTCAACGGTGAGTCGTTTGGGTTCGTTAGAATGAAACCATGAAACTTATTTACGCCAACGCCAGTCCTTATGCCCGCAAAGTTCGCATCGTGCTTGCTGAAAAAAAGCTCGATTACCAAGCCGCCCTAGAAAACCCATGGGTGCCTGAGACGACCATTGGCGCGTCCAATCCGCTAGGCAAAGTGCCATGTCTGGTATTGGAGGGTGGCGAGGCTATTTTCGATTCCCGTGTGATTGTGGAATACCTCGACACGCTGTCGCCACTGGGCAAGCTGATTCCCACTGTGGGGCGTGAGCGCGCCGAGGTCAAAACATGGGAAGCCTTAGCCGATGGCGTGTTGGATGCGGCTTTGACGGTGCGCATGGAGCAAACGTGGCCGCATCGCACGGCCGAACAACGCTCGCAGCTTTGGATAGATCGTCACTTAGACAAGATCACGTCGGGTCTGAAAGCCATGAGCCAAGGGCTGGGTGACAAGCCTTTTTGTGGCAATATCCATATGAACCTAGCGGATATCGCTGTTGGCTCAGCGTTGGGTTATTTGGATTTCAGATTTCCACAAATCGATTGGCGCTCGCCGCATCCAAACTTAGCGAAGCTGTTTGAAAAACTCTCATTGCGCCAAAGCTTTATCGACACAGTGCCAGCTTAAATTGCCGCTTCCACGGCATCCACAAACATCGCGGCCACATCAAACCCCGTTTGATCAAAAATTTCTTGAAAGCACGTCGGGCTGGTGACGTTGATTTCGGTTAGCTTGTCGCCAATCACATCTAAGCCGACCAGCAGCAAGCCACGACTGGCAAGGACTCGGCCCAACTCGGTTGCAATTTTTAAGTCTGAATCGGATAGCTTTTGCGCCACGCCTTTGCCGCCTGCTGCCAAGTTCCCGCGCACCTCGCCGCCTTGTGGAATTCGTGCGAGGGCATATGGAACGGGCTTTCCCGCGATGAGTAACACGCGCTTGTCGCCGTCTTTAATCGCAGGCAGGTAACGCTGCGCCATGATGGTCTGCGTACCGTCAGCGGTCAGCGTCTCGGCAATCGCGCCAAGGTTGAGTGCGTCGTCCTTCACGCGGAAAATTCCAACGCCGCCCATACCGTCTAGCGGCTTCAAGATCACATCTTTGTGCTCGGCATGAAAGGCTTTGATGCGAGCAATGTCACGGGTCACCAATGTGGGCGCGGCAAGATGCGAAAACTCCATCAATGCCAGTTTTTCGGGGTGATCGCGCAAAGCACGTGGGTTGTTGAAGACGCGCGCACCTTCGCGCTCGGCTTGCTCAAGCAAATGAGTCGCATAAAAATACTCAGAGTCAAATGGCGGGTCTTTTCGCATGACCACCGCGTCGAAAGCCTTGATGGCTGTGGCCTCTAGGGATGATGCCTTGTACCAGCCTTTACCTGTCTGGCCTGTGAGGATGAGGGCTTGCGAATCTGCCACCACGCCTGTCGCCTGAGTCCAGCGCATATCCTGCACTTCGCAAGCGCTGACGGCATGCCCACGTTTAGCCGCCTCACGCATCATGGCGAAGGTCGTATCCTTGTAAATCTTGAAGCTATCCAGCGGATCGGCAATAAAGAGGATGTGCATGGCGATATTATTTAGATTTCCACTTTACTACCTAGCTCCACCACAGCGTTACTTGGTAAATACAAAAAGTCCGCCGCATCACTGGCGTTGTGGTGCATTTGCGCAAACAGCTTTTCGCGCCATGGCGCCATGCCGCTACCAGGCGTAGAGACCACGTTGTTGCGCGATAGGAAGTAGCTAGTCGTCATAGGGTCAATATCAAAGCCAAGACCGTACAGTGCCTTGAGTGCTCCTGGTATGTCGGGATCATTTTTAAAGCCAAAATTAATCACCACTTGCCAGCAGTGATTGCCAAGCGAATGCACTTCGAGCCGCTTGTCCATACCGATCCAAGGCACTTCGTGACTATGAACCGCTACAAACAAATTGTGCGCATGCAGCACTTTGTTGTGTTTGAGATTGTGCAAAAGTGCATTGGGCGTGATGTCCTTGTCACTTGTCAAAAATACGGCTGTGCCCTCCACGCGGGTAGGTGGGCTGACAAACACAGCCTGCAAGAAATCTTTGAGACTAAATGCATCGGCTTTTTGCGCATCTGCTACGAGCTCCGTACCCCGGTGCCAGGTCACCATCAGCGTAAAAATAACCGCACCAATGAGGAGAGGGAACCAACCGCCGTCTTCAATTTTGAGTAAGTTGGAGGCCAAAAAGATGATATCCACCACAAAGAACCAACCCGTGGCGGCAATGCATAGGATGAGTGGATACTTCCAACTGTAGCGAATCACAAAGAAGGTGAGGCAGGTTGTGATCAGCATATTGATACACACGGCAATGCCATAAGCCGCGCCAAGCGCATCTGAGCTTTTGAACATGATGACCGTGATCACAATCATCACAAACAAACCCCAATTGACGGCAGGCATGTAGATTTGCCCCGTCTCTTTGACGCTGGTATGGTCAATTTTCATGCGAGGCAAAAACCCCATTTGAAGAACTTGCTTGGTCACACTGAAAGCGCCAGAAATTAAAGCCTGTGAGGCAATCACGGTTGCGGCAGCAGCCAATATGAGTAAGGGAATTAAAGCCCATTCTGGTGCCATCAAATAAAACGGATTTTTAAGCGCTTCGGGGGTGGACAATAAGAGTGCCCCTTGGCCAAAGTAATTGAGAACCAAGGAAGGCATGACCACGCAAAACCATGCCAAGCGGATAGGACGTTTGCCAAAATGCCCCATGTCTGCATAGAGCGCTTCAGCCCCTGTGACGCAAAGCACCACTGCACCTAAGACAATAAAAGTGATGTGTAAATTAGCAAACATAAAGCGCAGTGCATGATGCGGTGCCAATGCCCACAAGACTTGTGGGTTGTGGGCAATCTGCACAATACCCATTAAAGCAATAGCGGCAAACCACACTAAAGTGATGGGGCCAAAAAACTTACCAATGCTGGCCGTGCCTCGTTTTTGCACATAAAAAAGCCCAAGCAAAATTAGCAGTGTGAGTGGGATCACCCACGATTTGAAATTGGCAGAAATAACGTTCAATCCTTCCATAGCCGATAGCACCGAAATGGCGGGTGTAATCACGCCATCGCCATAAAACAAGGCCGCGCCAGCAATACCAACCAATAGAAGGCATTGACGTAATCTAGGTTTGTCTTTAACGGCGGCCAAGGCTAATGCCAACATGGCGACTAGGCCGCCCTCGCCATGGTTGTCCGCGCGTAGCACCAACATCACATATTTGACTGACACCACGGTGGTGAGTGTCCAAAAGAAAATGGACAAAATGCCAAGGATATTGGCCTCGGTTAAGGGCACGAGCCCCGTATCAAAAACTTGCTTTAAAGCATAGAGCACCGAAGTGCCAATGTCGCCATAGACGACACCCAGAGCGCCCAAGGTAAGAGCAGTCATAGACGATTTGGATGGTTGCACGATAAATAGCCAGTAGAGATGGATTTGTTCGAGAAGGCGCTATTGTGCTACTTCTATATGCTGCGCTGCAACATTATTTATATAAATTTGCAAAGATTGTGGCAAACGAGCATCAGCGAGAATCGAGAAATGAAATCACAAAGTAAACCTTTTGAAGTTTTAATTTCCGAAGTTGGGATGCGCGATGGCCTGCAATCCATCGCCAGCGTGATGCCCACGGCCAGCAAATTCAAATGGATTGATGCGCTGGTGGATGCAGGTGTGCGCGAGATAGAGGTCACGTCTTTTGTGCCTGCGCACCTGATGCCTCAATTAGCTGATGCGACCGAGGTGGTGAAGTACGCTATTACAAAGCCAAACCTTAGTGTCATCTCGCTTGTGCCGAACCTCAAAGGCGCGCAGGCGGCAATTGCCGCAGGCACGCACAAAATCACGATTCCAACATCCGCCAGCGTTGCGCACAGTTTGGCGAACGTGCGCAAGACACGCGAGCAGATGATTGAGGAAGTCCGCCGCATCGTGGAATACAAAAACGAAGTCGCGCCGCATGTCGAAATTGAAGCGGGCGTGTCGGTCGCCTTCGGTTGCACTCTGCAAGGCGCGGTGCCCGAAGACGATGTGATTTGGATGGTCGAGCAGTGCATCGCGGCGGGCGCAAACGTGTCAGGACTTGCGGACACCACGGGCATGGCTAATCCCGCGCAAGTCAAGCGGCTCTTCACGCGCGCCATTGCCGCTGTGGGCATCGAGCGCCTTGGCGCAGCGCACATGCACAACACGCGAGGGCTTGGCATCGCCAATTGCCTCGCGGCTTACGACGTGGGCATTCGCGGCTTCGACACCTCGATGGCCGGCCTTGGCGGCTGTCCTCACGCGCCAGGCGCATCGGGTAATGTGGTGACCGAAGACCTCGCCTTCATGTTTGAAGCGATGGGCGTGCGCACGGGTATCGACTTAGAAAAACTCATCGCAGCGCGCCAGCCCATGATGGACGGGCTTCCTGGCGTTGAGGTCTACGGGATGCTCGCGCCAGCAGGGCTGACCAAAGGATTTACCTATGCAAACTAATAAGACACCAAGCAACTTGCCACTCGCAGGCATCCGCGTTATCGAATTCACTCACATGGTGATGGGCCCCACCTGCGGCATGCTGCTGGCCGATTTAGGAGCGGACGTCATTAAGGTTGAACCACTCAAGGGCGATAACACGCGACGCTTGCTGGGTTCAGGTGCAGGGTTTTTTCCGCTCTACAACCGTAACAAACGCAGCTTCGCGGTGGATTTGAAAACGCCCGAGGGCATGGAAGCTGTGTTGAAATTGATTGCGACTGCTGACGTGGTCTCGCACAACTTCAAATCGGACACCATGAAGGCACAGGGTTTGGATTACGAGACGCTGAAACGGCTTCGCGATCCAGCTTTGCCTGAACTGATTTATGTCGATCACCGTGGGTTTTTGCCAGGCCCTTACGACCACCGCACAGCACTTGACGAAGTGGTGCAAATGATGGGCGGGTTGGCATACATGACAGGCAGGCGTGGCGACCCCGTGCGTGCGGGCACGTCGGTCAACGACATGATGGGCGGTATCTTTGGCGCGGTGGCTTGTATGGCGGCGTTGATGCAGCGGCAAAAAACGGGCAAAGGTCAGCAAGTGCAATCGGCGCTGTTTGAAAACAATATCTTGCTAGTTGCGCAGCACATGATGCAGTTCCAAGTGACGGGGCAAGCTGCCGCGCCCATGCCAGAGCGCATTTCGGCGTGGGCGGTGTACGACGTGTTTACGGTCAAAGATGGCGAGCAGATTTTTTTATCGGCTGTGAGTGATACGCAGTGGAAGATTTTTTGTGAAGCGTTTGGCTATGACGACTTATGGAGCGACCCGCGTCTCAAATCAAACAATGATCGAGTCAACGCACGTGAGTGGATGATCCCTGAATTGCGCGAACGATTAAAGGGCTTCAGCGCCGCGTACCTCACGGAAGTGTTTGAGGCCAAAGGCTTGCCGTTTGCGCCTATCAAAGCACCGCATGAGTTGCTGGACGACCCGCACATCATGGCTTCGGGCGGCATGGCGCAAATCGAACTTGCAGACGGCGAGCGTGCTGGCGAGATGGTGGACACGATCCTCTTCCCGTTCAAGATGGATGGTTCGCACATGGGCGTGC
This sequence comes from Comamonadaceae bacterium, assembly GCA_947450645.1. GTDB lineage: Bacteria > Pseudomonadota > Gammaproteobacteria > Burkholderiales > Burkholderiaceae_C > JASGCK01. Next base: position 9,025 of record CANFWH010000032.1, on the reverse strand, counting down.
GACGACATCCGCCAAAACTTGGTGAGCACACTGACGAGCTCTTGCGCGAGGTTGGTTATTCGGATGCCCAAATTGACGCAATGCAAGCGGCGCAAAAAGTGAGAAGTCTGTTATGAAACAGCAGCCTACCTTGCAAGCCATATCTAGACTGGCCTGTGGGCTTGCCTTGCTGGTAGGGCAGAGCTGGTGTGGCCTGCAGAGCATAGCGCAAACGAATAACGCCTACCCCGATAAACCCATCAAAATCATCGTGCCCTATACGCCAGGCGGGGGCACCGATACGGTGACGCGGCGCTTGGTCGAGCGTATCAGCGCGGACAACCCCAAGTGGCAATTTGTCGTGGAGAACAAGGCGGGAGGGGGCGGTAACATTGGCTTAGATATCGTTGCCAAAGCCAAGCCCGACGGCTACACGCTTGGCATGGGGCAGACGGCAAATTTGGCAATCAACCCTGCGCTCTTGCCCAAGATGCCGTTTGACGCAGCGAAAGATTTCACTCCGATTGCTTTGGTGGCCGAGCAGCCGATGGTGGTGGTCGCCAAGTCGGATGCGCCGTGGACATCGCTGGCCGATTTGATTGCTGCGGGCAAAGCCAAGCCTAATAGCCTAAGGCAAGCGTTGGCGGGCACGGGAACCGTTGGGCATTTGGCGGGCGAGTTGCTGGGCAAACGCGCAGGCTTTAAAGCGCTCAACGTGCCCTACAAAGGCGCGGCGGCAGCGCTCACCGATTTGATGGGCGGGCAGACCGATTACATGATGGCCACGCCGCAAGCGGTGCTCGGCATGCTTCAGGCGGGTGGCTCGCAATCCGCACGGCTCAAGGCGTTGGCTGTTACGTCGTCTAAGCGATTGGCTATTTTTCCAAGCGTTCCAACCGTTGCCGAGAGTGGCTACAAAGATTTTGAAGCCGTCGATTGGAAGGTGGTGGTTGCGCCTGCTGGCTTGCCACCCGCGATTGCAAAAAGTATTTATGCCGTGATTCAAAAAGCGTTGGCTAGTCCCGCGTTACTGACACGTTTGGCGGATGACGGTAGCTCGGCCATGCCAGCTACGCAAGAACGTGTCGCCCCATACATTGCGGCAGAACAAGTGCAGTGGGGCACTTTGATTCGGGAAGCGGGGATTAAAAATGAGTGACAACAACAATCCAATGGGCTTGTGTGGCTTCGAGTTCGTTGAATTCTCATCGCCCCAAGATTTTGATTTAGGTGGTGTGTTTGAAAAGCTCGGCTTTAGTAAAGTCGCCAAGCACCGCTCTAAAAATGTTTTTTTGTACCGCCAAGGGCAAATCAATTTCATCGTGAATCTTGAGCCCAAAAGCCAGGCGGCGTATTTTTCTGCCGAGCACGGCGCTGCGCCTTGCGGCATGGCGTTTCGCGTCAAGGACTCGCACAAGGCCTACGCACGGGCGCTGGAGCTGGGCGCGCAGCCGATTGAAATCCCCACAGGCCCGATGGAGCTACGCTTGCCCGCCATCAAAGGCATTGGCGGTGCACCGCTTTATTTGATTGATCGTTTTGAAGATGGTAAATCGATTTACGACATTGATTTTGAGTGGTTACCCAATGTAGTTACAGATGCAGACAAGCATCCGTATGGACATGGACTTTTACTAATCGACCACCTGACGCACAACGTGTACCGTGGCCGCATGGCGCACTGGGCGGGCTTCTACGAGCATTTGTTTAATTTCAAAGAGATTCGCTACTTCGATATTCAAGGCGAAAAAACGGGGCTGACATCGAAGGCGCTCACCGCGCCCGACGGCATGATTCGGATTCCGTTGAACGAAGAATCCAGCAGGGGCTCTGGGCAAATCGAAGAGTATTTGATGCAGTTCAATGGCGAGGGCATTCAGCACATTGCGCTTTTGACCGACGATATTTGCGCGACGGTGGATAGCTTGCAAATGGCAGGCGTGCCGCTGATGACGGGGCCAAACGACTATTACTACGAAGCCCTATCCACAAGGCTTGCGGGGCATGGTGAGCAAGTGGGTGAGTTGCAAGCGCGGGGCATTTTGATGGATGGAACACTGGCTGCAGATGGCAAGCAGCGCTTACTTTTGCAAATCTTTTCGCAAACGATGCTCGGTCCCGTTTTCTTTGAATTTATCCAGCGCAAGGGCGACGATGGTTTTGGCGAGGGGAACTTTAAAGCGCTGTTTGAGTCGATTGAGCGTGATCAAATTAAACGAGGAGTTTTATGAAATCTTCCAGTCAATTTTCACGCCGTCAAATCATTACTGCGGTAGGTGCATTGGCCGCTAGCCCAATATCGACAAGGCTTTCCGCGCAGACTGCAAGTGACAAAACGATCAAATTTATTCTTCCAGTCGGGGCAGGTTCAGGTGTGGACGGCATCACGCGTGCCGCGCAGGCCGCACTGAGTAAGGCTTTGCAGGCATCAGTCGTTATCGAAAATCAACCAGGTGCAGGCGGTTTAGTGGGAACCAACGCATTGACGAAATCCGCACCCGATGGACTGACGCTCTCTATGGTGTCGAACAACCATGTCATTTATCCATCCGTTTTGAAGTCGCTGCCGTTCGATCCCATCAAAGACATTACGCCGATTGCGGTGGTGGGCAGCACGCCAATGGTGCTGGTGGTGAATGCCAAATTCCCCGCAAAAAACATGAAGGAATTTGTTGCGATGCTGAAGCGCAACCCTGGCAAATATAACTACGCCAGCTCGGGTAATGGCACGATTTTGCATTTGGCGGCTGAGCTGATGAAAGACGCGACTGGCACGTTTGCCACGCATATTCCGTATCGTGGTTTTGGCCCAATGATGGCCGACATCATTGGCGGGCAAGTGGATTTTGGTGTGGGCGCTTTAGTTGCTGTGGCAGGGCAACTTCAATCAGGCAATCTGCGTGCGATTTGCATTGCGTCCAATCAGCGTGCGCCAAGCCATCCCGATATTCCAACGGCGGCAGAGCAAGGCTTCCCCAAATATCTAGTCGAAGGTTGGTTTGCGACCGTAGGGCCTGCCAAGATGAGCGCGGATAACGTCCGCCGTATTCATGCCGCAGTAAGCACTGCGTTTGCTACTGAGGAAGTTAAGGCGGCTATGACACGGCAAGGCAACACCATCAACATTCGATCACCAGAAGCCTCGGCAGCGTTCTTTCAATCGGAGCTAAACAAATATGCGGCGATTGTGAAGAAGGCAGGGATTAAGCCCGATTGAGCGATTGATCCGCGCATAAAAAACGCCACTTAAAAGTGGCGTTTTTTTATCATGCGAAGTCGCTGATTACTTGTTGCTCAAGCACTCTTTCATGAAGGCTTTGCGCTCGTCGCCTTTAAGTGTTTTTGCTTTGTTATCTGCATTGCAAGCCGCCATGCGATTTACTGGTTTGGCTTCTGCCGCTGGCTTGGCACTCAGGCACTCTTTCATGAAGGCTTTACGCTCGTCACCTTTCAGGGTTTTTGCTTTTGTGTCAGCATTGCAAGTCGCCATTTTGTTTTGCTGTGGGGTTTTAGCGTCATCAGCCGCGTGCGCTGCACCAAAAGACAAAGCCAGGCCGAAAGCGAGTAGCGATAAGATTTTTTTCATGAGAAGTACTCCAAAGTTTAAAAAAGAAGGGACACACAGATATCCAAAATTGGATACTGAATTTAACGGTAATTTCTGGCTTGCGTTGACGGGGGTTTACCCGAGGATGGGCGGCCTCCGCCAGCTGGCGCACGACCGCCTCCTCCAGTAGGCGCTCTGCCACTTCCGCTTGTTGGAGCGCGTCCGCCGCCACCCGCAGGACGAGCGCCACCGCCACCACCGCCCCCATGTCCACCAGGGCGACCGCGTGGTGGGCGATCGTTCAGACGTTGCCGCATCTCTTGCATGGCTGCTTTTGCTGCCGCCTGCATTACTTCGCGACTTGGCGGTTTGCCTGCGCCGCCCCAAATGGTTTGGCGACCCATCGCAATCGGCTCGCCGCGCTCGCCCGGTTCGGGTGCAAAGTCGGGCATGGGCACGCGTTCAATTTTTTGCCTAGTGAAGTGCTCAATCGACTCGAAAAAGCCTTCCTCGTCAAGGCTGACCAAACTGACCGCTTCGCCTGGGCGTCCCGCGCGTCCTGTTCGGCCAATGCGGTGCACGTAGTCCTCGGACACGTTCGGGATTTCGTAATTGACCACATGCGGCAAATCGTCAATGTCGATACCGCGTGCGGCGATATCGGTGGCCACCAAGGCGCGAATCGTGCCGGCCTTAAAGCCTTGCAGCGCCTGCGTTCTAGCAGCTTGGCTCTTGTTACCGTGCAGCGCCAGCGCTTCGATACCGTGCTTGGTTAAATGTTCGGCGACTGAGTTTGCGCCAAACTTGGTGCGCGTAAACACCAGCACCTGACTCCAGTTGTGCGTTTGAATGATGTGCGTGAGTAGCGCTTTCTTTTTGCCGCGTCCCACCAAATGGTGCGACTGCGTGATGCGCTGCACCGTAGTGTTGCTAGGCGTGACTTGAATCGACTTGGGGTTGTTCAAAAGTCCCTGCGCCAATTTGCGAATATCGTCGCTAAACGTAGCCGAGAACAAGAGCGTTTGCTTTTGCTTAGGCACCAAGGAGAGCACGCGGCGGATATCGGGCAAAAAGCCCATGTCCAGCATACGGTCAGCCTCATCCAAAATCAGCATCTGCACGGTGGATAAATCTAGTTTGCCTTGTTCTTGCAAATCGAGCAAGCGACCTGGCGTGGCCACCAAAATATCGACACCTCGGCGCAGGGCGCTGATTTGCGGATTCATGCCCACGCCACCAAAAATAACGGTGGAGGTGAGTTGTAAATGTTTGCCGTAAGTGCGGACAGATTCTTCCACCTGCGCTGCGAGTTCGCGTGTGGGCGTCAGCACCAGCACACGCGTACCGATGCCGCCAAATTTGTTTTTGGCAGATGCACTCATCGCAAGGCGATGCAGCATGGGCAGCGTAAACGCCGCTGTTTTGCCTGTACCCGTTTGGGCGCCAGCCAGCAGGTCGTGCCCTTGCATCACGAGGGGAATGGCTTGGGCTTGAATGGGAGTAGGAGTGTCGTAACCCTCCTCGTTGATAGCGCGTAATATCGCAGGCGCAAGGCCGAGTTCTGAAAAAGTCATACCCGATTGTCTCACGATGGGGTTTTCCCGCATTAAACTAGCATTTCATGTACCACTCGTTTCATTTTGAAAGCACAGTATGAGCAAAACCAACCCCCTCATCATCGACTGCCACGGTCACTACACCACCGCGCCTAAAGCGCTAGAGACTTGGCGCAACGCGCAAATCGCGGGCATCAAAGACCCTGCGCTCATGCCTAAAGTGAGCGATCTCAAAATCAGTGACGACGACATCCGCGAGACGATTGACAACAACCAATTGAAGTTGATGAAAGAGCGCGGCTCCGACATGACGCTGTTCTCGCCACGTGCCAGCTTTATGGCGCACCACATTGGCGACTTCAATGTCTCCGCGACTTGGGCGGCGATTTGCAATGAACTGGTGTACCGCGTCAGTGCCCTTTATCCAGACAACTTCGCCACCGTCGCCATGCTGCCGCAAAGTCCGGGCGTTGACCCTGCGACCTGCATCCCCGAGCTAGAGAAATGCGTCAAAGAATACGGCGCAGTCGGCATCAATTTGAATCCTGATCCAAGCGGTGGTCACTGGACATCGCCGCCTCTCACCAACAAACATTGGTATCCAATTTACGAGAAGATGGTGGAGTACGACTTGCCCGCCATGATTCACGTCTCCACTAGCTGCAACGCTTGCTTCCACACCACGGGTGCGCATTATTTGAACGCGGACACGACGGCGTTTATGCAACTGCTAGAGGGCGATTTATTCAAAGATTTTCCAACGCTCAAGTTCCTCGTTCCGCATGGCGGAGGCGCAGCGCCCTACCACTGGGGACGTTTCCGCGGCCTCGCCATGATGCTGAACAAGCCAAAGTTAGAAGACCATTTACTCAACAACGTGTTCTTTGATACCTGCGTCTATCACCAGCCAGGCATTGACTTATTGACCACCGTCGTCCCGACTAAAAACGTGCTGTTCGCGTCCGAGATGATTGGCGCGGTGCGCGCAATCGATCCGCAAACAGGCTTTCAGTTTGATGACACCAAACGCTACATCGAAGCGAGCAAGATTTTGTCTGCTGAAGATAAATATCAGGTCTACGAAGGCAATACGCGCCGCGTTTTTTCTAGGCTGGATGCGGCGTTAAAGGCTAAAGGGAAATGAGTGCCCCAAATGGTGGATCACAAATTGTTTATGTACTGACAAATCCTGCAATGCCGGGATTGGTAAAAATCGGCATGACGACTCAGGCTGAGGTTGATGAGCGTATGAGGCAACTCTATGGAACAGGTGTGCCTGTGCCGTTTGAGTGCATGTTTGCATGCCAAGTCAAGGATGCGGCAGAAGTTGAAAAAGCATTCCATTTTGGTTTTGGGAGTCATCGCATCAATCCAAATCGTGAATTTTTTAGGATTGAGCCGGAAAGAGTCATTGCACTTTTAAAGTTGCTAAAAATCGAAGACATTACTACTAAATTCGAGCAGCAATTGGATGCGAAGGCCAGCCCTGTTGATAAGCAATCAGGTGAGGCCTTGAAAAGAAGGATGCGACCACGAATGAATTTTTATGAGCTTGGAATTCCAGTGGATAGTGTGCTTATTTTTAAAGACGGTTCAAATCAGGCAACAGTCGTGGGTGAAAAGGCCATTAACTTTAATGGCGAACAAATGTCTTTGACTATGGCTACACGTAAAGTTTTGAGCCTTCCATCAGACACTCCATTGCAGCCTTCTCCTTACTGGACTTTTAACGGCAAAACGGTGAAGGAGATATATGAAAACTTCCATAACACTGAAGATGAAAATTAAATGGTCATGACAAGGCAGCGCATCAGCTCCGGCTCGACGTTCGAGCTAGACATGGCGTACTCCCGCGCTGTGGTCGATGGCGACTTTGTGTTTGTTGCTGGTACGACTGGTTTTGATTACTTAAGCATGACGCTCGCAGATGGCATGGCCGAGCAGACCGAGCAGTGCTTCAAAAATATCGAGTCCGCACTCAAGCAAGCAAGCGCAAGCCTTGCTGACGTGGTACGCGTGACCTATGTGCTGCCAAGCTTTACCGAACTTGAACTCGCCAAGCCCGTCATGCGCAAATATCTGGGCGATGTGCGTCCAGCCGCCATGATGATTTCGGCGGGATTGATTGATCCGCGCATGAAGATTGAAATTGAAGTGACGGCGCGCAAGCGTTCTTAACGTGCCGCTTTTGCCTGTTCCGTTAGCCACGCCGTAATCCGCGCCTGATCGTTTTCAGTCCGAATCGTCATATACGCCGCCTCTGCTTCGGGGTAGGTGCGGCGCAAAAAATTTAGCCATTGTTTGAGCCTGCCTGCACGCTGGCGCGGCTCTTGGGTGTTGCAGACCAGAATCCAAAAATCTTGAATGAGTGGCAGCAGCTTCTCCCACGCTAGTGGTGTGGGCGTATCCACGCGAATCGCCAGTGCGAGGCCAGGGTCGGTCACCATGCCGCGTCCCAGCATGAGTGCGCTTGCACCCGATAGCGCTTGGCAGCGCCTCGCATCTTCCACGTTCCAAATTTCGCCGTTGGCAATGACAGTGATGCGCACAGCAGCGCGAATGTCCGCGATGCGTGCCCAGTACGCGGGCGGGCGGTAGCCGTCTGCCTTGGTGCGGGCATGGACGACCAGTTCGCTTGCGCCTGCTTCGGCAATTGCGATGGCGCATTCCACAGCGCGGCTGTCGTCGTTAAAGCCGAGGCGCATTTTGGCGGAGACGACCTGGGTTGCTGGTACAGCGCGGCGCACCGCAGAGACAATCTTGACGACCAACTCGGGCTCATCCAGCAGCGCCGCGCCGCCGCCGTGCCGATTAACCACTTTGGCGGGGCAACCAAAATTAAGATCAACGCCCTCGGGGCCAAGACTGGCAAGGCGCGCCGCGTTTTCTGCCACGCACACAGGGTCAGAGCCCAGCAGTTGCCCGCGCACGGGCACGCCAGACGGAGTGCGGCTGCCATTCAATAGTTCAGGCATTACGCGGATAAACGCGCGATTCGGCAACAGCGTGTTGGTGACGCGGATGAACTCGGACACGCAGCGATCAATCCCGCCGTGCAAAGCAGAGCCGCCCACGCTTGTGAGTGCGTCGCGCAGCACAAAATCGAGCAAGCCCTCCATCGGGGCTAATAGCAGTTGCATGGGTATTTTGTAAAAAAGAATCGAAGTGTGAGTCTACGAGAAGCTTGCGTGTGCAGGCTTAGAATCTGAATGATGAAAGGAGAGCCCGACTATGTACATGCAAACCCCGCAAATTGTGATTTCTAATCCTGATATCTTGGGCGGTACACCTGTGTTTGCAGGAACACGCGTGCCCTTTCGCATCATGTTTGAATACTTGGAAACAGGCGACAGCCTCGATGTTTTTTTAGACGAATTTCCTAGTGTGAGTCGTGCCTTGGCCATCGCTGGTTTAGAGCACGCCCGTCTTTCTGCATCGCATGCGCATACTGCTTGACGAGTCGATTCCTCGAAAGCTTGGCTTTTTACTAAGCGATCATTTTGTTCGTACCGTTCAACAGGTCGGCTTTGGCGGCTTGGTCAATGGCAAGCTTTTGAAAGCTGCTTCTAGTGATTTTGATGTGCTGATTAGCGGTGATCAAAACATGTCCTACCAGCAAAACGCCAATACTATGCCGATGTCGGTAATTGTGTTGATTGCCAAGAACAACAAGCTGGAGAGCTTTGTGCCGCTTGTACCAAAACTTTTAGAAATGCTAGCTAGCTTGGATGCGCCGAAATTTATCCAAATTGAGACGTGAGCGCTCCGCTTTAGCGAGAGCCGCCTTCTATTCTGAGAAAATACACGGTTTCGCTAAAACCTTAGCGAGCATCTAGCAAGAGAGATTTACTGTGGCGCAATACGTATTCACCATGAACCGCTTGGGCAAAATTGTCCCGCCTAAGCGTCATATTCTTAAAGACATCTCCCTGTCGTTTTTCCC
>CANFWH010000031.1 GCA_947450645.1 Comamonadaceae bacterium | reverse complement strand
TTCAAACGCATCTACCAACAAGTATTCCGTATATAAGTTTGTTTCGTGTGGTGTATCGCAACTCTTGCTCATCGCGGCAGATCTGTGGTCTGAGGCTTATGAAGCGAGGGTAACGCTAGGTATCCACCTTATCAACTGGCGCTAACTATGCGCGGCTGTTGACGTTTTCATTATAAGCATGTAAGAGGCGGTGAATAAACACCCCACAAGCTGCGCCCACGCATTGCGAAAAAATGAAGTATGGTGCACTTTGCGGCGCAATGCCAGAAAACGAATCCGTCATCATTCGTCCTAGCACAGCAGCAGGATTAGCAAATGAGGTGCTGGCGGTAAACCAGTACGCCGCGCCAATGTAGCTGGCAACTAAGCCGCTCGCTTTAGCGTGACTATGACTAGAACGCAAGATGATAAAGATCAATCCTGCAGTTGCGACGCCCTCCGCAATCCATTGTCCCGTGCCTGTGCGGATGTGACTGCTGAGCTGAAAGAGGGGCATATCAAACATCGCATGAGCCAACCATGCGCCAGCCACCGCACCAATTATTTGAGCGACCACGTAGCCAGCAAGGAGAAGCTTCGATGTGCGCCACAGCATCACGGTACTCACGAGCGGATTGAAGTGCGCGCCGCTAATGGGCGACAGCGTTTCAATCAGCACGTACAAAATAAAGACGGTGGCAAGCGTGTTGCCCAGCAAGGCAATGGCGACATTGCCGCCAGCAAGTCGCTCGGCCATGATGCCCGAACCAATCACGGTGCACAGTAGGAGCAGCGTGCCTAAGAATTCGGCAAAGACTTTTTGTGTGGTGGAGTGCTGGGCGCTCATTGCGAGGCCAATTCTTTTGCTGCTGCGCTTAGATTGGTTGGCAGTAGCCGTTCGATAGGCAGGGCAATTAAAAGACGAATGCGTTTTGCAATCAAGTGCATGGTTTGTGTGAAAGCTTCCAAGCGCTGAGCATCAGTGCCCGTGCTGTTGGATGGATCAGCGTAACCCCAGTGCGCTGTCGCTGGTTTGCCAGGCCAATAAGGACATACCTCGCCCGCTGCGTTGTCGCACACCGTGATGATGAGATCCATGTGCGGCGCGTCGTTGCCAGCAAACATATCCCAGCTTTTGCTAGTCAAGTAACTGGTATCAACGCCCGCTTGATTCAAAACTTGAATCGCTAGTGGATTCGGCTGTTGGTTCTCACGCGGTGAGCTGCCCGCAGAATACGCTTTGAATTTGCCGCCGCCCAAATGGTTTAGCAGAGCCTCGGACAAGATACTGCGTGCGGAGTTGTGAGTGCATAGGAAAAGGACGTTGATGGGTTTGATGGTGTTTGTCATGGTATGGGTTGAGTTAGGAACAAGCCGCCCCTTGGCAGCAGTTGTCGGTCAGGTATCCCAGCAGTTCGTTCATGGTGGCGAATGATGCTCGGTAGATCAGGTTGCGCCCTTGCCGCTCTTGTCCGATGAGACCCGAGTGAGTGAGTTCTTTTAAGTGGAAGGACAACGTATTGGATGCAACTTTCAATTGCTCGGCCAAGTCACTAGGTGTCAGGCCGTCATTGCCTGCGACGACCAGCGCACGAAAGATTCGCAGACGCATTTCTTGCGCTAAAGCGGCGAGGGAGCGGATGGCGTCAATTTCTTTCATGCGCAAATTATATGATATTCGTAGAATTATTGAATTATTTTTACTGCCCTATGTGTGTCGCTTGAGTTGTCATCGAATTGACACATCTTTTTATGAAGATGAAAAATTTACCAATGTCCATGCAAGGGCAGCAAACGAGGTTTCATGAAGACACTTAATTTTTTAGCGCTTGGCGGCTTGTTGATCGCGATGCCGTTCAGTTTTGCTGCTGCTCAAAGCATTAAGGGCGCTGGCTCTTCTGCGGCTGCGCCTATCTATCAAAGCTGGGCGCTGGAGTATCAAAAGGCAGGCTATGCTGCCGTGGCTTACGAGTCCATTGGTTCGTCGGCGGGTTTAAAAAAGATTCGTGAAAACACCACTGACTTTGGCGCTTCTGATGTGGCACCACCCGCAGCTGAGCTAGCCAAATCGGGGCTTGTGGTGTTTCCGATTGCCATTACGGGCGTTGCGCCTGTTGTGAATTTACCAAGCCTCGCGGATCGGCCACTCAAGCTAGATGGCGGTGTATTGGCGCGTATCTTCTTAGGTGAAATCGCGGTTTGGAGTGATCCGCAAATTAAGAAATTGAATCCTAGTTTGAAGTTACCAGATTTAAAAATCAAGGTCATTGTGCGAAGCGATGGATCTGGCACCACCTTCAACTTTGCAGATTATTTGGCTAAGGTTAGTCCCGCGTGGGCGTCTCAGTTTGGTGTGAAAACGAGCTTTACGTGGCCACAAACTTTTATCGGAGCCAAGGGGAGCGATGGTGTGGTGCAAGCGGTCAAAACCACGCTAGGTGCGATTGGTTATGTCGATTACGGCTACGTTCAGGCAAACGGGCTTAAGAGCGTGCAACTGCAAAATGCGCAGGGGCATTTTTTGTCGCCATCAAATCAAGGGTTTCGTGAGGCGCTGACACATAGCGATTGGTACATCAAAGGTAGTTTCGCGGGTACGCTGACCCAGCAGGCGGGCGAAGGGGCTTGGCCTATCACTATGGGTACGTTCGCGCTCTTCCCCAAAAACACAGAGCATCCCGTGGAAACCGCGAGAGCGCTAGAGTTCTTTGTCTGGGCTTTTATGAATGGCGATAAGCTAGTGCAAAAAAATAATTTTGTGCGATTGCCTGATCGCATTCAATCTTTGGCATACAAAACAATCAGCTCGGTGAAAGATAAATCGGGCGCGCCCTTGAACGTCAAAATTATTTTAAATACAGTGGCACAAAACTAAGTTCGTCACGCAACCGTCACGAAATCGACACGGGATCGTCACATCCTTTTTGCACACTTGCACTCAAGCAACAACCAAGGAGTGCAGTGATGAGTGATAGCTATGCGGGCAAGTTTGAAAATTCGGATGGCGTGAACACCGCCAGCAATCCCCACTTGGGCGAGGTCGATTCAGCAAGGCGGCAATTGATTGGTAGCAGCTTGGCTGCCGTGACCTTATTGACGGGCAGCGGCGTGGCGTTTGCCGCAAAAGAGTCAGCATTTAAAACCAAAGGCGAACTGCTAGGTTTCACCGCGGTGCCTGTGTCAAGTAGCGACGAAGTCGTGGTGCCGCCAGAGTACGACGCGCAGGTCTTGTACCGCTGGGGTGATCCCGTTGGTGCCAAACTGGGCAGTCCCGCTTTTAAAACAGATGCGAGCAACACCTGGCAAGAACAGGCCTTGCAGGCGGGCATGCACCACGATGGCATGGAGTACTTCCCGCTCAGCCAAAACGGCAATCGAGGCTTGCTCGCCATCAATCACGAGTACACCGATGATGGCCTCTTGCACCCTGACGGCATGAAAAACTGGAGCGCGATCAAGGTACGCAAAGCACAAGAGGCGCACGGTGTAAGCGTGATCGAAGTGGAGCGTAAGGCCGATGGTTGGCGGGTAGCGCAAAACTCGAAGTACGCACGGCGCATCACGGCTAATACGATGATGGCGATCAGCGGACCTGCGATGGGTCACAAAGCCATGCAGACCAGCTACGACCCAAGTGGGACAAGGGTTCTGGGCACGCTCAACAACTGCGCGGCAGGTCAAACGCCATGGGGCACCTACCTCACGTGCGAAGAAAACTGGAACGGCTATTTCAGCACCAGTAGCAAGCCCACGCCGCAAGAGCAACGTTACGGTATGCGTAACAAAGGATGGGGTTACCAGTGGCATGATTTTGATACCCGCTTTGACGCAACAGTGGAGCCGAACGAAGCGCATCGCTTTGGCTGGGTGGTGGAAATCGACCCGAAAGATCCGATGCAAATGCCTGTCAAACGCACGGCGCTAGGTCGCCTCAAGCACGAGGGCGCGACCTGCACAAGAAGTAACGATGGCCGAGCCGTTGTTTACATGGGCGATGACGAAAAGTTTGAATATATTTATAAGTTTGTGAGCGTCAGCAAGATCGCCAAAGGCGGCTTTGCAGACAATAAAAACATCCTTGACTCGGGCACGCTCTATGTCGGACGCTTTGATGCCAAGGGCATGGGGCAGTGGCTTGAACTCAGGCAGGGCCTGAATGGACTTACGGCGGGCAATGGTTTTGCTACGCAAGCCGATGTGCTCATCCAATGCCGCGCGGCGGCCGATACGGCAGGCGCAACCAAGATGGATCGCTGCGAGTGGATTGCTGTCCATCCTAAAACGGGCGAGATGTTTGCCACTCTCACCAACAACAACTTGCGTGGCCAACCAGGCCGCTCTGCCGATGAACAAGTGAACGATGCCAATCCCCGTGCCGATAACCAAATGGGAAATATTTTGCGCTGGCAAGAAGATGGCAACGATGCGGCTTCGACCACGTTCCGCTGGACGCATTTTGTGCTGGCGGGTGATCCTGTGATGGCGAAGCCCGAGCACCAAGGCAACATCAAAGGTGACATCTTTAGCTGCCCCGATGGTCTGCGCTTTGCACCGAACGGCTTACTCTGGATTCAAACGGACATCTCCACATCGGTGATGAACCAAGGCATTTACAAAGTGTTTGGCAACAACATGATGCTGGTGGCTAACCCCGAGACACAAGAGATCAAACGCTTTTTGACAGGCCCCTCTGGTTGCGAGCTGACGGGCATTAGTTTCACGCCAGATCTACGCACCATATTTGTCAATATCCAGCACCCAGGTGAAACCGCGAGCGAGCGCTCTGATCCCGATAAACCACTCGCCATTAGCCGCTGGCCAGAAGGTGCAAAAGCTGGCAGGCCACGCTCAGCAACACTTGCCATTCGCCGCAAAGACGGCGGCGTGGTTGGTACTTAAATTTATTTAATAAAGGAGTTATGAATGTTAGAAATTGCCTCGCCCACTGCACCTTTTGCTGGTTCGTTTGCATCCTTATTTTTTAAATCCAAGTCCGAGCCTGCGCTCGCGCGTTCTCAGCCTGCGCCTCAGCCAGCGATAACAGAAGATAAAGCAGGTTTGTCCGTGACGTGGGCACGGCATTTGAGTGAGGTGCGCGAAGCGCAGGCTTTGCGTTATGACGTGTTTGCGGGTGAGATGGGCGCGAAGCTCAAAACAAGCCAGGGCAACCCCAAGCATGACATCGACATGTTTGATGACTACTGCGAGCACTTGATCGTGCGCGACCTTCATACCGCCCAAGTCGTGGGTACGTATCGTTTGCTGACGCCCGTGCAAGCCAAACGAGTGGGCTGTTTTTACACCGATACCGAGTTTGATTTGACCCGTCTGCGTAGTCAACGTGACAGCATGGTCGAGCTAGGTCGCAGCTGTGTACACAAAGACTTTCGTCATGGCGGGGTCATCCTATCGCTGGGTCGTGAGCTTTTTCAATTTATGGCGCGTAACAACTTCGCGGCCATGATTGGCTGCGCCAGCATCCCACTGAATATGGGTGCAGATGTGCCCGCCAGCTTGTGGGCGAAGCTCTCACAGACTCACCTCGCGCCTGTGCAAGAGCGGGTCACACCGCGCATCCCGTTGCCACTCGTTGGACTCGACAGCACATTGGATGTGGAGCCGCCAGCCATGTTGAAGGGCTATCTACGCTTAGGGACAAAGGTGCTCGGCCCTCCCGCTTGGGATGCTGATTTCAATTCGGCAGATTTGCCTGTGATGGCGCGTATGAGCGATCTCTCGCCGCGTTACAAAAAGCATTTCCAGTTGGATTGACGGGCGCAACGATACAGGATGCATTACCGCGCTATCTTCATTTCCGATCTGCACTTAGGCACAGCAGGCTGTCAAGCCAAGGCTTTGCTCGAGTTTCTAAAAAACAATGAAAGCGACTATCTCTACTTGGTGGGTGACATTGTTGATGGTTGGCAGTTGCGTGGCAAATGGTATTGGCCGCAAGCCCATAACGATGTCGTGCAAAAGCTGCTTCGCAAAGCCCGCAAGGGCTGCCGCGTGATTTATGTGCCAGGTAATCATGATGAATTTGCAAGGCATTTTGTGGAGCATCATTTTGGCGGCGTGGAGGTCTTGGATGAAACGGTTCACATCTTGGCAGACGGTCGCAAGATGTGGGTCACGCATGGTGACTACTTTGATGCCGTCGTGCAGCACGCCAAGTGGCTCGCGTATTTAG
Organism: Comamonadaceae bacterium; assembly: GCA_947450645.1. Taxonomy (GTDB): domain Bacteria; phylum Pseudomonadota; class Gammaproteobacteria; order Burkholderiales; family Burkholderiaceae_C; genus JASGCK01. The sequence continues at coordinate 23,347 of CANFWH010000031.1, read as the reverse complement.
GCGACCATATGTATGAGTTCACGCTCAAAATCAATCGGCATTTAAATCGACTGCGCACGCGTATGGGACTCAGCTATTGGTCGCTCTCGGCGTATCTCAAACACAAAGTGAAGTCTGCGCTGAGCTACATCACGCAATTTGAAACTGCCGTGGCGCACGAAGCCGCCAAGCGTGGTTATCAAGCCGTTGTTTGCGGGCACATCCACCGCGCTGAAATCCGTGAAATCGAGGGCATCACTTATTGCAATGATGGTGATTGGGTAGAGAGCTGTTCTGCGTTAGTGGAATATTTAGACGGACGGCTCGAGTTGGTGTTTGCTCATCAGCATGGCCTTGGCAAATAAATGCCGCCGAAAAAATTATTGATCTTGAGTGTGTCCGCAGGATCAGGGCATACGAGGGCTGCCAATGCCATTTGTGCGTATGCGGACGAAAACCTAGTCTCTTTTGAGACGACACATTGGGATGTCATGGACTACGTGACAGTAGGCCTGCGCAAGGTCTATACCGATTTTTATATCGAAATGGTCAATAGAGCGCCTACTCTTTGGGGGTATTTGTACAACTACACCCACGAAGCAAAAAGCAGTGGCGTGATCGAACGATTACGTCGTGGGTTGGAGGGTTTAAATGCAAAGCGGTTGCACAAAAAGATCGAAGAGTTCAACCCCGATGCCATTATTTGCACGCATTTTCTTCCCGTCGAAATTTTGGCTCAGCTCATTAAAAAAAATCTACTGTCTTGCCCTGTATGGGTACAAGTGACTGATTTTGATTTGCATCGAATGTGGGTACATGAGGGCATGGCGGGCTATTTCGTCGCCAATGATGAAGTTGCATTTCGACTACAGACACAAGGAATCTCATCAAATAAAGTTCATGTGACGGGCATTCCTATCATGCCTGCTTTTGCCAAGGAGCACAGCCGAGAAATTTGCTCTGTCGCCTTTGGCTTAGATCCCAAAAAAGTTACTTTTTTGCTGATGAGTGGTGGCTCAGGCATCGGTAAATTAGACGACGTTGCGAAGCAGTTGATGTGTATTGATCATGACTTTCAATTGATTGTTGTGGCAGGAAAAAATGCGGAGGCACTTAGTGCATTGCAAAGTCTGCAAATACAATACTCGCATCGATTGTTTCCGCATGGATTTACCGATCAAGTTGAACAGTTGATGGCTTGTTCAGATTTAGTTATCAGTAAACCTGGTGGCTTGACCACGGCCGAATGCCTGGCAATGGGCTTGCCGATGGTTGTCTGTACTCCCATTCCTGGGCAAGAGGAACGAAATGCGAATTTTTTGTTGGAGCGTGGCGCAGCGCTCAGAGCCTTTGACGGCGTGACCTTGGAATACCGCATTCGGCTTTTGCTTGAGCAGCCAGAAAAATTAGCGCGTATGCGCACTTCGGCACTTGCGTTAGGTTGCCCATTAGCTGCAGCGCAAGTTTTAGCAAAGGCGCTGGCATGAATGGCTTAGTGACCAGCATTTTTTTTACGGGGTTGCTGAGCTTTTTTTTCGCAAAAGTGGAAATTGCGATTGAAGGTGCCGAAGGATGGGCTGCTGCGCTACCCACTTGGCGCATCGAGCAGCATTGGTTGCTGGATATTTTTTGGGGTGGTCGCGCAATGACGGGTTATCACGCCTGGATTTTTACGTTTATTTTGCTGATTTTTCACTTCCCCATAGTCTTGCTTGGCGTTTGGTCTTGGCCATTAGAGGCTCATATTTTGGCCTGCACGATACTCTTTTGGATCGTTGAAGATTTTTTGTGGTTCTTACTCAATCCTGCTTTTGGATTAGCACGTTTTACACGCGATCATGCGTCTTGGCATAAGCATTGGTTTTGGTTTGCCCCGACTGACTATTGGACATTTCTAGCCGTTTCTTTTTTACTATTTTGGTGCTCGCTCGTCCGTTGATGTGACAGCATCATCCACGCTAAAAAACATTTTCGTTACAGCGCCTAATCCTTGAGGATCGCACTGTGAGAGTAGTTCGCGTACAGGGTCTTTTACGCGGGCTAGTAAAAGCGTCTGGTTGGCGCGTACGAGCGCACCGTCTAGCTCGCGCAGGCATTCAACCGCTGTGCTATCTAAGTCTGAACTCTCTTCAAGGCTCAAAATGATACTGTGCAAAGCCACACTGGCTGTGGCCTGACGGGCAGTTGCGAGTGTCAACACGTCAGCGGTGATACGCTCGGCGTTGGCAAAAAAGAGCGGCTCTTCGGGGCGCAAAATTAAGACGCCAGGAAGTGCTTTTGCATGGGCTTGACGCTCTAGCGCTACGTAGTTGCGGGTATCGCCTAGTTGTCCAAGCTCGTACAGCGCAGGCTGGCTAAAGCGGCGCAGCGCTTCAAAAATCGACAGTGCAATAGCTGCCAACATCCCATGCAGTACACCAAAGAACAGCACAGCTAGCACAGCTCCCACAATCAGCAAGCGATCGCGCCGCATAGCCCAGACGGCGATAAGCGGGGCGGGCGAGAGCGAGTGCCAAAGCGCTGCAATCACCGCAACCGCAAGCACGGGACGTGGCAACAGATGTAGCGCAGGTAGGGCAAAGACAAGCGCCAGCGCAACCATCACGAGTGCAACGACACCCGACCAGCGACTTTGCGAGCCAGCCCCTGCATTGGCAGAGCTGGCAGAAAATCCTGCCCCCACGGCCATGCCTTGCATCAGTGCAGAAGTGGCATTGCAAGCGCCTAGCACCATCAGCTCGCGGTTCGCATCTAACTTATCACCATGCGCCAAGGCCAGTGCTCTAACGCTCCCCCAGCTTTCGGCAAAAATTAAAACAACCAATCCAAAGGCAAGTTCTGCTACAGATAGCCAATCATTTTTAGACAACTCTGGCCAAGCAAATTGAAAGCTTGGCGGTTCGATTGTGCCAACTTCATGCACACCAAAGTTGACTAGATTGAGGGCTTGCGCAGCAACAATGGCGACAACCATTGCCACCATTAGGGCGGGAATCCGTGGCCATTGTTTGAGCAGTGCAACTAGCGCCCCCGCCACCAATGCAACGGCCAGACTTGGCATATGCCAGCTACCGATATGAGGCACAGCATAGAGCAACACGCTGATGGGGTCGGAGCCGACGCTGCGCGGAATCTCTAAGCCTGCAGCATCGGGAATTTGTTTGATGACGATGGTGATAGCAAGCGCAAACGCAAAGCCTCGAAGCACAGGGCGTGATACGAAGGCTGAGAGCTGGCCTTGTTTAGCCACTGAGAGCAGAATCAACACAATACCCGCCATCAGCACCAAGGCCATTAAAACCGTTGTAAAGGCTTGTGGGCTGGTGCTTGCCATAGGGATGGATACGGCCGCCGCCGCCGTAAATGTAGCCGTGGCCGAGGTGGGCGCAACGATAGCAAAACGGCTCCCGCCAAACAAAGCATAGAGCGCAAGGCCAGTCAGCATGGCTGTCAAGGCGTGCGCTACGGGTAGGTGCGCAAGGCCTGCATAAGCCACGGCTTCAGGTAGGAGTAATCCCGCGACGCAAAGGCCAGCAGCAAAGTCGCTCATGTGGCGAATATTTTGATTAATCAATGAGTGCGTGGTCGTCATAAGCTTCGTTAAAAAGTAGCGCATCATGTTTAACCTGCGCACTTAAATCTTGCGAAATATCAAGTAGTTTAAGACGCCATTTTTTACGCACAGCAAACGCCATAAGGTCATCCACATTTGCTGAGCCTCCATGTCCTGCGCTACGCAATTCGGCCCATGCAGTGAGCTTGCCCATATCCGATAAGGTGCCGTGAATATCCGACAGGGAATGCCGCGTGAGATCAAATGCGACACGGTCTTCACTGGGCTGCAAGCCACGCAGCACATAGCTTTGTTCGCCCATCGTGACAGCTTGCAAAAAGGCAATGGGCATGGCTTGCATTTTGTGCTGGATGTTGACGACACGTTCTGCCTGTGTCTGCCATTTGGGTTGTGCAAATTTGGCGGCTTTAAGAAAAGGAGCGAGCGATGCGGGTAAACACTGCTTCATGTCTAACACATAGTTGTGATCTGGCGAGCCCTTGCCTTCTACCAAAATGGCATAACGCTCTACACCCAGACTACCCGTGCCAGCAATGCGGCGTGCGATGTCTAATACTTTGTAAAACTCTGGGTGAGCCTGCGTTTGCGCAAAAGCAGTCATAAATTCGCTCACTTGCAAGCGTTGCTTGGGGCTGGCTGGCAAGGCTCTTCGACCATCTGTCAATAGCCGTCTGCGTTTGCCTTTCAGTGTTGTTCGAGTATTTAAAAATTGAGCTCGATTGCGCGTGCGTAAATTGTCTAACAAAGATTGAATAAGCCCTGTTGCCGTTTCACGCTCAAACCAATACGACTTCCCTTTAGCAAGTTCTGTTGCGTAGGTATTTATGAAACTGGCACACAGTGCTTCTTCTTGCTTGGTTGGCGCGCCAACGCCACTGGCCCACATCCGAATGCTGGTGAGCATCCGAACGAGCTCCCAGCTCACAGGCGCGAGTGCGGCTTCGTCAAAGTCATTCAGATCAAAGTAGACGAGTCGGTTATCGCCCTTGTAACTGCCAAAATTCTCAATGTGCAGGTCACCGCAAACCCAAGTCAGCGGCGCTGATTTAAAAATACCTCCTTGCGGAAGTTGATCGTAAAAAAGATGGCAACCACCGCGAAAAAAAGCGAAGCTACTAGCCCGCATATGGTCGTATTTGATGTGCAACCGCTCAGCCTCGCGGTTCGCGTTAAAGGCACGAATTTCTCCTACGATGTCCATAGCATTCCTCTAAGGCCACAACTTGTCAGCATAGTTCACACAACTGTCATAAACGATGTGGATACTACAAGGCATATGATAGTAGTTGAGATATAAAGTCCTATTGTGATAACACCGACGCCGACATTGTTAGATCGCGACCTTAGCATTTTGCAGTTCAATGAACGCGTGCTGGCATTGGCTCGGGCTAGCGACACTCCCCTGCTGGAGAGGCTGCGCTTCTTATGCATCGTGTCAGCTAATTTGGATGAGTTTTTTGAAGTGCGAATGGAAGCGCACCATGCGGCTGCTAAGGCTGCCTCTACACAAAAAGATGCCCCACCAGAACATCATTTACATCATCTGGACGCGCTGTCTTTGGCTGCGCACGCGCTCGTTGCGAAAAAATACGCACTCTATAACGAAAAAATTATCCCCGCCCTTAGTCATCAAGGGATTCGGGTTCTGTCACATGGAGAGAGAAATGCGTCGCAGCGTCAGTGGGTTAAAAACTATTTTGAACGGGTGGTCAAACCTTTACTGATACCTGTGGGTTTAGACCCTTCGCACCCGTTTCCACTCGTTGCCAATAAGTCGTTGAACTTCATTGTGAAGCTCAAAGGCAAAGACGCCTTCGGGCGTGAAAATGTCATCGCCATTGTGAAAGTGCCTCGGGTGTTGCCGCGCCTGATTCTGCTACCTGATAAGGTGGGCAAAAAAGATGGACATGGCGTGTCAGTGGTCGCGCTGTCCAGTGTGATTCGGGCGCATTTATCCGATCTTTTCCCTGGTCGAGAGCCGTCTGAATTTTCACAATTTCGAGTGACACGTAACTCCGAAATGGCGGTTGATGAGGAGGATGTGCGTGACTTGCGTACCGCGCTTCGCCAAAGTTTGCAGCATCGTAATTTTGGGCAAGCCGTGCGCCTTGAAGTCTCATCGGGGTGCTCGCATTTCTTATCCAATTTCTTATTGCGTCAATTTGAACTGCCAACGCAAGCCCTCTATAGCGTGCACGGCCCTGTCAATTTGGCACGATTCACACAGTTGATTGAATTAGTAGAAAAGCCTGAATGGTTGTATGCGCCGCACACGCCCGTTTGGCCTGTGAGCTTGAATCCGCAGAGATCACTATTCGCGCAGATGCGCGAAGGCGATGTGCTGATGCACCATCCGTTTGAAAGCTTTGAAGCTGTCATTGCGTTTTTGCGCGAAGGCGTGAATGATCCCGATGTGCTCTCGATTCGCTTGACGGTGTACCGCACGGGCGCCGAGTCAGAAATGATGGAGTTACTGCGCGAAGCGGTCAGGCGAGGCAAAGAAGTTTTAGCGGTGGTGGAGCTTAAAGCGCGCTTTGACGAAGAGGCTAACATCAATTGGGCCGAGGCTTTAGAGTCGATTGGTGCGCAAGTGGTATATGGCGTGGTTGGGCTTAAAACGCATTGCAAGATGCTACTTTTAACGCGCAAAGAAGGGTCTGTGCTGCGTCGCTATGGACATCTATCGACGGGCAACTACAACTCACGCACAGCCAAGCTGTATACCGATGTAGGCTACCTCACGGCAGATCATGATTTAACGCGCGACATGCAGGCTGTGTTTGTGCATCTTGCAGGTCAAACCAAATTACCAAAGCTTGAAAAATTGTGGGTTGCGCCATTTCACTTGCAGGGTAAATTGTTAGCCATGATTGCGCAGACGGGACATGCTGCTGCCAAGGGCGTTAAGGGTCGTATTGTCTTAAAAATGAATGCACTGACCGATGAGACACTTGCGCAAGCCTTAATCCATGCGGGTTCGCAGGGTGTTCAGATTGATTTAATCGTTCGAGGTGCATGCATCTTGCCTGCTGAGCAAGCAGGCTTTACCCAAAACATTCGTGTGCGCTCGATCATCGGGCGTTTTTTAGAACATTCGCGTGTGTTTTATTTCCGTAGCGGCGAGCAAGAAAGCCTCTATCTGGCGAGCGCCGATTTAATGAATCGCAACATGTTGCGCCGAGTCGAAATTGCTTGGCCTGTCACCGATGCAAGCTTGCGTCAACGCATCATGGATGAATGCTTGGTGGCCTATTTGTTGGACACGAAAGACGCTTGGATTTTGGGTGCAGATGGGCAATACACACCCGCGAGTTTGAACGTTGATTCCAAGGCACAACTCAGTGCTCAAAAGGCACTCATTGAGCGTTATCAATAAGCGAGGTCAAGATGGACATCATTTTCTGGCGCCATGCCGAGGCCAAAGAACTAGCCGAAGGTGGCATAGATATGGATCGGCCTTTGACATCCAAAGGCGAAAAGCAAGCCACGCGAATGGCGGCATGGCTCAATCGTCAAATGCCTGAAGCGACCCGAATTTGGGTCAGTCCCGCGCTGCGCACTGTTCAAACGGCGATCGCTTTGGATCGCAAATACAAAATCCGCGAGGAGCTTGCGCACAATGGGACAACGGACGCGCTGCTACAAACGATTCACTGGCCGTCCTTGAAATCAACGGCGCTTGTTGTCGGGCATCAGCCTTTAATTGGACTGACTATTGCGCAGTTGCTTGGCTTGCCAACGCAAGAAGTCAATATCAAAAAAGGTGCTGTTTGGTGGCTGCGGTATCGCGAGCGAGCAGGGGTCGGTGAGACCGTCGTCGTCACCGTTCAAACCCCCGAACTACTCTAATTATTTTTTCGCAGGACGTCCCGTTTTGATAGCGGGCACATCTTGCAGAGCTTTTTTGATAACGGCGTCGGGCATGGCGGCCAGTGCTTTCAATCCAGCACGTAGTAACTCGCTCTTTTTGGCAGGTTGCATGAGCTTGGTTAAGCGTGCTTTTAGCTCTCCCAAAACTTGATACTCGTCCTTAGGAATCGTAAAACTGTCACGCACTAATTTGTGCTTAATAGGCTTCAAAGCCTTATCAGGCGTGGCTTTCACAAGAGCCGGTGTGGGTGCTGCAACCGCTTTTTTTACAACGACTTTTTTTGCGACGATTTTTTTAGCTGCCGCTGGCATTTTCACGGCGGGTACTTTTTTGACGGGTAATTTTGTGCTCATGGAGACTCCTAAAATAAAAGAAGTAAATAGTATATACCGTATACGTCTTTAAATTCAAATTTTTAATTGAAACAGCCAAGACGATTTTTGCCAAGCCTCGACTTCTTGCTGAAGTAGGTGCATCGATTGTGGGTAGAGCTGCGGCCAGTTGCTGGGCACTTGCAGTGTCAAGGTATTGCTTTTCATACTGAGTCGAACCGCAGACCAATCGGGCTCGGCGCGTGCATGACAGGCAATCACTGCGAGCCTTAGTGCCAGCAATTGGCAGGCAAAGGCGCTATCTGATAGATGTTCTCCCAGTTTTTTGAGTTTGCCTTTGTGTCCCAAAACCAGCAAGCCTAGGCGATGCAGTTCGTGCTGTGCAAAGCCGACCGCATCCACGTTTTCTAAAATATAAGCACCGTGTTTGTGGTAGTCGCTATGCGAAATATGGCTGCCAATTTCGTGCAGTTGAGTGGCCCAACCTAGCTTGCGATTCAAGCTCTCGAACGCGGCCATATCTTGCTTTGGCATCACTTGGTGAAATAGCGTCTGCGCAATCTTCGTCACGCGCTGGGCTTGCAAGAAATCGATTTTGAAGGTGCTGGCCATCCGTGCCACGGTGCTGCTGCGTACATCAGTTGCGTTGTACTTGCGCTCCACCATGTCGTAGAGCACGCCTTGACGCAAAGCGCCATCGGCCACCAGCAGTGTGTCAATATCCAGCAGATCGAAGAGCGCACACAGGACACTTAAACCGCCGCACAGTACAGCACGCCTGTCGTCTTTAAGACCTTCTAATTGAACACGGTCTATACGCCCCGATTTTTGCAAAATCTCTTTCAGTTGAATCAATCCTTTGCGACTGATCTCGTGCGCCGAGTAACCCAGCCCCACCAAAATATCACCAATGGCGCCGACTGTGCCCGATGAGCCATACACGTTATCCCAGTGCCGTTTGGCGTAAGTGTTTAGCGCTTCATCTAAAACAGCTTTTGCGGCCACTTCGGCTTGGTTGAATGCTTCTTTAGACACCGCGCCATCAGCAAAGTATTTCATAGACCAGGTGACGCTACCGACGCGGTACGACTCCATCGTCTGCGCTAGGTAACCCTTACCCAGTATTAGCTCTGTTGATCTGCCGCCAATGTCAATGACCAAACGGCGCTCAGGTGATTGAGGCAGCAAATGCGAAACACCCAAATAAATAAGCCTTGCTTCTTCTTTGCCAGAAATGACATCAATTGGGAAGCCTAGTATCTCTTCGCCCCGCGACAAAAAAACATCACGATTTCGGGCTTCGCGCAGCGTTTGTGTGGCGACGGCTCTGACTTGCTTCTTTTTAAAATTGCCTAGCCGCTCTGAAAACCTAGCTAAACATTCCCAGCCGCGCTGCATGGCCTCCATTGAAAGATTTCGATCTTTATCAAGCCCATTACCTTGCCTAACCGTCTCTTTGATGTACTCCACGCGTTGGAGCTGCTCGTGTTCAAACCTTCCGATTTCTAATCTGAAACTGTTGGAGCCAATGTCGATGGCGGCGAGTTGGGTGTTGTCTTGCATGGATGCCTATTGTCCAATCAGTTTGTCAGTAATGTCACACAACTGTCATAAAGCTTTCCTACATTTGAGTCGTGGGCATGTGCTCATATTGATCGATGATCCACTTTAAGGATGAAAAATGAAAAACTTGACACAAACTTTTAAAAATGGCCTTGTTGCAAGCCTTATGGCGCTTGGCCTAGCGGGCATATCAACAGCTCAAGCGCAAGACGTGGTGGGTGCAGGCTCATCGTTCATTGCCCCAGCTTTAAGCAAATGGTCAGCGGATTACTACAAAGAAACGGGCGCGAAGATCAACTACCAGTCTGTCGGTTCGGGCGCTGGACTCAAGCAAATTGAAGCCAAGACCGTTGACTTTGGCGCGTCCGATATGCCACTTAAGGATGAAGAACTAAAGTCCAAAGGACTGTTGCAATTCCCTATGGTGATTGGTGGCGTGGTGCCTGTGGTGAGCATTCAAGGCATTGCACCTGGGCAGCTCAAGCTGACAGGACAAGTGTTGGGTGACATTTATCTTGGCAAAATTACGATGTGGGATGACAAAGCAATCAAGGCGCTGAACCCAAAGCTCGCGTTGCCAACCAACCCGATCTCTGTTGTGCGCCGTGCGGATGGTTCAGGTTCTAGTTTTATCTTTACGAACTACCTCTCCAAGGTCAACAAAGAATGGAAGGAAAAAGTAGGCGAGGGCACAGCGGTTAATTGGCCTGTGGGTGCTGGCGGCAAGGGCAACGAAGGCGTGGCGGCATTTGTAAGCCGCTTGCCTAACAGCATCGGCTATGTTGAATACGCCTATGTGAAGCAAAACAAAATGACTTATGCCCTTGTGCAAAATGCGGCAGGCAACTACCCTGCGCCAGATGACTTGACGTTTAAGGCCGCTGCTGCTGGCGCCGATTGGAACAAGAGCTATTACCAAGTGCTAACCAATCAAGCGGGCAAAGACGCATGGCCACTCTCAGGTGCAACTTTTATTTTGATGCAGACAAAAGCAGACAACATGGCGAAATCGCAGTCGGTTTTGAAGTTTGTGAAATGGGCATTTACGAATGGCGACAAAACAGCTGAGAACTTAGACTATGTACCTATGCCTGCTAACGTGAAGACATTGATTGAAAAATCTTGGGCACAAATTAAATAATGAAATCATCCCGCATTGCTGACCAGTCGTTTGCGTTTGCTGCCAAAGGCGCAGCGGTGCTCACACTGGTTATGCTGGCGGGCATTTTGCTCTCGCTCTTAGCGGGTGCATGGCCCGCCATTCATCAGTTTGGTTGGCACTTTTTTACCAGCAGCGTTTGGGATCCTGTCCAAAATAATTACGGCGGTTTGGTGATGATTTATGGCACGCTTGCCACCAGCATCATCGCGCTCTTGATCGCTGTGCCTGTCAGCTTTGGCATTGCTGTTTTTTTAACCGAGCTAGCGCCCGCGTGGCTTAAGCGTCCGCTGGGTACAGCGATTGAGCTCTTGGCGGCGATTCCTTCTATCGTCTATGGCATGTGGGGGCTGCTTGTACTGGGGCCCGTGCTCGCAAGCCTTGTGCAGCAACCCTTACAGAAGCTGTTCTCTGGCGTGCCAATGCTAGCAAGCCTTGTAAGTGGGCCCCCTGTTGGTATTGGTATTTTTTCCGCTAGCGTGATTTTGGCTATCATGATTATTCCGTTCATCGCTTCGGTGATGCGCGATGTATTTGAAGTCACGCCTGCGCTCCTTAAAGAGTCGGCTTATGGTTTGGGCTCAACCACTTGGGAGGTCGTCTCTAAGGTTGTTTTGCCGTACACCAAAACTGGCGTGATGGGCGGCGTGATGCTAGGCCTTGGACGTGCGTTGGGTGAGACGATGGCGGTCACGTTTGTGATTGGCAATACCAATCAATTGAATTCGCTGAGCTTGTTTGAAGCGGCCAATTCCATTACCTCGGCACTGGCGAATGAGTTTGCCGAAGCGGGCGAGGGGCTGCATCAAGCCTCGCTGATTTATTTAGGTTTGGTGTTGTTTGCGATCACGACCTTGGTGCTCGCGATTTCTAAATTGCTTTTGGCGCAGTTGAAAAAGGGCGAAGGGAAAGCGTCATGACTAAATACGAAAAGCGTCAGTGGATCAACCGTGTGGCGCTTGGACTTTCCTTGTCTGCTATGGCTTTCGGACTCTTTTTTCTCGCTTGGATTTTGTGGGAAATTGTGCGGCAAGGCATTGCTGGTCTATCCATTGCTGCCTTCACGCAAATGACCCCCGCACCGAACGACGAAGGCGGACTCGCGAATGCGATTTATGGCTCGGGTGTGATGGTGCTCTTAGCCACTTTGGTCGGCACGCCGATTGGTATTTTTGCGGGCATCTACTTGGCTGAGTTTGGCGAGAAGACCTGGCTTGGCAGCATCACGCGCTTCGTCAACGACATCTTGCTGTCTGCACCGTCCATCGTGATTGGCCTTTTTATCTACACACTGGTGGTGGCGCGATTCAAAAGTTTTTCAGCGATTGCGGGTGTGCTGGCCTTGGCTTTGATTGTGATTCCCGTGGTGATTCGTACCACCGAGAACATGCTGCGCCTTGTGCCCAATGCCTTGCGTGAAGCGGCTTATGCGCTGGGTACGCCGCAGTGGCGCGTGATTTTGACCATCACGCTACGCGCCGCGCGCTCTGGCGTGCTCACGGGCGTATTGCTTGCGGTAGCGCGTATTGCGGGCGAGACGGCACCGCTACTGTTTACGGCGCTCTCGAATCAGTTTTGGAGCAGCGACATTACGCAGCCGATGGCCAGCCTTCCTGTAACGATTTTTAAATTTGCCATGAGCCCGTATGAGAACTGGCAAAAACTGGCGTGGGCAGGCGTGTTCATCATCACGATGTTTGTGCTGACTTTGAATGTGCTGGCACGTTGGCTCACTCGGACTAAATAGCGGTAAGTAACGGATAAAAAATGAATACCCCAAAAATCATCAAACCCATTGACTCCAAGATATCGGTTCGGGACTTGAACTTTTATTACGGCAAGTTTCATGCGCTCAAAAGTATCAATTTAGAAATCGAAAAAAATAAAGTCACTGCGTTCATTGGCCCTTCGGGCTGCGGCAAGTCCACGCTGCTCAGAACCTTTAACCGTATGTTTGAGCTTTACCCCGAGCAGCGCGCCACAGGCGAAGTGCTGTTAGATGGACAAAACGTGCTGCAAGCCACACGGGACGTGGCTTTGCTCAGAGCCAAAGTCGGAATGGTGTTCCAAAAACCAACGCCGTTTCCGATGTCGATTTATGACAACATTGCCTTTGGCATCAAGCTATTTGAAAATTTAAATAGCAGCGATATGGACGACCGCGTGGAGTCGGCGCTGCGACAAGCGGCGCTTTGGGGCGAGGTGAAAGACAAGCTCAATCAAAGTGGCTCGGGGCTATCGGGTGGTCAGCAGCAGCGCCTCTGTATTGCACGCGGCATTGCGATTAAGCCCGAGGTGCTGTTGTTAGATGAGCCCTGTTCGGCGCTAGACCCCATATCCACAGCCAAAATTGAAGAGCTCATCACGGAGCTCAAGCAAAACTATACCGTCGTTATCGTCACCCACAACATGCAACAAGCGGCGCGTTGCTCGGACTACACGGCATATATGTACCTTGGCGATTTAGTGGAATTTGGCACAACAGAAGACGTGTTTTTTAAACCCCAACGCAGAGAGACCGAAGACTACATCACAGGAAGGTTTGGCTAATCATGGATAAACATATTTCAACCCAATTTGATAGCGAGCTGCGCGCGGTCTCTAGTAGAGTGCTGGAGATGGGCGGCCTCGTCGAAGCGCAAATTCGCCTCGCCATTGAAGCCTTGTCGTTGATGAATGCGGATGTCGCCTTCAAGGTGATTGAAGCCGAGGATGCGGTCAATCAATTTGAGGTAGACGTTGATCGCGAGCTCTCTAGCATCATTGCACGTCGTCAGCCCACAGCACGTGATTTGCGCCTCTTGATGGCGATCTCGCGCACCACCGCCAACCTAGAGCGCGTGGGTGATGAAGCCGAGCGCATGGCGCGGATGGTGCAATCGATTTGCAAAAAGGGTGCAACGCTGCGGCTACCTTCTGGTGATTTGCGCGTGGCATCAGACTTGGCCGCCAAACAATTACGCAAAGCTTTGAATGCGTTTGCAAGGTTAGATGCCGCCGATTGTGTGGCGATTTTGCGTGAAGACGATTTGATTGATCAGGAGTGGAGTGGCTTTGTGCGCCGCTTGATTACCTACATGATGGAAGACCCGCGCACGATTAGCGCGAGCCTCGATTTGCTCTTCATCGCCAAAGCCATTGAACGCATTGGCGACCACGCTAAAAACATTGCCGAGTGCGTGATCTACATTGTCAAAGGCGCGGATGTGCGGCACTCCAGCATGGAAGACATTGAAACGGCTGTTAAATAAGTACACATGAAAAAACCGTACATCCTGATTGTGGAAGACGAGGCGGCCATTGCAGAGTTGGTTGCGATTAATCTGCGGCACTCGGGCTTTGAGTGCGAGGTGGCCGTTGATAGTGCCGAAGCTCAAAATAGGGTGTTTGAACGCTTGCCAGACTTGGTACTGCTCGATTGGATGCTGCCCACGATGAGCGGTTTCTCACTGGCGAAGCAGTGGCGCAGCCAAGCTGAGACCAAGCTGCTTCCGATCATCATGCTGACGGCTAGAGCCGAAGAAGTGGACAAAGTAGCGAGCCTTGATGCGGGAGTGGACGACTACATCACGAAGCCGTTTTCAACGAAAGAATTGCTCGCTCGTGTGCGGGCCGTGCTGCGTCGCCGCGCTCCCGATGTCGTTGTGGCGGGCTCTGTGATGACCGTGGGCTTGATTAGTCTTGATAGCACCGCGCACCGCGTAACGGCTGAAGGCAAGGACGTCAAACTTGCGCCAACCGAGTTCAAGCTGCTGACCGCACTTTTGCAACAAGGCGACAAAGTGCTGAAACGCGAGACCTTGCAGAACATGGTGTGGGGTCATTACAGCGACATTGATGAGCGCACCGTGGACGTGCATATCAAGCGTTTGCGCGAGGCTTTAACGGCGGCGTCTATTCCAGCAGCGGCACAGGTGGAGACCATACGGGGTATGGGCTACAGGCTATCTAAGTCTGCGCCATGATGAACGATTGGCCCCTGCTTGTCGGTTTGGTGGTCGTTGTGCTGACTTCCATTTTTTGGATGCGCGGGCGTGAACAGCGACTGAGTCATCAATTTCAACGACAACTCAAAGCTGAGCGGCAAAGCAGCAATCAAAGCGAGCAGCGGCTACAAGCTTTTTTGTTAGCGCTACAAGCGTCGCCCAATGGTCTGGTGATTTTGGATAGCGAACGCCGCATCGAGTGGTGTAATCAAACAGCGGCACGCTTACTCGGACTGGATGCCTCGCGGGACATTGCCCAGCACATCGCACATCTGGTACGCACGCCGCAGTTTTTGGAATATTTATCGCAAGAGCATTTTGAGAATGAACTGCGCTTTGATAACAAAGCCTTGCAATTGCATCCGTATGGCCTTGGTCGTGCGCTGCTCTTGGTGCGCGACGTCACCGATGTGGAGCGTGCCGAGCAAATGCGGCGGGATTTTGTAGCTAATGTGTCGCATGAAATTCGCACGCCACTCACGGTGCTGTCTGGCTTTATTGAAACCTTGCAAACGCTTGAACTTAGTACCGATGAGCAAAAACACTATCTGCAATTGATGGCCACACAAAGTCAGCGCTTGGGTGCTTTGGTGGCAGATTTGCTCACGCTATCAAAATTGGATGCGCAGGCGAAACCGCTATTAGAGCGCGTGGATATGCAGAGTTTGTTGTTGCAATGTGAGCGCGAGGCGCGTGCATTAGTTGTCACGTTAAAGCGCGAGATGACGATCACATTTGATGTGGCGCCTGGTGCAGACATGCTGGGCTCAACCAGCGAATTACAAAGTGCGTTTTCTAACTTAATTACCAATGCGGTGCGCTACACACCTGATGGCGGGACCGTACACGTGCAGTGGCGACAAGATGTATTAACCGTTACCGATACGGGTCTTGGCATTGCGTCAGAGCACTTGCCACGGCTGACCGAGCGGTTTTATCGCGTGGATAAAAGCCGTATCCGAGAGCTGGGTGAAACAGCGGGAACGGGTCTTGGACTCGCCATTGTCAAGCATGTCGCGCAGCGGCATGGTGCAGAGCTTGAAATTGAAAGCAGCATCGGCGTGGGTTCCACGTTCCGATTGATCTTTGGGAAATGATTAGCCAAGTGCCCCTTGCACCCAATCTAACCTGTCTTGCCCCCAAAACATCTCGTCGCCCACAAAGAAGGTGGGTGCACCAAACACACCGCGCGAAACGGCTTCTTCAGTTATCGCTTTGAGTGCATCTTTGGTAGCTTGCTCACCGCATAGTGCCATCAAGGCAGCAGGCTCGAAGCCCTTACTGGATAAGGCTTTGCCCAGTACCGTAGGGTCGTTCATATTGAGACCATCCACCCAAATCGCTTTGAACATCGCGTCGCAATAAGCTAAAAATTGTTCTGGATTCGTCCGCTGCAAACCCACCGCGCCGCGCATCAGCATGAGCGTGTTGATGGGGAAGTGCGGGTTCATGTTGTAAGGCACACCGTAGCGTTTGGCATAGCGCGAAAAATCAACGAACGTGTACTTGCCTTTAGCGGGAATGGTCGCTGGCGATTGATTGCCTGTGGCTTGAAAAACGCCGCCCAGCAGCATTGGTTTGTAAACGGCAGTGCTGCTAGTTTCGCTTTGCAATTTTGGTAATTGTGTGAACGCGAGGTAAGCGGCAGGAGAGCCAAAGTCAAAATAAAAATCAAAAGTTTTCATTGTCTTTTACTATTCAAAATTTTTCCATATACGGGCGCAAATCAAGCTCGTGCGTCCAAGCGTCGCGTGACTGCTGGTGCAGCATCAAATACATATCCGCAATATGCGCGGGGTTGACGATGCCGTCCACGCCTTTTAAGGCATAGCGCTCGGGGAACGTGGTGCGGATGAACTCTGTGTCAATCGCGCCGTCGATGATGGGGTGCGCCACGTGGATGCCTTGTGGTCCTAGCTCACGCGCCATGCTTTGCGCTAAGGCCCGCAGCGCCATCTTGGCGCCCGAGAAGCCCGCAAAGCCTGCGCTACCGCGCAGTGAAGCGGTAGCGCCTGTGAAGATGATCGTGCCTTTGTGTTGTTTATCGGTACGCGCCACCATTCTTTTCGCCACTTCGCGCCCAGTGAGAAAGCCCGCAAGACACGCCATTTCCCACATTTTGGTGTAACGCCGTGCGGTTTCAGTCAGGATGCTCATGGGCGAGTTCGCGCCAATGTTGAAGACCATCACGTCAATTGGCGCGATGTTGCTCTCGATGTTTTCAATGAGGGCAATGACTTCTTCTTCCACTCTCGCATCGCTACCAAACGCATGGCACACGCCTCCGTTTGATTCGATCTCGGCTTTGAGTGCTTGAAGTTTGTCAGCACTGCGCCGTGTCACGCAGGCGATGTAGCCATCTTTTGCAAACCGCTTGGCGATTGCACCGCCCGTTGCGTCACCCGCGCCAATAACTAAACAAACACCTTTGGTTGACATGGAGGATTCGCCCTTCTATTGCTGATTTGTAATAGCGCCATACTAAACCATGCAGCGACGATGCCAAGTGAAATGATGGCGGTCAACCAAAAAGCATTGGGCGTTTGTGCAAAGACTGTGCTGGTGTTGCCATAAGCAAGGTAGTAGCCACCGCCAAGGCCAATGCCCCACAAAAAGATGCTGTACACGATGAGCGGCATCAGCGTGATACGGTAGCAGCGTAGCAAGAACATGCCCATGATTTGCAGGCTATCAGGCACGTGATAGAAGGCGACAAAGGCAAGCAAAGTGCTGGCAAGCGCCACTACGTCTGGGTTGCTGCTAAACAGCGTCGCCAGCCAATGGCGGCTGAGCAAAATAACTGCGCCAAGCGTGCAGCTAAAGACGAGTCCCCAAGACAAGGTTTGCCGAATCAACTGCGCCGCCAGTTTGGGGTTGCCGTGGCCAATCCAATACGAGACACGCGCCGTTGCTGCTACGCCGTAAGAGATGGGAAGCATAAACACCATCGCCGCCATGGTGCTGGCGATTTGATGTGCTGCGGAGGCTGTGATTCCAAGCCGTGCGACGAGCAGCGCAATTAAAGTGAACGAGGTAATCTCGACCAACTGGCTAAGTCCCGCAGGAAGTCCCAGCCGTAAATGCCTTCGAATGGCTATCCAGTTAGGGCTATCCAATTTACGCCATACCGCAAAGGGTTTGTAGTCTAAATGAGTGGCTATCAAATACACGCCTATCCCCAACCCCGTGGCGGTCACGATGAGGGATGCCATTGCGCAGCCTGCTAAACCGTATACGCCAACAAGTACAAAAGAGAGCGGAATTTTGAGCACCAAAATGACCACTTGCAGCCACGTCACAAACCACGGTTTACCCAGCGCTTGATTGAGCGCTGCGTACATCCGAAATAGCATGAAAAGCGGCACCATAAAAGCTTGAATGGCGAGGTAGCGCTCAATGTCGGGAATCAGATGAGGCGGCACTTGCGAGAGAGTCAGTAACCAACCTGGAAACATCAAAATCAAAAAGGCAATGATGGATAAGCCCATTGCCAAATAAAGTCCTTGATGCAAGGTTTTGCCAACCTCGTGATGCCTGCCTGCGCCGCGGTGCTCAGCGTAAATGGGCAAGAGCACATTGAGCACACCAATCAGGCTCACGATCACACTGATATTGAGTGCGCTGGCAACCGATAGTGCGGCTAGTGCTTCGTTTGAGTAACGTCCTGCCACAACGGTATCCACCACACCCGAGAGCACTGCCGCCAGCTGCCCCGTCAGTACCGTGAGCATGTGCGTCCAAATGATGGAACGTTCAGTTTTGAGCATCGATCCTGCGGCGATAAATCAACCAGTCTTCGTTTTTGTCGCTAGGTCGGCGGATCGTTTGAATGAGCTGCCAAGTCCTTGGCGCAACATACTCTTGCAAGCTTGGCATTGCTTCACCGTCCACCACCAACCAGTTGCAGGCCACGCCCCGATTGGCTTGCACGAGAGAACGATGGCTGTAATAACGCAGCGCTGCCTGTTGTGCATCACCAAGACCATGAACGTACAAACAGCCATCTGACGTTTGATCGTTTGGCTGCAACGCAATATGCTTTTGTACTAGTGTCATCAAAGGTTTGTAGCTACGCGCATGATCGAGTAGTGGCAACCACAAACTCATTAATAGTGCCCAGCACAGTGCCGCACCGCCAGCGGGTAGCACCATACTCATCCAAATGGCGGGACGGTGCTTGCCAACGCGCCAATAAACCAAGAGTCCCCATGCCACGGTGGACGCTAGCGCCAGTAGCAAAACAGGCGCTGAAAACGTAGGGATGAATGCGGGTAGCAGTCTTGTGACGTTGACCGCTGGCTGTGGCGGTACACCCGTTTGCATGGCAATCCATACTACCCAAATCACCAAAGCGCAGCCGCTAAAAAAGATGAGTGTGAAGAGGTCAATCAAGCTCTTCATACCGCGTCTAAGCGTCGGCAAGGCAAAGGCAGCCAGCGTTGCTAGTGCAGGCAAGGCGCCTAAAAACCATCGGTCTTGTTGCGTGGCGATAGGCAGTAAGGCCAAATGCACCAGCACAATCACAAGCGGGATAGCGATATGCGCAGCAGGCCTAAGGCTGAGCCAATGCTTGCGCCATTTAATGATCGCCAGCCCCGCCAGTGCCCATGCAGGCCATGCAAACCAAACCAGCATATGTGCACTGCTTTTCCAAGAGCTCAACCGCAACCAATGGCTAGGCTCAAACATCCAGCCGTGCAGTAAAAATAGTAGTCCAGCGCAGGATAGAACCAAAGCGAACACAGCTTTAATTGGGTGATAGCGCAAGGTAGCCAAGCCAAAAAATGCGAGTGCCATCAAAGCGGTTTGCAATAGCGTCGCCGTGGTTTCGTGTCCGAGCTGCGCTAAACCTAAGCAAGCGATGAGTGCCAGCAAAGCACCGTCTGCTATGGCTCGGGCGTAATCGGTGGGTTTGGCTTCACCACCAAAAGCAAAAGGGACGGGTTGCGCAGCATCGCGCCGTGCCAAGTAATACGTGGCGTACCACGTGCTGATACAAGTCAAGCCGAGCAGCAAAATGGCACCCAAACGCGCAATCAACCACGAGCGATGGCTTGTACCCAGCCAGTCAAATAATTGTCCAAAGCCCGCTAAATCTTCGCTGCGCCAAGGCTCGCGTCCTACAAAACCTGCTAAAGCGTAGGCAATGCATAGCGCCACTAGCGCCCAGCGTGGAAAGCGCCTTACCGCATCCTGCGCAACGATAGCTGGCGATGGAATACGCGATTTAGGTGTTGGAGAGAACGGTGTTTGATTTGCCATAAAAAAAGCAGTCCAAATTTGGACTGCTTTGATTGTGCCTTGTGAGGCGATTGTCCTTAAGCGGCAGGTGCTTCAGCTGCTTTTGCTGGAGTCTTGCCGTAACGGGTCAAGAACTTCGCCACTGGTCCGCCCATGGTGTCCACAGATTTTTGTGTACCCGTGTAGAAAGGATGTGATTCGCTGGATGTATCCAGTTTGTAAAGCGGCAAATCGCGGCCGTCGTCCATCTTGACCATTTCTTTGGTGTTGACTGAAGAACGTGTCACGAACTTGAAGCCATTGGACAAGTCCAAAAAGCAAACTTCGCGGTAGTTAGGGTGGATGCCTTCTTTCATGGGAGACTCTTTTCTAAATTTGTTTCATACGCGTTAGCCGCAGGGAGAACCTGTTTCCCCCAGCACTTTTCGCAAAGCCTTCGATTATAGCCTAGGCGCTTAGCCGCCCCTACGCATCATTTCAAAGAACTCGCTATTGTTCTTGGTGGCTTTCATGCTCTTCAAAACCATTTCCATCGACTCAATCTCGTCCATGTTGAACATGAACTGGCGCAGGATGCGAGTTTTTTGCAGCACTTCGGGTGCCAGCAAGAGCTCTTCGCGGCGCGTGCCTGATTTGGTGAGTTCAATCGCCGGGAAGATGCGTTTCTCATAAAGGCGGCGGCTGAGGTGAACCTCAGAATTACCTGTGCCTTTGAACTCTTCAAAAATCACTTCATCCATGCGGCTGCCCGTATCGACCAGCGCCGTGGCGATGATAGTCAGTGAGCCGCCTTCTTCCACGTTGCGCGCCGCGCCAAAAAAACGTTTAGGGCGATGCAGGGCATTGGTGTCGATACCGCCCGAGCCAATTTTGCCGCTAGAGGGCATCACGTTGTTGTAGGCGCGGGCCAAACGCGTGATCGAGTCCAGCAAAATGACCACGTCTTTTTTCAGTTCGACAAGGCGCTTGGCGCGTTCAATCACCATTTCAGCCACATGTACGTGACGCGCTGCGGGCTCGTCAAACGTTGAGCTAATGACTTCGCCGCGCACCGTGCGTTGCATCTCGGTGACCTCTTCAGGGCGCTCGTCAACGAGCAACACCATCAAATGCGAATCGGGGTAATTGGCCGCAATCGCGTGGGCGATGTGCTGCATCATCACGGTCTTGCCCGATTTAGGCGAAGCCACCAAGAGCGCACGTTGACCCTTGCCAAACGGCGCAATGATGTCAATCACGCGGCCTGTATAGTTCTCTTCCGATTTGACGTCACGCTCCAAGATCATTTGCTCTTTAGGAAACAGCGGCGTCAAGTTTTCAAACATCACCTTGTGCTTGTTCGAGTCGGGCGATCCGCCGTTGACCTTGTCTAATTTGTTCAGTGCAAAGTAGCGCTCGCCGTCTTTGGGCGTGCGCACTTCGCCTTCAATCATGTCGCCCGTGTGCAGGTTAAAGCGGCGCACTTGGCTAGGGGAAATGTAGATGTCGTCCGTAGAAGCGGTAAAGCTGGTATCGGGTGAGCGCAAAAATCCAAAGCCGTCAGGCAGGATTTCTAGTACGCCATCGGCAAATACTTGCTCGCCAGCGCGGGCGCGCTTTTTAATGATGGCAAACATCAGCTCTTGCTTGCGCATACGACCTGTGTTTTCGATTTCTAGGGCTTCAGCTTGAAGCAGGACTTCTGACACGTGGAGTGCCTTGAGTTCATTAATGTGCATTTGAATAAATGAAAAGTGAGGGGTGGGGAGGAATACGGGAGGAGGTGGGCGGCGAGGTCACAATGACTGCCAAGGGCTCAAGCTGCAATAAGAGTGAAGGCAGCGAACAAACGCGATGATACATGAAAAAAGCCGCTCGTTTGGAGCGGCTTTTAGCGGTTGGGAGAAAGCGAGGTTTAAACGTGCTCAGCCACCAACGCCGTCATTTGACCTTTAGACATCGCGCCGACTTGCGTCTTCACCAGCTTGCCGCCTTTAAAAATCATCAACGTCGGAATGCCGCGAATACCAAACTGCGCAGGAATCGCTTGGTTCTCGTCCACATTCATCTTAGCGATTTGCAGCTTGCCTTTGTAAGTCTCAGACAACTCATCCAGCACAGGCGCAATCTGACGGCAAGGACCGCACCATTCAGCCCAATAGTCCACCAGCACGGGCAGATCGCTTTGCAGCACGTCGGCTTCAAAACTTGCGTCGGAGATATGTTTGATGAGATCGCTGGCCATGAGTTTTTCCTTTTTGTAGTTAAGAAGTAGAAGTCGAAATATGGGGAAATTGTGCCAGATCACAAGAGGGGGTCGATTTAACGCGAGCGGTTATGCTCAAAAACATGAAAATTAGTAAAGATGCCATCCGCTCCAAGCTCGCCGCTTTTGCTGCTGAATGGCAGGGCGCCACGCGCGAAAAGCAAGAAGCGCAGCAATTTTGGACCGCCTTTTGCGCCTGCTTTGGACTTAATAAGCGCGGCTTGATGCTGTACGAGGACAAACGCAAGCGCCTGAATGGTTCTACGGGTTTCATTGATTGCTTTATTCCCAGCAAGATGCTGGTCGAACACAAAAGCGCTAACAAAAACTTGGATGACGCCAAGGCACAGGCCATCAGCTATGCCGAGGTGTTAGAGCAAAACGAAATGCCCAAGCTGCTGGTCGTGTGCGACTTCCAAAACTGGCGCGTGTGGGATTTAGATACCGACACAGAGGTTAGCTTCCAACTAGAAGACCTGCCCAAACATTGGGAGCTGTTCGAGGTGCTGCAAACAGGTAAAAAGCGCGTCATCGTCGAAGAAGACGAGGCCAACCGCAAAGCCGCGTATGCCATTGCCGAGCTGCACGAGGCACTGCTCAGAAACCGATTCGACGGCAAAGATCTAGAAGTCTTTTTGACCCGCATCGTGTTTTGTTTGTTTGCCGACGACACCGCTATTTTTGAGCGCAACCACGCGCTGCGCGAACTGATTGAGCAAAGCGCGGATGACGGCAGCGACCTTGGCAGCAAGCTAGACGAGCTATTTACTGAGGCACTCAACGTCAAAGAGGACTTGCGCCAAAGCCATAGCCAGCTTGCCTTCCGAGACTTCTCCTATATCAACGGCGACTTGTTTAAAGACCGCTACCGCATTCCACGGTTTAACCCCGAGCTGCGGGACAAGATGCTTGCCTGCGCGGTGCTGGGCTGGGGCAACATCTCGCCCGCTATTTTTGGCGCGATGTTCCAAGGCGTGCTAGAGCACGGAGCGCTAGACCGCAAGGGCGCGCGGCGCGAGTTGGGGGCGCACTACACCTCCGAGACCAATATCCTGCGGGCGATTGATCCGTTGGTGATGGATGCGCTGCGTGCCGAGTTAGACGCCTGCAAAACCAACGCGCCCAAGCTAGAGGCGTTTCATAACAAACTAGCCAAGCTCAAATTTTTAGATCCCGCCTGCGGCTGCGGCAACTTTTTAGTCATCACCTACCGAGAGCTGCGCCGCATCGAGCACGACCTCATCGAGCGCCTGTACCTGCGCGAAAGCAACACACAGCTTTTGGATATGCGGCACTTGATTCGCACCAAGGTCGATCAGTTCTACGGCATCGAGATAGACGACTCCGCCGCGCACATCGCCCGCATTGCGCTGTGGATTACCGACCACCAAATGAAC
>CANFWH010000030.1 GCA_947450645.1 Comamonadaceae bacterium | reverse complement strand
TCAGCGTGCTGATGGGGTGGAATATTAATACCAGCGATACGTGCCATATATACCTCTAAAACCTATTAAATTAACCTTGGCGTTGCTTATGACGTGGGTCTGTGCAAATAACACGAACCACGCCTTTACGACGGATGATTTTGCAATTACGGCAAATTTTCTTAACCGATGCGGAAACTTTCATTTCACTCTCCTATGAATGCGAGCAACCACCAAGGTCACTTCGCTCTAAAAACAATACGAGCCCGAGATAAATCGTAGGGCGTCAACTCAACCGTTACCTTATCACCTGGTAATATACGAATATAATGCATCCGCATTTTTCCTGAGATATGACCCAACACAACATGTCCATTTTCAAGTCTCACTCGAAAAGTCGCATTGGGCAAATTCTCCAGAATTTCACCCTGCATTTGAATCACATCATCTTTGGACATCTGATATATAAATTAAATAATTGTTTTAAAACTTGATTTTTTAAGCAGCGATTCATACTGCTGACTCATCAAATAATTTTGAACTTGAGCCATAAAATCCATAGCAACAACAACAACAATTAACAGAGAGGTGCCGCCAAAATTAAATGGGACATTATATTTTAGGATTAAAAATTCTGGAATTAAACAAACAATTGTTATATAAACCGCTCCAGAGACAGTCAAACGAACTAATATCTTGTCAATAAACCGCGCTGTTTGATCGCCTGGCCTAATTCCTGGGACGAAGCCACCACTCTTCTTTAAATTATCAGCCGTCTCTTTACTATTAAAAACCAAAGCCGTATAGAAGAAACAGAAGAAAACGATTGCAGCTGCATATAGCAGAACATACACAGGCTGTCCCGGACGTAACGTTGAAGCAATATCTTTTAGCCAACGCATCGATTCGCCAGAACTAAACCAACCAACAATAGTGGCTGGAAGCAAAATAATTGAGGAAGCAAAAATAGGAGGAATAACACCCGCCATATTCAATTTTAATGGCAAATGCGATGACTGACCGCCATAAACTTTATTGCCCTGCTGACGCCTAGCATAGTTCACCAAAATTTTACGCTGACCACGCTCAATGAATACCACAAGATAAGTCAGACCAACAACTAAGATCGAAATGATCAAAGCGGCCAAAATGCTCATAGAGCCTGTGCTAACTAACTCAAGCAGCCCAGCTACTGCAGAAGGAAATCCAGCCGCAATACCCGAAAAAATAATAATTGAAATGCCATTACCAAGGCCGCGCTCTGTAATTTGCTCGCCGAGCCACATCAAAAACATCGTGCCAGCGGTCAAGCTCACAATTGCGGACATACGAAAACTAAAACCAGGCTCCAAAACTAGTCCAGCTTGACTCTCAAGGGCTAATGCGATACCCAGAGATTGGAACAGTGCCAATCCTAGTGTTGCGTAACGCGTATATTGAGTAATCTTTTTTCGGCCAGATTCACCTTCTTTTTGCAGCTGTTGAAAATGTGGGATTACATATTGGAACAACTGAATAACAATCGAAGAAGAAATATAAGGCATGATTCCCAAAGCAAACACGGAAAATCGCGATAAAGCACCACCAGAAAACATATTAAACAAACTTAATATGCCGCCCTGCTGATCTTTAAACAGTTTCTGCAAAGCGACTGGATCAATCCCAGGCACAGGTATATGCGAACCCAAACGATAGACGAATAGCGCCAACAATAAAAAGACGAGCCTGCTTTTCAGGTCACCAAATTTGTTAGTTTTTGCGGATGCTACTGTTGCCACGAATGAGATCTCTTCTTCTATTAGGCAAACGTACCACCAGCCGCCTCAACAGCCGCTTTCGCGCCCGCAGTAGCGCCAATGCCAGTTAGCTTGACGACTTTTGTCAAAGTCCCCGTCTTCACAACCTTAACAACGCGTATGAGTTCACCAACCAAACCCGCTTGCTTCAGCGTCAACATATCCACTTCAGTTACACCCAACATGTCAAGTGCTGTCAAAGTGATTTCGGCATTGAATTTCAGCGTAGTAGATTTAAAACCACGCTTTGGCAAACGGCGATGCATTGGCATTTGACCGCCCTCAAAGCCGACTTTATGAAAACCACCTGAACGAGATTTTTGGCCTTTATGGCCACGACCCGCAGTTTTGCCTAAGCCAGAACCAATTCCACGCCCGACACGACGTTTAGCGTGCTTGGCACCTGCTGCTGGAGAAATGCTGTTGAGTTCCATGTGTATCACCTAATACTGTATTTAGATTACTTTGACCAAGTAACTAATCTTGTTGATCATGCCACGTACGGCTGGCGTATCTTGCAATTCGCTGGTGCTACGGATTTTTCTTAAACCCAAGCCACGAACTGTTGCACGATGTGATTCTTTGCAGCCAATAGGGCTACGAATCAATTGAATTTTTACGGAGGTAGTTGCGGTCATGATTGACTACTTTCAAACAAAAATGTCTTCGACAGACTTACCGCGTTTAGCAGCAACTTCGGATGGTGTCGTCGAACGCTTGAGCGCGTCTAGCGTAGCGCGAACCATGTTGTATGGATTTGTAGATCCGTGGCTCTTAGCAACAATATCAGTAATTCCCATCACTTCAAACACAGCACGCATAGGTCCACCAGCAATAATGCCAGTCCCCTTTGGGGCTGCCGCCAACATTACATTAGCTGCGCCATGCTGACCCATCACTGTGTGATGAATTGTGCCATTTTTAAGCGACACCTTGATTAGATTACGCCTTGCTTGCTCCATAGCTTTTTGCACAGCAACGGGCACTTCTTTCGTCTTGCCCTTGCCCATGCCAACACGGCCATCGCCGTCACCAACCACAACCAATGCGGCGAAACCGAGTATGCGTCCACCTTTAACAACTTTAGTCACACGGTTGATCGCGATCATCTTTTCGCGCATACCATCATCGCGCGCTGGATCAGCTGCTTTTGATTGAATTTTTGCCATTTTGATAATTCCTTATGTGCAGACAATAAGTTAGAACTGTAAGCCAGCTGTACGAGCCGCCTCAGCCAAAGCCTTAACACGTCCGTGATATGCAAAACCCGCACGATCAAAAGCAACACGCTCAACGCCAGCAGCTTTCGCCTTCTCTGCTATCCGCGTCCCAATCGCTGCCGCAGCTGTAGTGGTTGCACCCTTGCCTGCACCACCAAGAGAAGCACGTACAGCCGCCTCTACAGTAGATGCCGAGGCCAGGACTGTTGCCCCATCCACAGAAACCAAGGTTGCGTAAATGTGCGTATTGGTACGATTTACCGACAGACGAGCAACTTCCTGCTTCGAAATACGAATACGTGTCTGACGAGCACGACGCAAGCGCTGTTCTTTTTTGGTCAACATCATATCTGTCCTTATTTCTTCTTAGTCTCTTTGATCGTGATGCGCTCATCGACGTAACGAATACCTTTGCCTTTGTAAGGCTCAGGTGGACGTACAGCACGAATTTCAGCTGCAATTTGACCGACACGCTGACGATCAGCACCAGAAATCAAAATTTCAGTTGGGGTTGGAGTCGCGACTTTAATGCCAACAGGCATATCAAAATTAACAGGATGGGAATAGCCAACCGTTAAATTAAGCTTATTACCAGTTGCTTGAGCCTTGTAGCCCACGCCAACCAAGCTTAGTTTTTTTTCAAAACCCTTGCTGACACCAACAACCATGTTATTAACGAGCTGTCGCAATGTGCCACTCATGGCATTTGCCTCGCGCGAGTCATTGATGGGCGTAAAGCTGACTTTACCAGCATCATTTTGAATCGTGACCGACGCATGTTGCGCAAGACTCAATGTACCACCAGCGCCCTTGATGCTAATGATGTTTTCTTTAATACCAAACTCTACGCCTGTAGGAATGGTGACGGGCATTTTGCCTATACGGGACATTTTATTCTGCCTCTCTTTAAGCGACGTAGCAAAGAACTTCGCCACCAACACCGTTAGCGCGAGCCTTACGATCGGTCATGACGCCTTTAGGGGTTGTGACAATTGCCACCCCCAAACCATTCATCACCTGCGGAATTGCATTCGAGCCCTTGTAGACGCGCAAGCCAGGACGACTCACACGCTCAATGCGCTCAATCACTGGACGTCCAGCGTAATATTTCAAAGCAATCTCGAGCTCGGACTTGCCGTCTTCAGATTTAACTTTAAAACCATCAATATAACCTTCATCAGCCAACACTTGCGCAATCGCGATCTTCACTTTAGATGAAGGTACGCGCACAATCGTCTTCGCAACTGCTTGCGCGTTACGAATACGTGTCAACAAATCGGCAATAGGATCACTCATGCTCATTATTTGTTCTCCTAATTACCAGCTGGCTTTGGTGATGCCAGGAATTTCCCCGACAAAAGCCATTTCACGAACCTTGGCGCGAGCCAAGCCGAATTGACGGAAAGTACCACGTGGGCGACCAGTCAATTCGCAGCGGTTACGCTGGCGAGTTGGATTGGCATTACGCGGCATTTTTTGCAAAGCCAAACGTGCAGCAGCACGCTCGTCTTCGGTTTTCTTTGCGTCTTTAGATGTTGCTTTGTACTCAGCATACTTGGCAGCATATTTTGCAACCAAAGTATCGCGCTTGAGTTCACGCTGAATTAATGCTTGTTTAGCCACATTGCACCTCAGTTTTTGAACGGGAAGCGGAAGCCAGTCAAAAGAGCCTTGCACTCTTCGTCTGTTTTCGCCGTTGTGGTGATACTGATATTGAGACCACGCAAAGCATCCACTTTGTCGTACTCAATTTCAGGGAAAATAATTTGCTCTTTCACGCCAATGTTATAGTTTCCACGGCCATCGAATGCGCGACCTGAAATACCACGAAAGTCACGAACACGTGGCAAAGCAATCGTTACAAAGCGATCCAAGAATTCATACATTTGGACGCCGCGCAAAGTCACCATGCAACCAATTGGCAATTGCTCGCGAATTTTAAATCCCGCGATCGCTTTTTTAGCCTTTGTGACAACAGGTTTTTGACCCGCAATTTTCGTCAAATCAGCAACGGCGTTGTCGAGAATCTTCTTATCAGCAACCGCCTCACCTACACCCATATTCAGAGTGATTTTGGTCAAACGTGGAACCTGCATTGGTGAGGTGTAACCGAACTTAGCAACCAATTCAGGCGCTAATTTTTCACGGTAAATTTGTTGTAAACGTGCCATTTAATTTAACCTCACGCAGACTTCTTAGCAGGAACGATCGATTTGATCTCTTCACCACTAGATTTATAAACACGAACACGCGCGCCGTCCGCCAAAGTCTTAATGCCAACACGATCAGCCTTACCGCTTGCGGTATTGAAGATGGCAACATTCGACTGGTGAATAGGCATTGTCTTATCAACAATGCCACCGGTCACATTCTTCATTGGGTTTGGCTTTGTATGCTTTTTAGCAACATTGACACCCTCAACCACCAAATGACTGTCATCAGCGCGAGAAATAACCACGCCGCGTTTAGCCTTATCTTTTCCTGCAATGACGATAACCTCGTCACCCGTTTTAATCTTATTCATATCTATGCAGCCCTTTACAAAACTTCAGGCGCCAGTGACACGATCTTCATGAACTTCTCTGTACGCAATTCACGCGTGACAGGCCCAAAGATGCGAGTCCCAATAGGCTCTAATTTTGCGTTCAAAAGAACGGCAGCATTGCTATCGAACTTAACTAAAGAGCCATCCGCGCGACGGATACCTTTAGCAGTGCGAACAACCACAGCGCTATAGATCTCGCCTTTTTTGACGCGACCGCGCGGCGCAGCTTCTTTAATGCTGACCTTAATGACATCGCCTACGCTAGCGTAGCGACGCTTGGAGCCGCCGAGCACCTTGATGCAAAGCACAGACTTAGCGCCTGTGTTATCGGCAACCTCTAATCGAGATTCTGTTTGGATCATGTTATCTATTTCCCCAACTTGTACTGGACACCCAGTTAGTCTTGGTCCCGTCGTTACAGTCGCCTGTTAAGGAAACTACTTCGCTGAGCTGATATCGCAGTTATCGAATTCTTTAACCGCGAAGCCTTCGATTATAGCGCGTCTTTTATCTTTGCGTCAACTATTTTGTAAAATATTTTTAGATTCTTGCAAACTGGCCAAATCAAACACTGCGCTAGTGGCACTTTCAGCATTGATTCGCTTAGCCATTCCCAACAAAACCTTGCCTGGCCCGCACTCAATAACAATTTCTACGCCGCTTGCATGCATTGCCTGAATCGACTCCACCCAGCGTACCGCGCTAAAGGCTTGGCGATAAAGCGCATCCTTAATGCGGACAACATCACTCTCTATAGCGACATCGACGTTGTTTAACAATTGAATTTTTGGAGATGCGATCTCTAAATTTGATAACTTCTCTTTTAGTTTTTCCGCCGCAGGACGCATAAGGCTTGAATGAAACGGCGCGGACACTGACAACAAGAGCGCACGCTTCGCTCCAGCAGCCTTCAATGCCTCGCAGGCCTTATCTACCGCAGCTTTACTGCCAGAAATCACTGTTTGCATTGGGTCATTGAAGTTCACGGCTTCTGCTGTCTCAGCGCTTTGCGAGCCAAAACTTGCCGTCACCTCGGCGCAAATAAGGCTCACCTTGTCAGCGGGCATACCCAAGATTGCCGCCATCGCGCCACCGCCCAAAGGAACCGCCTCCTGCATAGCAGCCGCCCTAAAACGAACGAGTGGCGCCGCCTGAGCCAAAGTCAATGCTCCTGCTGCCACCAACGCCGTGAATTCACCCAGCGAGTGTCCTGCCACCAGTGAGGGTACAGCGCCGCCCTCATGCAACCAAGCTCGATACGCCGCAACACCCGCCACAAGCATCACAGGTTGGGTATTAGTTGTTAGGGCTAACTCTTCTTTGGAGCCTTCGCGAATAAGCTTACCCACATCTTGAGAAAGCGCTTCCGAGGCATCTTTGAGCACTTCAGCTACAGCAGGATGGCCACCCCACGCATCCAACATGCCAACGGATTGCGAACCCTGTCCAGGAAAGACGAAAGCAAAATTTTTCATTATTAAATTCTTTTCAATTCTTAGTATTGAACTAGCACCGCACCCCATGTAAAGCCGCCGCCAACCCCCTCTAACATCAACATATCCCCACGCTTAACTTTGCCACTACGGACAGCAAAATCAAGCGCTAGCGGAATCGACGCAGCCGACGTATTGCCGTGCTGATCGACCGTCACAATAAGCTTTTCCATCGACATTTTGAGTTTTTTGGTGGTGCTTTGCATAATGCGAATATTGGCTTGATGTGGAATCAGCCAATCAATGTCTGCATCCGTTTTCCCCGCCTTAGTTAGTGCAGCTCTAGCAGCAGACTCCAACACGCCCACAGCCAACTTGAACACCGCAGGGCCATCCATTTTGAGTGTAGGATCACCTAGGACAAGACCACCCGATACCGTGCCAGGCACGCACAAAATATCTTTGTGCCTGCCATCGGCATGCAAATCGCTCGCCAAGATGCCCGGCGTATCGGACGCCTCCAGAATCACGGCACCTGCGCCATCACCAAAGAGCACACAGGTTGTGCGATCCTTGAAGTCAAGAATGCGGGAAAACACTTCAGCGCCAACCACTAAAGCGCGTTTAGCTGTACTTGTTTTGATAAGCGAATCAGCCACGGTCAGCGCATACACAAAACCGCTACAAACAGCCTGCACATCAAACGCAGGGCAGCCATTGGTAATCCCTAGTTTGTTTTGCAAGATCGTCGCAACTGAAGGAAACACCATATCAGGCGTCGACGTAGCCACGATAATTAAATCAATATCGACAGGCTGTAAACCTCCGCTGGATAAGGCCTGCAAGGCAGCCTCATAGGCCAACTCACTACTTGTTACTTCTGGCGCAGCAAAATGCCTTGCTCGGATGCCTGTGCGGTCCACAATCCACTCATCCGATGTTTCAACTCCTTTGGCCGCAAGCTCAGCAACTAAGTCGGCATTGGTTAACCTGCGTGGAGGTAGATAGCTGCCAGTGGACACGATACGCGAGTACTTCATCGATAACTTCCAATTCAAGTGTATTTACGATTGCTGAATTTTGGCGATATTAGCCTGCACATTTTCAAGTAAACCTTTGCGTGCCGCATCATACGCACGCCCTAGCGCAAAACCATATGCATCTTGATCTGCCGAGCCGTGACTCTTAAAGACAAGGCCTCGTAAGCCCAAAAGGGCAGCTCCGTTATAGCGGCGATGATCGACACGATTTTTAAATGCCCGCAGCACTGGGTAAGCCAACAACGCGGTCATTTTTGTTAGTGGATTTTTTGAGAACTCTGCCTTTAAAAAGCCCCCTACCATTGTGGCCAAACCTTCACTCGTTTTCAGCGCCACGTTACCTACAAAGCCATCACAAACCACGATGTCAGTCGTGCCTTTAAAAATATCGTTGCCTTCAACATTTCCAAAAAAATGAATATCGCCACGCTCATGTGCCGCACGGAGCAACTCACCAGCCGCTTTGATCGTCTCATTGCCCTTAATGACTTCTTCGCCAATGTTCAGCAAACCCACACTGGGCTTGGCCTTGCCTTTTAACACGGTATCCAGCGCGGCGCCTAAAAATGCAAACTGCAACAAATGCTCAGGGGCACTATCAACGTTTGCACCCAAATCCAGCATGGTTGTACTGCCGCCCAGCGCGTTAGGCAATTGTGCGGCGATAGCTGGACGCTCAATGCCGTCCAGCGTTTTTAAAACATAGCGAGAGATCGCCATCAGCGCACCAGTGTTGCCAGCAGATACAGCCACCTGCGCCACGCCTGACTTAACTTGCTCAATCGCAACTCGCATAGACGAATCACGCTTTTTACGCATGGCCGTCTCTAGCGAGTCATCCATAGTGATGACATCATTCGCAATTACTTTGGTGGCTCGGCCGTGCGCGAAGCCACGCAGCACATCAGCCGTACCAACTACGATTAAATGCGCCTGTGGATGTGATTGCAAAAACGCTTTGCAGGCAGGCAATGTTACGCTAGCGCCAGCATCACCACCCATCACATCAACGCTAATCGTGGTGAAAACCATAGAGGGGATTATGAAAATAAGTGAGCGTTAGAAAGCAGAAAACCCAGCCAGACATGTCTGAAACTGGGCTTCACAAAATTCAGAAATAAATTAAGCGTCGTTTTTGGTTTTTACCACTTTACGGCCACGGTAGAAACCTGTAGGGCTAATATGGTGGCGTAGGTGAACTTCACCCGTCGTTGGCTCAATGCCAGTGCCTGGAGTATCCAAAGCATTGTGCGCACGGTGCATGCCGCGCTTAGAAGGAGATTTTTTATTTTGTTGAACAGCCATGATGAACTCTAGAAATAGGGGGATGCATTGATCGTAAGACTTGGAATTATAACCTACTCTCGTTACTCGTGTGCAAGCTTGTTACGTGCCGTATCAATACCTAGCTGCTTCAGCTTTCGATATAAATGTGTGCGCTCAAGTCCCGTCTTTTCAGCCACGCGCGCAACTGATCCATGCTCAATTTCCAAATGATAGGTGAAATACGCAACATCAAATTGCTCTTTCGCCTCGCGCAAAGGTTGATCAAGCCGCAGCACAAAATCTGCGTTACGCAGCAATGGCGCTACTGTTATTGGTAACGCCTGATGATTTTCGAGTACTTGCGCAGACGCTGGCTTAGGCAAGCCAGCAAACACTTTAGCGGTGCCCCCCAACAACTGCGCGGGAGCAAGTGGCAAACTTTTATGATTTGATTTCTTTAGACCCACATCGACTGCTTGCATTAATTTTTGCAACGTAATGGGTTTTTCTAAAAATGATAGCGCACCAAGCTTAGTCGCCGCAACAGCCGTCTCAATAGTGGCATGACCACTCATCATTACAACAGGCATGGTGAGCTGACCTGAGCCCGACCATTCTTTTAACAAGCTCACGCCATCGGTGTCGGGCATCCAAATATCAAGCAAGACCAGATCGGGGCAAGCTCTAGCGCGGGCAGCTCTGGCTTGTTCAGCGTTTTCGGCCAATTCAACTTGATGCCCTTCATCATCCAAAATTTCGAACAGCAAATCACGTATGCCGTGCTCGTCATCTACTACCAAGATATGCGCCATAGTTTTTAATTGGCTAAACGCCAATACTCCTCATAGTCAATGGAAATAATAAACGCACGCGCGCGCCAATACCTTCGCTCTCGTTTTTATTGGACAGCGTGATTTCGCCCTGGTGTTCTTGCACAATTTTTCGCACCACCGCAAGACCAAGCCCCGTGCCTTTTGGCTTAGTCGTGTTATAGGGCTCAAACGCTCGCTCCAATATCTGGCTTGCAAATCCCGTGCCGTTATCTTCAATATCACAGCGCACAGCTTGTGCAACCACATCTTGACCAAGTTGTATCACCACTTTTACAACACCAGCATTTGACACAGAGTTAGCTTGAGCAGCATCCAATGCGTTTTGAAGCAAGTTATGAATCACCTGCCTTAGCTGTTCTGCATCGCCTTGAATAAGCGGAAGCTGCGGATCGCTTAGAACCGTAACGCTGCCATTTTGCACTTCGTGTTCATATAAAGACAGCGTATCTTGAATGATCGCAAGTAATGACACCTGCTGCAAACGCGCACTAGGCAACCTAGCATAATCGCGAAACTCGTTAACCAACCGCTTCATCGCCTCGACTTGATCAACGATTGTTTTTACTGATTTTTCCAAGAGCGCTAAATCGGCGCCTTGTAACTTATCGCCAAGCTTCATAGCTAAACGCTCAGCCGATAGTTGAATGGGGGTGAGTGGGTTTTTAATTTCATGCGCCACACGCTGCGCAACTTCATTCCATGCTTTCACTCGCTCGGATTTTTGTTCAGCAATCCGTGCATCCGATAGCTGCTGCGTCATACTGGCAAACGAGCGCGTGAGGCCAGCCAACTCGTTATCCTCGGGCAGCATTAGTTGCGGACTCAGATCGCCCGCACTCACGCGTTCAACGCCACGAGCCAATACCAGCAAGGGTTTGACGAGTTGGTTGCCCAAAATAACGGCCAAAATAAATGCGCCTAGCACCGCCAAAAACAAACTTAGCGTAAGCGTGCCAATATACATTTTTTGTAAACCATCACGCTCTAGGGCGCGCTCTTGATATTCGGTGTAAGCAGTTTGCACGGCAAGGGCATTGGCCACTAGCACACTCGGCAGTTTTTCGCTCACCACTAAGTACATAGGCTCGGCCAGCAAACCAAGTCCTGGTGGGCTAAGCGGGACAATAACACGCAATCGCGACACTTTAGCTTCGTTATCCAGCCCTTCAAACACACTCACGCTTCGCTGCGTTTTGAGATTACGCATCTGCTGCGCACTTGGATTTTCTGGTGCTAACTGAAAACGCGACTCACCGCTACTAGCCAACAACACACCTGTATGTGTCCAAACTTGTGCATCATCCGCACCTATTTGCTCACGCATACGATCGAGTTTGACACCTAAGACCGTACGAGCATCCAGCTCTAAGCTTTGTGCCCCTGCTCGCGTTTTATTGGATAAATCTATAGCCAACCTATCAAGTGTTGAACGACCAAGGCTCAGTCCTGCCTCCAATGCACCCTCCACCCGCACATCGAACCAAGACGAAATAGAGCGCGAGACAAATTGATATGACACGCTATAAATCAATATGCCAGGCAGTACGCCAACTAAGGCAAAAATAGCAGCTAGCTTGATGAGTAATTTGCTGCCAAAACGCCCCTCGCGTAAGCGCTGACGCAAACGCCAAGCCATGGCAGCAATAATCAGGAGCAAAGCCGCCGCGACTGCGCCATTAAAGAGCAATAAATAACCAATATTTTGATCACTCAAACTGCGCTGATCTACAGCACGCACTAAGAGATAAATCAGTGCCATGGCGGTGAGCAGCGCAAGACCGACTCCAACGCGAAAAACACGCTGCGTAATGGACACTTTAACCAACATATCGATCATGGTGCAATCGCTTCGGTTAATTGGAATCGTTGGCGGCTAGTTGCATTAATCGACCAGTCCCCTTGTCCAAGCAAACCAATTTGCAACGGCTTTGGCAACTGCGAAATATCAAGTCTGTAGCGTAACTGCGTAACATAAGCACCCTCGCTCAATTCGCTGCTTGGTGTGACACGCCAGTTATAAATACGCTGGGCAACTGCAAGGGCTTCCGTTAGCGTTTCATAGGTTTGGGGCAGCTGTACACCAAGGCCTGTCACCACTCCGCTCTCTGTCCACGGCAAGACCCGCCAGCGCCTTGTGAGAGCTTGATACGAAATGCGGGTTTGACGACTCGCAGTCGCAACTGTTTTATCCAACCAATACCATCGCTCGCGTGTGATTTCTAACTCACTTACAAAAGTTAGTGAGACACCTTTGTACATCGCCTCTTCAATGGTACTTGGCAATTCAAATTTAATATCGGCTGACACCATCAAATCTTGGCTAGCTCTCGTTGCCTTAAAGTTTTGAATTTCTGCACCATTTGCTTGTGCAAACGTTTGCGCCGAAAATAAGCCGCAAAGCCATGCCACACATAGTCCCAGCAAGAGTCGATACGTTCGACCGCTTAGCTCAAGCGGCTGTTTTTTTAAAAAGCGCATCGTAAAAACCATCCGTCATAGGTAGGGGCAAAGTGGGTAGCCATAAACCGTGCGAGTCTAACTTGTTTGCGCTGGGGTAGGTTTTCAAAAAATCACGGACAACCGCATCACCTTCCGCCTCAAACACAGAGCAAGTCGCATACAGCAAACGCCCACTCTCTCGCAGCGTAGGCCACAGAGCTTTAAGCATCGCAAGCTGAACTCGCCCTAAAGCTTGGGCATCGTTCTCACGCCTCAGCCAACGGACATCAGGATGACGCCGCACAATGCCTGACGCTGTACAAGGCGCATCCAAGAGCACCGCATCAAACGACACGCCATCCCACCAACTGTGTAGATTTGCTACGTCTGCAACCTTGACAGTGGCTCGTTGTTTCAAACGACTCAAATTTTCGTGAATACGGTGAGTGCGTTTAGCATCAAATTCAACAGCCACTACTTCAAAATTCTTGCCCCAATCCTCACCCGTCATTACAGGCAAGCCCGCATGGTTAAAGGCCTCTAATAGTCTTTCAATCAAATGCGTGGTCTTACCACCTGGTGCTGCGCAAGCATCAAGCACGCGAACCTTATGACCTTGTTTAGCACGTGCAATTAACTCAACCAAAAACGTATCACTCAGCAATTGAGCCGCCGCGCCTTGCGCTGCCAAGTCCTGCACCGAGAACAAACCATTCGCATATCCTGGCAAACTTTGCACAGGTGGCGTATCCTGCAAAACGAGCCCGCAGGCCACATCCCGCTTGGCCTGCACGAGTGCCGATTCCGCCCCCTGCCACGCCACGCCTTGCTCTGCAAGCAAGCCCGTATAAACTGCGATCGTTGTCTTAGACAAGTTCACACGTAAGGTGAGCGGCGGCTTCATTTGATTGGCCGCCAATATCTCTTCCCAATGATTCGGACGCTCATGCCGTAGCTGGTCAATCCACCACTGCGGATGGTTGTACTGCGCTTCTTCGCTTTGCAGCGCTTGCTGTATGAGCGCAGCTTTTTCACGCAAAAATCGGCGCAGCGTTGCATTAATAAAGCTGGCGCTCGATCTTGTTTTGGCGTAATCCTTTGCAGCTTCTACGGCTTGATTCACCAGCGTGAAATCGGTATAGCTCGCGCCAGAATCAGGCTCACTCACCAAGAGCGCGAGCGCCGTGCAAAGAAGCGCATCAACAGACGGCGCAGGCTTCCTGGGCGCAAGGAGCTGGCACAGTGCACGCGCCATTCCATAGTTGCGCAATACTGCAAAGCTGAGCGCTTGCACGCCTGCTCGCAAATCAGACTTCACCACCGAACCATCAGCTAGCACATCATTCAGCGATCGGCCCGCCATGACAAAAGCCACGGCTCTCGCCGTGGCTTTAAGCTGCAAAGACAAGGGCGTCATTGCGACTTTAGCCCCAGTAGCGCTATACAGCCACTTCCTCGGTTGCAGCGCCCTCAGCCTCTTCAGCCTGCGCTTCTTCTTCAGCAATACGGCGACGCTCGGCATCGTCCATTTGATCTTTTGCAGCGCGAGCTTGGTGATAAGCCAAACCTGTACCTGCTGGAATCAAGCGACCGACGATGACGTTTTCCTTCAAGCCACGTAGCTCGTCGCGCTTGCCCATGATGGCCGCTTCGGTCAGCACGCGTGTCGTCTCTTGGAACGATGCAGCACTGATGAAGCTGTCGGTGGATAGGGACGCTTTGGTGATACCGAGGAGCACGTTGGTGTACGTCGCGGGCATCTTGCCTTCTGCGCGCAAAGCATCATTGGTATTCAGAATTTCTGAACGCTCAATTTGCTCGCCTGCAATATAGCGTGAATCACCCGAGTTCTCAATCACCACACGGCGTAGCATCTGACGAACAATCACTTCAATGTGCTTGTCATTGATCTTCACGCCTTGTAGACGATAAACGTCTTGCACTTCGTCAACGATGTAGCGCGCGAGTTCTTCTGAACCGAGCAAACGCAAGATGTCTTGCGGATCGGCTGGGCCGTCAATAATGCTCTCGCCTTTATTGACCACTTGGCCTTCATGTACCACCAAGTTTTTCTCTTTGGGCACAAGCTCTTCCCACACTTTCCCATCTGGATCAGTAATCTGGAGGCGCACTTTACCTTTGGTTTCTTTACCAAAGGAAATCGTGCCCGTCATCTCAGCCAACATACCTTTATCTTTTGGCGCACGCGCTTCAAAGAGTTCAGCCACGCGCGGTAAACCACCCGTAATATCGCGAGTCTTTTGACCTTCCATAGGAATGCGTGCTAACACTTCACCAGGGTTAATGTCTTGACCATCACGCACTTGAACAAGTCCGCCAACTGGCAAGCCAATCGTCACTGCGTGCTCAGTACCAGGGATTTTGATCTCTTTACCAGAAGCATCTAGTAGCTTTACCTGTGGTCGCACCACTTTGGCTGAACCACGGCGCTTAGGATCAATCACTACAAGCGTAGACAAGCCCGTGACTTCGTCGACTTGTTTGGCAACCGTTACGCCTTCTTCAATGTTTTCAAATAACACACGGCCAGCAAACTCAGAAATAATTGGACGGGTCAGCGGATCCCAGTTGGCCAATACCGTACCAGCTTTGATACTTTGATCCGGCTTAATAGCAAGTATCGCGCCATATGGCACTTTATGACGCTCGCGCTCACGGCCATGCTCGTCATTGATGATGATTTCGCCTGAGCGAGCAATCACAACCAGTTCTTTTTTACCATTGGTCACGTAGCGCATCGTGGCATTAAAGCCAATCGCGCCGCTCGATTTCGCTTCTACATTGGAGATAACGGCTGCACGCGAAGCCGCACCACCAATATGGAACGTACGCATCGTCAACTGCGTGCCTGGCTCACCAATCGACTGAGCTGCAATCACACCCACGGCTTCACCAGCGTTAATGAGACCACCACGACCAAGGTCACGCCCATAGCACTTAGCGCAAATGCCAAACCGTGTTTCGCAGGTCAAGGCTGTGCGTACTTTGATCTCGTCCACACCAGCGGCTTCTAGCATTTCGATGTTGTCTTCGTCCAAGAGTTCACCCGCTGGCATCAGCACAGCGCGTGTTTCAGGATGCAACACTTCTTCGGAAGTCGAGCGCCCTAACACGCGATCCTTCAGCGCCTCCATCACTTCACCGCCCTCGACAATCGAGCGCATCACGTAACCTAGGTAAGTACCGCAATCTTGCTCGCGCACCACTAAGTCTTGCGTCACATCAACCAAACGGCGTGTGAGATAGCCAGAGTTAGCCGTCTTGAGCGCAGTGTCAGCTAGGCCTTTACGCGCACCGTGAGTGGAGATAAAGTACTCGAGCACATTCAATCCATCGCGGAAGTTAGCCTTGATCGGTGTCTCGATGATCGAGCCATCAGGCTTAGCCATCAAGCCGCGCATACCAGCGACTTGACGAATCTGCGCTGCCGAGCCGCGAGCACCCGAGTCAGCCATCATATAGATGGAGTTGAACGACTCTTGGTTCACAGTCTTGCCGTGACGATCAACAACTTTCTCTGTTGCCAACTGCGCCATCATGACCTTGGACACTTCGTCGCCAGCTTTGCCCCAGATGTCCACCACCTTGTTGTAACGCTCACCGACGGTCACGAGACCTGATGCGTATTGCTGC
Source organism: Comamonadaceae bacterium (assembly GCA_947450645.1). GTDB lineage: Bacteria > Pseudomonadota > Gammaproteobacteria > Burkholderiales > Burkholderiaceae_C > JASGCK01. The sequence continues at coordinate 13,784 of CANFWH010000030.1, read as the reverse complement.
GCAATTTCTTTCACTTCAGCCTCTGCACGAACCACAATGCCTTCCTTCTCTTTTGGCACTAGCATATCGTCAATCGCGATGGAGATACCAGCCTTAGTTGCCAAACGGAAGCCCGCTTGCAAGAGTTTGTCGGCAAGTACCACAGTCTCTTTGAGTCCGCACTTACGGAAGGACATTTTGATCAGCTTAGAAATTTCCTTCTTCGTCAGCGACTTGTTGATGTTCTCAAACGCCAAGCCCTTTGGTAAAATTTCTGAGAGCAATGCACGGCCAACTGTAGTCGCCACAATCTTGGTCGAAGCCGTGAACTCTTCCGTCACTTTGTCTTTGGTGTACTCAGTTAAGCGCACATTAACTTTAGCCGTGATTTCGGTCACGCCAGCATCCATAGCACGCTCCACTTCAGCCACGTCGGCAAAGATCATGCCTTCGCCTTTTGCGTTCGTACGTTCACGTGTAGCGTAGTAAAGACCCAACACCACGTCTTGGGACGGCACGATAGATGGCTCGCCTGAGGCAGGGAACAAGATGTTGTTGGACGCTAGCATCAAAGTGCGAGCTTCCATTTGCGCTTCAACTGACAACGGGACGTGGACAGCCATTTGGTCACCATCGAAGTCCGCGTTAAACGCAGAACAAACGAGTGGATGCAACTGAATCGCCTTGCCTTCAATAAGGATCGGCTCAAACGCTTGAATACCCAGACGGTGCAAAGTGGGTGCACGGTTCAGCATCACAGGATGCTCGCGAATCACTTCTTCCAGCAAGTCCCAAACGATTGGAGAACCTGATTCAACTTCTTTCTTAGCCGCCTTGATCGTGGTCGCAATGCCAAGCGCTTCAAGGCGCGAGAAGATGAATGGTTTGAACAATTCAAGTGCCATCAATTTTGGTAAGCCGCACTGGTGCAACTTGAGTGTTGGACCAACGGTAATAACTGAGCGGCCTGAATAGTCCACACGTTTGCCCAGCAAGTTCTGACGGAAACGTCCGCCTTTGCCTTTAATCATGTCAGCAAGTGACTTGAGTGTGCGCTTATTTGCGCCCGTCATGGCTTTGCCACGGCGACCGTTATCTAATAACGAATCAACAGCTTCTTGTAACATACGCTTTTCGTTACGAGCGATGATTTCTGGTGCTTTGAGCTCGAGCAGACGACCCAAGCGACCATTACGGTTAATCACGCGGCGATAGAGGTCATTCAAATCCGACGTTGCAAACCGTCCACCATCAAGCGGCACAAGTGGGCGCAAATCAGGTGGCAACACAGGCAACACTTCCAGAATCATCCACTCAGGCTTAATGCCTGATTTTTTGAATGCCTCAAGAATTTTTAAACGCTTGGAATTCTTTTTGACCTTAGTCTCAGAGCCCGTCAAATCGCCGCGCAAGCGCTCGATTTCGCCTTCAATGTCGATGCTTGCCAAGAGTTCTTTAATGCCTTCTGCACCCATTTTGGCGACGAACTCATCACCGTACTCTTGCTCTTTGGCATCGAACTCGTCCTCAGACATGATGCCGTATTTTTTGAGTGGCGTCATACCAGGATCGGTCACCACGTAAGCCTCAAAATAAAGCACGCGTTCGATGTCACGCAAGGTCATATCCAACACCATGCCAAGGCGTGATGGCAAGGACTTAAGGAACCAGATGTGGGCGCAAGGTGCAGCTAAATCAATGTGCCCCATGCGCTCGCGGCGCACCTTTGTTTGTGTCACTTCAACGCCGCACTTCTCGCAAATCACACCGCGGTGTTTGAGACGCTTGTACTTACCGCACAGGCATTCGTAGTCTTTGATAGGTCCAAAAATCTTCGCGCAAAACAGACCGTCACGCTCAGGCTTGAACGTGCGGTAGTTGATAGTCTCTGGCTTTTTAACTTCACCAAACGACCATGAGCGAATTTTTTCGGGGGATGCCATCGCAATTTTAATAGCCGAGAAATTTTCAGTAGGCGTAAATTGCTTAAAGAGGTCAAGAATGGATTTCATGTGTGTTCCTTTATCTGTTTATTTAAAAGCAATCAAACTCAAATTTTCTCGAGGTCCATATCGATACCCAGCGAGCGGATCTCTTTGACCAGTACGTTGAACGACTCGGGCATACCGGCCTCAATCGTGTGCTCGCCTTTGACGATACTCTCGTAGACCTTGGTACGACCTTGCACGTCATCAGACTTGACTGTCAGCATCTCTTGCAAAATGTATGACGCGCCATAAGCCTCAAGTGCCCAGACTTCCATCTCACCGAAACGCTGACCACCAAACTGTGCTTTACCGCCCAGTGGCTGCTGCGTGACCAGGCTGTAAGGTCCCGTTGAGCGAGCATGCATCTTGTCATCCACTAAATGATGGAGTTTGAGCACGTGCATGTAACCAACGGTGACTTGTCGTTCAAATTTTTCGCCCGTGCGTCCGTCATACAGATGCGCTTGCGTACGAGTTGCATTCAACCCCTTTGCCTTAGCCACATCATCTGGATAGGCCAGTTGTAGCATGGATTGAATTTCGCCTTCAGTAGCACCATCAAACACAGGTGTTGCAAAGGTCACTCCTTTGGACAACTGGACAGCCATTTCGCGCACGTCATCGTCTTTCAGTTTGCTAAGATCTTCTTGCTTGCCCGAGTTGTTATAGATCACTTCCATAGCTTGACGCAATTCAACCACCTTGGCTTCGGCTTGGAGCAAATCACCAATACGCTGACCAATACCTTTAGCAGCCCAGCCCAAATGTACTTCGAGCACCTGACCGACATTCATACGGGAAGGCACACCCAATGGATTTAGAACGATATCGCAAGGTGTACCGTCAGCCATAAATGGCATGTCTTCAACAGGCACGATCTTGGAGACTACACCCTTATTGCCGTGGCGACCCGCCATCTTGTCACCTGGTTGCAAGCGCCGCTTGACCGCCAAGTAGACTTTAACCATTTTGAGCACGCCTGGTGGCAATTCGTCACCCTGCGTAAGTTTGGTGCGCTTCTCTTCAAATGCTAAATCGAAGTCGTGACGGGTTTGTTCCATTGCGTTCTTAATCGACTCAAGCGAGGCAGCGACATCTTCATCTGCGGGACGAATATCGAACCAGTGAAACTTCTCAACCGAAGCCAAGTAATCCTTCGTGATTTTTGAGCCCTTTGCCAGCTTAGAAGGACCGCCATTAGCAGCTTTACCATTGAGTAATTTCTCAATCCGGTCAAAAGCATCCGCTTCCACAATACGCAATTGGTCGTTCAAATCCAAACGGAAACGCTTCAGTTCATCATCAATAATTTGCTGAGCGCGCTTGTCACGCACAATGCCTTCGCGGGTGAAGACTTGCACGTCAATCACCGTTCCCGAACTACCTTGACTGACGCGCAAGGATGTGTCCTTCACATCACTAGCTTTCTCACCAAAAATAGCGCGGAGCAATTTCTCTTCAGGTGTAAGTGTGGTCTCACCTTTTGGCGTAACCTTACCAACCAGCGTATCGCCAGGCTGCACTTCTGCACCCACGTAAATAATGCCAGACTCATCAAGACGATTAAGTTGCTGCTCAGCCAAATTAGGAATATCGCGCGTAATCTCTTCAGCGCCCAATTTCGTATCACGAGCAGCAATCGTCAACTCCTCAATGTGAATCGAGGTGTAGCGGTCTTCTGACACCACCCGCTCAGAAATCATGATCGAATCTTCAAAGTTGTAGCCATTCCAAGGCATGAATGCCACCAACATGTTTTGACCCAAAGCCAATTCACCAAGGTCTGTCGATGCGCCGTCTGCCACTACATCGCCTTTGGCAATTTTGTCACCCAGTTTAACGATAGGGCGCTGATGAATATTGGTATTTTGATTGGAACGCTGATACTTAATTAGGTTGTAAATGTCCACACCGACTTCACCAGCTTGCGCCTCGGAGTCATTGACACGAACCACAATACGTGACGCATCCACATAGTCCACGATACCGCCACGTGTAGCAGTAACAACGGTACCCGAGTCGATAGCAGCGACACGCTCGATACCTGTACCTACAAAGGCTTTTTCAGGACGCAACACTGGCACGGCTTGACGCTGCATGTTCGCGCCCATCAGCGCACGGTTTGCATCATCATGCTCTAAGAACGGCACCAAGGATGCAGCCACCGACACGATCTGCGCTGGCGACACATCCATGTACTGAATGCGATCCGCCATGACTAAAACCGACTCGCCCATCTCACGCGCAGAAATCAAATCACCCGTGAGTTGACCTTCTGCGTTTAACTCAGCGTTAGCCTGAGCAATCACATATTTACCTTCCTCAATCGCTGATAGGTAATCAATTTGCTTGGTCACTTTGCCATCAATCACGCGGCGATATGGCGTTTCAATGAAGCCGTACTCGTTCAACCGCGCATAGAGTGCTAATGAGTTAATCAGTCCAATGTTTGGACCTTCAGGTGTCTCAATTGGGCAGACGCGACCGTAATGTGTCACATGCACGTCACGAACTTCAAAGCCAGCACGCTCACGAGTCAAGCCACCAGGCCCAAGAGCAGAAACGCGACGCTTGTGCGTGATCTCGGACAATGGATTGGTTTGATCCATAAACTGCGACAGCTGTGATGAACCAAAGAATTCTTTGAGCGAAGCAGTAATCGGCTTAGAGTTGATGAGATCGTGTGGCATGAGTGGCTCTTGGCCAGGGCCACCCTCAGCTTGACCCAAACGCTCTTTGACCGCCTTTTCAATACGCGCCAAACCAACGCGATATTGGTTTTCAGCCAATTCACCCACGCAGCGCACACGACGATTACCAAGGTGATCAATATCATCGACCTGACCATTGCCGTTACGCAAATCAACCAAAATTTTGACCACATGCATGATGTCGTCGTTTGACAAAACCATAGAGCCCGTGGATTCTGGACGTCCCACACGGGCGTTGAATTTCATACGTCCAACGCGGGACAAATCATAAGTGTCGGGGTTGTAGAACAAGCGCTGGAACAGTGCCTGAACAGCATCTTCAGTTGGCGGTTCACCAGGACGCATCATGCGATAGATGGCTACTCGTGCGGCCAATTCATCAGCTGTCTCGTCTGAACGCAGCGTTTGCGAAATGTATGCGCCTTGATCAAGTTCGTTGGTATAGATGCAAGCGATATCAGTAATGCCGCTCGTACGCAATTTTTTGAGCAACACTTCGGTTAGCTCATCATTGGCTTTGGCAATAATTTCGCCAGTATCCGCCTCGACGATGTTGTTAGCCAGCACACGCCCCAGCAAGAAGTCCTCAGGCACACTTATGTGAGCCGTACCAGAGCCTTCTAATTCCTTTGTGTGACGTGCAGTCACACGCTTGTCTTTGGCGACAATCACATTGCCCTTTTTGTCGGTAATATCAAAGCGAGCCACCTCGCCACGCAAACGCTCGGCGACAAACGCCATTTGCGCACCACTGTCCATCAATTTGAACGCATCGTTCACAAAGAAATTAGCGAGAATACTCTCGTTATTTAGGCCAATGGCCTTGAGCAATGTTGTTACAGGCATCTTGCGGCGGCGATCGACACGGAAATACAAAATGTCTTTTGGATCGAATTCAAAATCGAGCCATGAACCACGATAAGGAATGATACGAGCAGAGAAGAGCAACTTGCCCGAGCTATGCGTCTTGCCCTTGTCGTGTTCAAAGAACACGCCAGGGCTGCGGTGCAACTGAGACACAATCACACGCTCAGTACCGTTAATAATGAACGAACCTTTATCCGTCATCAAAGGCACTTGCCCCATATAGACTTCTTGCTCTTTCACTTCTTTAACGACTTTAGATTGCGGCGTCGAAGTTTCACGATCATAAATAATGAGTTGCACACGGGCACGCACAGCAGAACCAAATGTGAGACCACGGGTTTGGCACTCGCGTACATCAAAGGCGGGCTTGCCAAGTGTGTACTCAAGAAACTTCATCTCGACAAAGCCGTTGTGCGACACAATAGGGAATGCCGCAGTAAACGCGGCTTGCAAGCCCAAATCAACGCGGTCTTTGTTGGCAACATCTGCTTGCAAGAACGACACATAGGCGTCACGCTGCATTTGCAGTAAATATGGAATCGCGATAACATTTTCGCGACTACCAAAGCTTTTACGAATACGCTTGCGCTCGGTAAATGAATATGCCTGCTTGGTTTGCGTGCTAGCCATAGGACTCTCCCAAAAGTATCAAAGATGACGTGAATAAACACAAAATGACAGTGCTGCTTGGCGACTGGCCGCTACCAGTCATTGGCGGACGGTAGGGCATTGCACCCCACCCGAACCAAACTATTTCCTCATTAAAGAAAACACTAAAAAGCACACTCAAAAATGAATGTGCTTGATGGTTGCCTCTTACTTGAGTTCGACCTTTGCGCCAGCTTCTTCCAGCTTTTTCTTAGCTGCTTCAGCATCGGCTTTGTTTGCGCCTTCTTTGACTGCTTTAGGTGCGCCGTCGACCATGTCTTTGGCTTCTTTAAGGCCAAGTCCAGTGATTTCGCGGACGGCTTTAATCACCGACACTTTTTGAGCGCCAGCTTCAAGCAAAATCACGTTGAATTCAGTCTTCTCTTCAGCAGCAGCAGCAGGGCCAGCAGCGGCGGGACCCGCAGCAGCAGCAGCGCTCACGCCAAATTTCTCTTCGATGGCTTTCACCAAGTCGTTGAGGTCCATAACCGACATCGTATCGAGTGCGGTCAAAAATGCGTCTTTATCAAATGCCATTTTTAATTCCTAATTTTCTTTAATTGGTTACGTGAAGGTATAACTGCAATTAAGCAGCAACGCCTTCGCCTTTTTTCTCTGCCAACACCGCCAAAACACGCGCGGTACGCGTGATAGGCGACATGAGCAATCCGCAAATTTGCGACAAGAGCACTTCCTTGCTAGGAATGCTTGCTAATTGCTTAACACCGTTCACATCTAGCGCTTTTCCACCGTATACACCTGCGCGAATCACTAACTTGTCGTTAGTTTTCGCGAAGTCAGCTACCACTTTCGCGGCAGCTACTGCATCTTCAGAAAAACCATAGATGAGCGGGCCCGTCATCTGCTCAGAGACCACATTAAACTGCGTACCAGCAACAGCACGGCGTGCCAGCGTGTTTTTAAGCACGCTAAGTGACACACCCTTGCTGCGTGCATCAACACGTAGCTCTGTCATTGCTTTGACCGTGATGCCACGGTACTCAGCAATAACCAAGGTCTGAGCTTTTGCGGCGAGGCCAGTCACTTCTTCAATGACGGCGGATTTCTCACTGCGGTTAAGACTCAAAGTTCTCTCCTAAAAATGTACCCCTTAATTAGCTCTTAGGGTACGGCCATTTTTTAGCGACCAACTAAATTCAGATTTCGAAGTTAGCGAGCACACCATCTGCGCTGGAAATTAAGCGAACACCTTGCGATGCCAGCACCAACGGTCTTGGATGAGCCGTAGCTCACCACTTCATAAACCCCGCCTAGTCACCCAAGCGCGGCTCATAAATTTTTTCAATTAGGCGGTGACAGACGCCAAATCGATACGTGCGCCCACACCCATCGTAGAGGACACAGCAGCTTTGCGCAGGTAAACACCTTTGCTTGAGGCTGGTTTTGCTTTTGTCAAAGCCTCTAAGAGCGCAGCCAAGTTACCTTGAATTTGCGCGGCGGTAAACGAGCGACGACCCAAGGTCGAATGCACGATGCCTGCTTTGTCAACGCGGAATTGCACTTGACCTGCTTTAGCATTCTTCACGGCGCCAGCAACGTCAGGCGTTACCGTCCCAACCTTAGGGTTAGGCATCAAACCACGCGGGCCAAGAATTTGACCCAGTGTACCCACCACACGCATCGCGTCTGGTGCGGCAATGACAACGTCAAAAGGCATATTGCCTGCTTTGACCATCGCAGCCAAATCATCCATGCCCACGATGTCAGCACCAGCAGCTTTCGCTTCTTCAGCCTTAGCACCTTGGGCGAACACCGCAACGCGAACTGTTTTACCAGTGCCGTTTGGCAGCACGACCGCGCCGCGAACGACTTGATCCGATTTCTTAGCATCGATACCGAGCTGAACCGCTACGTCAATAGACTCATCAAATTTCGCTGTTGCGTACTGCTGAACCAAAGCGAGAGCTTCGCCAATTGGGTACAACTTGTTGCTATCAATTTTGCCAGCGGAGAGCTTTTGTTTTTTAGTTAGTTTTGCCATGATTACACCCCCTCCACATTCACGCCCATGGAGCGAGCAGAACCAGCAATCGTACGAACTGCTGCATCCATATCGGCAGCAGTCAAATTCTTCATTTTTGCAGTAGCAATCGCTTCCAATTGCGCACGCGTGATTTTACCAACCTTGTCGGTATGCGGACGTGCCGAACCTTTCACAAGATTGATCGCTTTTTTGATCATGTACGTTGCAGGCGCGGTACCCATCACAAACGTGAAGCTCTTATCTGCAAATGCGGTAATCGTGACAGGCACTGGCATGCCTGGCTCCATACCTTGGGTCTGCGCGTTAAACGCTTTGCAGAATTCCATGATGTTCAAACCGCGTTGACCCAGTGCTGGGCCGATGGGTGGTGATGGGTTGGCTTTACCAGCTGGTACTTGCAGCTTAATAAAACCGACAATTTTCTTTGCCATGATTTATTTTCCTTGCGGGTTCAAACGTTTGAAATTAAGTTGATGAATCAACAAACTCAAACTCCCCGACGGGGTTAGTGACTCTTACCGTCTAGTTTTGCGCCGAGTCGTGAAAAACGCATAACTGTTAATTTTAGCCGAAAAGGTGAAGTTAGGTTTTTTCAACCTGCGAGAATTCAAGCTCAACGGGTGTTGAACGCCCAAAAATCGTCACCGCAACGCGCAGCTTATTCTTTTCGTAATTCGCCTCTTCAACTGTTCCATTGAAGTCAGCAAACGGACCTTCTTTAACGCGAACATACTCGCCCACGGTAAACTCAACTTTGTGACGTGGATGGCTTGATCCATCCGTCATTTGGTCCACAATTTTTTGCACTTCCGCTTGACTAATCGGCACGGGCTGATTACGCCCCCCCCCCACAAAACCAGTCACTTTGTTCGTGTGCTTGACCAGATGCCAAGATTCATCGTCCATGACCATTTCAACTAAAACGTAGCCTGGGAAGAACTTACGCTCGGTCGTCTTTCGCTGGCCATTCTTCATCTCAACCACCTCTTCGGTCGGCACCATGATGCGACCAAATTTAGATTCAACACCAGCACGTACCACGCGTTCCATGATATTGCGCTCAACCGCCTTCTCCATGCCCGAATAAGCATGAACAACATACCACCGCATATCGGGATTCGTCGGTGCGGCCAACTTACCATCCATAGGGGGCAAGGTTTCAACCGTTGCGGCATTAATCATTATTTTCTCCAACCCAAAATAAGGTCATAAAGCACCCACTCTAAAGTCTTATCCGTTATCCAAAGCAATAACGCCATGAGAACAACAAATCCAAACACATATAGCGTCAATTGAATGGCCTCCTTACGGCTAGGCCAAACCACCTTTTTTAGTTCGCGCCAAGAGTCACGAAATAGGGCAATCAACTCTTTGCCAGTCTCCGAAAGCAAGTAAACAACCACCGCAGCAACCAAGCCAATAATCAACACGGCCCACTGCACAAGCGCGCCTTGTTTGCCAAGAAAATAAAAGCCAGCAACTGATGCCAGCGCTAAAAGCAAAGCCCCATAGACTTTACTTTTATCAGCTATGGGGCTGACAGTTTGTACAGATTGATTGGCCACAAATTCTTTCTACTAATTTCTTCTTTTCGAATAAGACCACAACTTCACATTGAAGAAGTGGCAGGGGCGGAGGGCCTCGAACCCCCAACCTTCGGTTTTGGAGACCGACACTCTGCCAATTGAGCTACGCCCCTACTTTTTTCTTTAAGCCAAAATCTTAGCCACAACGCCAGATCCGACGGTACGGCCACCTTCGCGAATCGCGAAGCGCAAGCCTTCTTCCATCGCAATCGGGTTGATCAATTTCACGGTAATTCCCGTGTTGTCACCTGGCATCACCATCTCTTTGCCTTCTGGCAACTCAATCGCACCCGTCACGTCCGTTGTGCGGAAGTAGAACTGTGGGCGATAGTTGTTGAAGAAAGGCGTGTGGCGTCCGCCTTCGTCTTTGGACAGCACATAGATCTCGCCCGTGAAGTGGGTGTGCGGCTTGATGGTGCTTGGCTTGCACAGCACTTGGCCGCGCTGTACGTCTTCGCGTTTTGTACCGCGCAAGAGGATACCAACGTTGTCGCCTGCTTGACCTTGGTCGAGCAATTTACGGAACATCTCAACGCCCGTGCAAGTTGTTTTGACGGTATCGACGATTCCAACGATTTCGATCTCTTCGCCGACTTTGACGATACCGCGCTCGATACGGCCAGTCACTACTGTTCCGCGACCAGAGATGGAGAACACGTCTTCAACGGGCATCAAGAAGGCTCCGTCGACTGCACGCTCTGGCTGTGGGAAGTAGGTGTCCATGGCTTCTGCAAGCTTCATGATGGCTTGTTCGCCCAAGGGGCCTTTGTCGCCTTCCATGGCCAGCTTTGCTGAGCCGTGGATGATCGGGGTGTCGTCGCCTGGGAAGTCGTACTTGCTTAGGAGTTCGCGAACTTCCATTTCAACCAATTCCAAGAGTTCTGCGTCGTCAACCATGTCGCATTTGTTCAAAAACACGATGATGTGCGGCACGCCGACCTGACGAGCCAAGAGGATGTGCTCGCGGGTTTGTGGCATTGGGCCGTCGGCTGCAGAGCAAACCAAGATAGCGCCGTCCATTTGGGCTGCGCCTGTAATCATGTTCTTCACATAGTCAGCATGGCCTGGGCAGTCCACGTGGGCATAGTGACGATTGGCAGTCTCGTACTCGACGTGAGCGGTGTTGATCGTGATGCCGCGCGCTTTTTCTTCGGGTGCTGCGTCGATTTGGTCATAGGCCTTGGCTTGACCACCAAATTTAGCCGCCAAAACAGTGGTGATAGCCGCTGTCAGCGTTGTTTTGCCGTGGTCAACGTGGCCAATTGTTCCCACGTTGACGTGGGGCTTTGTACGTTCAAATTTTTCTTTTGCCATGATGGGCTTCCTTTAAATGATAAGAGCAGTGCCTGTGGGTGGGTTTAATGTCTGCATCGCACTCGTGATTCTTTTCGCACAGGCACAAAAAGCGGCGTGATCGCAGACAACTGAAATTACTTAGCGCGAGCCGACATGATGGCTTCCGACACATGCTTCGGTGCTTCCGAGTAATGTTTGAATTCCATCGTGTAGGTGGCGCGGCCTTGCGACATCGAGCGCAACGTGGTCGAGTAGCCAAACATTTCAGATAGTGGCACTTCAGCCTTAATTGCTTTGCCGCCACCAACCATGTCTTCCATACCCTGAACCATGCCGCGACGTGAAGACAAATCGCCCATCACGTTGCCCGCATAGTCTTCAGGCGTCTCCACTTCGACCGACATCATCGGCTCAAGAATGACAGGGCTTGCTTTGCGGCAACCTTCTTTGAAGCCAAATATGGCCGCCATTTTAAAGGCCAATTCATTCGAGTCAACGTCGTGGTACGAACCGAAGTGCAATGTGACTTTGACGTCCACCACGGGATAGTTAGCCAAAACGCCTTGCGTAACGGCTTCCATGATGCCTTTTTCGACAGCCGGAATGTACTCGCGTGGAACCACACCGCCCTTGATTGCGTCGATAAACTCAATCCCTTTGCCCATTTCGTTAGGCTCGATCTTGAGCACGACGTGGCCGTATTGACCTTTACCGCCAGACTGACGCACAAACTTACCCTCTGCGTCTTCCACCGTTTTACGGATGGTTTCGCGGTAGGACACTTGCGGCTTGCCAACATTAGCTTCCACGCCAAATTCGCGCTTCATGCGGTCAACAATAATCTCAAGGTGCAGCTCGCCCATACCGGCGATGATGGTCTGGCCCGACTCTTCATCAGTACGCACGCGGAACGATGGATCTTCTTGCGCCAAACGATTCAGAGCAATGCCCATTTTCTCTTGGTCAGCCTTCGTTTTTGGCTCCACGGCCTGTGCAATCACTGGCTCAGGGAACACCATCTTCTCTAGCGTCACAATGCTATCTGGATCGCACAGGGTTTCACCCGTAATCACGTCCTTAAGGCCGATACACGCAGCAATGTCGCCAGCGACAATTTCGTCCACCGATTGACGCTCGTTGGCGTGCATTTGAACAATACGTCCGATGCGCTCTTTGCGCCCTTTGACTGGGTTGTAAACGCTGTCGCCAGACTTCAAAACGCCAGAGTACACGCGCACAAATGTCAGCTGACCCACAAACGGATCAGTCATCAATTTAAATGCAAGAGCAGAGAACTTTTCTTTGTCGTCAGCCTTACGGGTTGTTGGCTGCTCATCTTCGTCCATACAAGGTACAGGCGGAATGTCCACTGGGCTTGGCATGTACTCAATGACAGCGTCCAGCATGGCTTGCACGCCTTTGTTTTTGAACGCAGAACCGCACAGCATAGGCTGAATTTCGCTGGCAATCGTACGCTGACGAATCGCCGCCTTGATTTCTTCCTCAGTCAGCTCGCCGCCTTCCAAGTATTTGTTCATCAGCTCTTCGGATGCTTCAGCAGCAGCCTCCACAAGCTTCTCGCGAAACTCATTAGCTTTGTCAACCAAATCCGCAGGAATGTCGCCGTAAGTGAACGTCACGCCTTTATCAGCTTCGCTCCACAAAATCGACTTCATCTTAACGAGATCAACCACACCAGCAAATCCTTCTTCTGCACCGATCGGGATTTGCAATGGCACTGGATTAGCTTTCAAGCGCAGCTTCATCTGGTCATAGACCTTGAAGAAGTTCGCACCTGTGCGGTCCATCTTGTTCACAAAGGCCAAACGCGGCACTTTGTACTTGTTAGCTTGACGCCAAACAGTCTCGGACTGTGGCTGCACACCGCCCACGGCGCAGTACACCATGCACGCGCCGTCCAGCACGCGCATCGAACGCTCAACTTCAATCGTGAAGTCAACGTGTCCAGGGGTATCAATAATATTGATACGGTGCTGGTCAAAGCTTTTGCTCATGCCAGACCAGAAGCAAGTGGTTGCAGCAGACGTGATCGTGATCCCGCGCTCTTGCTCTTGCTCCATCCAGTCCATGGTGGCAGCGCCATCATGCACTTCGCCAATTTTGTGATTCACGCCCGTGTAGAAAAGCACACGTTCGGTTGTGGTCGTTTTGCCTGCATCGATATGTGCAGAGATACCGATATTGCGGTAGCGTTCAATGGGGGTGGCGCGTGCCATAATTTTTTCCTTTAAAGCTGCAAACGACCCACATGGGCCGCCTGCAATCAAGTGATTTAGAAACGAGTTCTTAGAAGCGGAAATGCGAGAACGCTTTGTTGGCTTCAGCCATGCGGTGAACTTCGTCACGCTTCTTCATAGCGCCGCCGCGGCCTTCTGTGGCCTCAAGCAACTCATTGCACAGGCGCTGCGCCATGGATTTTTCGCTGCGCTTACGTGCCGCTTCTTTGATCCAGCGCATAGACAGCGCTAAACGACGCACAGGGCGCACTTCGACGGGAACTTGGTAGTTCGCGCCACCAACGCGGCGGGACTTCACCTCAACCATTGGCTTGACATTGTCAATAGCCAAGGCAAATGCCTCCATTGGTGGCTTGCCAGTTTTCTTTTCCATTGCCTCAAGCGCGCCATAAATAATGCGCTCTGCAACTGCTTTTTTACCGCTTTCCATAATCACATTCATGAAT